>CAYPAW010000102.1:0-67905 GCA_964408795.1 uncultured Mariniphaga sp.
GATTCAGTAAAACTTTCTTCCAAAGTTTAACTTCATCTAAGTCGGGGTTAACCTGAGCTTTATTCATATTTTTTAAAATTTATGAATAGTCCAGGCTAAGTCGGGGTTAGAACCGGAAGCAGAAATTTTTACTATTTTAACGAAATAGTATCCTGATTGTTCAGGTAAGCATTGCCCCGCAGACCTGGATGACCTGTCCGCTCACATAGGAAGACAAGTCGGATGCGAGAAAAGTAGCTACTCCGGCTACTTCTTCAGGGGTACCTCCCCGTTTCATGGGAATTGAGGCTTCCCAGGTTTTCCGTGCTTCTTCCGATATTTTGGCTGTCATTTCGGTGATAATAAAACCCGGAGCAATTGCATTGGAACGAATTCCCCGGGAACCCAATTCGCGGGCTACCGATTTGGTAAAACCGATCAATCCTGCTTTGGATGCGGAATAATTGGCCTGACCGGCGTTTCCGCTTACACCGACCACGGAACTCAGGTTAATGATGGATCCCCTCCTGTTTTTAAGCATCGTTTTCTGGACTGCCTTGGTAAAATTAAATGCCGACTTAAGGTTTACGTTTATTACGGCATCCCACTGCTCTTCTGTCATACGCATCAGCAGGTTGTCTTTGGTTATTCCGGCATTGTTGACCAGGATATCCACGGTTCCGAAATCCTCGATGATCCTGGATACCACCTTTTCAGTATCGCTGAAACGACTGGCATCCGAGGCATACCCCCTGGCCCGGATTCCATGATCTGCCAGTTCGGTTTCCGTTGCTTTCATTGTTTCGTCATCGAAAAGGTCGGTAAACGCAATGTTGCATCCTTCCTGAGCAAATTTCAGGGCGATTGCTTTGCCGATACCGCGTGATGCACCGGTAATTAGCGCTGTTTTACCTTCAAGTAGTTTCATCTCTTTTTTGTTTACAACCATTCGAAGTGCAAATATACTTTAAATGTTGTTTTTTAACGTTTTGCACTTGTTTTAATTCTCTTATACTGACACCATTTATCCATTGTTTCTTTATAACGAATTCAAATACAGGGTTCTACAGGCTCTGTTTCTGTTTAATTCTTTGTGAATTTTTTATGAATCCGGTTCAGGAAGGTTGAAAGGACTCCACATTAGAAAATCATTTGACCAAGTTTTTCCATGATTGCTCCTGCCCTTCCCTGCAGGTAGATATCGGTTATCTGGTTGGTAAAGTGCGATTTCTCTGGATTAATCTCGATAATTTTGGCTCCGTATTCCCAGGCTGTAAGGGGTACCAGGGAGGCAGGAACAACTTCACCTGTGGATCCGATGATTATGCAGACTTCGCTTTTTTTGGCTGCGATAAAAGCATGTTCATAGGCCTCGGGGGGGATGCCTTCTCCGAAAAAGGTAAAATCCGGTTTTAGTACCGTGTGATCCTCGGGGCAACGGGGAGGAAGTTCTTTCAGGTTGATGCTTTTTACCGGGATTATTTTTCCACAATGCAGGCATTTCAATTGTTTGGAATTCCCATGAAACTCCCAGACCGATTTACTTCCAGCCTCATAATGGAGGTTGTCAATATTTTGTGTTACGATGGTTTGTAGCATGCCTTTTTTTTCCATTTCGGCCAGTATCCTATGGGCTGCATTGGGGTGTGATTCTGCAAAAAAATCGTAAAAGATTTCTCTGATTGTGAGCCAGCAGCCTTCCGGATCCTCAAAAAAATAATCCAGATCGAGCACATGAGGATCGTATTTATTCCACAGGCCGTTTTTTCCCCTGAAAGGAGGAATTCCGCTTTCAACGGAAATGCCGGCACCCGTAAAGGCCATTGTATAGGTTGATCTTTGGATTTGTTCAGCGGCTTTTTTCAACAAATCATCCATATCCATGACGATAAAATTTTCCTTAATGTAAGCAATTAATTCTTATATTTAACCCATAATTACACAAACACCCAACTATGAAAAAACTCTTATTCTTTTTAATTGTGATCTGGTTGTGTTTCCCCGGGGGAAATGCTGTTGCAGAAAAGATTGATTTCCAGGAATTTGATCTGCCCAACGGATTGCATGTCATTGTACATGAAGACCACACCGTGCCCATTGTTGTTGTTTCCCTGATGTATCATGTAGGTTCCAAGAATGAAAATCCGGAGCGAACCGGATTTGCCCATTTTTTTGAGCATTTGATGTTTGAAGGAACCCAACACATCAAGCGCTTTGAATACGATAAAATCGTGGAAAATGCCGGAGGTACATTGAATGCGAATACCAGCAACGACCGCACCTACTATTATGAAATCCTTCCATCCAATCAGCTGGAACTGGGATTATGGCTTGAATCGGAACGTATGCTCCATGCGAGGGTCGATTCCATAGGCATTGCTACTCAGAAAGGAGTGGTTATTGAAGAGAAAAAACAAAATTATGACAACCGTCCTTACGGGTCCTTGTTGCCTGAGATCCTGCGCCGGGCTTTCACAAAACATCCTTACCAATGGGCAACCATCGGAGATGCTGAACATATCAGAGCTGCGAAAGATGAGGAGTTTAAGGAATTCTACGATGCTTTCTATGTTCCCAACAATGCAGTGCTGATATTGGCAGGCGATCTGGATTTCAATGAGGCAAAAGAACTAACCGGGAAATATTTCAGCGATATTCCGCCCTCTGAAGGAGAGATCTACCGTCCGACGGTTGTGGAAGAGATCAAATACGAGGAGATTCGCGATACTGTTTACGATAATATCCAGTTGCCTGCTGTTATTCAGGCTTATCACATACCGGCTATGGGGACCGATGATTTTTATGCCGTTGAAATGTTGAGTCAGTTATTGGCCTCAGGGCAAAGTTCCCGGTTGTACAAATCCCTGGTCGATGAACAGCAGCTGGCTCTTGAGGTTGCTGCCATACCTCTGCCTTTTGAAGATCCGGGATTGGTGATTACTCTGGCCCTTCCCAATATCGGACTCGATTGCAAGGACCTGGAGAATGCCATGGATCAGGAAATTGAAAAGGTCCAGAAAAACCTCATTCCCCCAAAAGAATTTCAAAAATTAAAAAATCAGGTGGAAAACCAGATTGTAACCCAGAATGCAACTCTTGCAAACCGTGCAAGCATACTGGCTGAGAATTATACCTATTTCAAGGATGCAAACCGGATCAACACCGACCTGGATCGTTACCTTGCCGTAACTCAGGAAGACCTCAAACGGGTTGCAAACGATTACTTCCGAAAAGACAACCGCGTGGTTTTGTATTATCTGCCAAAATCGGCACAAAATGAATCCTCCAATGAATAACGTAAAAAAATAAACCCATGAAACGAAGTATATTACCTTTTTTATTCATCCTCATTGTTTTTTGTGCAGAGGCTCAACTTGACCGGAGTATTCGTCCGAAACCAGGACCGGCTCCGGAGATCCAGATTGGGGATTATGAACGATTCACACTGGACAACGGATTGAAAGTCATTGTAGTCGAAAACCATAAAATTCCCAAAGTTACCTATCAGCTGTCGCTCGATATCGATCCTGTGATGGAAGGAGAACAGGCAGGTTATGTAAGCCTGGCAGGGAGTCTTCTCAGAGCCGGAACAACCAACCGCAGCAAAGCTGAAATTGATGAAGCCGTAGATTTTATCGGTGCTTCCTTGAATACCTACTCAACCGGAATTTCCGGATCTGTATTAAAAAAGTTCAGCGATGATTTTCTGGAAATAATGAGCGATGTACTGCTGCATCCTTCCTTTCCGGCAGAGGAACTGGAAAAACTGAAAAAACAAAATATTTCTGCCATTCAGGCCTCAAAAAGCGATGCTTCTTCCATAGCTTCCAATATCAATTCGGTAGTTACCTTCGGTGTGAACCATCCGTACGGAGAGGTTGTATCTGAAGGATCCATTGAAAAGATTACCCGGGGAAAATGTGTGGATTATTATCAAAGCTACTTCAAACCCAGTGCAGCCTATCTTATCATGGTTGGAGACATTACCTTAAAAGAAGCAAAAAGCCAGGCTGAGCAATATTTCGGGAACTGGCAACAAGGAGAGGTTCCAGTTCATTTGTATGATTTACCGGCACTGAATAGCAGTCCGAGGGTTGTGATTGGCAATCGTGACGGAGCGGTACAATCGGTTATTATGGTCAGTTATCCTTTGCAATTCAAACCCGGGAATCCGGATGCCATTAAAGCGAGTGTTATGAATTCTGTGCTGGGAGGGGGAAGCCTCTCTTCACGCCTCAATGCCAATTTGCGGGAAGACAAAGCTTTCACGTATGGAGCCTATTCAACGCTATCTGCCGATAAGTTGACCGGATCATTCAATGCCTCGGCTGAAGTGAAAGGAACTGCAACAGATACGGCTATGCAGGAAGTACTGTACGAAATGAAGCGGATGACCAACGAAAGGGTGGCATCTGAAATGATTGAACAGGTGAAGAATCGAATGACAGGCTCCTTTGCCCGGTCCCTGGAAAGACCAGAAACCATAGCCGGTTTCGCCCTCAATATTGAAAAATATCAATTACCTCAGGATTATTATGCCACCTACCTGAAAAAACTCAGCCAGGTGACACCGGAAGATGTTCAGGCTATGGCCCGTAAATACCTCAAACCAGAGAATGCGAATATCATTGCCGTGGGGGATGCCCAGGAATTATCCAAAACCATGGTTCGATTCTCAAAAGAGGGAACCGTGGAAGAATTTGATTATTACGGACGTCCTGTAAAAGCAGCTGAAATTCCTTCCAGCATTACAGCTCACGATGTAATTCTTGCCTATATCAAAGCCATTGGAGGCAAGGAGAATCTGCTGAAGGTTAATGATATCCGGATAACCTACGGAGCGGTTATGCAGGGGATGAACATTGAAATAGTCACAAGCCAGAAAGCACCCAATAAAATTTGTGTGGAAACAAAAATGGGGGATCAGGTATTATCCAAGCAAATTTTTGACGGGGTGAAAGGACGGGTGAAAAGTCCGATGGGAGAACAGGAGCTGACAGATAGCGATCTGGAAGCCATGAGAATAGAGGCAACTCTTCATCCGGAGTTGAACCTGGATGAACTTGGAATTACTGCGGAACTGACCGGTTCCGGAGAGGTGAACGGGAAAAAGGTCTGGAAAGTTAAAATGACCCTGTCCACGGGAATGAGCACTACCGATGCTTACGATCAGGAAACCGGATTGAAGTTACAGTCTGTAACCCAACAGGGACCGATGACCGTTACCACAACCTACAGTGACTATCGGGAAATCGAAGGAGTTTTGTATCCTTTCAAATCGGTTCAGTCACTGGGTCCCCAGGTACTTGAAATGGAAACCAAATCCATAGAAATCAATTCGGGTATCAACGATTCCGTTTTCGAAACCTTGTAACGCATGGAACCTTTGAAGGTTTTAATCCTGGAGGATGTAGAGATTGACGTCGAATTCATTAAGCGGATGCTGAAAACCCGTATGGATTATGCATTCCTTTTCAAATGGGTGATTACGGAAAAGGATTTCAAAAAGGCCGTGAAGGAATTTCACCCGGATATCATTCTTAGCGACTACAATCTACCGCAATTTACAGGGTTGGATGCATTAAAAATAGCCCGGGAGTACAACAACCTGATTCCTTTTATCATCGTTACAGGAACGTTAACCGAAGAAACTGCCGCTGAATGTATCCAATTGGGAGCCTGGGATTATGTGGTCAAAGACCGCCTTCATCGCCTGCCGGAAGCAATGGAAAAAGCTTTTATTCTGAAAAAGGAAAAACGGAAAGTCCGGCAGGCAGAAACAGAGTTGAATTTGATCAAAAAACAATCCGGGGTTCAGCTGAAACTTCTTTACCAGGCCATCAATCAGGCTCCCGTTTCTTTGCTTATTACCGATGCATCGGGAATAATCCAGTATGTGAATCCCGCATTTGAAGAAATCACAGGATACAAAAAAGAAGAGGTTGTCGGTGAAAAAGCACAAATCTTACAATCAGAAAACTACGATCATTCTTTTTTGGAGAAAATAAGGGATGAAATAAAAAACAAAAAGGTATTCCGGGATGAGATCATCAGCAAAAGAAAAAACGGGGATCCTTACTGGGAAGTAATCTCGGTGTCTGCGCTAAAAAATGAAAAGGGGGACATTGAGCATTTTATTGTGATAAGCAGGGATATCACGGAATCAAAAAAAATACAACAAGCAATTATCGAAAGTGAAAATCTCTATCGTGCTATTTTCGAAAATACCGGAACGACTACCATGATTATCGATGCGGATGGATTCATTTCGCTTGTTAACAGTAAGTTTGAAGAGTTAAGTGGCATTTCGAAGAAAGAAGTGGAAGGGGTTTATAAATGGATGCAATTTGTTCCGGAACCCGATAAAAGCCGGATGATTGAATACCAACGTAGAAGACAAAAGAAAGAAAAGGAGGTTCCAACCAGCTATGAGTTTACCTTTCGCAGACACGACGGAGAATTACGAAGAATCTTGCTTACGGTGGATTTAATACCCGGAACCAATCAGACCATAGCCTCTTTGCTGGATATTACCCGCCGCAAGAACATGGAAACAGAACTCAAAGCAAGCAAGGAAAAATACCAGAACCTGGTAGAAAATATCAATGATGTACTCTTTGAGATCGATCTTGAAGGAATAATAACCTATATTAGTCCGATTATTGAAAACCTTACGGGATATAGCGATTGCTACTATACGGGAAAATCGTTTTTTGATCTGATCTATCCTGAAGATGTTGAGATCACAAAAACCAAGCTCAACAATTTGCTATCCAAGAACCGGATGGCACCCAATGAGTTCAGGGTAAAAACCCGAAGCGGTGAGCTGATATGGATCCAAACCTCGGCAAATAAAATCATCAAAAACGGCAAAACAGTTGGTCTCAGAGGTTTGGCTGTGGATATATCCAAACAAAAAAAAGCCGAGGATGCCCTGATAAGGGCAAAGGAAATGGCAGAAGAGAGCGACCGTCTGAAATCAACTTTCCTGGCAACCATGTCTCATGAATTACGCACTCCTTTGAATGCAATCATCGGATTCAGCGAAATGCTCAACGGACCTGTCAGCCCCAATGAAATCAAGGAAATGAGCCGGATCATAAACGAAAGCGGAAACAAGTTGCTGGCCATTATTGAAGATATTTTTGCCATCTCTCTGCTTAAAACCAAGGAGCCTACGATTGTAAGGGAAAAATTTACCCTGTCTGAAATCCTTGTTTCGCTGGAACAATTGGTTCTTTTTGAGTTACAAAACCAGCAGAAAACAGAGATTGCCTTCAAAATGGTGAAACCCACCGGAAATCCATGCTTCTACACCGATAAAACAAAATTGATTCAACTGCTGACCAACCTCCTGAAGAATGCAGTGAAATTCACGGTCCGGGGATCCATCACCCTGCTGGTGGAGATTGAGTCAACGGATGTTTTGTTCAAGGTAATCGATACCGGTGTGGGTATACCGGAAGACAAAAAAGATATTATTTTTGAACAGTTTCGTCAGGTTGATGATTCTTCCATACGCAAATACGGCGGATTGGGTCTGGGATTAGCGATCAGCAAAGAAATAGCCCGGATTCTTGGAGGAACCCTCCATGTTGAATCCACCGAAGGAAAAGGTTCGATCTTCTCTTTTACTCTGAAAAAAACATGGGTTTCGGATGAAATAACAAAAGGGTAAATCATGAAAGTACGGTATCGTATTCTGATTCTTTTTTTTCTTATGCCCGTATTCCCTCTCTATGGTCAGGAGCTTTCGTTTGACAGGAATAAGGCAGCGTATCTTTATCAGTTTGCCTTTGATTGCATTGACCGGGAATATCCCAATAAACCGGGGCAGGTTCTGGGTGACGACAGTTATCTTGCTCCCCCACGGGAACTTCACCCTGCGTTTTATGGTTGTTTCGACTGGCATTCATCGGTTCACGGCCATTGGACCCTCATCACCATTCTGAAGGAGTTCCCGGATTTTTCCCTCAAAGAGGAGATTATAAAAAAAATAAAATCCCTTATTACTCCGGAAAACATCCGCAGGGAAATTGCGTATTTTCAGGATGAGCACAATAAGGATTTTGAGAGGACCTATGGTTGGGCCTGGCTTCTTAAACTGGCGGAAGTTCTCAGCGAATGGGATGGTCCGGAAGCATCCGCTCTGCATGCAACTTTGCTACCCCTGGTTCATTTGATTTCCGGTAAGTTCTCAGAGTTCCTGGATAAGCTGAATTACCCTATTCGTGTCGGGGAGCATACAAATACCTCTTTTGCGATGTCGTTTGCCTGGGATTATGCCAGGAAATATGATCCGGTATTAGCTGCAAAGCTGGAAGAAAAAGCCAGGGAGTATTTTCTGGATGATGTAAGCTGTCCCATATCCTGGGAGCCCGGAGGATTTGACTTCTTCTCACCCTGCCTCCAGGAAGCATCGTTGATGCATAAGATTTTGTCACAAGAGGAGTTTATTGTGTGGCTGGATCAATTTTTACCCGGTTTTAGGGAAGCACCGGAACGTTTTCTGGAAACAGCAGCCGTCTCTGACCGTAGCGATGGGAAACTGGCACATCTTGACGGACTGAACTTCAGCCGGGCCTGGTGCCTGTTTGAAATAGGGAAATACCTTGGGAACAAAAAAATGAAAAACCTGGCTGTAAAACATTTTGCCTACAGCTATGAAAAAATGGATTCCGGTGAATATGCCGGTGCACACTGGCTGGCATCCTTTGCCCTCTACGCTCTGATAAAAAGCCAATAACCCTGTACACACATTGCTTCTGTTGCTTCAGAGTGCCCATTCTTTTCAATCTACCCCCCGGGTTTTCATGGAAAGGGTATATACGGAGGTCCTGGCGGTTATGAAAAGAATGTTTCTTTTTTTGCCTCCGAAGCAGAGGTTGGACGGTGCTTCGGGGACTTCGATTTCATGAATTCGTTCCCCTGAAGGCGAATAAATCCACACTTTTCCCGAAGTAAGGTAAACATTTCCTGCCTGATCCATGGTCATTCCATCCGATCCTTTGGAAGCAAACAATGTTTTATGGGTCAGACTCCCATCCGGCTGGATATCGTATTTCCAGATTTTTCTGTCGTTTATGTCTGCCGCATACAATGTTTTTCCATCCGGAGTACCGATCAATCCGTTGGGTTGTTTGAAATCATCGATGACCCGTTTTATTTCTCCTTCAGGAGAAAGGTAATAAACTCCTCTGACATCCTGGATTTCTTCGTGTCCTTCGGGCCACCAGCTCCGGTGATAATAGGGATCGGAAAAATAGATGCCTCCGTTGGGGGCAATCCAAAGATCGTTGGGGGCATTGATGTGTTTCCCTTCATACAAACCGTCAAAAACGACATGCATCTTTTTATTTTTATCCCATATTACCAGTTGATTGTAGAGGTCGGCACAGGCTACCAGCTGTTTTTTGTGATTGAAATACAATCCGTTAGCGCGTCTTGTATCCTCGAGATAGAGGGAAATGCCTCTTTTTTCATCCCATCGGTATATTTTATCGTTGGGCTGATCGGTGAAATATACCTGTCCGTTGGTCGCTACAGCGGGTCCTTCCGTGAAAAGAAATCCTGAACCGGCTTTTTGAACCACGGCATCTTGTGCAACAAGGGAACCGCTCTGGGCAGCTGCATTCATGGACAGGAGTAGTGCAACAGGTATTAGGTATCTATTTTTCATCATTCAGAATTTGAAGGATAAATATAGGAATATTCCGTAACATGAACAGGAGGCTGCGTTTTCCCGGTAATTAAGGTTCCATGTTGATGAACGGATAAAGAAATTTTTTTAATTTCGCCCTCTGATACGGAGAGTTGCCGGAGTGGTCGAACGGGGCAGACTCGAAATCTGCTGTCCTGATTTTTCGGGACCGGGGGTTCGAATCCCTCACTCTCCGCATTATATCCTGTGTGAAATTCAATTAGATCACATTCTTTTGCGCACATTGATGGGTTGGTCTCGAAAATCAAAAAACCCAAAAACCACAATGGCTAATTGTGTTGACTCCCCCCTGCTCTCGATTAACCGGGAACAGCGAGAGTGTATTAACTCCCCACATTCTTAGGACAGGTTTTCACTTGCACAAAGCCAATGATAATGATGTATCTTGGTGTTAACAACTGAAGTAAAACGAAGAGTTGTTCTGGTTATTACTACTTTCTTTTTTTTTCCTTACCGAGATTTGTTTTAAGTACCAGTATTAATCTATTTACTCAGGATGGTTACCTGATCTCCTTTCAGCTTGTCTGCAGCAGCGGTTACTTCAATATTTCCGGTTTTGCCTTTTACGGACCGGATGATCAGCATGGCTTTTCCGTTGAACAGTTTGCGGTGATCCGCTAAAAAGGGTTCGTGGGATTGCGGGTTTCCGTTTCCGACACCAGCAATGGCTCCCGGTCCTTTTATTTCAAAATGAATCAGATCATCAGCCAGCGGACAACCCTTTCCCTCCCGATCGAAAGCTTCAACCAGCACATAACTCAGATCATTACCGGTGGCGTTAATTTCTCTCCGATCGGGGGTAAGTTTTATGGAAGATGGTTCCCCGGCTGTTTTTACGATGGCTTCCCCTACCTTTCTTCCATTTTTATACCCAATTGCCTTTAATGTACCGGGTTCATAAACCACATCCAGCCACATTAGCCGGTATCTTTCGATGGATACATCCGATTTTGGATTTTTGGATTTCCTGCCCAGGGACTTTCCATTCAGGAACAATTCCGCTTCATCGCCGTTGGTGTAGACAAATATCGGTACATTTTTCCCTTCGTATCCTTCCCAGTTCCAGTGAGGCAGGATGTGGACCATATCATGATCAGGTCGCCAGTGGCTCTGGTACAAAAAGAAGCGGTCCTTAGGAATTCCGCATAAATCAACGATTCCGAAATAGGAACTCCGGGAAGTCATATAGGGTGTTGGCTCTCCCAGGTAATCGAAACCGGTCCATACAAATTCACCGGCTATGTAGGAAGCGTTTTCCTGCCACATGAAATCGTCATCGGCGATCTCTGCCCATTCCGGAGCATGCAGATCATAGGAACTGACCTGATTCGATTGGGTAAATGCGGTTTTTTTCTCAGGCAAAGGAAGTTCATAAAACCCACGAGTGCTGACGGTTGATGCGGATTCACTGATAATGACTGCTTTGGAGGGATCCATCTTGCGGGCCGGTTCCCAGCGTTGTCCATAATTCCAGGCATGAACATCGTAATAATCGAAATGCTGCCACCGGGCATGGTGATCCTGGTCACAGGCAATGGTCACAGGACGCGTAATGTCGTATTTCCTCACAAAACCTACCATGGCTGCGAGCTTTTGCAACCCATAATTGGAATTACTTTGCACATCGCCCATCTCGTTTCCGACACTCCAGAGAATGACCGACGGATGGTTCCGGTCTCGAATCACAAAATTCTTAAGATTCCGTTCCCCGAATTCATAGAAATCTGTTTCCTTCGTGATATCGGCTTTATCGTCCCACTTGTCAAAAGCTTCATTGAAGACAATAAATCCCATTGTATCACATAAATCAAGCAGTTCCGGGGCACAAACATTGTGGCTGGTCCGGATGGCATTGCACCCCATTTCTTTCATGATCTCCAGTTTCCGTTCCATGGATCGTTTGTTAAAAGCAGCTCCCAGAGGACCATGGTCGTGGTGAAGATTGACTCCTTTTATATGAAAATGCTTGCCATTCAGGAAAAACCCGTCATCGGAAGTGAATTCAAAGGTTCTGAATCCAAAGGGTGTGACACTGGAATCAACGATTTCTCCATCCACTTTTACGTTGGTAACCACACGGTATACCGCCGGATGATCCACATCCCAGATTTCAGGGGAAGGCACCGTCATCCAGTGGTCAAATTCCCGGGAACCTCCGCGTTGTATTTTATGCGAGGATTCCGATTTAACCACCTCATTTCCATCAGGACTGACAACAATGGATTCAACGGTAACCTGTTTTTCCGCATCATATTGATTCAAAACGTTATCCAGGATACGAACATCGGCATAGGTTGAAGTGATTTTGGGAGTTGTGATATAGGTTCCCCAGATTTCTTTGTGAACCTTATCCGTTACCATCATTTCCATTTTCCGGTAAATGCCGGCCCCTGGATACCAGCGGCTTCCATGTTTTCTGGTATCTACATGCACTGCAAGGGTGTTTTCTTCCCCTGATTTTATTAAGCCGGTGATATCAAGGTAAAAAGAATTGTATCCGTAATCCCACCTGCCTGCCCGTTTCCCGTTTACATAAATCGTTGGGAATGCCATAACTCCATCAAACTTTATATAAACGATTTTTCCCCGGCTTGCAGCTTTCAGATTGAATTTTTTCCGGTACCACCCCTCTCCTCTCCAGGGCAATTTACCGGTAAATCCCATCTCCTCTTCCTGAAAGGGACCTGCAATGGCCCAGTCGTGAGGGATCGTTACCCGTTCCCATTGGGAATCATCGAAATCCGTTGCCTCTGCACCCAAAGGATTGCCTTTGGTAAATTTCCAGCTTTCATTCATTGAAACCCATTCTCCTGCATGCACATGAAAGAAAAATGCCAGGAACGGAATCAAAAGAAACATCCACTTCTTCATACGTAAATAACACAAAAAGTAAAAATTTTTCTCGTACACCAATTGATTTATCTGCAAAGGTAACGATAAATCCCGCATAAAATTTGACCCTCTGTTTGTGTAAAAAAGATGCGAAAATTATAGGCTCGTTTCATGCGTCTGCATTTTCGATTTTCGTTACGTTCAATGCAATATGATTGATAGTTAATAAGCTATATGGTATATAAATTTTATTGAATTCGTATTGTTTTTTGTAGTTTCAAACATCATTCGATTGGGTAAGCAATGCATCCAGGTCGTCACAGTTAATCATCTGCCTGTTTCCCAGATTTAAAGAACCCGACAGAACCTCTGTTTTTTCCTGTTGATTTCCCAGGCTGGTTACCACCGCATCGGCGAGGCTTAAATCTTCATTCCGGGTATATTCATTCACGGTAGCCAATACTTTCAATCCTGCACTTTTTGCAGCCCTCACTCCGTTTTCAGAATCTTCAATAACGATTACTCCATCGGGTGGCATGTTGATTTTTTGTAAGGCAAGCTGATAGATTTCCGGATCCGGCTTTTTACGGCTGACGACATCCCCGGCCAGGAGAAGATCAATTTTAATACCGTTCAGCAATGAATCAATAGCTGCTTTGGCAGCCTTTTCGTTTGATGTGGTGCAGATACCGACGAATAGGTTCCTTTTGTTTGCTTCTTTCATCAGACGATGGATACCGGGTCTTAACGGCAGATCGCCATTTTCAATGAGTGAGATATACCGCTTGGTTTTCAGCTGATGCAACTGGGGTATCAGATCCGGCAACGAAGTTCCTTCGGGAAGGTATTCTTTCCCTTCTTCCTGAAAGTAATATTTCATGCGTTCTTTACCCCCTGCTATCTGCAGCAACGCATGGTATTTGGAGACTGTCCATTCTACAGGAATCCCATATTCCGAAAAGGCCTGATTAAAGGCTACCCGGTGACCATCTTTTTCGGTATCCATGATGGTCCCGTCCATATCAAAGAAGATCGCTTTTAACTGTCTCATATAAAAATTGTAAATTAAAGCTGTGTTTTTTCACAGAATGAATACTATTTAGCCATTCCGGTACTTCCGAGTAAATCAATCCAATATTTGATTCTTTCTTTGGTAGCTTTTTTCACATGGCTGTCGATCTTTCCCGGATTGTATTCTTCGGGATGGGTTGAAATGTATTCATAGGTACTGTCAATCAGGATATGTTTCAGGTTGGTTGATACATTGTATTTGGCGCCTCCGTTTTTTACCAGTTCGCGGACCACCTCTTCCTTCAATCCTGTGCCGCCATGGATTACCAGGGGGGTTTTTATTTCCGGCTGATTCAGCATTTGATGGATTTTTAATAACCGCTCGGTATCAATCACCGGATTTTCTGTTTTGTACACTCCGTGTGCCGTTCCGATGGCCGGACCAAACAGGTCGATGCCCGATCTTTCGACAAAATCCATTGAAATATCCGGATTGCAGAGCTGTGCTTCATCTTCAGCCACTTTGATCTGATCCTCCACTCCGGATACCGTTCCCAATTCGCCTTCAACGGTGATGTCTCCTTTTTGATGGCAGTAATTGCTAACCTCTCTGGTCTGTTTTATATTCTCTTCATAACGAAGGCGTGAGCCATCAAACATGATGTTGGTATATCCCAGATCTGCACATTCTTTGCAGAATGACACTTCGGTACAATGATCCAAATGCAGACAAACGGGAATAGTAGCTGATTGGGCCAACACCCTGCACACTGCCACCACGACCTCTGGTTGAAGAAATTTTGCCGGCGTAACCGATGTTTGAATAATTACCGGGGCATTCATTTCCGATGCAGCTTCCAGGACGGCCTCCAATTGAACGATACTGGTGATATTGAAAGCACCTACTGCATATTTTTCTTTGCTTGCTTTGAAAAGCATTTCTTTTGCTGATACAAATGGCATCTTCTTATGTTTTTAATGGTTTATAGTCTATCTTTCCTAATTTTGCTGCCCCCTGCAAGGCGCTTTGTTCTATGGGTGTATAATGGTAATCTCCGATCCATTTCTGTTTGACTTTATCCATATGGGGAATTTGAACGGCTCCCCCGGTAATTTTTATCCTTTTATTCAGATTTACGACTTTTGCAATCTCTTTCAGGTGTGATGCAAGGTACAAATTATTGCCTTTCAGGAGAGCGATCAGAAAATCATCCCGGGTTGTGGTTACATCAATGCCTGAAAAACCGGCTTTCAACCATTTTGTGCTATACCGGGACCCCTGCAGGAATGGTTCATACATTGGGCATTTTGCGTTTATTTTTTTTTCTATTACTTCGGGTAAATACTCCAGATAAAATGCATCGGCTGACATTTCGCTGCAGAAAACCGAATGAAACCATTCGAGTGATTTCCCGCCTGTATTGAGTACGAACAAGGTTAGCCAACGATCAGGCAAAATGTGCGACCGGAGATTATACGATGCAGAACCCACCGGTTTATCGAGGCAAACCATCATGATATCACAGGTTCCGGAGATGTGCAAAATATCACCGGGAGTATTCAGTCCGGCGGAGAAGGCTGAAAGTACTGCGTCATTGCCTCCACACAACACTTTGCATGAAGGGGGTAATCCCAACAGAGCCGAAACATCATTGGTGATCTCCCCTACTTCCTGAAACGACGGGTATAAATCTGGGAGTTTTTCTTCCGGCAGGGAAAGTCTTTCCAGAAAATCGGCGTTCCATGTAAGGTCATTCTTCTTGGTATTGTATAACCCGGTTATGGAAGTGGTGGAAGGATCGATGGCCCAATGTTTTGTCAGCTTATGGATGAGATATGTGTTGGTATGTCCGAATTTATAGGTTTTCTTATACACTTCCGGCAGGTTGTCTCTGATCCAGAGAATAGAACTCAGCGAAGAACCTCCGGATGCAGGCAGGTTCCCTGCTTTTTCGAGCAGTGTCTCTTTTCCGATGGTTTTTATAATGCGGGAAGCCTGTTGGTGTGAACGCTGATCCAGGAAAAGAATCGCTTTGGTCAGCGCCCTTCCCTGGCGGTCCATTGCTACCAGGCCGGGACTGGTGACTGAAAAGGAAACCAGGCTGACCTCCTTACGTTTATTTCCAAATGATCTGCAGCCTTTGACAATGGCTGCCCACCATACCTCAGGATCTATTTCTGCCTTTTCATCTGCAAAGATATTTACCTGATAGGGTTGTTCATAAAAATCTTCCCTGTGGAGTGATGTACTGAAAATCCCCATCTTTAAGGAAGTAGTTCCTACATCAATTGCCAGAATTTTATTGTTTTTCATGCCTGTACTCTTTGATCAGCATGCTGATTTTATTCTGCTCTCCCGGAGGCAGTTTCTGTAAAGGCCTTCTCAATGCACCTCCAATCAATCCGGCTGCATCCATCGCAGCTTTTACGCCGGCAACCCCATGTTTCCCCGATACAGATCTGTTGAGTTCAACCGCAACCTCCTGAAGGACTTTTGCCTGCTCTTTATTTCCGTTCCTGTATTCGTTGAAAATTTTTACAGGCAGCCAGGGAATAAAATTGGCAAGGGATACCACTCCTCCCGTTGCCTGCTTTTCAAGCATGTCGTAAAGTGTGGTTACCGTTCCGGTTAATACAGCCAACTCCTTGCTCAGTTTTTTCTCTGTTTTGCTGCTGTCTTTTATGCCCTGTATTCTTTTCAGTCGGGCAATACGATTTATGAGCTGCTCAGAAAGGTCAACTCCCGTAAATCCCGGAGCATTGTAAATAAGAACGGGAAAGGGTGAAATATCACTCAGATCGGCATAAAACCTGAAATAATCATCATCCGTTAGTTTGTGCCGGAAATAAAAAGGAGGCTGAACCATCAGATAGTCAATCGGAAACCGGCTGGATGTTTCAATAAATCTTCTGGCATGATAAAAACTGTCGTACATCACACCAACGATCAGCGTTTTGTTTCCGGCAACAATTTTTATGGCCGTTTCCAGAATTTTTACTTTTTCCTCTTCATCCAGGCTTTTGTATTCGCTGTTTGATCCTAAAAGGAGTATTCCACTCAATTCAGTGCTGATGTAATACTTCAGATTGTGCGTTAATCCCTCATAGTCCACTTCCTCGTCTGAAGTGAAGGGAGTATTGACCGGTGCAAATATTCCGCTGAGTTTATGTATCATGGTTGGTATCTGTAATAAGCAATCAAAATAACACTTTCATACAAATTGAACAAATATACGGACTTAAAGACAGATATTTTAACCCTTCATCTCCTGTTTTTATCGAATACCGGAGCATGAAATTCCGTATTTATTTGTATTTTGCTTTCAATATGTAAACTGGGAGGCAATATTTCATTTCGGATATGATAAGAGGTTGATTACCAGTCACAAGAGGGCTATGAATGGTTGCCTGTCAGTTTTATGGGTTTATTGCAGATCAAAAATCTGCTACTTTTAATGAACTCTACTACAATATTTTAAAATAATTATGCACAGATGAAAAGAACAGTATTTACCACATTTTTGCTTTTGTATGTTTCTTCCCTGACTGTAACGGCTCAGTCCGGTTATCGGCCTTCAGAGGAGAATCTCCGGAACCGGGAGTGGTTTCAGGATGCCAAATTTGGCTTATTCATTCACTGGGGGGTCTATTCGGTACTGGCCGGAGGTGGGGATCTGGGAATTGCCGAATGGATCATGAACCAGAAGCAAATACCCATCCATCAATATGAAAAACTGCCTTCGTTTTTCAATCCGGTGGACTTCGATCCGGCCGAATGGGTGTCGATGGTTCAAAAAGCCGGAATGAAGTACATTACCATCACCAGCAAGCATCATGATGGATTTGCCATGTACGATTCAGGCATCAGCGATTACAATATTGTGGAATGCACTCCTTACGGGAAGGATATAATAAAAATGTTGAAAGACGAATGCGACAAACAGGGAATCAAGCTGTTTTTCTACCATTCGCAATTGGATTGGCACCATCCCGATTACTATCCGCGGGGCAACACCGGACAAGGGTATACTGGCCGGCCTGACCATGGCAACTGGGATGATTACCTGGATTATATGAATACCCAGCTCACGGAATTGCTTACAAATTATGGGGAGATCGGAGGCATCTGGTTCGACGGCATGTGGGACCAGTGGGATGCCGACTGGCAGCTGGATGAAACGTATGCCCTGATCCATGAACTGCAACCGGGGGCCCTGATTGGCAGCAACCACCACAAAGCGCCTTTTCCCGGTGAAGACTTCCAGATGTTTGAACGCGACCTGCCCGGAGAGAATACCATGGGATTTAACCAGACCGGTACCATTTCGGAACTGCCCCTCGAGATGTGTGAAACCATGAACGGTTCCTGGGGATTCAATATCAAAGACCAGAATTATAAATCGGTAAAAAGACTGATCCAGACCATGGTCAAAGCAGCAGGCTACGGAGCCAACTTCCTTCTCAATACCGGCCCCATGCCCAATGGAAAAATCCAGCCGGAGAATGTAGATACCCTCATGGCTATGGGCCGGTGGCTCAATAGATACGGGGAAACAATCTACGGAACCAGAAGCGGACCCTTAAAACCCCATGAGTGGGGTGCTACAACCCGGGCAAAGGACGGGATAGTCTTTATTCATTTGATGAACCTCGAAGGAGAAAATCTGCTGATCCCTTCCCTTCCGGAAAAAATTAAAACCGCTGTCTATTTCGACGGAGGGGAGGATGTGACCTATAAAGAAACCGATTACGGGTTGTTGCTGCATATCCCGAAAGAAAAACAGCACCGGATCGATACGATCCTGAGAATTAAATTGAAAAGCTAAACCAACAATAAGAATTCAGTATTTCTCTTTTGATGATATACCATAATTGAAGCAGGCAGTGTGAAAATGGTATTATCCTTTGCCCCCGAAGGATATTATTCAGTTTCGTCTCTGACACAACGAACACTGAAGTACATTCCGTTGTCTATGGATTCCCGGTAAAATGCATCACTTTGGTCTAACCTTCTGAACCAGGATGATTCATCCGTATTTGCCGTTGCCGACCACCAGGAACCGGTAAAAATACCATAGCCATAATCATCGGGGTAAAAGCCACCAGGAAGGGCTTTAAATCCAAAATGATCCATTCCATTCTTATCCCACCAAAGAGTGGAAGACTTTAAATGCATGCCTACTTTGTTCCATTTGTTATTGTAATTCGAATAAGGGCCATAGGTATTGCTTATATGTTGAGCCAGTTGCTCCCATTCCTTATCCGTTGGCAAGTGCCAACCTTCGGGGCACACTTTGGTTGCTGTTTCCCAGGTATACAACCTTCCATAGACAGAAATATACTGCGTTTTGCCTTCATCAGGCCAACAACCGGTATTGGTGTTATAAGCCAGGTTTTCAGCCATCCATACCTGTTCGCCAATTTCCACCCACTTATAGGTTGTCGTATCCCGGTGGTCAACAAATTGCCCGGAATCTAAATCTGGGATGAGCGTATAAAAAACCATTTCTTCACCATACGATATCCCTTCGCTGTTTTCGGCAAAAGCTTTTAAAAAGTAGGTTGTGGCAGGTTCAATATTTTCTAACCGGCATGTAAATTTTCCCAGGCCGGTACCTTCAACAATTACGGAGTCAAGGATCGTTGGATTACCACTTCTATTCCAGCATACACCACGTGAAGTAACCCCGGCTCCACCGTTGTATGTCACATGTCCTCCTGAAACAGCTGAAGCAGTATTGATATCGGTAACCGTATCTGTAATGATATAGGGGGATGATAAATTTTCCGTTTTTATGCAACGGATATTCGATCTGTTGTTTTTTTCCGCAAGCCCTTTCCACAATCTGTTTTTATCGGAATTCATTCCCCGGCTCCAGGCACTGCTGGCATTTGCATCCAGACACCACCATCCCCCACCCTTTCCAAGCCATTGATTTTCACAGCCATATTCTGTACACGAGCTGAGAGGCAAAGCGGAAAAGCCAAAATCATCGGAACCATTGCCCTCTTCCATCCATCCCCAGGTCGATTTCAGGTGTTTTGCCACATCGTTCCAATACGTCCCTTCCTGGCGATAGGGACCGAATGTGTCGCTGATATAATTCGCCAATTGCTCCCAATCGGCATTGGAAGGTAAACGCCATCCTTCAGGACAGGCATTCAAAGCTGCTTCCCAGGTATAATACCTTCCGCCTGATGCAAAATTGTACTCATTATCAAACACCAGCCTGCTATCATCTGTTTCATAGGCAAGATTTTCAGCCATCCAGGTTTGTTCACCGATTTGAACCCATTTATAGTTTTTCGAATCTCTCTTATCTGCAAACCGGCCTGTTTCAAGGCCAGGGTCTTTTGTTTTAAATACTTTCTCATCCCCGTATGCTGTACCAGAACTATTGGTTGCATAGGTTCTTACAAAATACGTTGTGTCAGGGGTCAGCCCCATAATCGTATCCATAAATGCAAACGTATCTTCCTTATTGATGGTCCTGGAATCATAGACCGTTGGATTTCCTAAAAAATTGTAGCATACCCCCTTTTCCGTTATTTCTGTATTCCCTTCGGAAATAACCAAACTTCTGATTACAGCTCTGTTTTTACCGGTACCTATCATATCATTTGTCGATACAACAGGGATTGTTTGGTTCTGATATCTTACACATCGAATACTCAACCCTGCTTCTTTTTCATAAAAATTTTCTTCCATGAAAGAATGTTCATAGGAGTTCAGGGCCTTAAGCCATGCATGAAATGGAGAGTCTTCCGTGGAGGTCCACCAAAACCCATAAAAATTCAAATTAAAAAACGATGTTCCCTGTGAACGCATGCCGCCGGGAAGTGCTGAAAAACCAAAATCATCCGACCCGTTTAAGTTATATTCCTCCCACTCCCATCCATTTGTCGATTTTAGATGAACACCAAGATCCTGCCATTCGCCAAAATCATTTTCAAATGGGCCCAGGGAATCACTCACATACTGAGCCAATTGTTCCCAATCATTATAGGTAGGCAGATACCAACCGTCGGGGCAGGCATTCATTGCTATCTCCCACTTATATAGCCGGCCATATTTCGTTACATAATCTTCCTCGTTTTTGTATGCCCAGCAACCTTCACCGGTATGTAGACCCAGGTTTTCCGTCATCCACCATTGATTGCCGATCTGAACCACCGGATAATTCCTCCCCCCGGGGTCCGTACATTCCATAAATTCCACATGGTATGATTTTGACTCAACCGGCCTGTCTGCAATGACGGTTATCCTATTTCCTGAAAATATTTTAAAATGGTATAAATCAGCTCCCTCTACAGTGAATGATTTTTCGCCTGGGATATATCCACCAATTCCCTTATAACGAATAGTGTTTCTGTTGTTTCCATTGTATGTATTCACTATTTTTATCGAAGCTATTCCATGTCCTCTTAAGACACTTACCGTGTATAGTCCGGCAGATGAGACAGATAATCCGAATGTATGGGAACCGGGATTCAGATGCTGTTTATGAACCGTCAGGAGCTGACCCGATAAATTTGACAATAAAACTTCAATGTCTTCTTCAACGGCAGAGAATATCTGAAGTTCGGCTTTTCCTGAAAAAGGGTTAGGAAATATAAACATCACACTCTCAATGGCTTCAGTTCTTCCAATGCCAGAAAATACAGTGTTTAAATCGAAACGGTTCGTTTCCTGTACCATAACAGAAAAGCCGGTTTCTTTATTTGTCACCATGATACTGTCAATGATCGATGTTGCATCGACCGGATTAAAAGACAATACTATTTCCTGAGCATGGTGCGTATGCCAAGTAAAAGCAAGGATGGTGAGGAGGATTAACTTTTTCATTTCTTTTTTTTTACCCCAGGTAAAATTATTAAACTACGCTTATATTTTCAGCCTGGATTTGAATATTTACTTATTAATAATCAGCTTTTTGAAATGTTGTTTATGTTTCAAGTCTATACAAACAAAATAAATACCACTGTTTAATTCCGAAAGATCAAATTGCTGCATCCCTAAGGTATTGGATTCCGTTTGATAAACAATCTGTCCTGTCAGATCAACAATTTCCACCTTCATATTCTGTTCCGTACTACCCGTTTCGATCCATATTTTGCCTTTGGAGGGATTCGGATAAAGGGTAATTTCATTTCTCTCTGTAATTTCTGTGCCAACAACATCTCTGACTGTCACACTGGTCTCGGAATAAGGTGAAAACAGAAGACCGTCATACACCCTCAGTAAAAAGGTAAGAACCTGTTCCTCCTCCACTTTCGGAGCTTCGAACGTTGGTGCTTCATCGGTTTCCGAGCGTAAAGTTACCCCTTCCGGGGCTTTCCACTCAAACGTTAGGTGGTCACCATCCGGGTCATACGAGCCGGAGCCATCAAGGGTTACGGTTTGTCCTTCATCGACGGTTTGATTTTCTCCGGCGTCAGCCACCGGAGCGGCATTTACGATACAGGCCTCGCAGGTTCCAAAACATACTATATCGAGAATGGAATGCTCAGCGGGGACAACCAGCATTCTGCGGTTATCTTCTCCTGCATTGCATTCCCCGGTAATTATCTCACCGGTTTCACCATGAAAGAATCTATAGTAGATTGTATCGCCAGCCATTAATTCATACGATACCTGGTAAACAGATCCATCAGCCTCCATTGCGATAAGAGACTCCCAATCATTAAAACTCCCGGAAAGGAATACTCCTTCGGGAGAAACCGTTTCATTCTGCATATCAACCTGAAATTGTATAAAAACAGGAGTTGGCCCCTCTGAAACTTCCATATATCCTTCCCTGGTTTTGGTATTCTCCCCGTTCAGATTGCTTACCGTTAGCGAAACGGAATAATTTCCCGCTTTTGTGTAAGTATAGGTTGGATTTTGCTCGTAGGAATCAATGATTCCGTCGTTGTTAAAATCCCACTCCCACCATTCTGCATCGGTTGATTCATCGGTGAAATGGACTACCAGAGGAATCTCACCCGATGTTGTGTCGGCACTGAAATTTGCAACGGGCAGGCTTTCACTGCATTTTTTCACCCCAAACCAAACTCCCGGATGCTCGTGTGTGTTTATTGTAACCGGAATGTTGCCGTTCCCGTTGTTTTCAAAGACCTCGTAATAATCCGATTTATCCCCGCTTTCATCCAACCAGAAAACAGTTATTTTTTCCATGTCGGTTTTCAGGTTGAATTTTATTCGGGCTGCTGCAACAATCCGTGGTTTTTCTCCGTAATCCAGCACATTAAAACCATTTATCTCCATTCCGGTATTTTTCATTTGGGTGGTGATTGTCATCACCATTTTTTCCGATTCCCCAATGGGTTTATTGTCGAGGGCCAGTAAGGTAAATCCGGCCGGATTATCGGCTTCAACAAGCGTTATGTTACCTACGGTTTTTTCTTCAAACCGGGCAAGGTCACCTACAAATGCACAAATTTGCGGTGCATTCACCGAAAAAATCCCGGTGTTGTCCCACTCAATTTCTTCCGTATCGGAGATTGGTTGAATACCGGATAATAATCCGGAATGCTTGTATCCAAAGGCGGTATATCAAAACTGAACCAATCATCTTCCGTTTGCGAAAGACAAGTATGGTTTGAAAGAATGAAAAACAGAAGAGCAGAAAAAGTGATTTTTACGTACGGGATGTTAAAATACATGAAATTTTTTGATTTTTGGATCATCGATGATTTCAAAATTATGGAAAACAAGAGAAGTGTCCAAATTAACCCGGCTCTTTTTTTTTGTTGAATGAAGACGTTTTCCTTCTGCAAGAGAGTATTTCTCTCATTACGGCCCAGGCAATATTTTTCTACATAACTCTGGCCTTAAGAGCGTGATTATTTAAAAATTCTTCATAATTATAAATTGTAGTCTAATTTTCTTTATCTTAATCTTCTGTTAAGAAAGCCACTTTTTTGTTGCATTTTTGAGAAGAAAAAGGGTATATAAGCGTTAATCTGTTATTTTATTAACGGAAAGGAATGCAAGGGAAGTAGAAAACGAATAATTACAAAAAGTATGTTTGATCCGGAATTGATAAAGAAGGTTTATGCTGGATTATCCGGTACGATGGAGAAAACCCGGAAGATTCTTGGCCGGCCGTTGACGTATGCAGAGAAAGTTTTGTATTTGCATCTATCCGGTAGTAGCGACACAGCGGCTTTTCAACGGGGAGTTGATTATGTACATTTTGCTCCTGACCGGATTGCCATGCAGGATGCTACGGCCCAGATGGCCTTGCTTCAGTTCATGAATGCCGGGAAAGACAAGTCGGCTGTTCCGGCCACGGTTCATTGTGACCACCTTATTCAGGCCCACACAAACGGGATGGAAGATCTACGGGTTTCCCTGGATCAGAACCGGGAAGTCTTTGAATTTCTGGAGTCTGCATCCAATAAATATGGAATAGGTTTTTGGAAACCCGGAGCCGGCATCATTCATCAGGTTGTTCTTGAGAATTATGCATTTCCCGGAGGCATGATGATCGGTACCGATTCGCATACGCCCAATGCCGGAGGCCTTGGCATGCTGGCTGTAGGTGTGGGAGGCGCCGATGCCGTGGATGTCATGGCCGGCATGCCCTGGGAACTGAAAATGCCCCGGATCATTGGAGTGCATCTTACCGGTAAGCTCAGCGGCTGGGCTGCACCCAAAGATATCATTCTGAAAGTAGCTGGTATTTTGACCGTCAAGGGAGGAACCGGCTATATTCTTGAATATTTCGGGGAAGGTGCCCAATCCCTTTCTGCAACCGGCAAAGGAACCATTTGCAACATGGGAGCAGAGGTGGGAGCTACATCCAGCCTGTTTGCTTACGACGAAAGCATGGAACGGTATCTGAAAGCCACCGGACGGGATGAGGTTTCCCGCCAGGCTTATGCATTGAAGGAACACCTGAAAGCCGATGATGAGGTCTATGAAAATCCGGAGCTCTATTACGACCAGGTCATTACCATCCATCTTTCGGACCTGGAACCCCACATTAACGGACCTTTTACGCCCGACAGGGCTACTCCGGTATCCAAGATGGCCCAGACTGCCAGGCAGAACAACTGGCCCCTGGATATATCGGTTGGACTCATCGGTAGTTGTACCAATTCTTCGTATGAAGATATCTCCCGGGCTGCTTCCATAGCAGAAGAAGCCGTTCAAAAAGGGCTGACTGCGAAATCGGAATTTACCATAACCCCCGGATCGGAACAGGTGCGGTTCACTATTGAACGCGACGGATTGATTGATATTTTCAAAAAATTGGGAGGCAAGGTATTTGCCAATGCCTGTGGTCCGTGCATCGGTCAATGGGCACGTGAAGGAGCTGATAAGCAAGAGAAAAACACCATTGTTCACTCGTTTAACCGCAACTTCTCAAAACGGGCCGACGGGAATCCGAATACACACGCTTTTGTAGCCTCCCCTGAGATGGTAACCGCATTGGCTATTGCTGGAAGAATTGATTTTAATCCCAGGACCGATACCCTCACCAACAACAAAGGAGAACCCGTAAAACTTACCCCTCCTTCGGGCTTTGAACTGCCTCCCCGGGGATTCGATGTAAAAGATCCGGGATACCAGGCTCCGGCTGAAGATGGGACTGCTGTGGAAGTATCTGTTGATCCGGACTCGGAAAGATTGCAACTTTTGAAGCCCTTCCAGCCCTGGGATGGGAAAAATATCCTGAATGCCAAGTTGCTCATTAAAACACTGGGGAAATGTACCACCGACCACATATCGATGGCCGGCCCCTGGTTGCGTTTCCGGGGACACCTGGATCATATTTCTGATAACATGCTCATCGGAGCGGTAAATGCTTTCAGCAGTGAAACAAACCGGGTAAAAAATCAACTGACAGGAGAATACGGAAAGGTACCCGATATTCAACGCTACTACAGGGAAAATGGCATTCCTACGGTAGTCGTGGGAGACCATAATTATGGAGAGGGATCCTCCAGGGAGCATGCAGCGATGGAACCACGACATTTAGGCGTGAAAGCAATCATTGTGAAATCATTCGCCCGGATTCATGAAACCAATCTGAAAAAACAGGGTATGCTGGCTCTTACCTTTGCAGATGAAAATGATTACGACCGGATCAGGGAAGACGACACCTTTAACTTTATCGATCTGGTAGATTTTTCTCCCGGAAAGAAACTGACCATTCAGGTTGTTCATTCCGGCGGAATCCATGATTTTATTCAGGTGGAGCATACCTATAATGAACAACAGATCGAATGGTTCAAGGCCGGATCTGCACTAAATTTAATACGGAAACAAAATAAATGATATCCATATGCAAAAAATTACCGTACAAAATCCGGTTGTTGAGCTTACCGGGGATGAGATGACGCGGGTCATCTGGCAATTCATCAAAGAGAAGCTTATTTTACCCTATCTGGACATCGATCTGAAATGCTATGATCTGGGCATTCAAAACCGGGATGCGACCCATGACCAGGTCACTATTGAAGCGGCGCATGCTATCATTCATTACGGAGTAGGCATTAAATGTGCTACCATCACTCCCGATGAAGCACGGGTTAAAGAATTTGGCCTAAAAAAAATGTGGCGGTCTCCCAACGGAACAATCCGCAATATCCTGGGAGGCACCGTTTTTCGGGAACCCATACTGATCCGCAATATTCCCCGTTTGGTTCCGGGATGGAAAAAATCGATATGCATTGGTCGGCATGCATTCGGCGATCAGTATATGGCCACCGATTTCCGGACCCGAGGAAAAGGAAAACTAACCATCACCTTTACTCCGGAAGATGGCAGCCAGCCTGTAACCTATACAGTACATGATTTCAAAGGAGACGGAGTGGCCATGGCCATGTACAATACCGATGAATCCATACGAGGCTTTGCACGGGCCTGTATGAATCAGGCGATCCTCAAAAAATGGCCCCTCTATATGTCGACAAAAAATACCATTCTGAAAAAATATGACGGACGTTTTAAGGATCTATTCCTGGAAATTTACAAAACCGAATTTAAAGAGAAATTTGAGGCTTTGGGAATTACGTATGAACACCGCCTAATTGATGATATGGTAGCGGCCGCCCTGAAATGGGAAGGAGGATTTGTTTGGGCCTGTAAAAATTATGACGGGGATGTTCAGAGTGATACCATCGCTCAGGGATTCGGATCCCTGGGATTGATGACCTCCACGCTGATTACACCCGACGGAAAAACCATGGAGGCGGAAGCAGCTCATGGAACCGTGACCCGGCATTACCGCCTCCACCAACAGGGAAAATCAACATCTACCAACCCGATTGCCTCTATCTTTGCATGGACCAGAGGACTGGCATTCCGTGGTAAACTGGATGAAAACAATGATCTTATCGCTTTTGCGGATGCACTGGAACAGGTTTGTGTGGAAACCGTTGAACAAAACAAAATGACCAAAGACCTGGCTCTGATCATTCATGGGAAAAACCTGCGTGAAAAACACTACCTGTCTACCCAGGATTTTCTCAATGAATTGGAGGATAACCTGAAAATAAAATTAAACAAAAAGCTCGATTTAGATAATAAATTTTTATAGTTCTGGTTTTATAATATAAAATCTGTAACTTAAATCGACATTAAATTTATAGACAATTAATTCCAAACTGGATACCGGAGACGAAATTTTCGGTATTTTTGTCGATACGCACAATAAACGCTTTTGATTATGGAATATATAAAGTATAGATTTTTTAAAAAAGCCAGCAAATGTTCCAAGGAATATCAGCGACTCAAAAGAGAACATTCCAACGATGTAATTGCTGAGATTACTTTGGGACAGGTGCTTACCGGAATGAAAGGTATTCCATTGCTTGTTACCGATACCTCCAAGTTGGATCCTCATGAGGGCATTCGTTTTAAAGGGTTTACCATTCCTGAGTTGCAGGAAAAATTGCCCAGGATTGTTCCGGATGGAGAGCCTCTCCCGGAAGGATTGTTTTATTTGATGCTGATTGGTGATATTCCTTCCAGGGAGGATGTCAGTAACTTATCAAAGGACTGGGCTACTCGGGCCCATGTGCCCCAACATGTTTTTGATGTCATTGATGCGATGCCAAAGAATTCGAAACCGATGACCCAATTTAGCGCAGCTATTCTTTCCATGGCTACCGAATCCGTATTTCAGAAAGCGTACCGTGCGGGTGTCAGTAAGCAGTTTTTCTGGGATTCAACCTATGAAGATGTAATGAACCTTATTGCCCGGCTTCCGCATTTAGCTGCTTATATTTACCGGAGGAACTTCCACAACGATGAACACATAGAGCCCAATCCGAAACTCGACTGGTCAGGGAACCTGGCCCATATGATGGGTTTTGATTCCGAAGATATCCGAAGGTTATTCCGTCTGTATATGGTGATCCATGCCGATCACGAAGGAGGCAATGTATCTGCGCATACTGCTCATCTGGTGGGCTCAGCGCTCAGCAATCCCTACTATGCCTATGCAGCGGCAATGACCGGTCTTGCAGGGCCTCTTCATGGATTGGCTAACCAGGATGTGATCCACTGGATCTTCGAAATGATCGAAACATTGGATACCGAAACTCCAACCGATAAACAGGTGGAAGAATATTGCAAGTATATCCTCGATGAAGGACGCATTATTCCGGGCTATGGACATGCTGTTTTGTTGAAAACAGACCCCCGGTTTACCGCCCAACAGGAATTTGCCGAAAAATACATTAAGGAAGATCCAATCGTAAATATTGTCAATCAGCTATACCGGGTGGTTCCGCCTGTTTTATCCGAAGTGGGAAAGATCAAAAATCCCTGGCCCAACGTAGATGCTTACAGCGGATCCCTATTATACCATTACGGAATCAAGGAATACTCCTTTTACACGGTTCTTTTTGGCGTTTCAAGGGCTCTGGGTGTCCTGGCTTCCTTAACCAACGACAGAATTTACGGAATGCCTATTGAAAGACCTACTTCACATCCATTGGAATGGTTTAAACAACAGGTTGACCCGAATATTGAAATTCCCCAGGATTTTGATCTCAGGAAATCCGGACCCTTTTAATTCCCCTTTGTCCTGACAATTCAGGGCTTCGGTGGAAGAGAAGGGAGGGATTCAATTTTCGATCCTCGGATTGGAACCCATTGTGCTCTCCTAGCAAACTCCATGCTATGCCCCGGGGTAGATTCTTTGCCTTAATTCACCGATCTGGAGTATGATTGGGATGCCACGGGAAGAGTCCAATTTAAGGCGTTTCTTATTCTGTTTGTTAAAGTTTCAGGCGAATTTTGATCTTCGACAAAAGGATTGCAAAGAGGACCATTAAAAAGGCCCAAACCAGTGAACCAGCCACTGCCAGCCATTGCGATGCATCCTGTTTGTAAAAAAATACCGGAAGGCCAAGTCCCCAAAGGGTATAATATAGTATATCCGGGGCCAGGTAGGTGGTCAGGGAATTTTGTCCTGCCCATTGGAATAGGAAGGCCCACCGTACTTTTTTGAGCACGTCGGTAACCAGAAAGATCAGGGTAAACAGAAGCAGGCTGATACCATTGCAAACCATGGCCCAACTGGGAGTGGCCTTTATTTTAGAGATGATAAACCAGTGGCGAAGGATAAACCCAGAAAGCAGGGCTGCCAATCCCAGAAGAACCAGGATGAACATCCTTTCTGGGAATTTTTTGTTTTCGTACTTCTGAAATACGAGGCTGATTACCAGACCAGCCAGAACAATGGAAGGGGTATTTCCGCTGATGAGAACCCCCAGAACCGGTTTTAAGGGATCCAGGAAACGGGTAAGTCCTATTTCGGAAAGCACATTCAGTCCGGTAAAAACGAACCAGACAGCTACGATACCCCAAATCCGGTTTCCGATAAACAGGTACGATAAGGCGGCAGCCAGGTAGCCCCAGCCTATTAAACCCAGAATGCCCCACCAGCCGGTATGCAACCAGGAAGGATCTTCTGCCGGTCCGGCTCTGAAAAGAGCAACCAGGATAACCAATCCGGCCACTCCTGCAATCCGTAAACCCAAAAACCACTTCTGCAAGGAAGAGTGCTGAGGATAATGATTCCAAACCAGGAATACACAAATGTACATCAGAACAGCCCACAGGTGTTTATGCATTCCGGAGGTCTCCGGATTCAGCCTGCCGGCATTCAGCATTAATATACCAATAATGAGCAGGCTTAGAGTGCGCACAAGAATGTGCAGCAATACCCGGTTTTTTGAATGCCCCCGTTTCAGACGGCTTGAAACAGCAAACGGGACCGACATGCCAACCATGAAAAGAAACCCGGGAAAGACCCAGTCTGCAAGACCCATCCCATCAAAATCAGCCTTTGTGTGTACCATCCAGGAGGGCACGTCACGAACATATAAATCATTTACAAAAAGCATCAGAAAAAGGGTGAATCCCCGCATGATGTCAATCGATACCATTCGCTTTTTTTCAGTCATAGGCTGGTGTGTTTCCTATTTTTACTCTATCTTTCCGATGCCTTAAACAGGCTTTAGGTTCCCTAAAAATAAAAAAAATCAACCAATGAGATCAATTTGCATGAAAATAGGGCTGACTGTGATGGTAATGGTTATTGTATTATCTGGATGCAAAGAGAAGGAGGAAGAAGGAAATGGCAATCCGGAAGATCAACAAACAGAACTTATGATTGGAGGTGATTTCTCCATTATGAAGAAAATGGAGGATTTGGGAGGAACCTATACGATCGATGGGATTGTAAAAGAGGGATTTCAGATTTTCAAGGACAACGGTTTTACGTGGGCAAGGTTACGGATTTTTCATACACCAAACAAGGAAGGTCCGGTATGCAATGACCTGGCCTACACCATAGCGCTGGCCCAAAAGGCGAAACAATATGGATTTAAGATTTTTCTGAATTTTCATTATTCCGATACCTGGGCGGATCCCGGCAAACAATATAAACCGGCAGCCTGGGAGGGGCTCTCCTTTGCAGTACTCCTTGACAGTGTTTCTATGTATACCCAAAAGGTAATGAACGCCATGGACGCGGCCGGGGTCCTGCCCGACCTGGTACAGGTTGGCAACGAAATCAACAACGGCATGATATGGCCTGACGGAAGATTATGGGACGGGAACACTCCTCGCTGGGATCCGTTATGTGACCTTCTGAAAGCCGCTATTCAGGGAGTAAAAAAAGCAAATAACGGAGCAAATATCCCCGTGATGATCCATGCTGCTACCGGCGGGGATGTTGTGGAATCCAATAATTTTTATTCCCATATGATTCAACGGGGTGTGGAGTTCGAACAGATAGGTCTGAGTTATTACCCCTGGTGGCATGGGACTTTGGATGATTTGAGAAACAACCTCTCCTTTATGTCCACCCACTATACCCAGGATCTGGTGATCGTAGAAACTGCTTACTATTCCAATGGCTGGTACCCGGAACCGGGTGAATGGGGGCTCGATTACCGTCCCTATCCTTCCACCCCCCAGGGACAGCATGATTTTATGGTTGAATTGGCAGAAATCCTCCGGGAGTATCCTAAGGTGAAAGCGGTATACTACTGGAAACCCGACGGATTGGAAATTCCTGGTTCCGGGGTTCACTACCTGGGACGCAGTTTATTCAGCCCCGAAGGCAATGCTCTTCAGGGAATTGGTGCCTGGAAAACGAATTGATCCGCCGGTTATTACATGATCTTGATGCCCAGGGAAACCAGAAAAGTTTGATTTTTGGAATCCAGGTAATTGCTGGTGTAAATATTTCCTGAGCTTCGTTCAATCCGTGCATCCAGTGTAAACATCAGGAAATCTACACCCAATCCATATTGCCATCCGAACAGCCGGTCTTTAAAATATTCCGTGGAGAGTTCGCTGTTCTGGCTTTCAATGGAGGTGTCTGTCAGAAAACTGAAAACCGGACCTGTCAGGACCCGAAAATTCAGCGCTTTCTTGTTTATGACTTTAATGCCCAGGATTAACGGAACATCAACCATATGGTAATCAAAGGAACTGACGGCATCCAACGCACTGCCCCCGACAATTTCTTCAATGTCTCCCCCCTTGGATGAATAATAGGCTTCCGGCTGAAGATAAAACCAGTCTAAATTGAAGCGGGCAAAAGCCCCAACGTGAAATTTGTTGATGGTGGTTGCATTAAATTCCTCTTTGTTTACCGTAACTTTGGAATTATTTAATCCGGCTTTTAATCCCAGATCGAAAGAATACTGACCATACAGGGTGGTTAGTATGAATAGCAATCCTAAACTTAATGCGATTCGTTTCATCTCATTGCAATTATTTATTTATAAAGGATCTCGATGCCTGCCTGCTTCCAGACAGGGAATTTGCATGTCCCGAAGCTTCGGAATCAATCATCATTCTGAGGGATGATGGGTATCCTGCTCGTTTCATACTGTATCGTTTTTTAATGCATAACGGTTGATCCGGGTTGATTCGTATTCCTGCCGGGTCAATTTTTGTTGTACGGGAATTCGTTTGGCAGAATCGTTACTATTCTCCCCCTTTGGTTTTGTCTCTTTTTTCTTTTTTTAACCTGGATGGTTTGGGCCTTCTTACCCCAAACGATCCCATAAATAATTTCCCCCGCCTTGTTTTTCTGTCACCTTTGCCCATTGTTCGAATATTTTAAATTTCATGATTTAGCGGACTAAAATATAAAAAATTCCTTTATCCGATACAATCCCTTCCCCAAGGATTCAGTTAATTTTCCTCCCCAACCCTTCTGAAGGGTCCCCTTTCTTTTTCCCAGCTTTTTCTTTTTATGCCTTTTCCTGATTTTATCAAAGAACAACAACCCCATATCGGATGCTCATCGTTAATCCTTTAACGTTTCAGGCGTTACTCCCCTATTTAGAATCGATAATTTGCATAGGATTAAAGTGTTCAATTAATAAGGTATTCCCGATCCCAATGTCCATAGGGATCGGGATAACTCGCATTGCGATAGCATCGGAATCAATCATCGCCTGGTGTGTAATATTGACCTTTTTCGTTTCATAACATGACAGTTTATGAACGTTTTAAGGGGTACTATCTTTACGAAAATCGATTGTTACCTAATCTTTATCTGTTTGTAAAAATCGGAAAAACTTTGTAGGTTTTAATAGTTTTCTGTTACATTTGCAGCCAAATTTTACGCATGGAACTACGGAACAGAATAACAAAAGAAGCCACACACCAGTTTTTCCAATACGGGATCCGGAATGTAACCATGGAGGATATAGCCGTGTCGTTAGGAATTTCGAAACGTACTATCTATGAAACATTTAAAGACAAGAAGGAATTAATACAAACCTGTCTGGAACATCTGAGCGAAGAACAGGATGGTCTTACACAGACGATATTGGAAGGATCCGGAAATGTTGTAGAAGCGATTTTTGCTTTTATGCAACTCAAAATAAAGGCAATCGATTCGATCCATCCCGCATTTCTTAAAGATCTGAAAAAGTATTATCCATGGATTTTTAACAGACTGCACAGTGCACACACAGAAAAGGGGCATGACCTATCCCGCCGGTTTCTGGAAACCGGTATTCAGGAAGGAATTTTCAGGAAGGAGATCAATGTAGCCATCATAGTAAAATTGTTTTTTGCCCAGATGAACCTGATTGCCGGAGAGAATTTATTCTCCCGGAATGAATACGACCTGAAGGATATTCTAAAGAATGTGGTAATAAATTACATGAGAGGTATTTCCACAAAAAGGGGAATTGATCTTATCGATGATATGACAAATAAATTGTAATACTTTAAGTAAACCTTTACACATATAGCTATGAGCAAACCATTAATACGAATACGAATGAGAGGAAAACTTCTTATATTGATTGTGTTTTTTCTTTATGGAAATGGCATAGCACAGGAAAGGCTATCGCTCAGTGTGGAAGAAGCCAGGGAGTATGCGCTTGAATTTAACCGGACGGTTCAGAATGCAGAGCTTTCCGTACAGCAGTCACAGGAGCAACTCAGAGAAGCTATCGCAGCCGGATTGCCTCAGGTAAATGCAACTACCGATTACTCCAATGCCCTGGGGGCAGAAATAAGCATTCAGTTTGAAGAGGGGTTGGCTCCTACAAAGATCCCCATTAAACCTTCCAGCAATTTCAACCTGCAGGTGGGGCAGTTGATTTTCAATGCCAATTACTTCCTTGGCATCCAAAGTGCCAAATTATACCGGAACCTTTCCGAACGAAACCAGGAAAAAACAGAACGGGATATTGCCAGTCAGGTGATTCAAAGTTATTATTTGGTGCTGGTTTCAGGAGAATCCCTGAAGATACTTAAAAACAATGCCAAGAACCTGGAAGAGATCTACCGGAAAACCAAACCGATGGTGGATGTCGGGATGATGGAAAAGGTGGAACTGGATCAGTTATCTGTGCAGCTTAATTCCCTGAATAACTCGGTGAAATCCGCAGAACGCCAACTTGAAATGTCCCTGAATATGCTCAGGCTTCAGCTGGGAGTTTCGGCTGATACAGAACTGGAATTGACCGATTCCCTCTCCGGACTTCTGGACGACAAGAACATGGAATATACCCTGGGCAGTACATTTGATTTAGCCGGGAATGTGGATTATCGGTTACTAAAAGTACAGGAACAAATGAATGAGAAACAGGTAACCATGCAAAAAGCCAATTACCTCCCTACTCTTTCGGGTTTTTATTCGTATACCTACAAATTATTGAAACCTGCATTTGATATGTCGGCTCCTCACATGTTAGGATTGCAGCTGAATATCCCGATTTTTTCCAGTGGCGAACGACTTTCAAAATTAAAACAGGCAAAGTTAAGCCTGGAGACAACCCGGAACAACAAAGCTTTTCTTGAAGATCAGCTCTCCATCCAGTTCAAACAACTTCAGTTTAACCTACGAAGTGCAATGGAAAGCTATGAAACCCAGAAGATGAACATTGAGGTATCCCGGAATGTGTACAACAGTCTGAAATCGAAGTATGAACAAGGGGTTATTTCCAGCCTTGAACTCACAACAGCCGATAACAATTATCTGAATGCAGAATCGGATTACCTTTCGGCAATCTTTGAACTCCTGAATGCACAAAATGAATTAAATACGTTACTTGGAAATATAAACAATTAAACAATAAGAAATGACACGATCAAAAGTTTGTATAGGCATATTGGCCGTTTTGATGGTTTTTACATCCTGCACCAATCAATCTGGCACCAGGAAAGATCCTCTTGAATCGACTGCTCCTTCTCAGGAGAGGGTACGCACGCTGTCATTAAATAGAGAGGAGATTTCGCGTTCTGTAGAATATTCATCTACTCTTCAGCCTTTCGAGGAGATTCACCTGGCGCCTGCAAGCCCCGGTAAAATTGAAACGATTCACGTGGATATAAGCGACAGGGTTCGCCAGGGAGACCTGTTGATAACCATGGACGATGCGCAGCTCATACAATCCAAAATTCAGCTCAATAACCTGGAAGTGGAAAAGAAAAGGCTGGAAGAACTGAGAAAAACAGGAAGCATTGCACAGCAACAATATGACCAGTTGAATACCCAGTATGAATCCGTAAAGGAAAATGTTGAATTTCTGGCTGAAAACATTCATATTCATGCTCCTTTTAGCGGGATTGTTTCCGGGAGATATTTTGAATCCGGGGAGATCTATTCGGGAGCTCCCAATACCACAGCCGGAAAAGCAGCTATTCTCACAATCATCCAGGTGGATCAGTTAAAAGCCGTGGTCAGCATTTCTGAGAAATATGTTCCGAACATTCACAAGAACATGAAGGTTGTTATCCAGGCTGATGTTTATCCTGATCTTGAATTTTCAGGGGAAATTTTGAGGGTATACCCGACGATTAATCCCCAGACACGCACTTTTAATGTGGAGATTGGTCTGAACAATCCTTCGGGACAACTGAGACCGGGCATGTTTGCGCGGGTTACCATTGACATCGGCAAAACCGAAGTACTCATACTGCCTTCCATCGCGATTCTCAAGATGCAGGGATCCAATGTGCGCTACCTGTTTGTTGCTGAGAACAATAAAGCAAAACGAATTGAGGTAACCACCGGCAAACGGTTCGACGATAAAGTAGAAGTCATCTCCGATGAACTGAAGGTTGGGGATGCCGTTATTGTAAGCGGACAAGCCAGGCTCCTGGATGGAATGGAAATAACGGTCGTTCAATAATCCTGTATGATTACCCGTATCTAAAAGAATCCCATTATGAGTATCTATAAAAGTGCAGTTAATAAACCGATAACCACGTTGATGGTCTTTGTTGCCATTGTGGTTATGGGCGTTTTTTCCTTCATCAATATTCCGGTCGATTTATATCCCGAGATCACCGCACCTTTTATTTCTGTGATGACCTCTTATCCGGGAGCCAATGCGGAAGAGATTGAAAACAATGTGACCGAGGTACTGGAGAACGCTCTGAATTCGGTTGACAAACTCAATGAGATTACTTCCACTTCTTCCGACAATCTTTCGGTGATCATGCTGGAGTTTGAATGGGAAGTCGACCTGGATGAAGCATCCAACGACATACGCGATGTCATTGACATGGCGTATGACAACCTTCCGGATGATTGTCAACGGCCCATGATCTTGAAATTCAATACCAGCATGATGCCCATCATTTTTTATGCGGTCACTGCAAACGAGAATTATTCTGGACTGGAGAAACTGATCGAAGAAAAAGTGGTCAATAATCTGAACAGAATCGATGGTGTCGGGTCGGTTTCGCTGGTTGGAAGTCCGCAACGGATGATCTATGTAGATGTGGATCCCAAGCGCCTGGATGCCTACAATCTAACCCTGGAACAAATAGGCAGTGTGATTACAGCAGAAAACATGAACCTTCCCCTGGGAAACATCAAAATGGGAAAAATGAATTACCAGGTGCGTGTCCAGGGGGAATTCTCGGAAAGTGAACGGATAAAAAACCTGAAAATAGCCAGCTTTAACGGTCAGTCGGTTTTTGTTCGCGATGTGGCAACCGTGAATGATACCCTGAAAGATATCACCCTGGTTGAACGAATCAACGGGGAAAAAGGAGCCCGGTTTTTTGTGATGAAACAATCAGGTGCCAATACGGTTGAAGTAGTGCGGGATATCAAGAAAACACTGGCCGAGTTAGAACCAACCTTACCTCCTGACATACAAATTCAGGAGATCTTCGATTCGTCAAAATTTATCAAAGGCTCCATCGGCAATCTTTCCTCGACCCTTATGTGGGCATTTTTGTTTGTCATTCTCATAGTTCTCTTTTTCCTCGGAAGGTGGAGAGCTACTTTCATCATTATTCTGACGATCCCGATCTCCCTGATTGTCTCTTTTATCTTTTTGTACCTTACCGATAGTTCGCTGAATGTGATTTCTTTATCTTCCCTGGCCATTGCCATAGGAATGGTTGTTGATGATGCCATTGTGGTGCTTGAAAATATTACACGCCATGTGGAGAGGGGAAGCAGTCCGAGAGAATCTGCTATTTATGCGACCAATGAAGTATGGCTGTCGGTGATTATCACCACCCTGGTTGTTGTAGCGGTTTTCCTTCCATTGACCCTGGTTTCCGGTATGACGGGTGTGCTTTTCAATGAATTGGGATGGATCGTTTCAATTACCGTGGTTACCTCAACGATTGCAGCCATATCGCTTACCCCCATGCTTGCATCCCGCTTTCTGCGGCTTACGAAAAACAAAAAAAGAAGAAAGTTCAGCTATGAAAATACCATTGAAAAATGGCTCACGAAGCTGGATATCTTTTATGAACACCTGCTTCGGAAACTTCTGCGCTTTAAAACAGCAACGGTCATCGTAACTTTTCTGATCTTTCTGTCATCCCTGGTTCTGTTAAATTTCATCGGTACGGATTTCATGCCTGAAGCCGACGAAAGCAGGTTGTCGGCTGTCATTGAACTTCAAACCGGAACCCGGGTGGAAGAATCCCTGAAAATTTCAGAAAAGCTGGAAGAGATCATTCGGGAGCGCTATTCGGAAGTTGATCTTATTTCCTCCTCCACCGGATCGGATGAAGAAGGCAGTATGTTGTCGCTTTTTGGTACCACCGGTTCTCACATCATTAATTTCACCCTCCGTTTAAAAGACCCGGATCAACGGGAACGTACCATTTGGGAAATAGCCGATGATTTCCGGGAGCAAATAGCCCTGTTCCCGGAGGTGATCACTTCAACAGTATCCACAACCGGACAGGGTTTTGGATCCAGTACGGTGGATATAGAGATCTACGGGTATGATTTTGATCTGACCAACCAATATGCCAGTCAGGTTTTTGAACGGATGCAAAAACTCAATGGTACCAAAGATGTGACCATCAGCAGAAAAAATGATAAACCGGAATTGCAAATTGTGTTTGACCGGGATAAACTTCTGGAACATGGATTAACTACCGGTCAATTGGCCACTTTTATCCGAAACAGAGTAAACGGACTCATGCCTTCTTATTATAAAGAAGAAGGCGAAGAATACGAAATCCGAATCAGGTTGGAGGAAAAATACCGGAATACAACATCCGATTTGGAGGATATGACCTTTATGACTCCGTCCGGGCAGCCCATTAAGTTAAAAGAGCTGGGGACGATCCAGGAGTACTGGTCGCCGCCAAGTATTGATCATAAACGTAAGGAGCGAATTGTAACCATCTCCGCTTTACCGGATAAGATTTCCCTGGGACAGCTGGCTGCAGCTATTCAAACGGAACTCGCTGAAATTGAACAACCCCGGGAGATTGTTACTTCGGTGGGAGGAGCCTTTGAAGATCAACAGGAATCCTTTGCCGACCTGGCTATGTTGCTTGTACTTAGTATAGTACTTGTTTTTATTGTGATGGCTTCCCAGTTCGAATCCTTCCGGATGCCGTTTATTATTATGTTTTCAATCCCCTTTGCCTTTACTGGTGTGATCTATGCCCTGCTGATCACCCAAACGACCTTAAGCATTATTGCAGCCCTGGGGGCTGTCTTACTGGTCGGTATCGTAGTTAAAAACGGGATTGTTCTGGTCGATTACATAAACCTGATGCGTGAACGGGATTATGAACTTTATGAAGCAATTGCTCTCTCGGGAAAATCCAGGCTCAGACCGGTGCTGATGACTGCTTTGACAACCATCCTCGGGATGCTTCCACTGGCTCTCAGTACCGGTGAAGGGTCTGAAATATGGAAACCCCTCGGAATCACTGTCATTGGAGGGTTGGTCTTTTCAACTCTGGTAACCATGATCATTGTGCCGGTAATGTATGCGTTAATCGTAGGAAAGAAAAACCGGAAGAAAAAAGATAAAGTACGAAAGCATTTTGTTTTCATGGATCAATAACAGGTCAATATCAACCCTTTGAAAATGAATAACAGGAGTTTCACAGACCATGAAAACGGAATATGCATTGAGTGCCCTATATGCCAGAACAACAAAATTCCAAAATAATTTTACACACATGAAAGCTGTATTGATAGTCTTTAACCAGACAAATACCGAACGGGTTGAATATATGTTCGACAGGCTGGGAATAAGGGGATATACCTGGTGGAACGATGTCCTGGGACGCGGATCCGAAACGGGAGAGCCCCGGATGGGAACCCATACCTGGCCGGAAATCAACTGCGCTACTCTTTCGGTTATCCCGGATGAGAAAGTGGATGAATTGCTTGAAAACGTGAAAAAAATGGATAACATCCATAAAGAAGTGGGAGTCCGCGCTTTTGTGTGGGATGTGGAAAAAACGGTTTGAATCCTCCCCCATTCTTCTCTGGAAACAGATTAGCATTGATCATGAAAATCCGGAATCAGGTTGAGTGCATACTGCTTGTCGTTGATCGGTTGAAGGTATAAACCCAGCTGGCGGGTTTAAGGTTCCATGCCCATGGCTTTTATGTAGCCTTCGTTGATGGTTGTTTTTTCAAAAGCCAGGTTCTCGATCAATTCCCTCATGGCCTGTTTTACCTGTTCCTGATCGGGTCGTGCCTGTCTGATTTCTGCAAAAGTATGCCGTGGACTTTCGGTATATTTCCTCAGTAGTTCCCAGTTTTCAGGCGTCGGGATGGTTCGCATGCAACGATCACTTCCCATTTTTTTATAGGGCCAGTAGGTCCATCCGATGTTGTTTCTGTTCATGAGGCGGGTCCATGCTGCAATCCATTCAAAGGTGTTTTCACCGGTTTCCCCCATGTACATTGGCAGATTAACAGAATCCCGGAAATCAACAAAATCCTGGATGTTGGTCTGCAAGGTATCGCACCAGTACCGGTGACAGGTATACAGGATCTTATCGTCAAATTTCGAATCAGTAAAAACAGAAAAATTGCTGTTCCACTGAGCTCCTCCCAACAGGATAATATGATTTTTGTCCACTTCACGAATTGCTGTAACGGCTTTTTTGTACAGAGGTTCCAGTTGAGAATTCAACTTGTCATAATCTTCTTCGAAATAGGTAGCAATGGGCTCGTTCAACAAATCATATCCCAAAATTACGGGTTCCTTGCTGTAATGTTCAGCAATGCGCTTCCAGATATCCACAAACAGCTCCTGGCTTTCCTGGCTTACAAAAAGCCATGGATATCCGTAGCTGTCGTCGATGTTATCGCCGGTTTGCCCGCCGGGTGCATCGTGCATATCCAGGATCAGGTAGAGACCGGATTCACGGCACCATTCTACGAGACTGTCCATGCGGGCAAAACCATCCTGGTTTGCTGAAAGCCCCATAAAATCCTCATGGGTGAATAGTTTGTAGTGGAATGGTATCCGTAGGGTATTCATTCCAGTGGATTGGATGTACCGGATGTCTTCACGGGTTATGTACCGGTCCTTGAACTCACGCCAGAACCAATGGGTAAAATCAGGTCCTGTCATTTCTTTAAATGCTTCATCAATTAAACGGGCTGAACTTGCCTGACTGAACCGGAACATGTATCCTTCGGGATTGAGCCAGTTACCCAGGTTGATTCCCTGAATGAAGAATTTCTCCCCGTCAGGGGTAAGAAGATCCGGACCTGAAACAGCAATAAAACCGCTGGGTTGTTTCAGGGTTTCTTTCTCAGTGCAAAAATTCAGGGTGAATACAAAGAGAACAATCAATAGAAAGTAAGCAAGATTCTTCATAAGGTTAGGTATTGAATAGTTCTCTATAAAATTAAGGAATTTTCCCCATTTTAAAAAACGACGATGGATTGTTTTAAAGGTATAGGGGAAAAAGGGACTCAACAAACCCCTTCCCGAGACGTTTGGGCTTGTTATGGGGAATAAGGAACGGGGATCCCTTTATGGAACGGGACAGGATGCTGATTTCAACCAAACGTTTTTTTAGTTCCCTTGAATTTCCGGTTGTTTGCGGCAAATTACGGATCCGTAGAAAGCAATGATCAGAAAAGCGAATGCCGGTACCCAGTAAGCCAGTTTGATGCTTCCGGACTGGTCCGAAACAATCCCCTGAATTTGCGTTAGTACAGCCGCTCCGGCGATGGCCATAACCATTCCGGATCCGCCGATTTTTGTATCGTCCTTTAATCCGCGGATTCCCAATGCATAAATGGTCGGGAACATAAGAGACATGCAGAAAGAGATTCCCATCAGGGCATACACTCCTGCATACCCGGATGCATAAATGGTAATTACACTACAGGCAACTGCTATCAGGGCAAGTCCGGCAAGCATCATTCGTGGTTTAATCATTCGCATAAGGGCGGTACAGCTGAAACGGCCTATGACAAACAATATAAGCGACATGATGTAGTAGGTTGCTCCTGCTTGTTCAGCTGTTCGGGGTAACAGGGAAGTAAGTCCGATGGCTTCCATCACCCGATAAAAACCGGCGGCTAACGGTTCTGTTGAGCGAAGTTCTGCAATAATTGCATCCGTCGAAGGAGCAGGTCCCAGTCCGCTGACGATGGCATCCAGATTGAGTTGCTGCATTACGTAGCGGATGGTGAAAGACCAAACGGCTATTTGAGCCCCCACATAGAAAAACTGGGCTATCACGCCCCACACATAGTTTCTGTTTCTCATCAGTCTCCGTAAGGTCCCGGAGAAATCCAGCTTTTTGTCTTCTTCTTTCAGGTAAGGCATCCGGGTAAACCAGATCATCAGTAGAATGATTACCATAATAAGACCTACCCCCATATAGGCCATGGTTACCGCATTGAGTTCAGCCCCCTGGATCGTAGCCAACTCATAGGTTGAAATGGATGCCCGTTCAGCAGCACCCATGGTATTCAATTTGGATAGTACAAAGATCTGGCTGATGATAACTCCGGTAATGGCCCCGAAGGGATTAAAGGACTGGGAAAAATTCAATCGTTGGGTAGCAGTCGACTCCGGGCCGATGGCATATACATAAGAGTTTGAGGAAGTCTCCAGAACCGAAAGTCCGGCAAAAAGAACGAAAATTGCAAAAAGAAACATGAAAAAACCGATTCCCATATTTCCTTCGGAAACCAACATTGCCGGATAAAAAAGAAAAGCTCCGGTAGCATACAGGACCAATCCCAACATAACCCCCGATTTATAGGAAAACCGTTTTATAAAAAGAGCCCCGGGAAGAGCACAAAAACCATATCCGAGTAGGTAACAGGCTACCTGGATCCAGGCTGTTTTGGTGTCTGTAAGGCTCATGATTCGCTTAAAGGCGGCCAGCATGGTGTCCGTCAGGTTATTCGGAACTCCCCAGGCAAAAAAGAGGGAGGTAAGCAAAATAAAGGGCCATACAATGCCTTTCGGGATAATGCGTTCCTTTTCCATCCGTCGTTTTTTTTTGATATTATTTATAGAGAGGACCAAAGTTTTTGCAGGCTTGGTAATCGGCGTTTTCCGGATCCTGGCCAAAGGCTTTCCAGGCACTGGGCCGGAACAGCTGTTTCTCATCCACATTGTGCATGCATACGGGAATTCGCAGCATGGAGGCGAGTGTGATCAGGTCGGCTCCAATATGTCCATAGCTGATGGCTCCATGGTTGGCACCCCAGTTCTCCATTACACTGTACACATCCCGGAAAACTCCTTTCCCGGTTAACCGGGGAGCAAACCAGGTGGATGGCCAGGTTGGGTTGGTTCGTTCATTCAGTATCTTATGGATATCATCCTGAAGGTCTATGGTAAACCCTTCGGCAATCTGAAGCACCGGTCCCAATCCGTGTACCAGGTTTACACGCGACATGGTTACCGGCATCTGGCCGGCAGTTTTAAACTGACTTGAAAAACCTCCTCCCCGGAAATATTCCCTGTCGGCCGGACAAAAACGGGTGTGTTCGAGGCATTGGGTTGTTTCTTCGGGGGTTATTTCCCAAAACGGTTTCATAACCGGGTTGCCGTCTTTATCTCTCTGTTGTGCCGTCGCATCCAAGGTTGTTGATCCGGAATTCAAAAGATGAATGATCCCGTTTTCGGCCATTCCGGTTAGCTTTTTCCCCGTGACACGATGAACAGATTCCGGGCTCCAATAGGTGCGTACATCCGAAAACAACTGGGCTGTTCCGGTAAGCAGGTGACCCAATAACATGGGTACTGCATTCAGGCTGTCATTTTCTGTTGCAAACACATAGGGTTCGCGTATCCCGTTCCAGTCAAACGAACTGTTCAGGATCACTTCTGCAAAATCGCCGTTGGGAAAATAATCGGTCCATTGTCTTTGTCCCTGAAATCCTCCGGCAATGGCATTTCTTCCATGGGCTTCTTCCCCAAATCCGGCTTCTTTCAACCGGGGATTTCCGGTCATCAGGTCACGGAAGATCAGCGTCATTTTCACACTGGTTTCCCACTCCTGGTCCTTGCGTTTCCGGTTGGCCTGTATTTCCGGTTTGTTGTAATCTTTCCCTTCAATGCAGTGTTTCTTCGTCCAGGACCATGCTTTCTTGAATTCCTCCTGATCATAGATTTCCTGGTTTATTCGTCGTATTACTTCCGACATATCGACAAATTCGGTACGCATGCCAAGGTAATGATGGAAAAATCCGGGATCTACCATAGAGCCGGCAATTCCCATGGAGGTATAACCCAATGATAAATAGGATTTACCCTTCATTTGTTCCACTGCCAAACCTGCTTTCACAAAACGCAGGATTCTATCTTTCACATCCTCCGGAATGGATTCATCACCGGCATCTTGCACCTCCCGGCCGTAAATTCCAAAAGCCGGCCATCCTTTTTGAGTGTAACCGGCGAGAGCTGCAGCAAGATAGACGGCACCCGGGCGCTCGGTTCCGTTGAACCCCCAAACAGCTTTTGGGATCCATGGATTGGTGTCCATAACCTCCGTTCCGTAGCACCAACAGGGAGTCACCGTTAAAGAGACCCCCACTCCTTCCCGTTCAAATGTATCGGCACACCTGGCTGCTTCGGCCACCCCTCCGATGGTTGTATCTGAAATGACACATTCCAGGTTTTCACCATTGGGAAACCTCAGATTGGTTTCAATGAACTTCGCTGCGGTTTTCGCCATATTCATGGTCTGCCGTTCCAGGCTTTCGCGCACTCCCTGCTCTCTACCGTCAATAACGGGTCGTATTCCAACTTTTGGCAATCTGCCGATTAATCTCTGTTTCATGATTCTATTTTCAGATTTTCAACAAATGTAGCAACTATCCGGATTCCGGATATCCTGTACAATCCTGAAAGTTCAATTTTATTTACAGGATCGCCCTTTTTTCGTAAACATAATTCATTATTTTTATGCCACAAAACAGAAAATATGCATCGAATCAAAATTCATTGGCAAATACTCATTGCGCTTATACTGGCTGTTTTTTTCGGTTATTATTTTCCTTCCGGTGTTCCTTATGTTTCCTGGATGGGTGATATTTTTCTGCGTGCCCTGAAAATGGTAATCATCCCCTTGATTTTCAGCTCAATTATTAGTGGAGTAACCAGTATTGGAGAAGGGAAGAATCTGGGAAGATTGGGAATAAAAACTCTGGGTTATTACCTTTTAACCAGTATGCTGGCCATACTTACCGGACTGGTGCTGGTGAATCTGATAAAACCGGGTGTAGGTGTGGATCTGGGGTTGAGCAGATCAGTCGACGGTCTTGCGGAAAGCGTGGGTTCTATCAGAGATATTATTTACCGGCTTATTCCGGAGAATATCTTCGATGTCATGGCTCAGGGAGCCATTCTGCCGGTGATCTTTTTCGCTGTTCTTTTTGGTTTTTTTATCACCAAGACCGAGACGAAACATAAAAAAGTACTTACAACGTTTGTAGATGCTGTCTTCGAGGTTATGATGAAAATTACCTTGTTCATCATAAAGTTCACGCCGTTAGGAATTTTTGGTATTGTAGCCAGTGAGGTTTCCCGGAATTCCGAAGAGCTGGCAAGCATAGCCGGGAGTCTGGCAATCTACATGCTAACGGTTTTTTCCGGATTGATGATCCATGCTTTTATTACCTTACCCCTGCTGACACGTCTTGTTGGAAGAGCCAGACCTTTTCTACATTTTAAGAATATGATAACCGCCTTGTTAACGGCTTTTTCCACCTCATCATCGAGCGCAACATTGCCCCTTACTATGGAATCCATAGAACATAACAGTGGGGTATCCAATAAAATATCAAGCTTCACCCTGCCTCTCGGGGCAACCATCAATATGGACGGCACAGCCCTTTATGAATGTGTGGCTGCCATGTTTATTGCTCAGGCCTATGGAGTGGATTTATCCTTTGTGGAACAGGCTATGGTTGTGTTTACCGCTCTTTTGGCCTCCATAGGAGCCGCTGGAATTCCCATGGCCGGACTTGTCATGATCACCATCGTCCTTACGGCGGTAAATCTGCCCCTGGAAGGAATCGGTCTGATCCTCGCTGTAGACCGGGTTCTGGATATGACCCGAACATCGGTGAATGTATGGAGTGACAGTTGTGGAGCCGTCATCATTGCCCGTTCTGAAGGGGAAACAACCCATGTTCCGGTTGGGGAACATTAAAACCCCCGTAATTTTTTCCTCTTCCGGAGGCGGTTGGAAATAAGGTCAGTTTACTTTGTTCCGGGGATTTCCTTCAAGGAAGCTGCGAATATTCTCCGCAGCCAGATGCATTAATCTTTCCCGGGCTTCTTTTGTGGCCCACGCCATGTGAGGAGTCAGGCAACAATTTCTCGCCGTCAACAGGGGATTCTCTGCATCGGGGGGTTCACTTGAAAGCACATCCGCTCCCAGCCAGGCTATTCGACCTGTGTTTAAGGCATCCGCGACATCTTTTTCATTCAGCAAGGCTCCCCGTCCCGTATTGATGATGCAGACCGACCTTTTTGCTTTGTTCAGCAGCTTTTTATTGACAAATTCTTTATTCTCTTTTGTTAACGGACAATTCAGGCTAATAAAATCGCTCTTTCTGAAGAGTTCCTCCAGGTCTACCTGCCGGATATTTTCCGGGATCTTACGTATGCGACTCCGGTTATGCACAATAGGAACCATACCAAATGCCAGTCCTGCCTGGGCTACCACACGGCCAATTTTTCCGAAACCTACGATGCCCAGTACCTTATCGGCAAGTTCTGTTTGGGGAGTCAGGCTATACATAAAATCTCTGCACCCGGACCAGTCTCCGTTCCTTACCGATTGTGCATGAACTTCCACACGCTGTGTGAAATTCAGAATATGGGCAAAAACCATTTGCGCTACCGAATAAGTACTGTATGCCGGAATGTTGGTTACTGTGATCCCCTTTTCTGTGGCTGCCTGAAGATCTACTACATTGTAACCGGTTGCCAATACTCCGATATATTTTAACCCCGGAAGCTTCTTTATCAGGTCGCTTCCAAGATACACTTTGTTGGTCAGCACAAGATCCGCATTTCGAATACGATCCAATACCTGACTCTCCGAAGTCCGCTCATAAACAGTCGTTTCCCCGATTTGTCGTATCTCATCCCATGTTAAATCTCCCGGATTTAACGTATACCCATCCAGTACAATAATTTTCATTCTTCCTGTATGTTTTGATTCTGCAGAGGTAAATATGTCCAAAATTCTCCCCGGTCACCCAAATTAACTAAATATTTTTTACACCTGAATGACTTTTTTAAACATCTTGTAATTCAATAAATTAAAAAATTATTCCAACAAACAGGCAATAAAAATTCAAATTTCCAGGCCTTGTAATTCAGATTTGTATTATATTAGCACTAATTAAAAATAAAAATTCGTAGCAGAAGACATCATGCATCTACCTTTTCTCTTAGACCAAAAATGTTTTCTGATCTAACTAAACTAAACTATGAACAATCGGGTTATCAATAGATAACCCGTTTTTTTTTATATGGAAATTGAACATAGATGGATTATGCTATGTGCCAGATATACAAAATCTTAAATTGATTTTATTCACAAAGATCCTTATTAAAGATGGGACAAAAGCCATTCCTTTCTAAGGATTACAACCGTTCGTAATTTCTGAGAGCATATGAGTAAATCCCTTGGTTCAGAAGGTTCCGTAAACATCAGAAACAAATCATAAGGAGAACCAATAACTGATTTTCAGCATAAAGGCATTTTGTGGTTTTACTGTAAAAATTTCTTTAAAGGAATTGGTAACCGAGGGATTAACCCGGTTTTCAGAGCGGGTTCTTTCATGGGTCCATACCAGATACATGGTTGATCCCGGAAGAAATTCCCAGCGTGCCACAAAATTGGATCGGAACTCCTGAAAATTAAAATCCGGGTTGGATATGCTGAACGGAGGATACGATTCATTTTTGGGCTGAAGCTGTATCTTCCCGTCCGGAGTTATGGAGTGATCAAGGATCCGGTATCTTTCGTCTACATTTTTGGCATGGGCTTGATCAACCTCTTTGTAATCCAAGTATTTCCCTGTAGAAGCATACGGGCTTCCGTAATATTGCAACGAAAGCTCGGGAGTGATAAAATACTCCATGCGTAAGGTTGTAAATAACGTTTTACGATCAATTTTACCCACAATGTACCTCTGTTTATCATTCAGCAATTTCTGTGTGATATACTGGTTATTATCGATGGTTATGAGATACTCGGTATTGGAAGTGATGGTGAAATTGTTCCCGATTTGCACACTGGCAAAGAAGGTATGATGGATTGATTTTGACAGGTCATTATCGTACCAGTCGTAGTTTGATCCGGTGCCAAGGAACAGGTCTTTTGTACTGTTGGTTTGCACAAAATACTCAAAGCTGGTCATATCGCTAATCCGCAATGCCGGACCGCCCCGTAATTGTCTTGTATCCAATTCCCCCCAGTAACGATCCAGGTCGAGGTGAATGCTCCAGAGATTGTTAAATTTCACAAAGCCATGATTGTCCCATTTCGAGTAGATGTTTTCCCAGCCAAAACTCCAGTCATGAATATACGCTGAGGTGATTTGATAATTTCGCACGATGCCTTTGGGTTGGTTGACCTGATAGAGCACGGAGGCCGATGTACGGATGTAATCTGCCTGTCTGAGGTAGCCCAGGTCGTTCATGTCAACTCCCGGGGATCGCCAGTCAAGCAATCCGGTAATCCGTAATTGACCGCTTCGTTTACCTCCGGAAAGTTGTCCCCCCCACCCTGCAAGGTTTGTTTTTCCCGGGTCATAATTCAGGTGTGGGGCATCTTCCCTTTGAAATAAATGCCTTGAGGAACTTTGCAGATAGCCGATGGCTGTTTCACTTCCGCTGATTTGCGAATAAAAAGTTTTCAGATCCACAAAATATTTTCTGTTCAACCAGTTATGCTGGAAGTTAATTCCTCCGACTGTCGCCATTTCAGGGAGGAAATCAAGATGACGCTCTTTAATGGAACGGATCGTGGAAGTAAGCATTCCCCCCAGAACCGTTTTTCCTTCGTTGAAGTCCTTCTTTACACGGCTGATAAAATAATTTGTAAACGGTTCGGCAGCTATTTTGTTTTCCTGGCTTTCCTCTTTGATTACAGCAAACTCCCTGGATGTCATACTGTTTATCACACCAATGGAGAAGCCATTTTTATTTTTTCCGGTAAGTTTCAAGGCACTCAGGATGGATGTATTATCGGGAACCGAAACTTCCTGATTTCTCAAGGGATCAGGGATATAACTGGGAGCATGCCCGATTCTGCGGGAGTAAAACAGCAGGTCACTTCCGATGTCGTATTCCAGAATGCTGTTTCCTTCCAGAAAAAAAGGTCTTTTTTCATCATAGAAAACCTCATAGGAGGTAAGATTTAATTCCGAAGGATCGGCTTCAACCTGTCCGAAATCCGGAAAAAAAGTGTAGTCCAGGGTGAAATCGGATGTCACGCCAATTTTCCCATCCAGACCGAATCCCAGGATAGAATTTTTGTGGGCATCGGTTACGTATTTTGCTTTTGCATACGGCAGAATCTCAAAATTCTTTTTTGTTTGAATTCCTTTTATTCCTCTCAATTCCCCAAATATATAAACCATAGCAGGGGCATCGATGGGTATCAGTTTCCATTGATCTTCTTCATCAAGCCGGTCTATCCAGCGCCATATATGCATTCCCCAGACCTGCTCATCCTTTTTAGCGAATCTCAGTTGGCTAAAGGGAATGCGTATTTCAACAGACCATAAGGAATCTCCCACATAGGATTTTCCATCCCATACAGCATCCCAATTGGTATCCCACTGGTAAGCCCCGAGGTGCATAAGGTCGATTTTCTGACCGGCAGCAGAAACATTAAACTCAAAGGCTGTTCTTTTATCGTGATACGTGTCAAGGGCAATGCCAGCAATATCCCCGGATGTAAAATCATCTCTTCTGCCCAGGATAGGTCTAATCTTTTCCGGCTCTGTATCGTAGCATTTTATTCCAATATACAAATGCTGATCGTCATACAAAATTTTAATCTCGGTTTCCTGTGAAGGAGCATGAGCCTGCAAAGGTTGCTGCTGGCGAAAACCGCCTGACCAATCTCCGGTTTGCCAGCACGCTTCCGTAATACGCCCGTCTATTTTGGGTGCTTCTTCGATTCGTTCGGCATAATACACCCGTTTCTGGCTTGCATAATAATTAACCATCGAATCACTGGATAAGGTGTAGGTGAGCTCCTGCGCATGCAATGAAAAACAGAGAATGATCAGAAAGAACGGCAATCCTGAGGTAATAAGTCGTTTCATACGTTTTTATGATTGGGTAAGGTTATGCGTTCATGGATTATGTATAGGAAAAATCTGTATTCTTTTCGTACATTCATTCATTATGAGCTTACTGTATAACACATGAATGATGTTTTCATGCAATTCATCCCGAAAAACTCCAGTATTTTCAAGATACATCGTAGTTTGTTTTATGTTTCTTTATATTGTTCTGATAGACAATCAGAGAGGACAAAGGTAACCTCTTTCTGAAAATCCCAAAACATTAAAATATGTTAATACAAAAATCTTTTCTTTAAACATTTTTATAACTTTCGCAATGAAATTATTTTATTTATTGAAGAAATTGAAAGGCAATAATTGTCCAGTTTGGTAGAAATGAATAAGATAAGAAAAATACTGATAGCCAACCGGGGGGAGATTGCGATCCGGATCATGCGTACCTGCAGGGAGATGGGTATTGACACTGTCGCTGTTTATTCCGAAGCCGACCGCATGTCCCTGCATGTACGGTATGCCCATGAGGCCTATTACATTGGCAAATCGCCTGCCTCGGAGAGTTATCTGGATATTGAAAAAATCATCCTTACGGCGAAGCAATGCAAAGCAGATGCCATACATCCAGGCTATGGATTTCTTTCGGAGAATGCCGTTTTTTCCAGAAGATGCCAGGAGGAAGGGATTGTTTTTATTGGAGCATCCCCGGAAGCGATTGAAACCATGGGGAATAAAATCAAGGCCCGGGAAACCATGCTGAAGGCAGGAATCCCGGTTGTTCCGGGGACCCAAAGGTGTATTGTTACGGAGGAGGAAGCCCTCAAGGTGATGGATCAGATTGGTCTTCCGGTGATGATCAAAGCTTCGGCTGGAGGGGGCGGTAAGGGAATGCGTCTGATAACAACCCGGGATCAGCTTCTACAGGGATTACGGGCTGCCCGCTCGGAAGCCCGTGAAGCTTTTGGTGATGATTCCGTGTATATGGAAAAATATATCTCCTCACCCCACCACATAGAAGTTCAGATACTGGCTGATTTACACGGAAACATAATTCATCTTTTTGAACGGGAATGCTCTATACAACGAAGACACCAGAAAATGATTGAAGAAACCCCCTCCCCTTTTATTACCGATGAACTCCGGGAACAAATGGGGTCCTGTGCCGTTCAGGCTGCCAAAGCAGTGAATTATGGAGGAGCCGGAACCATAGAGTTTCTGGTGGATGAAAACCATGCTTTTTATTTTCTGGAAATGAATACCCGCCTGCAGGTTGAACATCCGATTACCGAACGGGTAACCGGCGTTGACCTGGTCAAACAACAAATACGGATCGCCGGAAGAGAAAAATTACCCCTTCGGCAACAAGACCTTACCCAGCATGGTAACGCTATTGAATGCAGGATCTATGCAGAAGATTCGGACAACAATTTTATGCCTAGCCCCGGAAAGGTAATCAAAATAACCCAGCCTATGGGATTGGGAGTCCGAACCGATGGATATGTATATGAAGGATATGAAATACCGGTCTATTACGATCCACTGATCTCAAAACTGATTGTTTGGGGTGAATCACGCAAAGAAGCAATTGCCAGAATGCAACGGGCCCTCTATGAATATAAAATAGTGGGGGTTAAAACCTCCATAAAATTCCTTGAAAAAATTCTGCGCTGTAAAGATTTTATCCGGGGAACCTACGATACGCATTTTATTGAGAACAACCGTTTGATTCTTATGGCGGATGAAGAGAGCCAGAAAAAAGTGGAAGATATCGTCATGATGGCAACCTACATTGATTACCTGAATAAACTGCACAAAATATACAACTCCAAAGAGCTTACACCGGTTCAAAGCCGTTGGAAAAAAGCGAATTATCTGAATCGTTTCTGATTAATCATATGGCAGTAGATATAAAATTAAACAACAGGAAAGCCACCGTGGAGCTGGTAAGCCAACAAGGCAATTTGTTGGAAATAAAAGTGGGTGATACGGTGTATAAAATAGATATCATGCATACGTCTGACGGTACTTTTTCCATTCTTGAGGATGGTCTTTCCTATGATATCGAACTGACCTCAAACGGGCATCCCAAAAAATATACTGCCTACACATTATATCATACCTATGAACTGGAGATTATTGATGCAGAATCGCAATACATTCTAAATCGCCATCCGGGTAGTTTCGACAACGATGAGCATACCATTTCTTCTCCTATGCCGGGTAAAGTAGTTAAAATTCTGGTGTCTGAAGGAGAGGTGATTAAGAAAGGGGATACCGCCATCATTATTTCGGCTATGAAAATGGAAAGCGAATACAAATCTCCCAAAGATGGGGTCATAAAGAAGATATATATCAGTGAAGGCGAACCCATAGAAGGAAACCAGTTGCTGATTGAACTGGAATAAAACAAGACCATGGATCTAAATAAGAAATATCAACAACTTGAAGAGCAGAACAGGCTGGCTGAAGAGGGAGGCGGGGCTGAACGTATTAAAAAGCAACATCTTTCAGGGAAAAAAACAGCCCGTGAACGCCTGGAGTTATTGCTGGATCCCGGGAGTTTTCATGAGATTGATAAATTGGTCACCCACGGGAACCATGATTTTGATATGGACAAGAAAAAATTCCTGGGAGATGGGGTTGTAGCAGGGTATGGAAAGATCAACGGACGCCTGGTTTATGCATTTGCCCAGGACTTCACGGTCTTCGGAGGAACGCTCAGCCGTGCCAATGCCAATAAAATCGTAAAAATCCAGGAACTTGCCTTAAAAATGGGGGCCCCTGTGATTGGCTTGAATGATTCCGGAGGAGCACGCATTCAGGAAGGGGTGGAAAGCCTGGCGGGGTATGCCGATATTTTTTACCATAACGTAATCTCCTCGGGGGTTATTCCACAGCTCTCAGCAATTCTGGGTCCCTGTGCCGGAGGCGCTGTGTATTCTCCGGCTCTGACGGATTTTATTTTTATGGTGAATGAGTTAAGCCACATGTTTGTAACCGGTCCGGATGTAATTAAAGCCGTAACCCATGAAGATGTCACCAAAGAGCAATTGGGAGGTGCCGTTACCCACAGTTCAAAAAGCGGAGTGGCTCATTTTACGGGAAAAAATGAGGAACAAATCCTCATGATGATCCGCGAGCTGATGAGCTTTTTACCCTCCAATAACCTGGAGGATCCCCCCTCAAAACCGTCTACGGACCCCGCTGATCGAAGTGAGGAAGCGTTGCGAAATATCGTTCCTGCTGATCCCAACAAGCCGTATGACATGAAAGATATCATTCATCGCACCATCGACGACCATCATTTTCTGGAAGTACAGCCGCATTATGCCCGGAACATTATCATTGGATTTGCCCGTTTTGGTGGTTTTCCGGTAGGGATTGTAGCCAATCAACCCGATCATCTTGCCGGGGTTCTGGATATCAATTCTTCGATCAAAGCAGCCCGTTTTGTTCGTTTTTGCGATGCTTTCAACCTGCCGTTGGTTACGTTCGTGGATGTTCCGGGATTTCTGCCTGGCACAAATCAGGAGCTGGGAGGCATTATCAAACAAGGTGCTAAGCTACTCTATGCGTTCTCCGAAGCCACGGTCCCCAAAATTACCCTGATTACACGCAAAGCCTACGGTGGAGCCTATGATGTGATGTCAAGCAAACATATCGGCGCCGATGTGAACCTGGCTTATCCTACTGCTGAAATAGCCGTTATGGGACCCGAAGGAGCCGTTAATATCATCTACAGAAATGTGCTGGATGAACAGGAAAAAATAAAAGCCGTAAAAGAGTACCGTGAAAAATTTGCCAATCCCTACAAAGCAGCTTCCCTGGGATATATCGACGAAATAATCGATCCTAAATATACCCGAAGTAAGATTATAGATGCCCTGGAAATGACCCAAAACAAAAGAAAATCCAACCCACCCAAAAAACATGGTAACATTCCATTGTAAATTCATCTGAAGGCCTGGTTTCTTTGCGTAACTGAACTTTTTCTTACAGCCAGGAAAGTTTGTTCTCTCCGTGATGTTACAACATTTTTTTTTAAAAATATTCTTGTTATATTTGGCCCCCTGTTGCGAACATATGACTATTATCGCAAACAAAGAAACCTGATTTAAATTGCTATATGTCAGCCCATAAATTGATCGATCGACGCATCGTGCTTTTTGGGTTATGTGCTTTTGCTTTTTGTAAAACCTCCCGGATATCCGGACAGGCAGCATCCATCAGACTATGGGCACATGACCATAAAGAATTTTCAGGAAAAAACAATGTGATTGAAAGTGACATCCATAAAAAAACAAGGACAATGAATGAGATGAAACGAGCCCCGTTCCGGTTCATCGAAACGGGACAAGTCTCAGTTTCATGGAAATTTAACATGAATTTATTGTATAGTTTCTATATACTCAAGATCTTAAATTAATTTTATTCACATGAAGACAGTAATTACTTCAACCGGAGATGATGTTTCGTCAAGTTTTGATGTACGATTTGGAAGAGCGAAATGGTTTTGCGTATATGATCATACTTCCGGAGAGACAAAATTTATCAAAAACGAGTACTGCGAATCAAACAGTGGAGCAGGCACCAAAGCTGCTGAGCTCATGGCCGACCTGGAAATCAACAAAATCATTTCAGGTGATTTTGGTCCCAAAGCAAAATCCCTTCTTGAACGATTAAACATCCGGATGATTGTTCCGGATGATTCCGGAAAGACCGTTCAGGAGTTAATCGATAACCTGGAATAATGCGATTTCAATCCGGTTATGTTTTTGATAAACACTCAACAGGACGTTTTCCCAAGACTACAGAGTCTGCCATAGTCTCTCTGCACAAGCGTAGTCAGCAGAGCAAAACCGGGCAGGCCTTCATTGAACATCTTAGAAATTCGTTTTTTTTCAACCGAAGAAAATACTTCTCTACTTGAAACCAATCAACCAATGAATATGACCAGAAAAATTGCTGTTCCCGTAAATGAAAACGGAATACTAGACGGACATTTTGGACATTGTGATTCCTTTGTTGTGTTCACAGAAAAGGAAAATACCCTTGTTTCTGAAGAAAGGGTATTTCCTCCTCCCCATGAGCCAGGTGTTTTGCCACGGTTTCTTGCCGGACATGGAGTTACCGATGTGATTGCCGGAGGAATGGGACAACGGGCTATTCAGATTTTCAACCAGGCTGGGGTGAATGTATTTGTGGGGGCACCTCAAATAGAGGGACGTCAACTGGCGGAAGGATTTTTGAATAATACCATCGGGTTTGCCGCCAATTACTGTGATCATTAATCGTGAGCCTGCTCCGGATAAAATAAGGAGAGAATGCCACAAAATCATGAACCCATTGAGTATCGCAAAACCCTAGCATTCAATTGAAAGAATTTAGTGGCAATCAAGATTTGTCGTTGCGGGCTTATTCCCGTATGATTCATGTCATGAGTATGGAAAGGAATGTGGTTGGGTCCTTGATTTCATGCATGGGTAGAAACCAGATCAGGAACTATTATTTTTAATTCAGCCGAATGAAGATCGCAGTTGCTAGTGGAAAGGGAGGAACCGGAAAAACAACAGTAGCTGTAAGCCTGTATCACTATATGAGTACATTGCTTACCAGCAGGGTTAAACTGATCGATTGTGATGTTGAAGAGCCCAATGATGCACTGTTTTTTTCGGATTCAACCGTTGTCAGTCAACAGAATGCCTACCGACTTATTCCAAGGATTGATACCGAAAAATGTACTTTTTGTCGTCGATGTTCGGATTGGTGTGTATTCAATGCCCTAGTCATTATACCGGGGGCCAGGCTGGCTGAAGTGGATCCGGGCCTGTGCCATTCATGTGGTGCCTGCCTGGCAGCATGTTCTTATGATGCGATAACCGAAGAACAAGATCTTCTGGGGACGATTACTTCGTTTAAACTGAAAACAGGAGCCGGTTTGACAGAAGGAAAACTGAAGATAGGATCTGCTATGCAAACAGCCCTGATCCGGCAGCTTAAAACCGAAGCATCGGATGCAGAGGAATGGCTCTTGTTGGATGCTCCTCCCGGAACCAGCTGCCCTGTGGTGGAAACCATATCAGATGCAGATTACGTTATTCTGGTTACAGAGCCTACTCCTTTTGGTTTGTACGATCTTACCATCATGGTGAAACTGATCCGAAATATTAACAAGCCTTTTGGGGTGATCATCAATAAGTCAGGGACCGGTGAAGAGGACCTGAAGAATTTTTTGCATGAGAACAGCATTTCCATACTGGGTCAAATACCCTTTTCAAGGGAATTCGCTTCACAGTATGCTCAGGGAGATATTCTCAGGAATATCGTGGAAGAAACAGATCATGCCTTTCGTTCAATTCTTGACAATCTGAAACCGATCTTAGGTTTATGAAGGAAATAACGGTAATGAGTGGAAAGGGAGGTGCAGGCAAAACAGTGGTTACTGCTGCTCTGGCCTCGATTGTGTCGGATGCTGTATTTTGTGATAACGATGTAGATGCTCCGGATTTGCACCTGATCCTTAATCCGAAAATCAGGGAGAGCCACGCTTTCGAAAGCAGTTTTGTAGCATCCATTGATGCAGAAGCATGTACCGGTTGTGGCGTATGTGTTGATTATTGCCGGTTCAACGCCATTCATCCAACTTCTGAGGGAATCTATCGCATTGATCCTTTTCAGTGCGAAGGTTGTCGTTTGTGCGAACGCATATGTCCTGAGAAAGCCATTGCATCTAAAAAAAACAGTAACAATTTTTGGTTTTTATCCGATACACGATATGGTCCGCTGGTACATGCCTCCATGGCTCCAGGGGAAGAAAATTCCGGGAAGCTGGTAACCCATATTCGTAAAAAAGCCCGGCAAGTGGCTCAAGAACATGGAGCTGCATGGATTCTCAGCGATGGCCCTCCCGGTATAGGTTGTCCGGCTATCGCTTCTCTGACCGGAACCGATAGAGTCATTGTTGTGATTGAACCCAGCCTTTCCGGACTTCAGGATGCCGACCGGTTGATTCAGCTGATTAAAACCTTTGAAATTCCGGCTTATGCCGTAATCAACAAATCCGACCTGAGTCTGCGAATTACCCGGAAGGTTAAAGAATACCTGAAAATTGAAAAAATCCCGCTCCTGGGAGAACTATTTTTCTCTGAAGATGTAGTGAAATCCGTTGCCTTGGGAAAAACCATCCCGGAATTTATGCCCCGGAGCTACATGAGCAGACAATTTTATGCCATTCGGGATCAATTGATGAAAAGAGATAATAATTAGATAGTTAGATGCTCAGATGCTCAGATATTCAGATGCTCAGATGCTTAGATATTCGGATACTAAGAAGCTCTAATAATCCAGAATTCGATATTTAGATATTGTGAATAAAGAGATAACAACTTTAAAAATTAAATTATGAAACATTATGATGTGATTATCATTGGCGGAGGTCCGGCAGCCATTATTTCCGGCGTAACAGCGAAGAAAAATTTTCCGGACAAAACATTTTTAATGATAAAAGAAGAGAGCAAGGGGCTTGTACCCTGCGGAATACCCTATGTATTTCACGATCTCCAAGGACCGGAGAACAACCAAATGGGCCCCAAGCCTTTTGTAGATGCCGGAGGAGAAGTGCTGGTTGACACAGCCGTTAATGTAGACACTTCTGTTAAGACAGTAACCGTGGAATCGGGACAATCGTTCACTTACAATAAGCTGATCTTTGCTACCGGTTCCGTTCCCGTGGTTCCCAGTTTTATTCCGGGCTATGATCTGCCGGAAGTGTTTTATGTGAAAAAAAGCTACCGGTACATTTCTGAACTTTATCATAAACTGGCAGATAAGAAAAAAATTGTGGTTGTCGGAGGAGGATTCATTGGTTCCGAGATTGCCGAACAGTTGGTTCAGGAAGGAAAACAAATAACCCTCATTGAAGGGGAAAAGAATTGCCTGTGTCTGGCTTTTTCCGAGGAACTCAGCGCTATTGCCACCGAACAGTTGAAAAAGGCAGGGGTTCTGGTGCGTACATCAACATTGGTAAAAGAAGTAATCGGAGAAAATGGGAAAGTCAAATCGGTAAAACTGGATAACGGAGAAAAGGTCGATGCCGATGCGGTAATTTTTTCTATTGGCTACAGACCCAATACGGAGATTGCCAAAAAAGCAGGAATTCCATTAAACAGAACAGGAGCAATCATCGTGGATAATTACGAACGTTCTTCGGTTCCGGATGTATGCGCCATAGGTGATTGTTCCCAGAAAATTGGATTTCTGACAGGAAACCTGGATAACATTATGCTGGCATCTACTGCAACTGCAGAAGCCAGGGGATTAGGATACAACCTTTTTGGTATTAAAGTACGAAAAAATTTCGTAGGAACACTGGGAGTTTTTTCCACACGGATCAATGGATTGGCGATGGCTGCAGCAGGCTTGAATGACAGAAATGGGAAACAGGCACACATCGATTTTATTGAGGCTAAATTTTCGGATTATGATACCCATCCTGTCAACTTTCACGAAACGCAATCCATAACCTGTAAGCTGTACGTTTCTCCATCCAACGGCAGCATTCTGGGTGGCGAAGTCTGGGGAGGCAAAATTGCCGGAACACTGATTAACATTATCAGCATGGCCATCCAGAAAGAAGTGACCGTTTATGAATTGATTTCCTACCAGATCGGCACCCATCCTTTGTTAACAGCTGCGCCTACAAAACCGGTCATGGTGAAGGCTGCTGAAGGGGCTATTGCACAGATTATGTCCCGGCAAAAATAAAAGGATATAGAAGAAAGAAAAGGCTTAAAATTAACAATCCCCGGAACCAACCGGGGATTCATCGGGAAGAGGGGGTATTTCACTTCCCGATCGTCAGGGTGAATTGTTTCAATGCAAAGAATCAAGGAAAGCAATTTATTCGAGTTGTATCCAGTCCCGGTTTTTAATATGGTTCGACAGCATGGTGTGAAGTTGTTGTATCAGCTGTTTGTTTGCCGGGTTTTCGGAAATATTAACGGTTTCTTCCGGATCTTCCGTACGATGATATAGCATCCGTGCCTGTACTTTTCCGTTTTCATCATTTCTCCATTCGGTATAGGTATAGGCTGGGGTAATCAGGGTTTCGCCTCTTATCCAACGGGCAAATACGGCCTTTTTCCAGGGTTGATCGGGATCATCCAGCAAGGGAACCATGCTCTTTCCCTGTACATGAAAAGGCAAAGGCAATCCGGCCAGTTCGCACAAGGTTGGGTATATATCGACATATTCCACCAGAGCTGAGGTTCTCTGACCGGCCTTTTTCCCCGGGACCCTTAAAATCAGCGGTGTATGCAACACTTTTTCGAAATTGCAGTGTTTGCACCAGAGTCCGTGTTCTCCAAGATGCCAGCCATGGTCTCCCCAGAGAATGACAAGGGTATTTTCTGCCAGGCCCAATGTATCAAGAGCATCCAGAACCTTCCCAACCTGGGCATCGGTATAGCTGACACAGGCATAATAGCCATGCAGTAAGGTATGAGCGATTGAATCGGGTACCGGACCTTCCGGCGGAATGGAAAAATACGCCCGCAACTCCCCAAAGTTATGCATTGCCTCATCCGGAGCATTCTCGGGCTTGCGCATAAATCCGGGCAATTCAATTTTTCGGGGATCATAGAGGTCCCAATACTTCTTGGGTGCATTGAAGGGCAAATGGGGTTTTAAAAAACCAACCGCCAGAAAAAATGATTGATTGGTCTCCCGAAGATGTTTTAAATGAGCAATGGCTTCATTGGCAATTTTCCCGTCAAAATAAGCATCATCCGGGACATCAGCCCATTCGTAGGGAAATCCACGGGTTGTTCCGTGTTCTTCATGCAAGAGGTTTTTCTCTTTTCTGTAGTCGCGCCATCCGCTGACATTTTCAGCCTCCGGATACCACCGGTAATCCCAGCTTCCCTGCCCGTCCTGGAAATGATGGTATACTTTGCCCAGGGATATCGTTTGATAACCATGGTTTTTAAAGTGCATGGGAAGACTTACCGTACCCGGAACATCTTTGTCCTGCCAGCAATCGTAATTCAAGAATCGTTGCCGGTTGGGACGGATACCAGACAGGATACTTGCCCTTGAAGCACCGCAAACAGGAATGTTGCAATAAGCACGCGTGAAAACCATTCCCGACTCCCCCAGCTTATCAATCCGCGGTGAGACGATGTGCGAAGCCCCAAAAACTCCCAGCTCCGGGCGAAGATCGTCGACAGCGATAAATAATATATTGGGCGGAGAAGAAGACTGGCCACTGAGAACCGGGGGAAATAAAAAAAGGATCGAGATAAAAGCCAATAATTTTTTGAATTGCATGATTTTCTGTTTTTCGTTCTTTGATATGCAAGATAAAAAAATTCAAGGACTGAACTACCTGTCCGGAAAGATTTTGAAGATCCGGAGGCCGTTAATAACTCATCGTTCAATGCATTGATTTCACTATCAGGCACCCCGAAGTTGCCAACGGGAAGATCCCATAGGCACTTCCGGTTGACCCATGGTGGGATGAAATTTATTCTTCATGCACTTCAATAATCGGGAGAGTGTTGTTTTTTAATTCCTGATTCAGGACTGTCTGATAAAGGGTTGCATAAGCAGCGTGAATCCATACAATGGAGATAAATACGCCTACGAATAAAAAAATAACCCCTGCAATGATTAGAAAGAAGGAAATAATGGCCATGAAAAATATTTTCCATCCGTGACCGCGGGTCATTTTCCAGCTTCTTTCAACAGCTTGCATGGGATCCAGTTTTTGATCCATAACAATAAAGGGAACAAAAGCTAACCGGCAGGCAACGATAATGCCGGGAATGATGAGCAACACGATTCCCAGGCCTACCAATGCGAAGACGATCAGATTGGCAAGAATGATATTCACAAAGTTGGTTGTAAATCCGGAAAACAACTCTTTGATGTCCAACTCTTCTTCTCGCATGGCTTTGAGGAACAGGTAATTTTCTCCATAGGAAACTACCGGAACAACCAGGAGTCCCCATGCCAGGGCCAGCATGACCAGGGGAACCATCCAGAAATGAAAATGGTCTGCACGCCAGGTGGCCTGAAAAGGCCCGGTTACAACCCCTGTAATAATAACAATGATCAGCAGATAAAGGAACTTGTCAAACATTCTTTTCCATCCGAAACTAAAACTTCCCCCGATAGAGGGTGTCAGTGTGTACACTTCTTTGGTTGTCATTTTATCTTGTTTTCTGTTTAGCTTCTCGAAAATAGATCTGTTTTTCCGGAATTCCTTCCTACTTTGGTTGGAATCTGAATTTTCACTACTTTGGTAGGAATCAAGGGTTCAGGCTTTTTGTATATTGTTCCCTCAATACGAAAGTTGTGGTATGGCTGAAAAATTAAAAATATTCCTGTTTGCAGCCCTTTTTATTGTATGCCTGGGAATTGTTGTCATTGGAATTCTGATATCGCATAACCTGAGCAGGATGCATAAACGATCCCATCTACAGACGCTGCTTTACCAACAGGTTTTTCTTTATACGTTTTTTCTTTATGGAGCCTGGGGGCGGATTTTCCTAAGCCAAGCGCTTATGAACCTGGAAGTAAGCCCTTCGATAATTAACAAAGCCTCTTTTTATCTTCCTTTTCTGGGTTTGCCTTTCCTGGTAGTCAGCTGGTATATGCTGATTCGTTTTTTTTATGAAATCAAAGGGGATCGGTTTTCCAGGTCATTGACTCTGGGGTATTTTATTTTTTATGGTTTGATGATAACCCTGGGAGCCTGGTATATCAACACAGGAAACTTCCGTCAAATCGAAACACCGGAAATAATCCTTATCCGGTTGCTGGCAGTAATGAACCTGGTATCCAATGTTCTGATCATCCCGGCTGTATGGTCTAGAAACCGGAAATCACCCAACGATTTTATTTTTCCCGGCAGGTATTTGCTTTATTATCTCATCGGTGTACTCGCCTATTCTGTTGGAATCTGGTTTATCAAAGAACATTACTGGATATGTGTAACCACCATCCTGGTTTTGTTTTCCGTCAGTGCCCTGATTCCGGTCTTCAGTATGGTGCAATTAAAGAAAATTCCGGGTGATGGTCTGCCCGAAGAATCCGGATTTGCAGGATTTTGTTGTACTTATAAAATATCCAAACGGGAAGCTGAGATTATCCAAGAGATCTGTGCCGGCAAGTCCAATCAGGCTATTGCTGACACGTTGTTTATTACGCTACAGACGGTAAAGGATCATGTCCACCGGATTTATACCAAAACAGGAGCTAAAAACAGAATCCATCTGGCCAACCTTGTAAGAGAAACGGTCAGTAAAAAGTAAATCCGGATTTATTAGGAATGGATACAATCCTTGTGGGTATGACGTAAATTTTGCAGGATGCCCTAAAAATAAGTTATACGGAGTGCCTTGTTTGCTTTCACCAATGAATCAGGATTCATGCCCAATGGAAGGCACACAAAACAATAGGAATCATTTCCTGTTTTTTTGCGTATAAATAATTTACTTTTTTGCTTAACATTTATGAATGAATTAGTCAACCAATTTATACAGTCATGGAATAAAAACCTGAAAGCTTTTCTAAGCATCAGCGTTGGAGTATTTCTTTTTATCCTCTTTTTTCAGCCGTTTCCTATCGACCGGTTTGAATTTAACAACCGGCTGATTTTTGTGGCAGGGATGGCAGCTATCCCATTCATTTGCATGTGCATCAGCAAAATAATATTCCACGGATTTTTTCCAAAAAAGGAAGAAATCCCTGATGGCCTCATTTTTTCGGATTACCTGGAATATTTGTCTCTGTTTATAATCAATAGCGTTGCTTTAACCTTCTACCTGAAGTATGTAGGACTGGTTAAAATTAATTTTTATATGATCTTTAAAATAGGAGCTATTTGCCTGGCCCCCCCTTTAATATTGAAGCTTTATGATTCATTTAATAAATTAAAGGAACAAAATATATTGCTTAAAAAAGATAACAGAAAATTCATGACCCAGTTGGAAAATTATCGGGAAGATTTTCTGAACAAAACGATTGAATTTCATTCTGACAACCAAAATGAGAACCTCGTTTTACCTATAACAGATGTAATTTTGATCCGTTCGGCAGATAATTATGTGGAAATACTTTTCCAGGAAGGAAAAGTCCTTAAGAGGAAATTAGTCAGGAATACTTTGCGGAACATCGAGATTCGGTTGAAACAATTTTCAGTGTTTGTACGCTGCCACCGGACATGTATTATTAACCGTCTTTTTGTGGAAAAACTCCACTGGAATTATCAAAAACAATACATCTCCATAAAAGATTATTCAGAACAAGTACCCGTTTCGCGCCAGTATCTGTCTAAGCTCAGGGAATTGTTCAACTAATTTCTGGGGTGAATGACAATGATCCCAAACTTTTTTTATCAGCCACAATTTTTTTTACCTGGCCCCTAATTTTTGGCCTTGCCATTTTGTATAAATAATTTTGATAATGTATTCTGCAATGAAACGAGTACTCATCCCGGATTATATGGACGGGACGATGTACTCCCTGAGTTATTTTTTGAAAAATTTAAAATAGTAAGGCATGAAGATTTTAATGATATATCCACGATATCCCGATACTTTTTGGAGCTACAAGCATGCATTATCATTTATTTCCAAAAAAGCGGCAGTTCCTCCCCTGGGTTTATTGACTGTTTCGGCAATGCTTCCTGAAACGTGGGAAAGAAGACTTGTAGACATGAATGTTACTACCCTTTCGGATGCCGATATTGGTTGGGCTGATTATGTTTTTATCAGTGCTATGTATGTTCAAAAGGAATCCGTGAGCAAGGTTATCAAACAATGTGTGGAACAAAAGAAAACAATAGTGGCCGGGGGTCCTCTTTTTACTCAGGATTATGAGGATTATCCTCAGGTCAGCCATTTTATTCTTAACGAGGCAGAAATAACCCTTCCCCCGTTTCTGAAAGCAATTCAGGAAGGGCAACAACCGGAACGGATCTACCAGACTACAGGTTTTGCTGACATGGCAAGCTCCCCTGTTCCCGATTATCAACTTGTATCAAAAAAGACATATGTTTCGATGAATATCCAGATCTCACGAGGATGCCCTTTTAACTGTGATTTTTGTGAAATTACATCGCTGCTGGGACATAAGGTGAGAATGAAAAAACCAGAACAGGTAGTGCGTGAGCTCAACGCACTTTACTACAGACTGAAATGGCGTGGCCCGATTTCCATAGTCGATGATAATTTTATTGGCAATAAAAAAGAAATTAAAAATAATACGATCCCGGCTATTAAAAAATGGATGGAGAGCCATCATTACCCCTTTACATTTAATACACAAACCTCAGTCAATATAGCCGATGATGAAGGCTTGATGGCTCAAATGACGGAAGCAGGAATTACCTCAACTTTTATTGGTATTGAAACACCTGAGGAAGAATCGCTGATTGGTTGCAATAAGAAACAAAACAGCAACCGGGACCTTCTTCAGAGTATCGTAAAAATTCAAAAGGCAGGATTTCAGGTTTCCGGGGGATTCATCGTAGGATTCGACAGTGATCCACCCTCCATATTCCAACGGCAGGTAGATTTTATACAAAAAAGCGGAATCGTGTCTGCTATGGTCGGATTATTAAATGCTCCCAAGAACACCAAACTCTATCGTAACCTGAAGGCAGAGAATAGATTAACAACGAAGGCTACCGGAAACAACACGGATTATTCCATAAACTTCAAACCCAAAATGCCTTACCTCGACCTGCTGTCAGGTTATAAAAAAATCCTATACGATATTTACGCTGTGAAACCCTATTACAAAAGGATACGATGCTTTTTCAGTCATTACAGCAAACCACGCGTTAGGCGTAATAAAATCAATCCAGCTATCTTGAAGGGTTTTATAAAATCTCTATTTATTATTGGCCTGGCTAACAAAGGCCGGCGTGAATACTGGAAATTCCTGGCCTGGACACTATTTAACCGACCGCATTATTTTGTGGATGCCATAACCTACACAGTGTATGGATACCATTACCGCACAGTATTCGGAATAAAAGGGGGATAACAAAGGAATCTTTTTATACAGGTATCGATAAAATGGCCATTACAGCTGCAAAAGGCACAATGGTTTTATCAATTCATGATCCGATACGCTCCCTTTTTATCAGAGTCGGGTATGATTTCCACAATTGGAGGACGATCTTCAGAAAATGGGTATTCTGCCTTTTGTGATCGTAGAAACAAATAAGGCTGACCTTATTAGAATGCCCTGTTATTGGTCGGGTTTATGGGGAAATTCCTCTTTTAATGATTTTATTTGTTGTTATTTAGGTGAAAAGTATCGCCAACTATTTTTCATGCAAAGAATGCAATAGCCTTCTTTAACGAATTTTGTACAGCCTGATTTGAGAGTTGACCGTAAAATACCTAAATTTAGTTCCGATAAATGAACTACAACAAAAACACTATATTTTTATGAAACGCAGGGAGTTTCTCGAAGCATCGGGTTTGGCAGCAGGGGCTGCAATGATAGGGTCTTCAGTACAAGCATCAGTTGCCAACGACAAACAGCCTGAAAGCAGGCAGAGTTTTTCACCTCTGAAAATAAAAATCGGTTTATACAGTATTACCTATGGAGGCATTTGGTACAATGGGCCGGCACTCTCTTTTGAAGAGCTTCTCAAAAGGGCAAAAGACTCCGGTTACGATGGCATTGAACTGGATAACAAAAGACCGATGGGAAATCCCCAGGACTTCGATCGGTCAGCACGGGATAAAATGCGAAATCTTATTGAAAGAAACGGGTTGGAAATACCCTGTGTGGCTGCCAATAACGATTTTTCGAGTCCTGTTCAGGAACATCGCGAAATGCAACTTTTGATGGTAAAGGAAACAATCCGGATGGCATCGGATCTTGGAGCGAAGATTGTCAGGCTCTTTGCTGCCTGGTATGGCGTTCCGATCCACAACGGATTGGGTACCTACGATTTGGTGAGAGGCGATTTTTATACCTACGAACGACAATTCCCGTATGTGACCCGCATCGACCGGTGGAATTATGTCAGAGAATGCCTGAAAGAAGTGGCAGATTTTGCAGGAGAGCATGGAGTTATCCTGGTATTGCAAAATCATCCTCCACTGATAAATCACTGGAAAGATTGTTACGACATGGTGACAGAAGTGCATTCGGATCATCTCAAAATATGCCTTGATTTACCCATGATGACCCGGTATGATAAAGAATGGGTTGAAGAAGCTGCCAAGACCGTGGGGAATCTACAGACACATTCACACTTTGGCGGCGAATTCATCCGGGATGAAAAAGGAAAGGTGCAGCAGAAAATATACAGCGCCCGATTCGGCAAACCCCTCCCCGACTATGTACATTTCCTGGATCTGATGGGACAAATAGGTTATAACGGCTGGTTTACCTATGAATTGTGTCATCCCGTCTTGACAGCTACCCATGAAGTAGCTGGTCTGGATTACGTCCATGAGCAGGTACAACTGGCAAGAGAATTTATACACGATATTCTTACCGGAAAATAACACCCATAGCATCCTATGCAAATAACTTTTAATTTCTGTTTTTATATTTCCTGAAAAGGAATATAAGGAAATGCAAGGGGACATAAATCTGCAACAGTGAAAATTGAAATACCTGATAGTGAAAAACGTAAAAAAGAGTCTGGTGAATCGCCTGAAGTTTATTCTATTGGTTTTGTAAACTGGAAAGAATTCCCTTATAAACCGGAAGTTAAATTTCAGATCAGTCATACCGGTGATTCAATCCATATAAGATACTGTATTAAAGAAAAATATGTTCGTGCACTGGAAACCAGAATGAACGGTGAAGTTTACAAAGACAGTTGTGTTGAGTTTTTTATTTCGTTTGATGGTAAGAACTATTACAATTTTGAATTTAATTGCATTGGGACTGTCCATCTGGCCTATGGTTCAGGCAGGGATAACCGGAGATTTGTTGATCCGGAACGGATCAATCATATTGAGATAGTATCATCCCTGGGTAATAAGCCTTTTGATGAAAGAAAAGGTCATTTCGAATGGGAACTGGAAGCCAGGATTCCTGTTTTATGTTTTATGTTTGATGAAATAGACAACTTATCAGGAATGGAAGCCTCTGCCAATTTTTACAAATGCGGTGATGGCACTTCAGAGCCGCATTATATCACTTGGAATCCTGTAAAGACAAAAAATCCGGATTATCACCAACTCCGGTTTTTCGGAGAAATTTATTTTGAATGAACTTACGGATTCCATCTCTTCAAAAAAGATGGAATTCTTATTTCCAATCAACGGTTGCTTTTCCTTCCGATTTTCTCAGGTCAATCTCCCGGGACTTTCCGTTTACTGTAACTTTATATTTCCCATAAAACGCGGGAACAGAAAAAACACCTTCGTTGTTTACCGTCCCTGTTTTCTCTGTCCACCACTCCCTAAAGATCAGATCCTGGTAAGCCTTTAACGCAGGAGTGGGTGTCCAGTCTCGTTTATAAAGCGAAGAAACCGGAATCCAGTTGGCGCCTTCCCAGAATCCCCACATCAGAATTCCTTCGACCGCCGGGTGGGCAAAACAGATGCGGTAATAGTCAACCAATTCTTTGGCTTTTGCTTCTTCCTTTTCGGGAGTCATTTTGAGGTTCCGGTTTTGGTAAAATTCTGAACGTTGCCCGGGCATATTAAATTCCGTAATCCGGATGGGGAGCCCGAACTGTGCCAGTGAATCGAGGGCACGTTTCAACTCGTTCCGGTCGAATGTATCACCATGGAGATGTCCCTGGACACCAATTCCGGCAATCGGAACTCCCTGTTGTAACAAGGTTCGGATGTGTTCCATATAGCGATCCAGAACATTGCCCGTAAGAACATCGTAATCGTTCAGGTAAAGAGCTGCTTCCGGATCTCCATGATGAACCCATTCTGCCATGCGTTTTGTGATATCGGAACCCAGCATGTCTTCGTAATAGTTCCCATGGATCATCTCATTGTTGAGATCGTATTCGACAAAACGGCCCTTATAGCGTGCTGCAATTGTTTCTGCCCTGTTTTTTACGGTTTGCAGGAGTTCCTTCTCATCGAGTTCTTTCACCCAGTCCTGCACCCAACGGGGAACACCCCAGAACAAATTATGCCCGCGCAGAGGAATGCCTGCCTCATCGGTCCATTCCAGAATTCCATCTACGACCGAATAATCCACCTGCCCTTTCCTACGTTCCATGTTCCCCCATTTCAAGGCATTTTCGGTAACAGCTACATTAAAATTCTCAAGAAACTTCTTCTTAAACATTTCTTTGTCTTCTTTCCTCCAGTAATCTTCGGCCAATCCGTTGCTGATGGCACATCCAAACCA
>CAYPAW010000103.1:0-2775 GCA_964408795.1 uncultured Mariniphaga sp.
TGAAACGAGCATGTAAAATATTTACACTTAAGATGATGATTAAAGCTATGCGAGTTCCATATGATACCTTAGAAATTTAACACTTTAATCATATGAAATAGAATTTATAATCCTTAAGATAGTATCAAAATGTATATAATTAATTCATACGGATTAGCCGTTGTTTTCTGCTTTATCACCATGCTGTGTTGGGGATCATGGGCCAACTCAGCAAAATGTACAACCGAAAAATGGCAATTTCCTTTGTATTACTGGGATTATTCTATCGGGTTGATTTTGACAGCTGTCCTTTTTGGTTTAACCATGGGGAGTTCCGGGGATGAAGGGCGTAGTTTTATTGTCGACCTGGGGCAGGCTGATTTTACATCCGTTGGCTATGCTTTTCTGGGGGGAGTAGTCTTTAATTTATCCAACCTGTTGATTGTAGCTGCAATTACAATAGCAGGTTTGTCGGTTGCTTTTCCCATTGCAGTGGGATTAGCACTTGTCCTGGGGGTATTGCTTAATTATCTGAAGGTACCCACAGGAAATCCTGTTCTCCTGTTTGCCGGTGTTACTCTGGTTGTCATTGCAATGGTCGTTAATGCCCTCGCATCACGAAAAGCAGAATCATCAAAAGGAAAGACTTCAACCAAAGGGATTATTATCTCGGTTATTTCCGGTGTTATCATGTCATTCTTTTACCGTTTTGTGGCAGAAGGAATGACAATGGACTTCACCCATCCCGAACCTGGGAAACTGACCCCATATTCTGCAGTTTTGGTATTTTCTGTGGGACTGTTCCTGTCCAACTTTGTCTGGAATACATTTTTCATGTATCGCCCCATAACGGGCACCCCTGTGACATACAAACAATATTTTACAAACGGAACCACCCGTCAGCATGTCATCGGGATTTTAGGTGGAATCATATTCAATATTGGATTTCTCTTTAACCTGATCGCAGCAGAAAAAGCAGGACCAGCCATTTCATACGGGCTTGGTCAGGGCTCAACAATGATAGGAGCAGCATGGGGCGTTTTCTGGTTCAAAGAATTTATGGGAGCTCCCAAATCGGTAAATAAATACCTGGCCGCCATGTTTATTCTTTTTATTGCCGGTCTTGGAATCATTATACTAGCCAGGATGAATTAGCCGTAGCCGGGTTAAAATTCGAAAACTATGAAGAAAAAAATAGTGGTAATAGGCAGTTCAAATGTTGATCTGATCATGAAAATGGACCGTTTACCCAGGATTGGTGAAACCATTACCGATGCGGAGTTTTTGCAGACCTACGGGGGAAAAGGGGCCAACCAGGCCATTGGGGCAGTAAGGGCAGGCGGCAATGTAGCCTTTGTAAATTGTGTGGGAGACGATGCTTTTACTCCCCGGATGCTGGAGAATTTTAAAACCGATAGACTGGATGTGAGGTTTGTTTTTCAGGAGAAGGGAATCGCGAGCGGCTATGCCCTGGTGATGATAGGAGACCAGGGGAACAATTACCTTTCCGTGGCTCCCGGCGCCAACTACCGGTTAACGCCTGAGAAAATTGATGAAGCAATGCCTGTAATTGAAGAATCGGCAATGATCCTGATGCAATACGAAATACCGGAACAGACGATAAAATATGTATTTGATATTGCGAAAGAAAAAAACATACCGGTTCTGTGGAATTTTGCCCCGGCACGTTCATTTGACCTTTCCTATATAGGTAAGACTACGATACTTATTGTCAATGAAACCGAAGCGGAATTTTTATGTGGATTTCCGGTTGAAAGGAACGGGGAGGTTGAGAAAGCCGGTCACCAGTTGCTTCGGATGGGAGTGGAATTGGTAATCATTACTTTAGGAAAGCATGGTTCCTTTGCATTTTCCGGGACTGATACTATATTTGTTCCGGCATTTCATGTTGACGTAGTGGATACTACATCTGCCGGAGATGTTTTCTGCGGAAGCTTTGCGGTTGCGCAAGTGGAAGGGAAAAGCCTGAAAGATTCGTTGATTTTTGCTTCTGCAGCAGCAGCCTTATGTGTTACAAAAATGGGTGCACAACCATCGGCTCCGAACCGGAACGAAATCGAAAAATTATTAAATCAATCAATGAGCAGCAATAATCCTATTTCAAGACGCAGGTTTGTTAAAGCCAGTGTTTTAACAGCAACCGTAGCTGGAGCCGGAGCTTTATCATCCTGTACGGCAGAAAATCAAAGATGGGAGAGAGAAGAACCATTTCCGGTTTTTAAAGGGAATAATTATACCCCTGAAGACGGGGTAGCAGGATTACTTTTTTCACAGGTTGGTTATGAGCCCGGGTTTCCTGTAAAAGTTCTTTTGAGACTTCCGGGGAAAGATAATTTATCGGAATCTTCCATATGTAAACTGATTCCTTCTTCCAAAGAAAAAGATTATGCAACACCATGTATTTACTGGGGAGAGAAATGGGGCAGCCATTGGTGGGTTGCTGAGTTTAAAGATATGGATGAATCCGGAGAATGGGCTATAGAGGTCCATGATGGCGGTAATGTTCTATGGCGTGATACGGGATTAAAAGTCGGGAAGGATATTCTATGGAACAGTACCATTGAATGGTCTGCTGTAGATATGCTCGAACGCCGTCGTTCCTTTGCAAAAGTGGGCGCAGGCTGGCAGGATGCAGGGACACTTTGGGTGGAAAGCCCGGCACAAAGTACCATGATCATTGCCCTGGAAGAGTTGCTGGAGTTGTCTCTGCAACGGTTTGAACAATCATTTATCCAGCGGATATATACCCAAATAACGGTCGGATGCGATTACCTG
>CAYPAW010000104.1:0-6919 GCA_964408795.1 uncultured Mariniphaga sp.
CGGGCCATATCGCAACTGGTGGATGACCTGCGTATTTTTACATACTTATGTACATTGTCATTGGTCACGGGTTCCAACAATCCGGTTCCCGGAACAAACAGTTGTCTGCCGGCATCCACCACAACCGTTGCATTGGTTGTTACTTCGGATCCGTCGCAGTCGGTAATTTCATTCGGATCATCATGCCATGCTGTATCGCCTATGGCTACCCATTCATCGGCAAACCAGGTAAGGATGGGCGGACAGTATTCTTCCACGCAAAATTCTCCGCTTTGCAGAAGATTGTTTTGCTCAACACCGCCTTCACCGAACAACGGATTGGGATCGTCGTCGTCTTCCACTGTTCCTCCGGAAAGCTCTGCTGTAACCGTTGAACCGGACAGGAAGGAAACTTCCGGATACAAAACAACGAGAAAATTGTCTTCATCATAGAAGGATCTCACCTCGTCAATATTTACCGGATTTCCATTCACTTTCAGCACAAATACATCTGCCAGTGATGCCGAAGTAATGGCGGTTCCGTCGGCCAGGCGAATCTCTTCGTTGAACTGAGCATAGACAGCTCCGCCGCGTTTGATTCCCCATTTGCCATCGTTGTCATCATCGGTACATCCATCGGGATAGTCGTCATCGTCGGCATCAACCAGGTCGGCATACCATTCCTCTACTACCGGGGGCAGGATGTCGATGATATGGGAATCGATGCCTCTTACACCGCTGACCCATCCGTCGTCCGACAAACCGGCCCATCCGTTATAGGGTCCGCATGCGCTATTGTCAATTCCGATCACAAAGACGCGGAACTCGGTTCCATGGGTTCTTTCCAGGTATCGAATCCGGTGAATGAAATCATCGCCTCCATCCACAGTGAAGAAACCGGCAGCCCAGATCCCTTCATCCATCGACGGATCAGCCACCAAATCGGTTTTCACAGTAACGGCGGAAGTGCCTGTACCTACCGTATAAGAGGTAGCAGCGCCTGTAGCAATGTTGTAAATATCTTCTGCTGTAGGTTCAACCGGAACCGATTTTAACTGTACTATATAATATAAGGTAGCATCTTCATCGATGTTCCCTTCCAGGTCGAATGAAGTCCCGTCCCAGTTGGCTGAGAGTACGCTGCTGATATCCGGAGCTACATAGTCACCGGTCATAAAGGTTGCACTGGTGCTGGGAACGTTGTTGTGTGAAGCGTCCCACAACCCGGCTGTCAGACCCACGGTAACGCTTGTTTCCGAAGGCAGATTCTGTTTGGGTGTAACAGTAATGACTGTATTTCCACCAACTACTTCAACCGTAGCAGTAAAATCACCTCCCTGGCCGTCGTCAAAGGTTACATAGTTTTTAGCAATTGCTGAGGTCAGGGGCACCGTGATGTTGTTGGCCACCACAATACCGGTTTCGTCAAGGGTAATGGTAAAGGTGGCATTCTGTTCACACCCGGAGCGGGTAATGGTTACTTCCGGAGCCCTGGAATCCTTGGTTGTAAAGTTCCAGTCGCCGTTATCGCCCAGAAGATGGGTTTGACCGTTTCCGTTGAATCCATTCCATGGAAGCGGGCTGTTGCAGCAATCGTCGATTTCTTCAAACAGGCCCTCTTTGATCCTCACGTAAACATTGGTCAGGTCCGGCATATCCTCCGGCCAGGTAATGGTGATCACCTCATCGGTAATATCCACCTGTTCGGGATTCGTAAATATTACATCACCGCCATACTGTCCCAGGATCGGATCGGTAGAGGTATACAAGGCAATGTCGCCCAGTGCCAGATGGTCTTCCAGGTCACCGGCCCAAAGCCTGGTGCCGATTGTAGCGTCGAAAGTCCACTGTACATCTTCATTCAGGGTAACCGTTACGGTATTCCCCGCTGCATCGGTGGCTTCATCGGCAGGATTCAAGGTCAATACTTCAGGAGCCTGAAAGTCTCCCACGGTAACATCCCATCCGTATCCGGCATCGTTGCCGCAGGTCAGGGGTCCGCTACCGGCCAATCCTGCCATCATATCGCCATCGGCATTCCGGATTGCATTGTTTGAAATGGTTACATAATAATGGGTTGCCTCACTGAGTTCGTACGTCCCGGCGCCAAAAAAATCAATGGTTAAGGTATTCCCGGCAAACTCATAGGACCACATGGCTGTTGTCCCGTCGCCCATGGGAAGTACCCCACTGTCCGTCATTTTTACCGGATCGCCGGCTTCCCACCAAAACTGAATCGGGATATACTCGATCCCGGTCGGACTGTTAAGGCTTACCGTCTGACCTTTGACCGGAAATACATCCTCGTCAAAAGTAAGCGTGAATTGTTGCCTTACGCCAATATCGCACGCTCCGTCTGCCGGGTTCAAAGTCGGCGGATTGAGCTGTGCTGTAGCCATAAGGCTTACCATGCTAAGCACGATAACAGAAAAAAGTCGTGTATAAAACTTTCTCATAGCTTAAAAAATTTAATTGAACTTAATTGATTGATTGATTTTGAATTATTTAATTTCATTATCACTTTTTACCATAAAAAGGACACTTTCATTTTATCTCAATATACAAACGTATAAAATTTCTCCACAATGTACAAACTAATTGCCGCACAATTATTACATTTTTCATACAATTTTACCAATTATATCCCGACTATTTGCCAGCAGGGATCAATTTTTATTAAGACTCGTTTGTTGAAAACTTTCCAAATAAAAATTATACAATTTTAATGTTATTATTTCAAATAATGGCTACAAAAATACGTTTTTTTAGCAGATTACACAGGGGAAACCTTTTTTTTAGCATAATTATTTCATGCAGATCATAAAACATAATAAAATGCGGATCCGGAAAAGATGGCTATACATTATTATATATATAGGAGCGATGTGCTTTCTTTTTTCCTGCAAAACCTGTGACTGCCCTGCCTACAGCCAGACTGACGGCCACAGGCAACCGTCTTCCGACTTGAAAATTGTTTGTGTAGCTACTGTGATGCAATGGCAGGGAAAGGGAAAGAATCAAGAGCCAGGAACCAGAACTATAACAACCCGAGCGAAGCGAGTGAACAACAACCGTCAACCGATTCAGTGACACCCAGCTTTCAGGATACGGCATCTGCCGGAGAACTGAAAGGTGACGGTGGAACGAATCCCGATTCACTGCGCTCATCGGGACACGTAGCGAAGCGGAGTCCCGATTTCCTATCGGGAACCGTCAACCTTCCCACCCTTCCACTTTTCCCCAAACCGTTGTTCATAAAAGCTACCTTCCCTGAATATTAACCTTTATTAATTTGTACAGCTCCTTCTTGATAATTCTCTTCTATTTAAAATATAATCCTTACTTTTGCCAGGGTAAAAAAGCTTGAAAAGAAAGCATTAACTATAGTAAAATTTATATTAAAATTATTCAATTATGGGCAAAATAAAAATAGGTATTAATGGGTTCGGTCGCATCGGGCGTCTGGTATTCCGTGCAGCGATCGACAAGGGAAATATTGAAATTGTTGGCATCAACGACCTGATAGATGTGGATTACATCGCCTACATGCTCCGGTATGATTCAACGCATGGCCGGTTTAAAGGGGATGTATCGGTAGCAAACGGGAAGCTGGTTGTGAACGGTCATGCCATCCGTGTAACGTCGGAAAAGAATCCGGCTGACCTGAAATGGGATGAGGTCGGAGCGGAATATGTAGTGGAATCCACCGGGCTTTTTCTGACGAAGGAAAAAGCACAGGGTCACCTGCAGGCAGGGGCTAAAAAAGTGGTTATGTCGGCACCCTCGAAGGATGATACGCCTATGTTCGTCATGGGGGTAAACCATAATGTGTACCGCAGCGATATGGACTTTGTGTCGAATGCCTCGTGTACCACCAACTGCCTGGCGCCGGTAGCCAAGGTGTTAAACGATAAGTTTGGGATCATTGAAGGATTGATGACCACTATCCATGCCACCACGGCAACCCAGAAAACCGTGGATGGTCCTTCCATGAAGGACTGGCGGGGCGGTCGGGGCGCCGGACAAAACATCATTCCTTCCTCCACAGGGGCTGCCAAAGCCGTCGGGAAAGTAATCCCCTCACTGAACGGTAAACTTACCGGTATGGCATTCCGCATCCCCACACCCAATGTATCGGTGGTCGACCTGACCGTACGACTCGAAAAAGGAGCTTCCTACGATCAAATCTGTGCCGCCATGAAAGAAGCTTCGGAAGGAGAATTGAAAGGAATTCTCTCCTATACCGAAGATCAGGTGGTCTCCAATGATTTCTTAGGCGATTCCCACGCATCCAATTTTGACGCCGGTGCGGGAATCGGATTAAACGATCATTTCGTAAAAGTGGTTTCCTGGTACGATAACGAATGGGGATACTCTTGCAAAGTGGTTGAACTGATTGAATACATGGATTCCATGAAATAAAAAATTTCTTCTGATAAAAAAAATCCCGGCAAGTCCGGGATTTTTTTTATTCAAACCGCAAGGATTCTATGGGATCCAACCGGGAAGCTTTCTGCGCCGGGTAGTATCCGGAGATAATCCCCACCACGAAACAGGAGATCACTCCGCCCAGGATCCATTTCCAGGGGATGATAAAGGTGCTTCCGATGCCTATGGAGACCAGGTTGCCGATTAGAATGCCAATCACAATGCCGAACGCTCCTCCTATCTGGCCAATCACAATGGCTTCAATCAGGAATTGCTGTTTTACGGTGCTTCCTTTGGCTCCGATGGCTTTACGAACCCCGATTTCCCGGGTACGCTCGGCTACCGAGACCAGCATAATGTTCATCAGACCTACCGCCGCTCCGAAGAGGGTGATCAAACCTATGACCGTTGCTACAAGCGTGATGTTTTTAATGTTATCCAACAGAATATTGACGATATTATCGCTTTTTTCCACATTGAAATCGGTTTCATCCAGGGGGCTTAGTCCCCTGACGATCCGGAACTGCGCTTCTGCCTGCCCGATACCAGGGTCCAGGTATTCCGCGCTCCGGACTTTTACCTGCAGATTGTAACTCATACCGGGCCACGAAAAATAATTCCGTACATTGGTGTAAGGAACCATACAGAGTAATCCGTTGTTCACCCCCAAACCGCTGCCTTTTTCTTCGAGTATGCCGATCACTTTGTATTTGCCGCTGCCTATGCTGATGATCTTCTGAAGGGGATTCTCGCCCCCGGGAAAAAGATTTTCCGCCAATTCACTACCAAGAATAACCACACTTCGTCCGGAATAGATCTCATCTCCGCTGAAATTCCTTCCCTTATCGATTTCAAAACCTGCTGTTTGTAAATAATCCTCATCGGCACCTCGCACGGTAATGTTGGGATTGGTCTTTTCTGACCCGTACTTCAAGGTAGCTGTACTGGTAGCCACAACCGATATGGATACGGTAGCCGGAAAATCAAAGGTCTCTTTGAATTCCCTGGCCTGATAATAGGAAATATAAGAATAGTTCCGTGTTCGGTAGCGCTTGTTGCCTACCTGAACCCGTAAACCCTGGCTTGTAAGGGTAAACGTATTGGCACCCATGAAATTAAATTCCTGGGTGATCGAGGACTTGATCGAATCAATAGCTGTCAGAATGCCAATAAGGGCCGTTATCCCGATGGCAATAATCAGGATCGTAAGAACTGCCCTGAGAAGATTGGAACGAATGGATAGCAGGGCTATCCGTATGTTTTCGAAAAAAAGTGTGCTGTAACGCATAACTTTCCGGTTATTCAAAACAAGATAGAAAAAAATATCCTTCCCTGATCTGTTTTTCTCATTAGTGTTAAGGGTACCCGGTTTATTACATCAGGGAGAAAGTTTAATTTCCTTCACCGTAATGGTTGTTCCCCGGTTAAAAGACGCTAAGTGCAAGTGAAGCAACGCAATCATACCCCATGTTTGTATCTTTTTCTGTGTTACAACAAGAAAAAAACAAAACCTGAATAGCAGACGATTTCGTTCGATAGTACCAGACCGTTAGGGTTTTTTAACATTTTTTAAAAGAGGCATTTTTTCTGATATAAATCATGTTTTTCGGGGTCTTCAAAAAACATCATATCAACTTTTTAAAGGCAGGGCAGGGTAAAAAAATCTCCTTCAGCACTTCTTTCATGTCCCGGATCCGGAGTTTTGTAATTTGGTTTTTGTTGAAATTCATTTATACATTTATGATCGTTTTTCAATCGAGGGATTCATGATTTACAGGTTCAAAATCGTATCACCGGAAGCTAAGAATTTCTTATTGCAGCTTCAGATTGACGGGAGTGAGACCTTTCATACCCTTCACGAGATGATACGGCAATGTGTTGATTATAAGACACATCAGATGGCCTCTTTTTTTATTCGGAATGGGAATGGTAAAAAAACGATTGAGGTATCCATGCTGGATGCCGGCCTGAACGGATATCCGAATTATTCGATGTTACGGACAAAAATATCGGAACTGGTATCCCTGAAAAACAACCCTGTTTTATACACCTTTGACCTGTTCAACGACCGATCTTTTATATTGGAACTAACTGGAATAGATATGGAAAAAAATCTACAAGAACCACTGACCGACCTTGAAGGGCAAGCTCCTGTACAAATGCTCGAGGAGGATGTTAATGTACAGGAATCAACCGCCCGGCAGGAAGACGAAGTATTCCAGGATTTTGGAGTCCTTGAAGACTATACAGAGATTTTCGGGGAGATGGACCCAATCTAAGATTCCCCGGGAATTCCTTGTCGGTCTTTTAACCTTTTTTCAGACTGTTCATCTTTTTGAACAGTCTTTTTTTTTTCCAACCGCAACAAATGGATTCGTGAAAAGGATGAACGATTTAAGGCAACTTTAACCTGAGTTATTCATAAATTTTAAAAAATATGAAACGAACATGAACTTTTTTAATCAAAAGTTCGCCAAAGGCAATGATTAAAAGAAGTTCATGTGAGAGCGAA
>CAYPAW010000105.1:0-28019 GCA_964408795.1 uncultured Mariniphaga sp.
AAAAGACAGGGAATTCCCGGGTATATAAAAGGTCCCCTTCAGTCCGAGCGAATCAAGCAGGGGAATGGCGTTGTCGAGGTGAACATTCAGGCCGTCGTCATAAGTAAAAACAACCCCGCATTTTTTTCCGTCCCAAAGGGTAACGGTCTGCCCCGAAACCGGAACAATCCATAAACTCCACAGCAATAACAGAAGATATCTGATCATTGGTATATTCTTATTATTAGCCCATTGTTATTTCTGTATTTACCGTGTTGCTTCCTTTTTGTAGTTCAGGAATTTATTGGCCCAGGGAATGAAATATTCATAATTCGGTGCGTCGGTATGGCCGCCATCGTGTTGCCGCCATGCCAACTGACCGTCGAGTAATCCTTTGTTCACGGGAGGCATTTCCTCTTTCATGTAGTCGTTTGATACTCCCAGGTCTTTGGCTCCCAGTAATTTAAACACCTCACCGGCAGCTACAGTTGCCATATAGCTTCCTTTTTGATCGAGCCATTTGGCATCTCCCTGTTCGGGGATCCCATAGCTTACAAAGGTCAGGCGTGGGGCACACAGGGCCAGCAGCTGGTGTGAATCGACCGGTATGTCGCACCCGGTTTTGCTTCCAAAGGATGCTTCAGACGCCCCGTATTTCATATAATTTCCGGCCATCCAGTAATATTCCCCTCCGGTAAGGCTCTCTACGGCTTCACCAAACACGCGCCGGTGAAGGGTTACTCCTCCTTTACCTGAAGAACCGATGAGTCCCATAGCAAAACGGGGTTCAAAGGCCAGGGTAACAAGAGCCGCTTTCCCGTACCGTGATACGCCTTCGATGCCCACTTTGGAAGCATCTACGAGGGTATCTGTTTCCAGGTAATCGAGGCCCCGTGCAGCACCCCAGGCCCAGGCACGAAGCGCTCCCCAGTCATCCGGCTTCCGGGGTTGCCCCTTATTGACCAGTCCGATGATGCCCCGGGTGATCCCAGCTCCATTATCAGCCTGGATGCTGTTGGGATCAATGGTGGCGTACCCCCAGCCGGCAGCCAGCAGTTGCTCCGTGGGGGAAGGTCCATCACTCCGCCGTTGCATGAAAGAAAAGGGATTCTCCCGTTTGAAAGGCTCATACGCCGGATAGCGCTCAAAAACCTCTTTCATCGCCGGGTTGGTTTGGATCAGCGATTCCTTGAATGCCTTGTTGATTGCTTTCAGATCTTCCTCAGAAGGTTGTGCCGGCGCAGGAAACGACGGACGACCAAACATCATCAATACCGGTACCGGCCCCCTGACATTGCGCGGAACAACCAGCATCATATCAATGGATACATCAATCAGGGGATACTCGCTGTTATCCACATGCCCCACCAGTTTTTTGGCTACCACAGGAGTCCATCCCACAAATTCGTAATCGGTGATCTCAACCTCCCACTCTACTTCCGGAATGTTTTTAGGAAGACGCCCATACACCTCCCTTTCAATATCTTCCACAATCTCAGGACGTCGTTTTTCCCACCACATATTGGGAGAAGTAACCCTTTTCCCGTCCCTGGTGGTTAGCAGTTCCGGTAATTCCGGGCATGGATTGGCCAGCGACTCGTCGTAATTGGCTGCATTGGGAGCATTCTCATTGCCACTGGGACCTGGTCGCAACCGGGTGATCCCAAGCTGCTTCATCATGTTGGCATGATCCTGCTCGGCTGTAAAAGTCACCGGAGGAGGATAACCGCTTTGAACCGTTTTTACTTCCTGTGCATGGGTTAATACAGCCAGGCTGAAAGCCAGCAAAAGGGTCAGACTATTCTTCATTTTTTTCTATATTAAAGATGTTTTAAACGCATTCTTCTATCTGCATTTTTTTTTTTACTTTCTATGTTCACCGGGTTTCAAAAGGGGATGCGGGCAGTCCTTCTTTGTTATACAAATTGGCATCCCTGGGATTATCCGACCAGGCATACCTCACTTTTACCGGATTGTCGATCTTTTCACTCCAGACTTCTACAGTATTGCCCTTGATTTTAGCATTGGCCCAAACAAAATTTCCTTCAGGACCGGCTATTTCAAATCGTCTCAATGGTTCCTTATCGATGCTAACCAGTCCGGATCCGGTATGGGTAAATTCCACAATGATTTTGTTTCCTTCTATGTCATGAGATTGATAGATGGGTCCCGAATAAACAATATCCTTACCATACGCCAGTTTCAGGGCTCCCAGAGCCAGTCGTTCCCCCAGATCTTTTTTGTTCAGGGGATGAATATCGTTCCATTCTCCCAGATCGATGGCCACCGCCATGGCCGCATTGGGTACCGACAAAGCACTGAGCTGGGCATCCCGGAGTTCAGCCCAGTTGCTCTCTTCGGGAAGATAGTTAACATCCATGAAATTAGCCAGTTGCACATACAGAAAAGGCAAATCCGGATTGTTCCATTTGTTTCTCCAATCCCGGATCAATGCCGGCAGGTATTTCCGGTATTTCTCAGCCTGTCCGGTATTGGATTCCCCCTGATACCAAAGAAATCCCGTTATTGAGTAGTCAATATACGGAGCTATCATGGCATTGTAGAGAGCAGTTGGCTGATTTTGTGCCGAGAAACCGAATCCTCCGCCTCCCCGGGATAGAAACGGTTCATACACTTCACCTACTTTATACAGCCAGGTGCCTTTTAAATCAATATCGACACCGTTTGCCGTCATGTAGTAGGGCTTATCCGGGACAAATCCGCCTTTCCCAAAATTATTGATCACCCGGATGACCACCGTGTTTTTCCCTTTTTTCAGCAATCCTTCCGGAATGACATAACGACGGGGAGGATATTGGTAGGTTATGTTTCCCACCTGTTGTCCGTTGACATATACAAAATCAGCATCCACGATGCGTCCCATATACAAATTCACAGGTCCTTCAAGCATCTCTTCAGGAACTTCCACCTTGCGGCGGTACCAAACGACCCCATTCAGGTCTTTCACCCCCTGATCTTCCCAATAACCGGGAATGTTGATGGTGTGCCATCCTTTGGGCACATAGTCCTTTTCATACCATTTCGGGGATTCAATCAATCCTTTGTCTGCAGGTTCCCTCATGGCAGGTTCCATTCGACGGCGACTGAATGAATGGATATAGGCAGTATCTTTATTCCGTTCAATGGTTTTCAGTATCTCCGGAAAGGCCTGAAATCCCTGTTCACTGATCCAGGCCTCAATGGGTGTTCCCCCCACACTGGCGTTGATCAGGCCAATGGGAATGTGATACTCTTCATAAATTTTTTTGGCAAAGAAATAGGCAGTCGCCGAAAAACCCATTATGTCTTGAGGGTTGGCCTCCTTCCATTCTCCCTGCGGAAGATCCCGGGCTGGTCCCTCAAGCCGGGTGACCGTAGGAATAAAAAAATGCCTGATTTCAGGATAGTTGGCTTCAGCAATTTCATCCGGATACTTTTCCTTAACCCGTTCCATGGGGAGTACCATGTTCGACTGGCCGGAACAAACCCAAACATCCCCAAAAAGAATATTCCGTACGGTAATTTTATTTTTTCCTGAGATAACCATTTCATAAGGTCCCCCAGCTTTTTGGGCCGGTAAAACAACAGACCATCTTCCGGATTCATCGGCCTGGTCACGATAGGCTTTTCCTGCAAACCTCAGGGTTACCTTTTCATGGGTATCAGCCCACCCCCAAATCATCACTTCTTTATCTCTCTGTAAAACGGCTCCATCAGTGAATAACTGAGGAAGGGTTATCTCCCCCCTGGTAACGGCAGCAAAAAGAAGGAAAAAACTCAATACGATTGTGTACCTGCACTTGTATCGATCCATCGTTTAGTTGAATTAATAGGTTATTGCATTTCAAATTTGACCCTGCAAGGTATCAATCTTTTCCTTACATGACCTATACTATCTAAACATTTGATGGTACTTTTTCAATAAAGTTCGCTGAAGTTCACTTTTCCCGATTTCTTTTTGGTAAGTTTCAGCAACACCCATGCTGTCAGCCATTCGAGGGACCCAACGAAGCCAATTTTCTGCCACCCCCTCAGGATCAGGTGCCATACGAAAAGGCAGAAACCGGAAAAAACCAGTACCGGGAAAAAATGATTGCTCCAGGAATTTCCGGCAAGGCAATCGATTCCTTTTTTCAGGATTTCAGCCAACACCGGTTCGAGGATGAAAACCGTCAATGACAGCATTCCAAATCGCCGGATCCAAACCGTCTGTTTTTTTCTTTTCTGCTGTTTATCCTTATCAAGGTAATCGAAGGCCTTCAGCAGAATCACCAGAAAAAGCATAAAAACTCCGAGTTCTGCGAGGGAAGCCATGGCTCCAAGGGTTCCTCTTCCGCCAAATTTATCCTTATCAAACAGCAGGTAAATCAGAATGCCCGTCACAATCAATCCCAGGGCAGTGACCCAGCATTTACGAAATACTTTTTCCTTCTTCTCTCCGGAGGCCAGGCTCAACCCCACTGCCGATCCAATGATAGCATATCCCAGGTAGGGAAACAGCGAAAAATCCTTGCATATATGTCCCAGAAGAGCAGCTTTCAGATAATGTCCACGGGCAAAATGGAGTTCATACAGCGGAGTAACGTGCAATTTAACAAAAACAGAAGCCACCAGGGCAGCCAGTGCCAGCACGAGCAGAATACCTTGCATCTGCAGGAGATTGATGCGGTTTCTGTAATGCATCAGGAAGGCGGTCAGGAAGCTGACAAGAAGTACCAGCAGGCCAATCAGCGAAAGGGTTCCGGGTTCGGTAACCTGTTGCCAGTAAAAGTGTACCTGCTCGGGATCCCGAATCCATCCGGTTAGATAACCCACCGGATATTCAGGAGAAATGCCGTTTTCACCTCCGAAAAACCCATTCATAAAAAATAACCGCTGAACATAATTCAGAAAAACCAGCCATAACCCTCCGGAAATCCCGAAAAAGAGGGCTTTCTGCCATCGGGTCTTCCCCTGAGTAATTCGAACCTGGATAGTATAGGCATTGACAATTCCGGTCAAAAAATAAAAAAGACCCGCCATACTCAGTAAAACAATCAGAAAAATCAAAACAGGCAACAACGGACCGCTCATTTGTTCTTTCATACTTTCATGGCTGCTCATACCCCCCCAGTGATAGTGCATCCGGTGAATGATCACCAGTACAACAATAGCAAGACCCCGTAAAAAATCGATCGAAAGCAATCGCTGATGTTTCATTTGAATGATGGGTTGATGATAAATTATGGTTTTCCCTTGATTTCTTTTTTTCCGGTCTGGCCTTCACGCTCCGGCTTTTTCTCTACAAATTCGAATATTCTCGGAATTTTATACCCGGCCAAGTAGTTTCTACAAAAATCTTTCAATTCTTTTCTTCTGAGGGATATTCCCTTTTCAGGAACGATCACTGCTTTCACCACTTCACCGTATTTTTTATCGGGAATACCCGTAACCTTCACTTGTTGTATGGCAGGATATCGCAGCAATACTTCCTCCACTTCCCGGGGAAATACATTGAATCCTCCATAGATGATCACCTCTTTATATCTTCCGGTAATGTAAAAATACCCCTCCTTTCCTCTTTTTGCTTTATCTCCTGTGAAGAGCCATCCGTTGCGTATTGTCCGGGTTGTTTCTCCGGTATCGTTCCAGTAATTTTTCATCACCTGGGGTCCTTTGATAATCAATTCACCCTCTTCGCCCGTAGCTACCGGCACTCCTGTTTCCGGATCGACAATTTTCGCAAGCGTGGAGGGTATGGGAATTCCCACAGACAGACTTTCATGTCTGCTCAGAAACGGATTGGATAGAGCTGCTGGACTGGCTTCCGTCAGTCCGTAACTCTCCATGATCCTGACTCCTGCAATGGATTCAAACGCACTTTGCAGATCCGGATCCAGTTTCATCCCCCCGCTGAGACAAACCTTCAGGGAGGAGAAATCGGTGTTCTCTACTTCAGGATGTTCTAAAAGATAGGCAATCATGGTTGGGACAACCGGAATATGCGTGACCTTGAATATTTCTATTGCCTTCAAAACCTTACCGGTTGAAAAAAGGGGCATTGAAACCATCTTTATTCCGGCCAGCATACTGAAATGCAGGCATAAGGTCATTCCAAAACTGTGAAAAAGAGGAAGTACAGCCAATAAAACATTTTTATGTTCCTTCTCCTCAAGAACCCAGCTCTTCACCTGTAGGGTATTGGATACCAGATTTTGATGGCTTAACGCTGCCAGTTTAAACTGCCCTGTTCGGCTTCCGGTTCCCAGTAAGACAGCCGTATCTTCAGGAGTAACTTCCACCGGAGGTACCTGAAACCCGGCATGCCTGATTAACTTTCTGAACCGATAAACTCCGGGATCTGAATACGCAATTTTCGGTTTTCTGTATTTGATGCGGTAACCCGCTTTTATCCAAAAAGATGCATAGTCTGTTTCCTCACTGACAATAATTTTCTCAATGGTAGTGGTTCGTTGAATGCCTCTGACTTTCTCATACTGATTGCTTAAGACAATCAGTATTCGGGGCTGACTGATTCTGAGAATCTTATCAATTTCATACCGTGGAACCACCGGGTTTACCGGTACGGAAACAGCGCCTATTTTTAAAACGGCAAAATGTATAACCGGAAACTGAATCAGGTTGGGCATCAAAAAACAGATCCTGTCGCCTTTTTTAACTCCCAGGTGATACAGAACGGCTGCAAATGCATCAATCTGGCGGATGAGCTCTTTATACCGCATCTGTTTATTCAAACAAACCAAAATGGGTTGGTCGGGTGATTCCTTTGCTTTTTCTTCCAACAACAAATGAACCGGTTTATGAGGAGGGCTGATCACATGAGGAACATACGGATCATAATGCCGGAACCAAGGTTGTTCTATCATCTGTTCTTCGTTGGGTTCAACGGTAAAGTAAAACAAAGAAAACCACTAAATCATCCATGAATAACTCTATTTTATTAACATATTCTTATTTTGCCGTTATTTTCTCGTGCTTAAATACTCATCCACCAACCGATTATACTTTCTCATTACCGATCTGCACAATGCATTTCCCGGGTCGAAGCGGCAATTCCCCACAGAGGATACCGGCAACACTTTTGGGGATGTTCCGGTCAGGAATACACACTGATACTGAGACAGATTTTTAAACCATACCGGGACCTCTTCAAAAGAGCAACAACCGGTTTTCAGGATCGCCATCACTTTTTGCCGGGTAATTCCGTTCAGTACGGTTTCGGTTAGTGGAGTAACCACCTTTTCATCTTTCACAAAAAAAACATTCGACCTGCTTCCCTCTCGTATGAAACCCTGTTTATCCACCAGCAGTACTTCATACAGATTCTCCGTGCGGATCATTTGATTGGCTGTTTCCCGGACATCCGGCTGTATGGTTTTCGCTTCCGGGTTGGCCCTTTCGGCATGCAGGATACCGACTGTTACACCTTTCCGGTAATCTTCTTCAGAAGGATAAGAGTATGGAATCAAATACACCCAGGAACACATTTTCCTCCGAAAAAAATGAATTACCAGCTTCAGATTTCCGATGCCGGTTTTGTTTTCATATATCAACCGGTCCACATCGCTTTTCAAACCTTTTATGCTAAGATCTGCATGGAAGCCCGATTTGTGTACAGACTGCTGCAGACGTTCCAGATGTTCATCCACGAACAAAGGAATTCCGTTAACGATGCGCATGACCTCAAAAACATAGATGCCCGGCCGGTTCAGAAAATCATAAAAAGCCAGGGTTGGTTTTACATGATTCCCCTCCAGAAAATATGTTCCACGAACCTGTTCCATCGGTTTAATAAAAAATGGTAAATTTATAAAAACTAACGATGGTATGATTGATAACACGCAAATTCCTGAACCCATAAAATTCAATCCCTTGAAGCATCACCTGGGGTGTATTCTCCGTTTTCTGGAACAGTCAACCCCGGTTTCACTTACCCGGCTTAACGAATCGTTATGCCATAATTACAACGATATTTACACCGGCCGGTTAACTCCGCTTGAGATAAGCCTTTTTGCCCTTGCAATTCTGAAGAAAAAAGAATTGGATACAAAAGAGAAACTGGAAGCCTGGATTGCATCCACGAGTCACTACCGAAAAATCATGCTTCCGGACCACTCGGAATGGATCACCCGTATGGGCAATGAACCTCAACGATACATCCACATCCATCCGGCAAAGAGCGGCCCCAATACCGTTCGTTTTAAAGGATCCACCCTAAAAACAGCTTACCGGTTAAAAGCAGAGCCTGTAGGTTCCACAAAAAAAATCACCCTTACCATGGTAAATCGTGCCCGGGCCGACATGGGTCTTTCTCCGGTAAAAAAACTGGAACCCGGAAAAGGAATCCTCAAATGCTGGTCTTTTTTTAGCCATCAGAGGATATCTGAAAAGCTCGGATAACCACGATGGAAAAAGAACATCCACGGAGATAAAACCATTTTAAGGAACCGGCAAACCGGCGGGATCCTCAACAAGATGCTTATCCCTGTCACGATAGTCAACCAGGATCAGAAAAGATTTTTCATAAATTTCCCTTTTCGACAAAAATACCCCAATTCTTTTCATAATTTTGATACGAATAACAGGGAATGGGAAGACGGAAATCTCTGTTTAGCCACCGGGTTTTACACGATGAATGTTGACAAATGAAACGAAGCCATTTATTACTACCGGTTATCTTGGGGCTGTTATTAACAGTGTGCACCCCTGTTAAGGATGCAAATATCCTACTCCGGAAATTTACGGACGAACAGGTACCTGACCGTAGGGAAAGGATCTTTGATATTTCGGTTAAAAAAGAAGGAAGAAGAATCATCCTCACCGGAGAAACGGATTCCCAATTGTTGAAGGACCGTTTACTGGCAGAACTCAGGAGCTTCCGGGTTGATGACCGGATTGTTCTGTTACCGGATTCGAGCATCGGAGGCAAAACGTACGGGCTAATCAGTCCATCGGTGGCAAACATGCGGGCTACACCTGCTTATACCGCCGAGTTGGTGACCCAGGGGTTAATGGGCAACCCGGTAAAGATCCTGAAACGGTCGGATGGGTGGTTTCTTATTCAGACCCCCGATCAATATATCTCGTGGGCCGATGCCAGTGCTTTCATCCCGCTCACGGAAGATGAGTTTACGAAGTGGAAAAATTCCCAAAGGGTGATCATTACAAAAGAGTACTTATCCGTAAAGGCCGGTCCGGAACCGGAATCCGAAATCCTAAGCGACCTGGTTCCCGGGAATATTCTGGAAATAATTGAAAAAAATAACAAGGTAATTCACGTTCAATTGCCCGATGGACGCCAGGGATTCATACCTTCCGGAGGATGTGAGGACTTTCGTATTTTTTCAGAATCAGCCTATCCCGACAAAGAAAGCATGGTTTCCCTGGCAAGATCCTATACCGGGCGCCCTTACCTGTGGGGTGGCATGTCAACAAAAGCAATGGATTGCAGTGGCCTGATACGAATGATTTATTTCATGCATGGCATCCTTCTGGCCCGCGATGCATCCCTGCAGGCCCGGCATGGAGAATCCGTTTCTCCGGGTGAAAATTTTGATCATTTTGAAACGGGGGATCTTCTGTTTTTTGGTAACAATAAGGATCGCATTACCCATGTGGCATTTTCACTGGGAGGAAGTGCTTATATTCATGCTTCCGGAACCGTAAAAGAGAACAGTTTTGATCCGTCGGCGTACAATTACTCCAAAATCAGAAAGAATGCGTTTATAAAGAGCACGCGGGTTATCGGTCAGGAAGGAACCGAAGGTATCGTACCGATAAAGAACCATCCGTGGTACTGGTAATGCATATAAAACCTCTATGAATCAAAACAGACGGAATTTTATAAAAAATGTGGTATATGTTGCCGGCGGAATAGCTGCCACAGGCTTAAAAAGCCGGGCGAACACGCGGATTCCCTCAGAAAAAATGAAACTGAGCTTTGAGCCTTACCTTCTTCAATTGCGCCATACCTTTACCCTGGCGAATAGTTCCAGAACGACGACTCCGGTCATGCTCACAAGCATTGGGTATGAGGGAGTGGTTGGTTACGGAGAGGCCTCGATGCCGCCTTACCTGGGTGAAACCCAGGAAACAGCAGCCCGTTTTCTGTCGAATATCAATCTTTCCCAATTCAAGGATCCTTTTCGTACAGAGGATATTCTGGCGTATGTCGATTCGCTGGCACCCGGAAACAGAGCTGCCAAAGCTTCGGTGGATATTGCCCTCCATGATCTGACCGGGAAACTGATTCAGATGCCCTGGCACAAAGTATGGGGGCTTTCACCGGAAGATACACCCCACACTTCGTTTACAATTGGGATGGACACCCCCGCCATCGTGAGGCAAAAGGTCAGGGAAGCATCCCGGTTTAAGATCCTGAAAGTAAAACTGGGGCGTGAAAACGACAGGGAAATGATCACCACCATCCGTTCGGTAACCGATGTACCGTTATGTGTGGATGTAAACGAAGGATGGAAAGACAAACAAATGGCCCTGGAAATGATCGGCTGGCTAAAGGAAAAAGGAGTCGTATTTGTAGAACAACCCATGCCCAGGGAAGACCGGGAAAGCCTGGCCTGGCTAACAGAGAGGAGCCCCCTGCCGGTGATGGCCGACGAAGCCGTTCAACGGTTGCCGGATGTTGAAAAAGCCGCCGGTGTATATTCAGGCATCAACATCAAATTAATGAAATGCACCGGCATGCATGAAGCCTACAAAATGATCATCCTGGCCCGGGCACTGGGATTGAAAGTGATGATCGGGTGCATGACCGAAACATCCTGTGCCGTATCCGCCGCTGCTCAACTATCCCCTCTCGCACAATGGGCAGACCTCGACGGAAACCTCCTGATCACCAACGACCCCTTTAAAGGAGTACAGGTCGTCAACGGAAAAATAACCCTGAATAACAAACCCGGAATCGGTATCGAAAAACAGAAAAATCCCTGAACAAAGAATCCCTCTGATTTGTCTTTACCCTATGAAGATACTATTACTAGCAATTATAACCGGAACGGTTTTTATGGCAAATGCTCAGGAACAAAATAAGAAACACAAAAAACTGACTTCTTTTGAAGAATATGTGATTGTTCATAAAGGAACAGAAAGACCTTTTACCGGGGAATATTATCTCCACAACGAGCAAGGCACCTATTTATGCAGACGGTGTGGAGCAGCGTTATACCGTTCATCCGACAAGTTTGATTCAGGATGCGGGTGGCCCGGTTTTGATGACGAAATAGACGGAGCCGTAAAAAAACAGAAAGATGCCGATGGCATCCGTACGGAAATTGTGTGTGCTGCTTGTGGAGCCCACCTGGGCCATGTTTTTTACGGGGAACAATTCACACCTAAGAATACCCGGCACTGTGTCAATTCCATTTCCCTTGATTTCAGTCCGGCAGAAACCCATCAACAGACAAAACTCAATCGGAAGAAGTAACCTCCCGGTGCCTGTAGCAAAAGAGGCAATCTTGGAAGGAAAGCTTCGGATGCACAACGTGTTCAGAGAAATTCACATAAAAAGCGAATCTTCTTTTTCAAGTTTCTGCGTTATTTTCAGATTTCGTTTTTATAATGATCGTTCAAACTGATCAGTTGATTGGAATGGCATACAGGGCATGTAATTTCCACATTTTGTTCGTACGAACTGAAGCTTGCTTTGCAGGCGGAGCATTTAAACCAGTGGGTGTCGAAGAAGAAGTCTCCTCCGCGTATAAGGATTCCGCGGCCTTCGACAAAAGCGCAGGCCACTTTACGCCGTGCATTCTCATAGATTCGCGTCAGCGTAGGTCGGGATACCTCCATGTGTTTTGCGGCTTCTTCCTGGGTCATTCCCTGGTAATCGAGAAGACGGATGGTTTCATATTCTTCCAGCAAAAGAATGATCTCCTGAGACCTTCGTCCCCGTATACCTGTCACGGACATTCCTTTGACAACAGGAGGAGCCAGCATTCTACGGCCTCTTTTTCTTCTGGGCATGTTATAGTTTGTTTATTTGAGATAAAAGAATATGGTCAGCCAGCACCAGGGCTGTCATGGCCTCAACAATAGGTACGGCGCGGGGCACCACACAGGGGTCGTGTCTTCCTCCCGGATGGATTACCACTTCGTTATCACCGGTATCTACGGTATGCTGATCTTTCAACAGGGTAGCTACCGGTTTAAAAGCCGCCCTGAAATAAATATCCTCACCGTTGGATATCCCCCCCTGAATACCTCCGGAATAATTTGTTTTTGTGCGGATTCCCTTTTTTGTTTTTATGAAAAGATCATTGTTTTGGGATCCTGAACGGGTAGCTCCCTCAAAACCGGATCCGTATTCAAATCCTTTGACTGCATTGATTCCCAGGATAGCACTTCCGAGGGATGCATGAAGTTTCCCGAATACCGGTTCGCCCAGTCCCGGGGGTACTCCCTGCACCACACAGGTAATGACACCTCCAACCGTATCGTGTTTTTCTGCGGCTTCTTCAATTCGCCGGATCATTTTTTCGGCGATCCGGGTATCCGGGCAGCGAACCTTGTTTTCTTCGGCCCTGAGGAGATCCAATTGGGTGTAATGCGTATCGAGGGCAACATCTCCAACCTGGGATACAAAAGCGTGAATTTCCATGCCGGCATGCTTCAGATACAACTTAGCCAATGCACCAGCAACAACCCGGGCTATGGTTTCACGTGCTGAAGCTCTGCCCCCACCCCGGTAATCACGGATTCCGTATTTCCGGGTATAGGTGTAATCGGCATGTGAAGGACGAAAGACATTCTTCAGGGATTCGTAATCTTCAGAGTGCTGCCCTTTATTCCAAACAACAAACCCAATGGGAGACCCCAGGGTTTTTCCCTCAAAAATACCGGATAAAAACTCCACCTTATCGGATTCCTGTCGCTGGGTAGTAATCTCCGACTGGCCGGGTTTTCTCCGGTCCAGTTCATGCTGGATAAAATCCCGGTCGATGGAAAGCCCGGCCGGACAGCCGTCAATAATGCCACCGATAGCCTTGCCGTGGGACTCCCCAAACGAGGTTAAACGGAATATCCTTCCAAATGTATTCATACCCTGAAAAATAATGCATCCTTCGTACACAGATCAGGAAAGAGAGAGAAAAGTAGTGAAAACAGGTCAAATCTCCAAATTATTTCTGCTTACCGGCGTTGTATTCGCTACGATCCCGTAAGTGTTTCAGAGGTCTTCATGGCATTCCCCATCCGTGCAGGATCCTGTGCAGCCACTGCACTCTGACTCATTTCGTATCTGATTGATTTCCTTATTGGTAGCATCCCTAACTTCCAAAATTTTGCCATTGAAGAAAAGATCTTCACCTGCCAGGGGGTGATTAAAATCCATCGTAACCGTGTCTTCCTTAACATCCAGCACTACTCCGTTCAGGCGTTGACCGTTGCTGCCCATCATGGGAACCGTTTTTCCTTCCCGGATCAGTTCCTCATCAAATTTCCCGTCTACAAGAAAAATATGTTTCGGCAGTTCCACAATGGCGTCCTGGTTCACTTCACCATAGGCATTCTTTTTGGTTAAGGAGATCTGAAAATCGCTTCCTTCCTCCATTCCGGATAACTGGGATTCAAATTCAGGAAGCATCAAGCCGGCACCAAATAAAAACTGAAGCGGATTTTCATGGGTTGCCTGTTCAATCAGTTCGCCCTTAGGATTATCAAAACGTAAGTCATAGGTGAGTGTCACCATCTTGTTCGTGGATATTTCCATATTTTCTTTTTTTTTTATAAAGTGACTGCAAATTAACAACTTTCTGATGACAGAACAAAATACATATTTGTATGTATGGAAAATACTTACAAAAAACCAGCAGATCGTTGTCCTGAAAAAGACTCTATTTCTCCGTTGAGGATTACGGTATCGATGAGGTTGGATCCAAAGAAGTAGGGTATCTCCGCATAGTTATCCATTTCTTTGGTAATAAACACATTGGCTTTTTTTCCCCGGGTGATGCTTCCCAGTTTTTTTTCAAGCCCCATGGCATAGGCTCCATTTAACGTAATGGCATTGATTGCCTCTTCGGGGAGCATTTTATACTTGATGCATCCCAGGGAAGCTATAAAATTCATGTTTCCCGAAGGGGAGGATCCCGGATTGTAATCCGAAGCCAGGGCTACGGGTAATCCGTTGTCGATCATTTTTCGGACTGGCGCCAGCGGGAGGTTCAGAAAGAAAGCAGCCCCAGGCAGTACGGTGGGCATGGTTTCTGAACCCTGAAGAGACGCGATTTCTTCCTCTCCGGTATATTCAAGATGATCTACAGAAAGCGCTTTATGCTTGACTCCCACCTGAATGCCTCCGGAATAATCCAGTTCATTGGCATGAATTTTTCCCCGGATTCCATAGTGGGATGCCGCTTCCAGAATGCGGGCTGTTTCCTCCGGAGTGAAGAATCCCCGGTCACAAAAAACATCCACGAAATCGGCCAATCCCTGGCGGGCTACTTCGGGGATCATCTCTTCGATGACTTCCTTCACGTAATCGGATTGTTTTCCACGAAATCGCAGAGGCACGGAATGGGCTCCCAGAAAACTGGACGTAACGGTAACCGGCAGGGTCTCTTTTATTTTTCGGATCACCTGCAACATCTTAATTTCATCCTCTATATTCAATCCATAGCCGCTTTTGATTTCAAGGGCTCCGGTACCCAGCTGCATAATTTCATGGATCCGGGTTACAGCCTGACGATAGAGCTCATCAGCCGGCATCCGGTGCAACAATTCAGCGGAATGCAAGATACCCCCACCCCGGCGGGCTATCTCTTCATAACTCAGTCCCTTTATTTTATCCACAAACTCCTGATGCCTTGGAGCCGGAAAAACAATGTGGGTATGCGAATCACAATAGGAAGGAAAAACCATCCTTCCTGAACAATCCATTTCAACCACCGAATCCCCCGGGGAAATACCGGCAAGCTGATCCATGGGGCCATACGCCTCCATGATACCCTCCTGAATGAAAAGAAATGCATCGCGAATCGTTGGCAACTGCTGCATCGCCTGTCCGGAAACTGTGAAAATTCCCGGTTCCCTGACCTGAACCAACTCCTTGATATTTGTTAGCAGAAGCATTTTTCCCCTTTTGGGGGAAAATTACAAAAATCCCGTTAAAAGAATGGGTTCTTGAAAAAGAATCCGGTAAAAGAAACCGTTCTGTTTGATAAATACCAATTTATTTTTAATTTTGCGCGACTTAAAAATTCATAATTAATTAAATACGTGTTTTATGATGAATCAATACGAAACCGTTTTCATTGCGACTCCCGTTTTATCTGAGCCACAGATAAAGGAAGCGGTAAAAAAATTCAGGGAGATCATCACTTCCAACGGAGGGGAGATGATCCATGAAGAGGATTGGGGCATGAAAAGACTGGCTTACCCCATCCAAAACAAATCCACGGGTTTTTACAACCTAACAGAGTTTAAAGCTCCACCAGAGCTGATAGCCAAACTGGAAACTGAATTCCGCAGAGATGAGCGTATTATCCGTTTCCTTACCGTGAAACTGGATAAGTATGCCATTGCCTACAGCGAAAAAAGAAGAAATCTGTTGAAACAAAAAAAAGAAGGAGGTTCTGAAAATGGCCAATAATCAATCGGAAATAAGATACCTGACCCCCCCGTCTGTTGAGATCAAAAAGAAAAAGTATTGCCGGTTTAAAAAGAACGGCATCAAATACGTCGATTATAAAGACCCGGAGTTTTTGAAAAAATTCCTCAATGAACAGGGGAAAATCTTACCCCGCCGGTTAACCGGTACTTCACTAAAATATCAACGCAAAGTATCCAGGGCCATAAAAAGAGCCCGGAACCTGGCGTTGCTTCCCTTTGTAACCGATATGATGAAATAAGAGGAGAATACACTATGGACATAATATTATTACAGGATGTAGAAACCCTGGGTCAAAAAGATGACCTGATAACAGTAAAGGATGGATATGCCCGAAACTATCTGATCCCTAAAAAGATAGCGATAAAGGCCACTTCCTCTGCCAAGAAAATTCTCGCAGAAAATAAAAAACAGCAGGCTTTCAAAGAGGAAAAACTGAGAAAAGAAGCGGAAGCGATTGCAGCAAAACTCGAAAACAAAAAAGTGAAAATCGGGGCCAAGACCAGTTCCTCGGGGAAAATATTCGGATCCGTCAATTCCATTATACTGGCTGAAGCCATCAACAAAAAGGGATTCTCAATCGACCGCAAACAAATTCTTCTTCCCGAGGATCACATCAAGGAAGTCGGGAAATATACAGCCAAAATCAAATTGCATAAAGAGGTGATTGTGGAACTGGAATTTGAAGTAGTTGCGGAATAGGAAAGACCATTGCCTGAAACAAAAAGAGACAAATGAGAGGTCAAAGATTCAACTCTTTTGCCTTTATTTTTGATGGGCGAAATGAATGCCTGCCTGATCTGCCTCATCGGGAATGAGCATACAAAACAATACAGGCAATGAGGCATTTCCCTATCAGCTCTGCCTCTGTCTGTTTCGGGCATTATGCCTTTACGGCCACCATTTCAATCTCAATCAAGACATTCAGGGGAAGGCTTTTCACGGCAAAAGCAGCCCGTGCGGGTGGATTCTCAGGAAAGTAGGTTCCATAGACTTCATTCATGGCTGCAAAATCATCCATGGTTTGAAGAAGACAGGTGGTTTTTACCACATCGGGGAATCCATAACCGGCGAAATTCAATATCTGCCCGATGTTTTTCAGCACCTGTGTGGTCTGCTCTTTAATGCCTCCTTCGATCACCTTTCCGGTTTCGGGATTTATGGGAACCTGCCCCGATACAAAGAGCATCCCGTTTGCTTCCACAGCCTGGCTGTATGGCCCAAGAGCCTGAGGAGCTTTGTTTGTAAAAATAATTTTTTTCATTGGATTAAAGTGTTGATTTCTAAAGGTATTTTCCTTCCCGATGAACATCGGGAAGGGGATTAATTATAGCCCTGGATGTTAATATTAACCCTGCTTGTTTCATGCTTTAAGAATGGGTGATTTGTAATAAAAAAACAGATCATTCACCCGGAAAAAATCCTGCTGTTTGTGGTTCTTTTCTCAAGGCTCGTTCATCAGTTCAGATCTTTTTATCGGTAACTGCTATCGTAATGGCTCCGGCGTTTATCGATTTTCAGATCCCTCAGCATCCCTGAATTGGCACTCAGGGTAAAGCTATAGCTTTTAAGGTAACCAAAAGGCACAAAACTAAAATTCATGCTCCAGCAGTGGAGATCCCGGTGCACATTAAAGGTGGTAAAAGAAAATTCCCCGGCCATGATATCGTAATTGCTGTTCATTGACATTCGCCATTTGGGTGTCAGGGAGAGATTCCCGCTGAAACTGACGGTCTGGGAAAACCGGGCTTTCGCATAGGGATTGGGTTTGGAATAATTGAAATTGTAATCAAACCGGATATCCCAGGGGACATCAAAATCAACATAGCCGAAATTCTGGTTGGTTGCTTTGGCGCCTAATTCCTCTTCCTCCTGGTTGGCACTCCCCTTTCCGGAACCTGATTTCTTTTGGAAATCCCTGGAGCTGAATGACATGCCAAAAGAGAGATTGGCCCGGGTCAGTCGGCCCAGTTTGGCCATTCCGTGTTTTTCACTCCAGGCAAACCGGTTCACCCTCACCACGCTGGTACCCACTGAATCCATCACGTAGGGATCGACGGTCCCCCCAAAATTGAGGCTAACCCCTTTAATGGTTGTACGCCCCCTGATATTGATCAGGCTCATATTCAGGGAATCCCGGATCAGATCATAGCTTCCATTCAAACTCAGATTATCCAGGATCTTTACTTTCTTAAATTTTTCATCGGTGCTGGTAGTATCCTGGGTATCCAACACCTTCATTTCAATGTTGTTGTTTACGGAAAAATTGACTGCCCCGGAAGCTCCCCGTGTGGGCGATCCTCCATAAATTCCTTTATCATAACGGTCCATATAACGAATATCCCCACGTTCATTGACCTGCACAGGAACATAATAACCATATTTCTCCTTTCCGAAATCGGGCCGGTAACTAAAAGATAAGGAGGGAGTAAGTTTATGCCGGATGCCCCGTATTTTCGAATGTAGATTTTTGGGAAGAAACATTCCGTAAATATTGGTGGATGCACTTACACTGTATGAATAATCATAAATCCGGTTAAATCCGCTTACCGTATCTACATCTACCCGGTTTAGTTTTTCATCATACGAATAATCCAGTGATTTGAAATACCATTTTTCGTTGTAATTAAAACCGGGCGAGAAATTCACGTATTTAAAGAGGTTGAACGAAGGCAACGCAATGGGGATATTGTGTTTAATTCCATTCTTCCAATCCGTAGCAAACGAAGTCTTTAAAAGTTCATCCTCCCGGATGTTTGCTATGGAATTCCTGAAATTGGTCGAGTAGGTAAATCCCAGTTTTTCGTACCATTTCATGGGGCCGACGCGTTTTTTCCGTTTAAAGGGATAGACTTTCGCCATGGCGAAAGTCATTTCCGGCAACGACAGGGTAATGGTTGAGTCCATTGAATTCTGGCTGTGTCGCAGATTCACCGACATATTAAAGGGTGTATTTTCCCACCGTTTGGAATAGGAAATACTGGAAGATTTCTGGGTCTGCAGATAATTTTCGGCCGTGTAGGCTGTTGAGTTTTGTTTATCGAAACCACTGGTTGAAAAATTCACACTGGCGCTGAAATTGCGGCTGGGATTCGCTTTGGGATCCTGGCTATGACTCCAGTTGATCCTGAACTGGGGAGTTCTTTTATAGGTATCCAGTCCCTTTTCTCCGGTTACATTCACGTTGTAACTAAAATCAAAAGCCCCCGAAAAACGGTATAAGAGCCTGTAATTGGTATGCAGTTTGGCTGCCCACGATCCTTTTGAATAGACATCCCCGGTAACTGCCAGATCGAAATAATCATTCGCAGCCCAGTAATATCCGCCATCCCTGAGAAAAAAACCACGGTTTGCTTCTTCTCCGTAAGTAGGAATAATAATTCCTGAAGAATAGGTGGTTGTATTGGGGAAAAAACCAAAAGGCAAAATGGGAAAATAAATGGGAAATCCCTCCAGTACCATGTAAGCAGGCCCGGTGACAATCTTATCGTTCTTGATCACCTTCGCCTTGGTCAGGTGAAGGTAAAAATGAGGAGGAGTCGCATCACAGGTGGTGTATTTCCCATCTTTGAGGATAAATTCATTTTCGGATATTTTTTTTGTCCTCTCGCTGTGAATAAAACCCTCTCCTTGTTCGGTTCTAACTTCTGTAATGATCCCTTTCTGGGTATCGAAATTGTAGCGGAGTGTTTTCGATTCATACTCTTCCCCACCGTCGTTAAATATCGGGTTTCCCTGCATCACGTCGGATGAATCCGGAAGCCCTTCGGCATAAACTTCCCTGGACTCCAGATCCAGTACAATATAATCAGCCGTAAGCACAATATCCTGATAGGTAACCCGGGCATTTTTATAAAGATAAACCGTTTGCCCGTCGACGGAAAATACAATGGAATCAATGGCGTTATATACGATGGGAGCCTCCAGGAGTGGAGCCTGTACCGAATCCACCGCCAGGGAGTCCTGAGCCAGGGAATCCTGAGATAACGTATCCTGGACCAGGGAATTCTGAATTAGCGTATCCTGAGTTATGGAATCCTGATCCGGAAGCAGGGGATGTATGGAAAACCCGGATGTAGCAACCGTATCCGGAAAGTGACGGAAAACAGCATTGGTGGAATGGGTCTCCCGGGCTAACAGAACAACAGGGAACAAAAGCCATATATGTGCAATAAAAAATTTTATCAAACCTGCATATCTTATCCACGACCAGTGGCTGGTGGCAAAAATAGAAATAAGGAAAATACAAAAGAGCTAATAAATGCAAAATAATTGTAATATTTCTATTTTTGTCAGAAAGCAGAAAATGAACCTGAGAAACTTTCTACTCACTCGCAGGATGGTTCTTTTAATGATCCTTCTTCCGGTGTTTGCACCGGTCTGTTCATCTGCTCTCATGCCGGAGGGTTCCTCCCTGGATGTTGTGGTTATAGATCCGGGACACGGAGGGAAAGACTTCGGAACCAGTCTGGGAGCCATCCGGGAGAAAGACATTGTTCTGGACATCGGGCTCCGTTTGGGGCGATACATCCGGGAAGCTTTTCCGGAAATCCGGGTTGTTTACACCCGGGAAAAAGATCTGTTTGTTCCCTTGCATGAACGGGCCCGGATCGCCAATGGTGAAAAAGCGGATCTTTTTCTATCCATTCACATGAATTATACCGATATCCGTTCGGTTTCGGGTACCGAAACGTTTGTGCTGGGATACCACCGAAGCCGGGAAAACCTGGAAATCGCCAAAAAAGAAAATGCTGTCATCCTCCTGGAAGATAATTATACCACCACCTACGAAGGCTTCGATCCAAATGCAGCGGAATCCTATATTATGTTTGAAATGCTACAGGATGAATACCTGGACCAAAGTCTTCAGTTTGCCACTGCTATACAAAGCCAGGTCAGCCAACGGACCCGTCGAAAAGACCGGGGTGTGAAACAGGCCGGCTTCCTGGTGCTTCGTGAAACAACCATGCCGGGAGTTCTCATAGAAACAGGCTTTATCAGCAACGAAACAGATAAAAACTTCCTGGTCAGTGAAGCAGGGAAAATCGATATTGCCTACAGTATCTTTGAGGCTTTCTGTCAGTATAAGAACAAAATCGAAGAGAAAAGCCGCTATTTGATGAACATACTCCCCCCGGCAAATCCGGAGTTTGCTTTCCGGGAATCCGACACCCTGAAAGATGAACAGATCGCAGAAGTTCTCCCTGAAAAAAATCCAAACGATAACCTCCGGAACCCCGAAAGGGAAAAGATCTGGTTCAGCGTTCAGGTAGTTGCATCCGACAAGCCCTACGAACTGCATTCGGCATTTTTTCAAGGTGAGAAAGAGGTTTTTGAAGTGAAAGCAGATCCTCTCTACAAATACTGCATCGGGCATTATAACAGCTACAACAAGGCTTCCGGGAATAAAAACCGGCTGCGCAAAAAATTCAATGGGGCGTTTGTAGTGGCTTTCAGAGGCGATCAGGCCATATCCATAAAAGAGGCGTTGGAAAAAACAAAAAAGTAATTTATTGCCTACCTTTGTAGAAAAACACCGCACCATGGAAATCTCAAAATACACAAAATTAGGACTCTTGATCGTATTTGTCATTGCTGCATTGATCTGGGGACTGAGCTATCTGAAAGGGCACGATTTCTTTAAATCGACTCAATATTATCATGTGATCTACGACCGGGTGGAAGGACTTGCCCCTTCGGATGCTGTCACCTTAAACGGTTATCAGGTTGGACAGGTTAAATCCATTTATTTTACGGATGATGGTTCGGGGAACCTTCTGGTGACCTTTTCCATTGAAGGAGATTTGAAAATACCGGTACATTCCGTTGCGCGTATTGTCAGCAGCGACATCATGGGAACCAAATCCATTAAGCTGATTTACAATCCGAATGAACAGGTTTACGCTCCCAACGACACCCTTCCCGGAGCAGTCGAAAGCGACCTCAAGGAACAGGTCAGCATGCAGGTTCTCCCCCTGAAATCCAAAGCAGAACAATTGCTGGCTACCATCGACTCAGCCATAACCATCCTTACGGTCATCTTCAATGAAGACGCCCGGGATAACCTGTCGGAAAGTTTTGCAAACATCAATCAGACCATTTCAAACATCGAAGCAACCTCGGTTCAGTTGAATGAATTAATCGAAAGGGAAAGCGAAAATATAGGTCTCATCGTTCAAAATATAAACGTTGCAACCGAAAATTTCAAAAACAAATCGGAAGAGCTCAGTATCCTGATCGACAACCTTGCGGCAGTCAGTGATTCCCTGGCATCCATTCCTTACTCTCCCCTGGTACATTCCATCACAAATGCTGTCAACCAGATCAACGAAATTGTCGTGAAACTGAATTCCCCGGAAGGTTCAGTCGGGATGCTGTTAAACGACACGGAGCTATACGATAACCTGCTGGCTTTAACGGAAAACCTGGACAGGCTCTCCCGTGATATAAGGCTGAATCCCAAACGCTATGTCAGCGTCTCAGCGATCGATTTCGGGAAAGAAATCTATATCGCTCCTCCACAGGATAAAATCCATGATGCCATCATTTTCCGTGTTAACCTTGTTTCCTCAGCCAAAAGAATGCCCTTGAATTCCCCCTCATTTGACGGATTGGGCCCCATTGAAGAAACGGTTACCGGGGATAAGTACCACTATAGAGCAGGTGAAACCCATGAATACAACGAAATCCTGGACCTGTATGAGCGGGCAACGGTTCATTTTCCCGGTGCCGAGATTATCGCATTCAAAAACGGAAATCAGATAAAACTGGAACGCGCTATCCGGATTTTGCAACGATAAATCACACGGGTTGTTCATAACTTCAGGCAAGAAACCAACAGAATTTTAATTTTCGGTTTTTCTATAACCCGACCTGTCAACAGATTAGATGTAAGCTATTGATCTTCTGTATATTAAAAAATATCAATTTATTTTAATTTTTAATGCCCTGATAGAGAATTTAATAGAAAAGAATTGAAAAAGTCAAGACCAAAATGATTTTTTTTTATAGTTTTTTTTCACAATTTTTGTTATTGGGAAACCATTTGGGAAATTTTTTTGTTGAATCTCTTAATCTTGCTTAACAAGATGAGCAAAGAGCATTGGATTGCATGGGATAAGTGTCTCTCTATTATTCGTGATAATGTTCCATCAAGTAGTTACAAAACCTGGTTTGAGCCGATTGAACCGGTAAAACTCGAAGAGAAAGTACTTACGATACAAGTTCCCAGTGCTTTTTTTTATGAATATCTTGAAGAGCAGTTTATTGATATTTTACGCAAGACCCTTCGCAAGGTGTTGGGTTCCGGAGCCAAACTTGAATACAATGTTGTGATAGGCAACCACAAAAAAGAGTCTCAATACACGGTTAAGTATCCCACGGTAAGCAGCAGCAGACTAGACAATAAACCGTTAACGGTACCTTTGATACCGGAAGAACGGGGAGTCATAAAAAATCCCTTTATCATTCCCGGGATACAGAAATTGCGCATCGATCCCCAGCTAAAGCCGGATAATACCTTTGAGAATTTTGTTGAAGGGGACTGCAACCGGCTGGCGCGCAGTGCCGGTTATGCCGTTTCGCAAAACCCGGGGGGTACTGCCTTCAATCCCCTGATGATCTATGGCAATTCAGGACTGGGGAAAACCCATCTTGCCCAGGCCATTGGCATTGAAGCTAAGGAGAAATACCCCGATAAGGTGGTCCTGTATGTAAACGCCAATAAGTTTCAAACCCAGTTTACGGAAGCCACACGGAACAACAACCGGAATGATTTTCTGAATTTCTACCAGATGATCGACATTCTCATCCTGGATGATGTTCATGAATTTGCCGGCAAGGAAAAAACCCAGGAGACCTTTTTTCATATTTTTAATCAGTTGCACCAATCGGGCAAACAACTGATTCTCACTTCGGATAAACCACCCATAGAATTGAAAGGGATGGAACAGAGGCTTCTTTCGCGTTTTAAATGGGGATTAACGGCCGACCTGGTAATTCCGGATTTTGAAACCCGGATGGAGATCCTCCGGCGTAAAACTTACAATGACGGCATCGAATTAAGCAATGAAGTACTGGAATATATTGCTTCCCATATTCATAACAATGTAAGGGAACTCGAAGGAGCTCTGGTATCGCTGCTGGCACAGTCGATGCTCAACAAAAAGGAAATCACCCTTGATCTGGCCAGTAAACTGATCAATAAGCTGGTGAAGAACTCCAAACGGGAACTATCCATTGAATATATTTCCAAAGTGGTCTGCGATTATTTTAACATGCCGGTTGAATCGCTTCAGGTAAAAACCCGGAAAAGAGAAATTGTCCAGGCGAGGCAAATCGCCATGTTCTTCTCCAAAAGTCTGACCAAATACTCCCTGGCCAGCATTGGAGCCCAAATCGGCAATAAAGACCATGCAACCGTACTGCATGCCTGTAAAACCGTGACAAACCTTAAGGATACCGATAAAAACTTCCGGCAGTTTGTCGAGGATATCGAAAAGAAATTAAAAATGTAAAAAGAAGCAGGCCGGAAACCTGCTTTTTTAATCGCGGAAAATTCCATGAACGATACGTATAAAACCCTTGCCGGTATTTCCGAAGGTGTGTTTAAAGACAAAGGCAGCAAGTTTATCGCGTATGCTTATCCGGTTACCGGTGAGGAGGCGATCCAAAGGATCCTGGAAGATATCCGAAAGAAACACCACAAAGCCCGGCATCACTGTTATGCCTGGCGACTGGGAACCGAAGAGATCCATTACCGGGCCAACGATGACGGAGAACCCTCGTCAACAGCAGGAAAACCAATACTGGGGCAACTCCTGAGCAACGATCTGACCAATGTTGTGGTGGTGGTAGTCCGTTATTTTGGAGGAACCCTCCTGGGTACAAGCGGATTAATCCAAGCCTATAAAAAGGCAACGGCCGAAGCCATCCGAAACAATAAAATCCTGGTTAAAAAAATAGAAACCACCTTTGAGATCCGTTTTGCCTACTCCCTTTTGAATGAGGTAATGCAGATCATCAAATCCGAAAACCTGAATCCGGTTTTTACCGATTTCAGCGAAAACTGCCTGATCCGGGTGACCGTAAGAAAAGGAGAGGAAAAACGCATGGAAAATACCTTTACCCGTCTGGTTGGAGCCGAGGTAAAAAAGATATCCGGATAAAATCGAAATGTTAATAATTTGATGATAACTACCTTGCCAAACCATTCGTTTTTTTTCAGGATTCTTTATTTTTGAGTTCAGAAAAAAATCCCGATGCTTCGGGAGGAGAGTTCCAACGATAAGCTTGTGAATGCTTTGGAATCTCTCAGGCGCTCAAAGGGTAAATGAAAAAATGTCAGGTTAAACAAGCACTATTACTACGATGAGATGAAATACAATGCACACCTTATCCAATTTCACGAAGGTGACAGATCACACCCAATAAATTTTCCCGTTTCCCAGTATTTCATCCTGCATCCTGTGAATCATGAAACAATTCTGAAAAGAAGTGTTTTTTCTAACAGCAAAAAACCAACATATCCACCCCGGAATGTTGGTTTTTTTTTGTTTGAATACCGGGAGAGGTGTTATTTCCTAAACGAGAAGACCGGACTTTTTCCCGGCGGGAAAAAAGAACCATTCACTCACAGATCGCGCCAAGGCGTTTCATACCCAAAAACCGATCCGCAATGAAACGAACATGGTACCTATTCACCTCCCGGGTGATGATGAATCCCGATGACGACCGGGGCGGGGTATGCATGTTATCCCGGAGGTTGTCGGGACGAGTTCCCTTGAAAAATAAAGTTTTAATCGTATGAAACGAGCATGGTTAATATTTACATTCAAGGCTATGATTAAAGCTATGCAAGTTCTCCCGGTCCCGATAGCTATCGGGATCGGTAATACCTAATAAATTTAACACTTTTATCATATGGAAAAAAAGGATTTGATCTCAATTACCGATTATACGAGGGATGAGTACCTTCGCATCATGGACCTGGCGGAGGAATTTGAAAAAGATCCCAATCAGGAACTTCTGAAGGGGAAAATTGTGGCCTCCCTTTTTTTTGAGCCTTCCACCCGCACCCGTTTAAGTTTTGAATCGGCCATCAACCGGATGGGCGGGAAGATTATCGGATTTGCCGATTCCGACAATCTGAGTGTTAAAAAGGGAGAGACCCTGCATGACACCATCCGGATGGTCAGCAGCTATGCCGATCTGATTGTTATGCGGCATCCGTTGGAGGGCTCAGCGCGCTATGCAGCAGAGATCTCCCCTGTACCGGTACTGAATGCCGGAGACGGAGCCAATCAGCATCCTACGCAAACGCTGCTCGACATGTATTCCATTCTGAAAACCCAGCATACATTCAATAACCTGAACATTTTTATGATGGGGGATCTTAAATACGGAAGAACCGTTCACAGCCTGCTCATGGCCATGTCGCAGTTCGAAAATCCGATTTTTAATTTCATTGCCCCCGACGAACTTCAAATGCCGCAGGAATATAAAATGTACCTCCGGGAAAAAGGAATTCGCTATTTTGAACACAAAGAGTTTTCGGATATCATCTCTGAAGCCGATATTATTTACATGACCCGGGTTCAGAAAGAACGGTTCTCCGACCCTATTGAATACGAAAAGGTCAGAAATGTATACATCCTGCGGAATGCCATGCTGAAAAATACCAAACCCAATCTGCGAATCCTTCATCCCCTGCCCCGTGTGAATGAAATTCATACCGATGTAGATAAAAACGAAAAGGCCTACTATTTTGAACAGGCAAGAAACGGTATTTTCACCCGTCAGGCAATCATCGCTCATACTCTGAACCTGAAATGACGGAGCGGAAGCAGGTTTCCCTTGTTAATTTTGAAAATTAAAAACAGAACCATATGAAGAAGAAACTGAAAGTCAGCGCCATCAAAAACGGAACCGTGATTGATCACATTCCGGCAGGCAACCTTTTTAAGGTTATCAGCATTTTAGGGCTGGACCAGGTGGAAGGTCAGATTACTTTTGGAACCAACCTCGACAGCGGAAAACTGGGCCGGAAAGCCATTATTAAAGCTTCGGAAACCTATTTTGAAGACGATGATATCAACCGGATAGCCCTCATAGCTCCCCATGCAAAACTCAACATCATCAAAGATTATCAGGTGGTGGAAAAAAAGGTGGTGGAGATCCCGGAAACCATACGCGGCATTGTGAAATGTTTCAATCCCCAGTGTATTACCAACAACGAAGAGGTAACCACCTATTTCCAGGTGGTTTCAAAGAACCCTATAGCCCTGAAATGCCGGTACTGTGAAAAAATCACCACCGCAGATCAGCTCACCATGAAATAGAAGACCGGAAGCAATCGAAATTTTTATTGGAACATGATCTCGATTGTAAAGGTTTTTCTATATTTGCATCGCCGTATAAAAACGGAACCCGTTCTTTTAAAACAGCCCGGATGGCGGTCCCGACATATCGGGAGGTAGACGCGCTGTTTGATTGGTTAGAAACAGCCCAGATGGCGGAATTGGTAGACGCGCTGGTTTCAGGGACCAGTGTCCTTTCGGATGTGCAGGTTCGAGTCCTGTTCTGGGCACTACACTTAAAGGCTTTCCTTGTAAAATACATAAGGGCAGCCTTTTTTTTATTGCCCATTAAGAAAAACCAGAACAGGGCGAGAAGTTTATCCCGATGACTATCGGGAAGTCCTGTTCTGGGCACTACACATAAAGGCTTTCCGGCTTTTTTCGTTGGCACCTCTGAAAATTAAATGCACTTGGCGAGTCATTATGCATCAAGCAAAATCTTTCATCCTTTTTACTTTATGGAAATCATGCACTTAAACCACACCATGCAATCGCGCGGGTGCGGGGATTGACATCAACGGTCATTTGTAGGTTGTCGATGAGGATTTCGAAAAGCATCAGTCCCAGGAATCGGGAAGACGGTAAAGAAAGATGTAACCAGAAATCATCAGTGTAGTGATTCCTGAAAATCCAATATACTCCCGAATGAGTACAGGAAAGGGATGGCAAATTTAAAATTACAGGGGAAATCATTCCCTTTTTTTTGATTATTCAAATAAAATGGTAAAATTTATGAACTTTAAAGCAAGTGGGTCATATCATCCCGAATCAGCGTGAAAAATCTTGGATAACGCTTAAGGGCTTTTTAATAGATAACACTTGTTTGTTCACAATCTGAACAAAGAAAACAAATGAAATTTAAAAAACTAAAAATAAGCATCTTGCTTTTTTTAGGATTCGGGCTAACCGGACTTCAGGCCCAGGAGAGTGTTCATGCCACAGGCGGAGAAGCTTCGGGTAGCGGAGGCTCGGTAAGCTATTCCATAGGACAGGTTGTATATCGAACCCATACAGGCACAAACGGCTCGGTAGCCGAGGGTGTGCAGCAACCCTATGAG
>CAYPAW010000106.1:0-3329 GCA_964408795.1 uncultured Mariniphaga sp.
CGTATGATTGGTGATGAACAACTACCCCTCGATGCGGAATGGAAAGACTGGGAAACGCTTGTTGAATGGCCCGATTGGTTTAAAAAAGGAGAGGAAAGCCCTACAGGCAGATATACATTCACAACAGCACGGCATTATCAGAAAGATAGTCCGCTTATGCCTTCGGGACTGCTTGGTCCGGTTAAGATCATGTCTGGGAAATGAGAACTTTTTTATAACCAGATGAATAGGAGTTAGGCATAATATTTGAATTTAATAAAAGATGATACCAATGTTTAAAAAACAAAGATTGCAAAAAATAATCAGAACAGGAATGTTTTTGCTATTTACCACAGGCTTACATTCCGGCTGCGGAGACAAGGGGAGTGAATCTGTTCCTAACGGTTTAATAACCGATCTTTTATCCAATCCGGAAAGTGCGGTAATTACAAATCTCCTGCCCCATTTTTCATGGATTGTTGCTGGAGGTGAATCGATACAGACTGCTTATCAAATTTTAGTTGCATCTGACGAAAAAATGCTTCAGCAAAATAAAGGGGATATTTGGGATTCCGGAAAAGTTGAATCCAGTCAATCTGTTTCAGTACCTTTCTCCGGAAACCAGTTGAAAAAAAATTCTGCCTATTGGTGGAAGGTCAGAACATGGGATCAAAATGGAACAGAAAGTGATTACAGCATTCCACAAAAATTTAATACCGGAATCTTTTCAGGGGCTGATCGGAAATGGCCAGGAGAAAGTCATTGGGTTGAACTTGAAGTGAACGATAAAACGGAGTTTGTTTATGAAAACAGGCATCCCATTCGTTATCATGAAATAGAACCGGTTTCCGTCGAAAGAAATAAAGCTGACAATCAGTTTATTACATTTGAAAAAGCAGCATTCGGAGTGCTGAAACTGACACTTGATGAGGCACCGGAGAGTATTGATTCGCTTGTTGTCCATTTAGGAGAAGATAATATGCATGGCAACCAGGTTAACAGGAATCCCGGAGGTTCCATAATTTATAATCAGGTGAAAGTCACCTTAAAACCCGGAAAAACCGAATACCTTATTCAAATACCACGCTTTATTTCGCATTACCCCAATAGTCAGGTGTTGGCCGACCATATGCCCGAAGTCACTTCTTTCCGGTATGTCGAAATCGAAGGACTAAAAAAAGAACTTTCAACCAAACAAGTTCGGCAGTTGGCTTTGTTGTATCAATTTGATGACAATGCCTCCGATTTCCAATCTTCCAATGAAAGCCTGAATCAAATTTGGGAACTATGCAAACATACACTGAAAGTAACGCCGTTTATGGGAGTATATATTGATGGTGGTGCCCGTGAGCGAATGCCGTATGAAGCCGATGCATACATGCAGCAGGTTGCTCATTATTGTGTGGATCGCGAATTTGCCATTCAGCGCTACACCACAGATTTTCTGATATATAATCCCAGTTGGCCCACAGAATGGCACCTCCATATCGTTTTAATGGCATGGGCCGATTATATGGTAACCGGAGATGCCCGCTTTTTGGAAGAAAGATATGATGAGCTAAAAAAGAAAACACTGATTGCCCTGGCCCGGGAAGATGGTCTAATCAGTACCCGTACAGGTCTTGTGACGCCCGAATTTCTGGAAAGTATCCATTATCATGGCCGCCAATTCAGGGATATTGTGGACTGGCCCCAGGGAACACCTGCAAATGAAACGGAACTCCGGAGTGGCCATGGCAGTGTTACTTTTGAAGGGGAAACCGACCGGTATGTCTTTTCAGAAATAAATACCGTTGTAAATGCTTTTCATTATCGTAACCTTGTGTTAATGGAAAAAATAGCCGGTGTTTTGGGAAAAACGGAAGACAGTGCTTTTTATGCACAACGGGCTGCTCTCGTAAAATCTTCCTTTAACGAAAAATTACTCAACAAGAAAACTGGCATATACACTGATGGTGAAGGTGTGGAGCACAGTGCCCTACACGCTAATATGTTCCCAGTGGCATTCGGTCTTGCACCGGAGAGCAACTATCCTGAAATCAGGGAATTTCTCATTTCCAGAGGAATGGCGTGTAGCCCGGGAATGTCGATGTACCTTTTTGACGCATTGTATAAAATGGGCGCTGAGGATTATTCTTTGGAACTTATTACAAACGAAACTGATCGGAGTTGGATGAATATGATTCGATTTGGTACTACTGTAACTTCCGAGGCCTGGGATTTGAAATACAAACAAAATATGACATGGAATCATGCATGGGGAGCAATCCCTGCTTATGTGATCGCAAGAAAAATTTGTGGAATTGAACCTTTGGAACCCTCTTTCAGAAAGATTAAAATTATGCCTCATCCATCTAACCTGGAATGGGCAAAAATTGAGCATCCTACCATCCGGGGAAGTGTGGAGGTCATTTTTGAAAACAATGCAGATTCTTTTAAAATGAAGATCACTATTCCTCCCAATAGCCAGTCAGATGTTTATGTTCCTTTGAATTTTCAGGATTATACATTGATGCACAACGGAGAAACAATCCAGGGTGAAGAACAGGATAAATTTATTTTGGTCCGGGCCGGAAAACCGGGATCGCATTCCTTTGAATTAACCCGAATTTTATGAAGATGAAACGAAATAGTTGCTTGCCATTTATCCTGACGGGAATGTTGCTTTGGACCTTTAATTTTGCTGTCGCTTCTCCGCCAGGTACTACAGGGGAACGCCCCAATATTGTACTTATCATGGCTGATGATCTCGGCTTTTCTGATTTGGGATGTTACGGGGGAGAGATCCGGACCCCTCATCTCGACAGACTTGCCGATGAGGGACTTCGTTTCACGCAGTTCTACAATTGTGGCCGGTGCTGGCCCACCCGCTCTTCGCTCCTGACAGGGTATTATCCCCAGCAGGTAAACTGTGATGGGGCGCGAGCTGCTTTTCCACGTTGGGGATATTTGCTGCCTCATCACCTGCGGCAGGCCGGATACCGGAATTATCACAGTGGGAAATGGCATGTGCCCAATGTCCCCACGCAAATTGCAGCGGGTGGTTTCGATCGCTCCTACCATACAGGTGCTTACGACGACCATTTTGCCGCCCAAAACCATTTTTTGGATGATGAAAAGTTGCCTCCCGCCGGGGGAGAAGAGAATTACTATTCCACGACAGCTATCACCGATTATGCAATCCGTTTTCTGAAAGAACACCAAAGGGATCATGCCGATTCGCCTTTTTTCCTATATACGGCCTTTATCTCCCCGCACTTTCCTTTGCAGGCTCCGGAGGAAAAGATTGAAGAATACCGCGAAAGGTACCTGGAAGGCTGGGAGCAACTCAAACGGCAACGCTACCAGCG
>CAYPAW010000107.1:0-57397 GCA_964408795.1 uncultured Mariniphaga sp.
ACAAAATCAACAGCCAGGTGAAAATGGGAAATTAACGAATATCGATCGGCAAAAGGAAAGCGTTAAATAGGGACCTCTGCGTAAAAAGGGTTCACGCAATAAACGCCGGGAAAAAATAAAGCCTTGCAAAACAAGAACGGAAGCGAAAGAATCTTTTGCTTGTTGCACTTCTGGTTCCTGAATGCTGGTTTTTCTGTCTTCTGATTTTGGATTTCCATTTCCGGACTCGTACTTCAGTCATTCTCCTATCGGTCGAATTTCAACCTGCGGCCCCGCACTTTTTCATTGATTTCTCCCGTTGCATACACCAGTTCGCCATTCACAAAGGTGTGGGTTACGGTATGACTGAATCCTCCTCCCTGGAAAGGGGACCATCCACATTTATACCGGATATTTTCCGGTTTCACGGCCCAGCTTTTGGAGGGATCCACCAGCACCAGGTCGGCAAAATAATTCTCGCGGAGAAATCCGCGCCGGTCAATCCGGAAGAGGCGGGCTGGGGCATGGCACATTTTCTCCACCACCTTTTCACGCGAAATAAACCCGCGGTTGCTCAATTCAAGCATGGCAACCAGGGAGTGCTGGACCAGTGGTCCTCCTGAGGGGGCCTCAAAATAGGGCTTTTCCTTTTCCTCCAACGTATGAGGAGCATGGTCGGTAGCAATCACATCAATCTTATCGCTCAGTAAAGCTTCCCAAAGAGCCAGTCTGTCGTTCACTGTTTTAATGGAAGGATTCCATTTAATGCGAACGCCCTTTTCGGCATAGGCCCTGTCGTCGAACCAAAGATGATGCACGCATACTTCGGCAGTTATCCGTTTATCTTCGGGTTTCCCGGACGTTAAAAGACTCATCTCCTTTTCGGTGGATAAATGAAGAATATGCAAACGGGTTCCGTATTGGGTTGCCAGTCTGATCGCTTTCGAAGACGCAAGAAAACAGGCTTCTGCACTGCGAATCTGTGCATGCGCTGACACCGGAACAACCTCGCCATATTTTTTTCTCATTTGTTCGCTATTCTTCCGAATGGTTGCTTCATCTTCACAATGCACGGCAACCAGCCCGGGAGCATTTTTGAACAAAGCTGCAAGGACTTCCTCTTTATCAACCCGCATATTTCCGGTGGAAGCACCCATGAAAATTTTTACTCCACACACCCTTTGGGGGTCTGTTTTCAGCACTTCCCGGAGGTTGTCATTGGTTGTTCCAATGTAAAATGAATAATTGGCAACCGACACGTCTGCTGCCCGTTGATATTTCTCTTCCAGCAAATCCTGGGTCACCGTTTGGGGATGGGTATTCGGCATTTCCATGTAAGAGGTTACTCCTCCGGCCACGGCGGCCCTGCTTTCAGTGAAAAGATCCCCTTTATGGGTCAACCCCGGCTCCCGGAAATGTACATGATCATCGATCACTCCGGGCAGCAGCAAAAGTCCCTGGGCATCAATAATGTGAACCGACTCAGAATCCAGGGTGCCCGGCAACCTGTAGGGATAGATCTTTTCAATGAATTCCCCGTTGATCAAAAGACTTCCTTTAAAAGTCAATCCTTCGTTGATTAGGGTGGCATTCTTTAGTAAAGTCTTCATAAAACTCTCTGCTTCATTTTAATGGGATATCCCCGATCGCTTAAGGATCCCTCTTTCAATTTACTGTTTCCATACAAAGGTATATAAATTCAGTGGAAACAGAGAAAACAAAAAAAGCTGCCGGAGGGCAGCCTTGTATTTTTTCTGTTCTTCCCTTTCTACGGTTTTGCATAGTGCCTGAACCAACTTTCTATTTTCATTTTTAAGACCCCCCATAATGCTTCACTGAAAATGCCACCGCTCATTTTCGAAGTTCCCTCCTTACGGTCGATAAATACAATGGGAACTTCTACAAGGGTATATCCCAGCTTATAGGCAGTAAATTTCATTTCCACCTGGAATCCATACCCTTTCATTTTAATTTTATCGAAATCGATGGCTTCCAGAACATCGCGGCGGTAACATTTAAAACCGGCTGTAGTATCTTTAATGTTCATACCGGTCACAATCCGTACATACAACGAAGCAAAATAGGACATCAACACCCGTCCCAGCGGCCAGTTGACAACATTGATTCCTGAAATATACCGTGAACCAATGGCTACATCGGCTCCTTCTTTTCCTGTCTGATACAATCGTTCCAGATCATCGGGGTTGTGTGAAAAATCACAGTCCATTTCAAAAATCCAATCGTATTTCTTTTGTATTGCCCAAGTAAATCCGGCAATGTAGGCTGTTCCCAGTCCCTGTTTTCCCTCTCTGCGGATCATGTGCAACCGGTCGGGAAACTCAGAAATGAGTTTTTCTACAATGTCACCTGTTCCATCCGGGGAATGATCCTCAATAATCAATAGATGAAAAGGGGTAGGCAATGAAAAAACTTTCCGGATCATCCGTTCTACATTTTCCTTTTCATTATAGGTAGGAATAATAACCAAACATTGTTCTGCCATCTCTTTGTTGTTTCTGGTGCTAATTTAAGATTTTAATTCAAAATTCAGCATGTCCGGAAAAAAGATGCAAATCCCCGTTGAACAGATCGGGGTAGTTCTTATTGTATGCAATAAATGGCCTTGCTCTTGAAGGTAGATACAAATTTTCTATTAATTTTATACGCATAAATCAGTCGTGTAAAAGTCTGTTTGTTTTTAGGGTTTGAAGCTGAATTTCAGGCGTTACCATTCAAAAAATGATGTCAGGAACAGAAGTTTGCCATATTGATCTTACCAATGCTTCCCACTGCCATCATCTGGTTAAATTGCTCAATGCCTATATGGAAGATGAAATGGCGGTTGGAGAACCTATGCCTGGCCACCTGGCTCCCACTCTTATAGAAAGATTTAAAAAACATGCCGGATACCGGGGATTTTTCGCCCTGGTAGATGATCAATATATTGCACTGGCAAATTGCATCATGAACGTGGATACAAAAGACCAAAAACCGGTCTTGAACATCCATGATTTTATTGTCTTACCCGAATTCAGAGAGCAAGGCATCGGACATTTCCTGATCAATAAAATTTCGGATTATGCAGCATCCCAGGAATGTACAAGAATTTTACTGGATGTTCGGGGCGACAACATAAAAGCGAAAAAACTGTATACGAAAGCAGGATTTACGAAAGGAATGTCTCCCTATCGTTTCTGGGAAAAGAAGCTGATCCCCTAAACCGGAGGAAACATCACATTAAGAATGAGAAAAAACATCCGAACTATCTTGATTTCTCTATGATGGTTCTATCCCGAAGGATTTAAGGGCATGAGCAAATGGGGCAAACAGGGTATGTACCGACGACATGTCAGCACATACTGTAGCCAGCAACCAACCGATGAAATTTGCTGCCCTTGAAAGACTGAAGAGACTAAACAAACTGAAGGACTCGTAACTATCATGTATACAACATCCATACTTTATATGCTTTCCTGGCCTTTGCTGATTCTTGTATCGTATCTTTTGGTAAAATTTCTTGTCAGAAAATACGAGGCCCGGAATATGAATGGAGAACAGGATTCCGGAGCGTAACCCCGCATTGTTGTTCTCAGGAATATAAATCTACATGAGGCCAAAAAACTTTAAATTTTCCATGAAGCATGGTCATCCCCTGAATTCTTTCTATTTTTAGCTACAAAAAGGAGCTATGATAAAAGGCAAAAAAGTCATTGTGGTCTTACCTGCCTATAATGCCTCCAGGACGCTGGAGATTACCTACAAAGAAATTGATTTTACGCTTGTTGATGAGGTTATTCTGGTTGATGATCTGAGCAAGGATGATACCGTGGAGATTGCCAGGAAACTGGGCATCAGACATATTGTTGAGCACAAAGAGAACAGGGGTTACGGGGCCAACCAGAAGTCGTGCTACAACAAGGCTTTGGAGCTTGGCGGGGATATCATTGTTATGCTTCACCCCGATTATCAATATACCCCTTTGCTTATACCCTCCATGGCCCATCTGATTGCCAACGGATTGTACCATGTGGTCCTGGGATCAAGGATTCTCGGGAAAGGAGCTTTAAAAGGAGGCATGCCCCTGATCAAATACCTGGCCAACCGTGGACTGACCTTTATTCAGAATGTAATGATGAACGCCAAGCTGTCGGAGTACCATACCGGTTACCGGGCCTTCAGCCGCGAAGTGCTGGAAAAAATTAATTATAACGCCAACTCCGATAATTTTGTGTTCGACAACCAGATGCTGACACAGATATGGTATGCCGGATATGAAATTGCCGAGATCACCTGCCCCACCAAATATTTCGCGGATGCCTCAAGCATCAGCCTGAAAAACAGCAGCATCTACGGGATGGGAGTTTTACGCACTTCGTTACAGTACAGGTTGCATAAGTGGAAACTGGCTACATATAAAATGTATAAAAACCAAAGGTAATCCCAGGTGAAGAAACATGCAACTATACGAACTTCCCTGATTCCTGTAATCCTGCCGGTATTGATGGGCATTTATTTTATTCTCTTAACCCGGATTGACAGTCCTGCCTCCTTAACCCGCATTGATCCGGAATATCTTTGTCTTTTGAATGGATTGAATGTATCCATCTTTCGTTTTGATAACATTGGCTATACCGACCTTCCGGGAACTCCTTTCCTGGTGCTAACCGGAATTTTTATCCGCATTATCCACCTTTTTTGCGGAAAAGGCTCCATTCTGGATGATGTAATCCTACGGCCCGACTATTATCTTCAGGGCGCATCGTATCTGCTGATCCTGGTCACTATACTGGCTTTTATATGGGGAGGAATAAAAATATACCGAGCTACTGGCAATTGGTTTGCCTTAATTGTTTTACAGGCCAGTTTTCTGCTGTCACCAGTTACTCTGAGTCTGCAGGTCCGCTATAATGCCGACCGTTTTCTGCCATTGCTGGTTTTTGTTTTTGCGGTTTATACCCTCCTTTATCTTGTTCAATCCATAAATTCCCGCAAATATGCCCTTTGTTCAGGAATTATTTTGGGAATCGGATGTATAACAAAATTTAACTTTATAGCTCTCACGATACTGCCAGTTTTCCTTTTTGTCTCTTTCAAGGACTGGCTGATTTACGGTGTTTCTTTTATGGGTTCTTCCTTTTTGTCTTTCCTCCCCATTATCGGAAAATTTCAGAATGTAAAACGGTTTATCACCGGATTGGCGCAAAACCAGGGACCTTACGGCCAGGGGGGTAAACAGATGTTTAACTTGGAAGCGATGTTCCATAACCTGAAGGAGATAACTGCCCTGAATGAAGGATTTACCATTCTGATTATCCTAACGGTAATCACCCTGGTGTTGTTCCTCTTCCGTAGAAAAACCAGGGAGGACAGAAAAAAAGTATGGTTCCTGTTTGGCTTTCTCGTGGCCTCTGCCATTGAAATCATCATGGTTTCCAAACATTTTAAGAATTATTACCTGGTACCGGTATTGGGATTTTCCGGACTGGTGTTTTATATTCTTTGGGATTGTTCTTTCCGTCGAAAAAAAATATCGGGAATTGGTGTGGGAGGTATGGTCCTGCTTTTGTTCATTGCTCTTTCTATCACCAAAATGACGGAACACACAAAAATTACCCGATCCAAAAAAGAAGCCCGCATAAAAACAGTAACCCGGTATAAGGAAATAATCCAACCTTCTGATTATCTGCTTTTTGAACCTGCTTGGATCTCGGGTCCATCTCACATAAACGGTCTCTTGTTTGGCATCAGCTATGTAGCCGATAAAAATGACTTTACTGAAACCTATCTGAAACAGTATCCCAATGTTCTTACTTACGAAGGAGATGATCGGCCAATAAAACATTTTAGAACCATAGATGCTGACATTGGACAAATTTTCAGGGAAGGAAATAGAGTCTATTTATTCTCCACGCCGGGAAGAAATACCCATCGTGTGATAAAAGAACTGGAAAGACAGGCAAAAAAAGTGAATTCCCGGGTAATCACAAATACCGTTTTTGTGAACGATGCCAATCACGACAAGATAATCAAGGCAACCTTCCGTCAAATAGACGATTCTATTGCTTATACTACGACGGCCACCTTGAACGATATGGAGAAGGAGTATCCAAACTGGAAACAAAACGCCTTGACAGAAGAATGGGCATATTCCGGTAGTAAATCGTCTAAAATACAAAAGGGTGATAAATTCAGCCCTGTTTACCGGAATGATTCATTGCCCCAAATCGCAGAGAATTTGAATTCAATCGTCGTTTCCTGTATGTATTTTCAACCCGGAACAAAAAACAACACCCGGCTGATTGTGGAACTTATCAACCCTGACGAGGAACGATTCTGGTATCCGGTGTTCTGCATCGACTATTTTAAAGAGGTTGACAATTGGGCCGGGTTCAATTATAAAATGTATGTCCCAAAAAAATTCAGAACAGCAGAGAAACTAAATGTCTATTTTTACAATGCATCCAAAGAAGCTGTTTACATTGATGATTTTGAAGTTGAAATATATTACAAAACCCCATTAGCTGGTTAATTATCTTTGCTCTTATGAAAAAAAATCTAAATACCATAGTCATTATAATGCTCGTTTCATCGGCTGTTTTTTTGTTTATTTTCAAACCGGTGTTACAGCACCCGAATACGTATTTGTATTCAAAAGGAGGAGATGCAGTAAAAAGCTATTTTAATTTTTCCTATTACCTGAAATACGACGAAGGCATCAAACACGATGGGATCAACTATCCGTACGGCGATCATCTTCAGTACATTAATTCACATCCTCTTTATGTTCAGGTAATCAAATTTGTCGATAAGAATATTTACCCGGTGGCCAACAACGGGGTTGCCATCCTGAACCTGACCATGATCATATCCTTGTTGCTGGCTATTCCCTTTATTTTTCTTATTCTCCGAAAATTCGGGCTTCCCCGGTGGTATGCCGGAATCCTGGCCATCGTTTTACTCTTGCTCACTCCCCAGTTCGACCGGATCCTGGGGCATTTCGAAATGGTTTATGCTTTTTTTATTCCCCTGTTCTGGTACGTGCTGATCCGCTGGAAGGAAGGGAAAAAACCATGGCTCTGGGCTATTCTGCTCGTTATTGCCGGTTTGGTGGGAGGTTTTACCAGTGCTTACTATGCTTCGTTTTATGCCATTTTCCTATTGGGTGTTCTGTTGGTTGAACTCTGGAAAAACAGGAAAAATTTAAAGGAATACTGGAAACCCGGATTATCCCTCTTTATCCTTGCCATTATCCCCCTTGTAGTTGTCAAAGGGCTGGTTTCGGCTACTGATTGGGTTTCCGACCGGCCCGACAATCCCTATGGATTTTATGTCTACCACGCCAACTTCCTGAGCATTTTTCTGCCTTTCATATCCCCTTTAAAAACACTGGCAGGGAATACGATCGACATGAGTTTTCAATGGGAAGGAAGAGCCTATGTAGGGCTTCCTGCCACCCTGCTGGCTGTCTCCCTTTTTCTCACCGGTTTTTATAACCTCATCGCAAAACGAAAAGTAAGCTGGAGAATTTTTCGTCCTGATAAGAAACTGAATTCCTTCTTTTTTGCGGCGATTCTGGTTTTGCTGTTTTCCATGTGCATCCCGTTTAAATATGGCTTCGAATTTTTACTCGACCTGCTGCCGCCGGTTAAACAATTTCGTGCACTGGGAAGGTTTTCTTGGATCTTCTATTATGTTTTTACGGTATATACTGCTCTGTTTTTTTATAAATTGTTCCGGTTATTAAAACGGAAAGGATTGCCTTTGCTGGGAACCCTTGTGTTGATATTCGTGATCGGCTACTGGACCATTGATGCAGGCATCAACATCCGGCGTAGCACCGAACGGTTGCTGAACACCAACGACAAACTGGAATCATCGGATGCGGAATACCGGGCACGATTCGAGAAAGTTGGCATCGATATTCAGGACTTTCAGGCCGTGTTTTTCCTGCCTTTTGCCAGCACCTGCGGCGATAAGCTCCTGTTTGAAAGAGGGATGAATGCCTTTTCGGATGCCATGAAATGCTCGTACCATACCGGAATACCGCTGCTTCAGAGTTTTTCTCCCCGCTTATCGTTTACCCACGCATTGAGCAGCATCCAGATGCTGGCCGACCCGGCCATCCGCAAAACACGGCTGGATGATATGAATGAAAAACCGCTGCTACTGGTTTGTACCAAAGAAAAGATGAACGCGCACGAAGCATGGCTTCAGTCGAAAGCTACCGTTTTCTGGGAGGATCAATACATTACCCTGTCAACACTGCCCCTTACTGTTTTTAACGAAAGTTACCGGGACTGGCAAAATAGGGTGGATTCGGTAAAGACCACATTAATCGGCACGGGGAATATCCTGACTGATTCTGTATCGATTCATTCAGTTATTTATAAAGATTTTGAAGATAACTACTCTGAAAATCCTTTTAGCGGAAAAGGAGCTTTTTACAAAAAACGAGGAGATGAAACGTTGTTGAATCAAACGTTGGATGATGCATTCAATCCCGGAAAATATGAACTCTCTTTCTGGCTGTATGTCGATACCCGAAAATACGATATGCCCAAAGCAACCGTAATTGTTTCTGATGAAGCCGGAAATAAACAAAAAGAGGAACGCTTGAACACACGGGAAGTTCATGATGTATACAATCACTGGATCAGGGTAAAAGGGATATACGACCTGAAACCGGGATATACTGTTCAGTTAACCGTTCAGGGTGATTATATCGGAGTGGATGATATGCTGATCAGGCCCAATACTTCAAATGCTTTGGTTAAAGTGGCTGATGGTTTTACGTTATTTAACAACTATCCCTGCGTCAAGGAGTAAAATGGATACCTGAATAGGGTGCTTGTAAAACTCCCATTGACAGGCTTTGCAGGGTTGTGTTCATGAATGACATCTCACAAAAAAATCAGGAAACCGTCAAGCCTATAAAAATTATTCTTAAAATTTAATCAGTCTCAGAAAATTACTCCATGTCCACGCTTCATTCCACCAGACCCCGGAGTTGTATTTATAGGCAAACAGGATATTGTAAATTACAAACAAAGCAAAGAGCGAACTCAGGATTATTTTGAGTGTTTTATTTTTAGCATACACTTTTTCAAAAAACCACGCAAAGGGAATAGCCATAAAGGGAAGGTATTCGATCAATGCCCGGTATCCGGCAGCACCACTAAAGGTTGGCCTCCACCAACTGCTGTTGATATAGATGATAATCACCATAAGAAAAGCGATCGCCCAGGAACTCATCTTTTTCTTAATGGATAGATAGATTAAACTGCCGGCCGCAAAAATCATTAGGGGGGTATATATAAACCATCCGTTCCTTGGTCCGATTAAAACAGTAAATACCTGCGGATTGAGCAGGTAGGGAAAGGTTCCCTCATCCTGATAGGAATAAAAGATGTATTTTCCGGTTACTGCATGCCAGTAAAGCATTTGCGGTACCCAGGCCAAGATTCCGATAATCAGCATTACCAACAAGTAATACCATCGTTTCCCCCAGAATGAAACACGCGATTTCAAATCATGCCAGCCGAAAATATTGTAAAGAAAAAGGAACAATGCTATTGATATGTTCGTAGGTCGAATCAAAGTTGCTACTGCTAAAGGCACTGCAAGGCACAACAAATTTTTGAGGTTGGGTTTTTCATAAAAAACCGGCACGAAATAAATAAAAAGAGCAAAAAGGCTGAAAGAATAGGCATGGGACATACCCGGGGCTATGGTCGTGTAATAAAACAGATTCGTGGCAAAAAATAGCAATACAATCGTCCATAAAGCAGTCTGATGGAGAAAAAACCGCAACAGAAATTTATAAATAAAAATCAACCCAAGCAGCACATAAAACAGCGAGGCAAAAAACACCGACAAAAAATAAAAGGGTGCATAGCCGGAAGTATCCTGTTCAAAGAAATAGCTTAAACCGTGAGCTACAAGAAAAAAAGGCATCTGCATATAAGCCACTCCACAGGTATAGATATTCAGTGTTTTTCCTTCACCATACTGCTTGGCCCAATGCATCTTATCCATGCGATCCCAATCCATGATAAAGAAATGGGGCAGGTACTGGTAATACCCTTCCGAATCGGTACGCATAATAGTTTTTTCAGCTGTAACATGGTAAGCCTGGCGGTAGGCCATGTTGGCCAACATCCCCAGGAGAGTAAACAGAATCACAAACCGGATTAAATGCTTTTTGGCTTTGCTAACGGTTTTTTTTCGTTTCATTTATTCCTAAAACTTTTGTGGTATTCGGTTGAAGCTCGTCCCGTCCCGGTTTTCATCGTGAAGAATCTCGCTTTATTGCTTTTGTGCCGTTGCAATAACACTTAATCCTGCCCAGGGGTGGGTACAAACATCAATCCGCTTAAATACCCACACCAGGGCATCATACAATTTCATCTGCCCGGAAGGGATAGTTTTCTTTTTCAACAGGCTCCCACTGAACCACCAGCCCAGTATACCAATAAAATTAAAATAACGGATGTGGTCAGTGGTAAGGTTGCTTTGCAGGAACAATTTTTTCAAACTCTTCCGGGTATAACGCCGGTAATGCCCCAGTTCTGTGTCGAAACGGTTGTACAGCCACATAAAAGCCGGAACAAGAATAACCAGTTGACCTCCCTGTTTCAGAAGCTTTAGACAGTTCCGGATGGCATACTCATCATCTTCAACATGCTCCACAATATTTAAGGCAATCACGGAATCAAACTTCCCCATCAGGTCTTTATGTTTTGTGTCAAAACCGGGATCAACGATATCGATCTGATGCACTTCCCGGAAACTGTTCATTCCTGAAAATTTCTTCTTCAGGAATTTACAATATTCAGGACGCATATCGCTTACCGATATAGGTCGGTTATTTTTCACAAAATAAGCAGAAATATTGCCGATCCCGCTTCCAATTTCCAGCACTTCACCCCGGGTATAGGCAGCAACCGTCTGAAACATCCATTGATTAAACCGGCCGGCCTGTGCTATGCTGTCAAGCGTTTCGTAGCCGACCTGGTCAGAAAGAGATGCTGACGTATCTAATTTCTGCTCCATAGATTATATTTAAGGGTACACCAGATGGCCCGGAAGCCGTCTTTTGAACTTATTTTCTTTCCTTCGGCGTAGGTTCTTCCATAATACGATATTCCTATTTCGTAGATCCGTACACCGGGGAGCCTGGAAATCTTTGCCGTCACTTCCGGTTCAAACCCAAATCTTTTCTCTTTTAGATGCAGGCTTTTAATCATATCGGTCCTGAATAGCTTGTAGCAGGTTTCCATATCGGAAAGATTCAGATTGGTGAACATATTCGAAAGGGTGGTGAGCAATCGATTGCCAATGGAGTGCCAGAAAAAAAGGATTCTGTGTGGATTTCCCCCTTGAAACCGGGATCCGTAAACCACATCGGCAAATCCTTCGATTACCGGCTTCAGCAGGTTGTTGTATTCCCGGGGATCGTATTCCAGATCCGCATCCTGAATTACCAGATAATCACCGGAAGCCTCCTTTATCCCGCGATGCAGGGCTGCTCCTTTTCCCATATTGACCGGCTGGTGAAAAAGACGGATATCTGACTCCGGATGTTCTGAAATATACTTTTCAATCACTTCTGTAGAACGGTCTTTGCTGCAATCGTTCACAATGATCAGTTCTTTTACAAAATCATTCACCACATCTACTTCCACCACCTTATCAAGAATACGGATTATGGTTTTCTCTTCGTTGTAAACCGGAATGATTACCGAGAGTTTTTTATTCTTCATGCGGATCAGATTAGCATTTTTATGTCCTTTGAAACGATCAGGCTCCTTGTGTTAAGATTTTATCAAAATAGGCGATGGTTTTCAGCAATCCTTCCTCCAGATGAATCCTGGGTTCCCACCCCCCGAGTTTTTCTTTTGCCAGGGATATATCGGGTTTCCGGCGTACCGGATCGTCTTTGGGAAGTGGTTGATACACGATCTTTGATGATGAACCGGTCAGTTTCAGAATCGTTTCAGCCAACTCCAGCATGGAAAATTCGCGGGGATTTCCAAGGTTCACCGGACCGATAAAATCATCCCCGGTATGCATCATCCGGATCATTCCCTCCACCAGGTCATCCACATACTGGAAGCTACGGGTTTGTTTCCCATCTCCGTAAATAGTGATCTCTTGGCCGCGCAACGCCTGCACAATGAAATTGGAAACAACCCGGCCATCATCGAGGTTCATGCACGGGCCATAGGTGTTGAAGATCCGGATTATCTTTACCCGCACCTGGTTCTGATGAAAATAATTGACACATAACGACTCGGCACATCGTTTTCCTTCGTCGTAACAGGAGCGATCGCCAATCGGATTTACGTTGCCCCAGTAATCTTCGGGTTGAGGGTGAATCTTCGGATCGCCGTACACCTCGCTCGTGGATGCCTGAAGAATCCTGGCCCCGGTACGCTTGGCTATACCCAGCACATGAATCGCTCCCAACACCGATGTTTTTATGGTTTTAATGGCATTGTACCGGTAATGGATCGGTGAAGCCGGACAAGCCAGGTTGTAAATCTCGTCCACCTCAATATAATACGGCATTGTCACATCGTGCCTTACTACCTCAAAAAACGGATGATCCAGCAAATGGAGGATCTTCTGCTTCGATCCGGTAAAAAAGTTATCCAGACAGATCACTTCATGTCCGTCTTTGAGCAATCGTTCGCATAGGTGGGCGCCTATAAAACCAGCGCCTCCGGTAACCAATATTCGTTTCATATTGTCATTATCCCTTGTTTGCAAGAGTTTTCATGCTTCTGACAGCATGAAGACACGTACCCTTTAACTAAAAAAATTATTCCGCCCAAAATGTGCATCCTCCGGAAACCTTCCTGCCTGCATTTTTTCCTCAACCCTCCAAAAATAACCATTATTAACAAGATTCAGGACGGGAACCATTGTCAAATTAACTATTTTTTATTTTTCATGGGAAGCTTTACCTTTGAGAAAAAACCAATATGGCAAAATCGCTGGTTAATAAAAATGCGCAATTTGGCACTTTGCCGGTTTTCCTTACGGCCCTGTCTACGATTCTGGGGGCCATTCTTTTTCTCCGGGTTGGCTGGGCGGTAGGCCAGGTTGGTTTTCTGGGTGCAATTGGCATCATTGTGCTGGGCCATCTGGTTTCGATTCCCACAGCTTTTGCTGTGGCGGAAATCGCCACCAATCAGCGGGTTCAGGGGGGTGGTGCCTATTACATTATTTCCCGGTCGTTTGGATTGAATGTAGGAGGACCAATAGGATTAACCCTGTATTTATCGCAGGCTATCAGTGTGGCTTTTTATATCATTGCGTTTGGCGAGGCTTTTGACCCTCTGGTCAATTGGATTACGAATACCTATGGTTTTACAATCCCTGATCCTCGTTTTATTACAGTTCCTGTGATGATCATCCTCTCTGTTATCATCCTTACCAGAGGAGCCAACCTGGGCATGAAAGCCCTTTATGTAGTGGTTGCTTTGCTTTTTTTATCCCTCTTTATGTTTTTCCTGGGCGATTCACCCATCAGACCTGATACAATAAATTACCAGGCACACATTCCTGAGAACGAAGATTTCTTTTATGTTTTCACTGTTGTCTTTCCGGCCTTTACGGGGCTGGCTGCCGGACTTGGTTTATCGGGGGATCTGAAAGATCCCAAAAAAGCCATTCCCCGTGGCACATTGTGGGCCACGATTGCAGGTTTGTTTGTTTACCTGGCTGTAGCCTATAAATTTGTTGTTTCCGCTTCCCCTGCCGATCTGGCCGGAGACCAGCTGATCATGAGTAGAATCGCTGTCTGGGGACCGATTATCCCGATTGGACTGGCAGCAGCTTCTTTAAGTTCGGCCCTGGGATCGGTCATGGTAGCACCCCGAACTCTCCAGGCAATCGGATTTGATGAGATCCTCCCGCAAATGTCTGTCAATAAATGGTTTGCCAAAGGAAAAAAAAAGGACAATGAACCGGTCAACAGTTCCCTGATAACCCTCATTATCGCCTTTGTATTTGTATTTGTAGGGGAATTGAACTTTGTTGCACAGATCATTTCCATGTTTTTTATGGTCACCTACGGAGCCATCTGCCTGATATCCTTTCTGGAGCATTTCGCTGCCGATCCGGCCTACCGGCCAACATTCCGGTCCAGCTGGTATATCTCTTTAACAGGCACCCTGTTTTCTTTCTGGCTGATGTTCAAAATGAATGCTCCATATGCAGCAATCTCCCTTCTGATCATGGGATTGATATACTACATGATCAGTAAAACCAAGGAGGAACAACAGGGACTGAATAAGCTGATCAAAGGCGTACTTTTTCAGATGAACCGGGGGCTACAGATCCTGTTGCAACGGGGCGATAAATCGGAAAAAGAAGCCGGCTGGCGCCCTTTTGGTGTCTGCATATCCCACGATACGTTTGAACGTAGATCTGCTTTTGATATCATGCGATGGATTTCCTACCGTTATGGATTTGGCACCTATATCCATTTCATAAAAGGCCACCTGAATAAAAAAACCTCTGCCGAATCAAAAATTATTCTGAAACGGCTGATTCAACTTGCGCACGGAAGCAAAAACCGCGTGTACCTCGACACCATCATATCCCCTTCCTATACATCGGCTATCGCCCAGGTGGCTCAGCTGTCCGGAATCTCCGGAAAAGGAAACAACCTGATCCTCTTTGAATACTCCCGTACCGACCCGGGAAACCTCAGGGAAATTACCGATAACTACAACCTTATCGACTCCGCAGGCTTCGACATCTGTATCCTGAACAGCTCCTACAAAAATTTTGGGTATAAAAAAGAAATCCATATCTGGATCCGGCCGGAGGACTACCGGAATGCCAACCTGATGATTCTGCTGGGTTACATTATCCTGGGGCATCCCGACTGGAAAAAAGGACACATCAAAATATTTGCTTTGTATCCGGGAAAATCAATGGACGAAAAACGCAAACAACTAATGGATCTGATAAAAACGGGAAGACTTCCGATCAGCCCTTCCAACATTCTGATGGTTCCCTATGAATCGGATGACCGGAAATCCATCATCGTAAAATACTCTGCCGATGCTGATCTTACAATGATCGGATTTAATGAGGAGATATTAAAAGACACCAATGAGTTTATTTCAGGGTTTCAGGATCTGGGAAACATCTTGTTTGTAAATGCGAATAAAGCAAAACCCATAAACTAATCCGGTCTTTTTGCCGTTTAAGGATGGGAAGACCCTACTAAAAAACAAAGCCATGGAGAAAATTGCCATATTCCCCGGATCGTTTGATCCTTTTACCATCGGACATGAATCCATTGTCCGAAGAGCCATGCTTCTTTTCAACAAAGTGGTAATAATGATTGGATATAATTCCGATAAAGAACCTTTTTTCCCTCTCGAAAAGCGACTCAGATGGATCAATGAAGTATTCAAAAACGATGCCGGGGTGAGTGTTCAGGTTCACGAAGGGCTGACCGTTGATTTTTGCAGAAAAGTGAATGCCCGGTTTATTCTAAGAGGGATCCGTACCTCCGCAGACTTCGAATATGAAAGAGCTATTGCCCAGGTAAACAAACAAATGTATCCGGACTTGGAAACCGTATTCCTGCTGACTCTTCCTGAACATACACCGGTTAAATCCTCCATCGTAAGGGATATCATCCGTCACGGGGGTGATGCTGGCAGATTTATACCATCCTGTTTACATCCTGAAGAATTTACAAACAGCCATGAGTAACAGCATCAAAGGATTTGTTTTTTTGCTTTTCATCGTCGAATCCCTGGTCTCCTTTTCAGCTGCTATTCGGGGATATGAACCCGATTATGCAGGGAAAAAACTGGTTTTTAAAACCTATACCGATCCGGTTACCAAAAATGAAACAGAATTGTTCACCCTCTTTATAGACCCTACCGGTAGGTTTCATAAAGAAATTGAACTGGATAAAATCACTTGGTGTCACTCCGAATTCGGAGTCTATAAAGGGCTGCTGATGCTTGAACCTCATTCGGAAGTGACCCTGAAGCTTCCCCCTCTGCGGGAAAAGACCCTTCCAGAATCCAGAAATCCCTATTTTGAACCCATTTCTGTATGGTTACAAATGGTTTCGGAAAAAACCAACGAAGCACACAACCTGATATCCGCTCTTGAAGAGCGCTGGGGGGAGCTCTCCAATGCCTATTTCAACCAGCTGTACAGACAACATTCCACGGCTTTTCTGGACACGGTCACCACGAAGCTTATCCAAGAATTTGGTTCTTACCAACAACCCCCTTTGCCCATGTATCTGCAGTTTAAATTGAAATTCGTCGAAGCAAACGGAATAATACGGAACCAACAGACAGTTTTTAAAGGAATAGATCCTGCGAATTTCTCCTATTCCAATCCTGCATTCTCCGATCTGCTGGATCTGGTGTTTACCAATAAACTGAGTTTCGAGGTAAATGATATAAAAGGAGAGGAACTGCGGAAAGCGATCCTACGGGCTGATATCCACTATATCAAATCCTACTTCCAGAAAAGATATCACCTCCATCCGGTGCTTGCTGACCTGATCTTGTTGAAGCTTTTGCATGATGCCTATTACTCCGGACAATTCCCGGAAAAATCCTTACTCTCCATGCTTGAAAGCCCTTTTTTTTTGAATAACCCGGATCATTGTATCCGGGAAACAGCCATCCGGGTTAAACAAAAAATTCTTTTCCTGACTCCTGGCACCCGGGCTCCGGTTATCTGCCTCAACAACCTGGAGGGAGAATCCAAATGTTCTGATCAATCCGGCAAGTATACCTATCTGCTTTTTGCCGATACCGAAATGCGCGTTTGCAGGGAACACCTGAAATACCTGGTTGACATTCATAAAAAATTCAGCAATGAACTGGATTTCTTCCTTGTGATTAGAAATTCGGATCCGGAAAGGATCAAAAGATTCTTTTCCGAAAATGAGGTGCCGGGAACCGTTGTTTGTGAGGAACCGGATAACCGGCATGCAGAAATCTACAAAATAAAATCCTATCCTTCAGCCTTTCTCTTGGATCACAACCATACGGTTGTCCAGGCGTTGACAAAAAATCCCCTGGATGGTTTTGCGTTTGAATTTGCCTCATGGCTCCGCTCCGAACAAATCAAAAAAATCCGCGATCAAAAATAACGCTGGATGATCTGTCGCAAATTGGGATAGGTATTTTCATAGATCTTATTCATCTCTTTGGGAGGAATCCATTCTGCTTTGGTGATATCTTCATCAGCTTGAGGAAACAAGGAGGCTTTTCCGGTGTATTTCATCTCAAACCAACAGGTTTCCTTTAAGATCCAGGGTCCTTCGCTTTGGTGCCATGAGGAGGGATATATATGCCAGGTAGAAAGAAGGGCACTATGAATATGCATGCCTGTAATCCCACACTCCTCCTCCACTTCACGAAGCGCAGCCTGTTCGACCGATTCACCTGCATCAATCTTCCCCTTGGGCAGGTCCCATTTTCCCCGCCTGTATATGAAAAGAATCAAATCTCCCTTTTTGACCACTCCCCCTGCAGCACGGATCGGCAGAAAACATTCTTTGAAGTGCTCCCATAACCAATGGATATCCGGATGAACAAAAAGAATGCCTGGTTCAGAACCGTGTAAAAAATGGTCTGTCCGGCACTTCAGATCTTTTTTCCCTTTGATGTCAATCCGCAGTAAATCTGAAGCTTCTTTGTTTTGGATGCCCGCTGAATCCATCATCAACATTCTGTCATTCAAAAAAACTTTATACATTTACCCCTTGTTTTTATACCGTTACCATGCAATGGACTCTTCCTGTATTTTATCGTAAACAGGGCATAAAAGTAGGTAAATAATTTTCGGATACTCAATCGATGCAGATGAAAAAAAACATTATACATCAGGATTCCATGGATTCAAGGGAAAGAGAAGTTGCTGAGCAACTTCTCCGCATCAACACCCTGAAGTTTCAGCCAAACAATCCGTTTACCTGGGCTTCGGGATGGAAAGCCCCCATTTATTGCGACAACCGGAAAATTTTATCCTATCCGGAAACCCGAAGTTTTATTTGTTCCCGGTTTACAGAGGTGATCCGGGAGAAATATCCTGATGTTGAGGTTATTGCAGGAGTTGCAACCGGAGCCATTGGCCATGGTGTTTTGGTTGCTCATCAATTGGGGCTTCCCTTTATCTATATTCGCTCCAAAACCAAAGATCATGGGTTGGAAAACCTCATCGAGGGAGACCTGAAACCCGGACAGAAAGTGGTGGTGGTTGAAGACCTCGTCTCCACAGGTGCCAGCAGTCTGAGAGCTGCTGAAGCCGTATCCGGATTCGGGGGGAAAGTACTCGGAATGGTCGCTATCTTTACCTATGACTTCCCCGTAGCAAACGAAACTTTTCAAAAGGCAGGCCTCGAACTGACCCCCCTGAGCCGCTATCCGGTGTTAATCAAACTGGCTCTCGAAAACGGGGAAATCAAGAAAAACGAAGTGAACAACCTGACTGAATGGAGGAAGAATCCTTCGGTCTGGGGAACGTAATATCCCGTAAATCAAAAGGAATAAACCAAAACCTTTTTATAAATAACAGGATGGCAATCAGTAAATACGTTAGCGACGTGAAACAAATCCCTCACAATCAGGAGGTTGTGTTTCAGTACCTTTCCGATTTCAGAAACCTCTCCGAATATCTCAATCAGAACCTGTTTGAAAGCATCTCCCGTCAGATACCCCAGATCAAAATCTCCCAGCTTGAATCGGACAGGGATTCCTGTCGTTTCCAGCTCTCCGGTGTGGGATTAGCCGGAATTCAAATCGTGAAAAGGGATCCCTTTCAAACCATAAAGATCGAAAGCTCCGAAGGATTACCGGTTTCGATAACTTTCTGGATTCAGCTTCTGCCAGGAAAAGAAGGAGGAACAAAAATGAGACTGACCCTTCATGCAGACATGAGCATGATGCTCAAAATCGTGGCGGATAAAAAACTGGCCGAAGGCATTAACACACTAGCTGATACAATGGCCGGACTTCCCTATCCGGAACAATAGACCACCTCCTTGAATTGATAGGTTTTTAAGGTTCCGTCGTCCGATTGAATTTGAAGGCATCCATAGGGATCCAACCCAACAATCATCCCCCGGAACAAGGTTCCATGACTGCGGTACGTAGCCCATTGGCGGTACTGAAAAAGATGCGACAGATACGCCAGGTATATCTTTTCTTCATCCCCCCTCTTTAGCGAATCATACCATTTAAAAAGATGCTCCAGAATCCGATTCAGACAATCTTCCAGGTTATACTCTTTTCCTGTGATTGCTTTTAAAGACACCGGATTGGGGATATGGCTCGTAAAGGTTTCCTGATTGAGATTTACTCCAATACCGGCAACCGTTGCTGAAATGCTACTCCCCTGGATGATATGTTCCATGAGAATCCCCCCGGCTTTTTTTTTTCCAATATACACATCATTCGGCCACTTGATCTTCGCCTCTGATGTTTCGGATGCCAGAAAATCGAAAATACCCAGTGAAACAACCATAGACAAGTAAAACTGTTTGGCTGGATTCAAAAAGATCGGAGTGAATACAACGGAAAAAGTGAGATTTTTCCCTCGTTCACTCTCCCATAAATTCGTTCCTGCACCACGCCCCTGTGTCTGATATTGTGCCAAAAAGACAGTGCCTTCATCCGCCTGTTTATGCAATACCTGCCCTCTGGCATAGTTGTTGGTAGATGCTGTTTCCTGAAGCTTTATGATTTTGTTGAATTGCATAGATCATTGAAATCATCAGCATGGTGTACGAACTTTTCGTATACGATGCTGTTTCTTATTTATCCTTGCAGAAATTCTCTGTAAGAAAAAATAAAGATAAAGAACTTAGGAAATAAGTGGGTAAAAAGGATAAAACAAAAATACCCCAAAAAGATTATCTTTGTAGGTATAAAGCAACTATATGGATCCAATACAGGAAGAGACAGAAAAAACAATTCAAACCATAACGGAAGGCATACGCAAGGTCAAGGGAAAAGAGATCGTTCACATTGACCTGACCACAATAAATCATACAGAGTGTAACTATTTCATTATTTGCCATGGTACTTCCAATACACATACCGGGGCCATAGCTGAATCAATTGAAGATATTGTTGAAAAAAATTTGGGAGTCAGGGTTTTTCATAAGGAAGGATTTCAACATGGAATATGGATTTTGCTCGATTACGGGGACATCATGGTTCATGTTTTTCAAAAATGGGCAAGGGATTTTTACAATCTGGAACAATTGTGGGCCGATGCCAACATAAAAAACATCAAAGAGGAAGCATAAACCATCATGACAGATCATCCAACAAATAAAAACAATCCGTTACACAACAAATCACCTTTTGGCAGCTCAGGGGGCAACAAACCCAAAAAGCCCAAATACAATCCCTACTGGATTTACGGTATTATAGCGGTTGTTTTTCTGATCGTACAGTTTTACATCAGCAGCAGCCGGAGTCCGGTAGAGACCAACTGGAGTGAAGTTAAATCCACCATGCTTGCCAGTGGTGACATTGAAAGAATTGTGGTTGTCAATGAAAAGGAAGCCAACATTTATCTGAAAAAAAACCGGTTGGAGAAATACCAGGACCGATTCAGCGGGAAGTTCACCAAACCTTCCGAAGAAGGGCCGCATTTTGTTTTTAACATTGGCTCCGTAGAAACCTTTGAGCGTAACCTGTCGGAAGCCCAGGAAGGTTCCCAGGAGGAGATTCTGCCGGAATATGAAGAAGAACGCAACTGGGCCGGAGAGATCCTCTGGACGGTGGGGCCGTTTGTGCTGATCATTCTCCTGTGGTGGTGGATTTTCCGTCGGATGAGCCGGGGTGCCGGAGGCGGAGGAGGCGCCGGAGGCATATTCAATGTCGGGAAATCGCAGGCTAAGATTTTCGATAAAGATTCGAAAGTATCCACCAATTTTAACGATGTTGCCGGTCTTGCTGAAGCAAAACAAGAGGTTGAAGAGATTGTTGAATTCCTGAAGAACCCTGCAAAATTTACCAAGCTGGGAGGAAAGATCCCCAAGGGAGCTTTGCTGATTGGTCCTCCGGGAACGGGTAAGACCCTGTTGGCTAAAGCGGTAGCCGGAGAAGCGAATGTTCCTTTCTTTTCCATGTCAGGATCCGATTTTGTGGAAATGTTTGTTGGTGTTGGGGCTTCCAGGGTCCGCGACCTCTTTAAGCAGGCCAAAGAAAAAGCTCCGTGTATTGTGTTCATCGATGAGGTGGATGCCATCGGGCGGGCCCGGGGGAGAAACCCCAATTTCGGATCGAACGATGAACGCGAGAACACGCTGAACCAACTGCTTACAGAAATGGATGGATTTGATACCAACAGCGGGGTTATCATCCTGGCAGCCACAAACCGTGCCGATGTCCTCGACCGTGCTTTGATGCGGGCCGGCCGGTTCGATAGACAAATCCATGTTGAACTGCCGGATCTCAACGAACGAAAGGAGATTTTTCAGGTACACCTCCGCCCCCTGAAGATCAGCCCGGAAGTAAACGTTGATTTCCTGGCCAAACAAACCCCGGGTTTTTCAGGTGCCGATATTGCCAATGTGTGCAATGAAGCAGCCCTCATAGCAGCCCGCAAAGACCGGGAAGCCATTATCAAACAGGATTTTCTTGATGCCGTGGACCGGATCATCGGGGGTCTCGAAAAGAAAAATAAAATCATCTCCAAAGAAGAGAAAAAAACCATTGCCTACCACGAAGCCGGACATGCATCGATCAGCTGGCTGCTCGAACATGCCCATCCCCTGGTGAAAGTAACCATTGTACCCAGGGGAAAAGCCCTGGGAGCAGCCTGGTACCTCCCTGAAGAACGAACCATCACAACCAAAGACCAGCTGCTCGATGAAATGTGCTCCGCTCTCGGAGGCCGGGCTGCCGAAGAACTGATCTTTAACCGGATCTCCTCAGGAGCACAAAACGACCTCGAAAAAGTTACCAAACAGGCCTATGCCATGGTGAGCATCTTCGGAATGAGCGAGAAAGTAGGCAATGTGAGCTTCTATGACTCTACAGGCCAAAACGATTATACCTTCACCAAACCTTACAGCGAAAAAACCGCTGAACTGATCGATCAGGAAGTCAAGATCCTTATTGATACCCAATACGAAAGAGCCAAGAAAATCCTGAAAGAACACGCCGAAGGTCACGAAAAACTGGCAAAACGGTTGCTGAAGAAAGAGGTGATCTTCAGTGAAGACCTTGAAGAAATATTCGGAAAACGCCCCTGGGACGAAAAAAGAGACCTGACCGTGGATAACGGAAATACCGAAGAGGAAAATGCTCCTCCTCAGGAAACCATAGAAAACAAAAAACAGGAAGAAACCCAATAAAAACAAAACCCAATGGAAAAAGGATGGAAAGAGGTCCTGGTAACCGCTTACGAATACAAAGCTGAAATGGCAATCAGTATACTGGAAAAAAACGGAATCAAAGGGGTGATCCTAAATCAAAAAGATTCTTCTTACCTGGCGTTTGGAGAACTGGCCATCTATGTGGAAGAACACGATGAGGGAAAAGCGCTGGAACTACTAAAAGAGTTGAAAAATTGACAAACCTGATCAAACGTACCTATACCAGTATCGCATTGGTCATACTGATTGCTGCCGGAGTCCTGATTCATCCAACTATCTTTGCTGTTTTTTTTTCCGGCATCCTGTTTCTTATTCAAATAGAATTTTACAGGATGGCTGAAACATCCGGCGCCAGTCCTCAGAAAGTGCTCGGTATAGCCCTGGGGCTTACTTTTTTTATCTTGATGTTTTTAAGAAATTTGCAGCTTGTAACGGAAAAGGTTCTATGGCTAATGTTTCCCCTTCTGTTTTCCCTTTTTATTTTTGAGTTGTTTCGGAAAAAAGAAAAACCACTTACCAACATTGCTCTAACCCTTGCCGGAATCGCAGTCACTGCCCTGCCATTCAGCCTGATGAGCACATTTGTCTTTATAAAAACCCAGGGAAATACGCAATTTTACCCATGGATACTGATGGGGATTTTTTTCATTTTATGGACCTATGACACTGGAGCGTATCTCATAGGAATGAAGTTCGGAAGATTCAAATTGTTCAAACGTATTTCTCCGAAGAAGTCCTGGGAAGGAGCCATTGGCGGTGGGGTCATAGCCTCGATTGTAGGAATCCTGAATGCTGTAGTTTTTGATGCACTCAGTTTGACAGGCTGGCTGGGTATCACAGGGATCCTCATTGTTTTCGGAACCTTGGGCGACCTGGTTGAATCGATGTGCAAACGAAGCCTCGGCATCAAAGATTCCGGGAAGATCCTGCCCGGACACGGAGGTATTTTAGACCGGTTTGACAGTCTTTTGTTCTCCATACCCTTTATTTTTGTATGGCTTATGTTTGTCCGTTAAAAAAAATCTGCCATGAAGATCCATAAGGAAGGTAAAAAAATAATCCCGATCGTGGCCTTACTGGTTCTCATTGGAATAGCCCTATTGTATGTATTAACCGGCACTTGTACTCTCTTTTGGATTTTAACCGGAGGGTTGGGTGTATTGTTTGCTCTGGTTTTCTGGTTTTTCCGCGAACCTTCTGTCCTTATTGAACCGCACAAAAACCATATCCTGTCTGCTGCAAATGGCCATGTGGTTGCCGTGGAAACTACCTTTGAGCGCGAATATTTTCAGGAAGAACGCATCCAGGTATCCGTGTTTATGTCCATACTGGATGTACATATCAACTTCCTTCCCGTTCACGGGGAAATCATTTACACACAATACCGGAAAGGACGATTCCTTCCAGCCTTTATAGCCAAGTCATCGGAAGAAAACGAACGATGTACCAGTGTCGTCCGAATGGCTGACGGTACAGAAATTCTGATCCGGCAGATTGCTGGAACCCTGGCCCGGAGGGTGAAAACCTATTTCCACAAAGGAGACCATGTAAAACAGGGAGACCAGCTTGGGTTTATCCGGTTGGGTTCACGGGTAGACCTGTTCCTCCCGAAAACGGTCCATTTAAAAGTGAATCTGCATCAAAAGGTGTATGGCGGGAAAACAATCATAGCAACTTTCGAATAAAGAATGAGCATATACAATCAGATAAAAAGCCTGATTCCGAACGGGATTACCCTGGCAGGACTGGGTTGCGGCTCCCTGGCTGTTTTTTTTGCAATTGACGGACACCTGAGTCTGGCATCTCTTTTTATCCTGGGGGCTGCCCTTTGCGATTTCCTTGACGGTTTAGCAGCCCGGTTGCTTCACAGCTATTCCGAAACCGGCAAAGAACTGGATTCCCTGGCCGATATTGTTTCTTTTGGATTGGCCCCGGGAGCCATCCTTTTCACCTTGTATGAATTTGCCTTATTCGGAAAAAATCAGCCCATTCAGGATATCGAAGGCAGTTGGAGCGATTGGCTGATTCTGCTTTCAGCCCTTTTCATTCCTGTTTTTTCTGCTCTCCGGCTGGCTAAATTCAATGTTTCTGAAAGCCGGAATCCCAATTTTACCGGGCTCCCAACTCCCGCCAACGCCATGCTCTGGGCTTCTTTCGGCCTGATGCTTGCTTTTCCCGAGCATGCCGAAGTACTGAGAATTCTCTATACTGCCAAAAACTTCCTGATCATTCTGTTGATCACTTCACTTCTGCTGGTCTCCGGAATACCCATGTTTTCCATCAAATTCAAGGACTGGTCCTGGGGAAAAAACCGGTATCGATATTCCTTTCTTCTTATATCGGCTATCCTGATTCTTTTTTTGCAGTTCTATGCCCTTTTCTTCATTATCGTGGTTTATATTCTTTCGAACATGGTGCTTTACCTTTTCAGGATTAAACTCTAAGCTTCCGCAACGACCCGTTTGTCTCCGGATGGTTAGAAATCGGTATCCGGATTTTTCAGATTTAGTTCTTTGATCCAGATATTCCTGTAGAGCACTTCATGTCCTTCGGCCTGCAGTTTCACGCCTCCCGGGGTGTCGGTAATTCCCTTTCCGCCGTCCTTTCCGCCATCGAGACCGGAGTTCGGACCGCCCCACACCTGGCTGATGGTTTGGTTTCTATGGATTTTTATGCCATTCAGATAAATAGTCACCAAAGGGTTCTCCAATCTTTTGCCGTCCTTAAACCGGGCAGCCCTGAACTGAATATCGTAGGCGTTCCATTGGCCTGTGCCGTTATAGGCGGAATAGGGAGCTGCTGCATCGTTGATCACTGCTGCCATGCCATGGCTTGTGGAGTCGCCGTCCAAAATCTGTACCTCATAGCGGTTCTGCAGATATACACCGCTGTTTCCGCCTGCATGAGGAACCAGGAATTCAACATGCAGCCGGAAATCCCGGAATTTATCTTTGGTGACAATATCGGCAGCCCCGTATTTTCCTCCGGCAGCAGCCGGGTCGTTGCTGTTTACGACCGTACCTTCATCCACCGGATCCGCAACCATCTTCCATTGGATGGGCATCTCTGCTGAAAAACGGGGACCTTCCCAATATTCCCAATGAGCATGGAGCATTTCTTCCGTTCCGTCAAAATAGATTTTTGCCTCTTCAGGGGCCGTTGCACCAACCCCAATCTGTGCTGATAACGACCCGGAAATCAATAACCCGGCACCCAAAAGCACCAGGTGGAACCATCTTTCTGCTAAATTCTTCATGTGATTGTTGTTGTTTATTTTCAAAAGATTCATATTCGATAATTTAACCCGACTAATTCATGAATTATTCGGGTTAAATTCCTGAATTGCTTACAAAGGCAATGTGTTTGCTGTCGGGTGACCAGGAAGGGACGTTGATGGTCCCCTGCCCGCCATAGAGATAGGCAATTGCCTTTGGAACACCTCCCGAAACCGGCATCAAACGCAACATCACTCTTTTGTAGGAAGGATGATCGTTCACAGGAATAGTCGGTGGAAAGGATATAAAAGCGATCCACTTCCCATCCGGAGAAATATGCGGAAACCAATCGTTGTACTCATCATAAGTAATTTGCTCTTTGTTGCTGCCATCGGGTTTCATCCTCCACAATTGCATGGTTCCGGAATGACTTCCGTTGTAATAGATCCACTGCCCGTCGGGAGAATATTCGCAACCATCCACATGCTCTCCTTCCCTGCAATTTGTCAGAGCAACTTCTTCTCCGCCATCAATTGGTTTCTTATAAACATTATACACGGGTATTCCGCCGCGTTGAGCCACATACACGACCTCTTTGTTATTGGGATTCCACCCGTGCCAGTAGGAAGGTGTTTCTTCGGTAATCAATTGCGGGGTTCCTCCTTCCAGAGGCAACACATATACGGAAGAACCACCTCCGGCCAATCCTTCCCGGTGATGGCTTATGGCGAGCATTCTCCCGTTGAATGAAATACCGTGGTCGTTGTTGTTCCTGTTGGCAAAACCGGTATTGAGTATTGCCGGTTCACCTCCTTCAACAGGAATAGTATAGAGTGAGCCCTCCATATTGAACAATAACTTTTCCCCATCGGGCATCCAATTAGGGGCTTCAAAGCGATCCTTTTTTTCAAAGATTACTCTCCGTTTCCCGTTCAACACATTCATGGTTTCCAGGCGGCATCCGAGCCAGCCTTCGCTGTTGGGGTTGTACTCGTCGGATACCGGCCGGTCAATTCGCACATTCCATATGCGGGCCTCCTCGAGCACCTCTTCGTTGTGGGAACACACAAACAATCCGGCCAGCACCTCGCCGGCCAGGGTTTCCATCCTGTGTGATCCGATCCACTGCAGCGGTTCTCCCGGATGGGCTCCCCGCATGATCATCTCGTTTCCCTTTCTTTCAAGCTGAATGATGGAATACCAGGGCTTGGGAGCAAAAATTTCATCCTCAGGATCCCTCATGAAAGCTCCCTTCAGCTCTCGCCACTGAAGAACGGTTAATCCGTCGCCATGCAAAACCGCAGAACAATGTGCAGCATTCTCCTCTTCGGAAGCCCTGATCATCCATCCCGTTTTCCGGTGTGGATCTTTTCCTTCTCCGGAAAAGGCAAAATCAGCGGTTAGTATAAAATCACCCTCGATACGGGTATAAAGATACGTAAACTCATCCCTCTCAAACCATATGTTGTACCCCGCTCCTTTCAATGTAAACATCTGGGTTTCGGAATCATAGTGAGCACTCCCTTTCAGCACCGGATCTCCAATATCTCTATGGTACGGAAACATGCCAATATTCCCTGTTTGAGCAAAACTAAGGGGTGTCATAAAAACAAAAACTAGTAAAACAATTCGTTTCATGTGTATACTTTTTAACCATTCAGTAAAAACTCTCCATCCATGGGTTGATTTGATCCATTTACGATGTGTAAGGTATATTTCGATTTTTATTTGCCCGATTAATACAGGCATTATCCCATCCCTATCCTGCTATGCTTCGGGATCGTTCCTGCTCTTAGGATTTCAATCCCAGGGAGAACAGAAGGGAACCTTCAGGCATCCCGGCACAAATCGGAATCGGAGAATTATTTTACCCCTCTGTCAGCCATCCAGCTGACATCTCCCCTGAAAATCAGGGGAAAATATAAGGAAACCCCGAGGCATAGCCTCGGAGGATTATTTTTATTAAAGGTAAAAAAACCTTTTAATAAACCGATAGGTTCCCCGGTCTTTGGAGGAATAATTTTTGCATCAGAACAGTTCTCCAACGGTCAGGTATCTTTCTCCCGTATCATAAGCAAAAGTTAAGATTCTGGCTCCCGGGGGAATCTCTTTCATTTTTTTTGCTACAGCAGCCAGGGATGCTCCCGAGGAGATTCCCACGAGAAGTCCTTCCATGCGGGCTGCTTCCCGGGTATAATGAAATGCTTCTTCCCGGGTGACCGCCACGATTCCGTCCAGCAGTTCGATGCGCAGATTCTCAGGGATAAAACCTGCTCCGATACCCTGCAGGGGATGGGGTCCTGGTTGACCTCCGGCAAGTACCTGGCTTGACTCCGGTTCCACAGCATATATCTTCAAAGCCGGAAAATGCTTTTTTAAGACTTCCCCGACTCCGGTAATATGGCCCCCGGTACCCACTCCGGTAATCAGATAATCCAAACCTTCCGGGAAATCACGAATAATTTCCCGGGCGGTATTTCTCCTGTGTGCATCCACATTGGCCCGGTTCGCAAACTGAAAGGGAATCCATGCATGCGGAATGCCAGCTGCCAGTTCACGGGCTTTCGCTATTGCTCCTTTCATCCCCTTTTCTCCGGGCGTAAGTACCAATTCGGCTCCCATGGCCTTTAAAACCTGCCTCCGCTCCAGACTCAGAGATTCAGGCATTGTTATTATAAGCCTATACCCCTTCACGGCAGCTACCAACGCCAGACCAATTCCCGTATTTCCCGAAGTGGGCTCAATAATAACCGAACCGGATTTTAATAAACCCCGGGATTCTGCATCTTCAACCATCGACAATGCAATCCGGTCTTTTATGCTTCCTCCGGGATTGGTTTTTTCTACTTTCACGTATACTTCATAATGCGGAGGAAACAGCTTGTTTATTCTTACGTGGGGCGTGTTTCCAATGGTTTCAAGAATAGTTTGTACTCTCATAGATTAAACATTCGTATCTGTTATCGCTTCCTTCGACCTGTATTAATAACAAAAAAACATTATTTTCTTAAAAACTTTTTATTAAATCAAAAAAATTAATACATTTGTAGTGCAATATGGTTCTACATATTGTGTGTTTGGGGGTTAACATTTTTAAAGGGAAACTGTTGAGTTTCCCTTTCTTCTTTTCAGAGAATTCCTGGTTTTTCACTTTATCAGATTTTGTATTTTCAACCTGTGCGGGTTTATTGTGCTTATTATAAAAAAAAGCCTCAGGAGAACCTGAGGCTTTAAGGGGTGGTAGATGGGACTTGAACCCACGACCCCTGGAACCACAATCCAGTGCTCTAACCAACTGAGCTACAACCACCGTTTCTGATTTGCGGTTGCAAATATACGATTTTATTTAATTTTGAAACGATTAATCAGGGGCATTTTTTTGTTTTTCCGGCATGCAACCATATTCGATTTTGTTTGTCTGTAACAATGAAATAAGAAAACTTGGGGCCAAAAGAATATTTACACCGGGATATCATTGAGGCCAGTAAAAATGGCAACAACAAAGCCAGGTATCAACTTTACCAGTTGTACTCCAGGGCGATGTTCAATCTATGCTGCCGGATGATGAATAACCGTGAGGAAGCAGAAGACATGCTCCAGGAAGCATTTACACAGGCATTCCGAAAGCTGGATACCTTCAGGTATGATTCCGGCTTCGGATCCTGGTTGAAGCGGATTGTGGTAAATACCTGTTTGAATACCCTAAAAAAAAGAAAACCGGAACTGGTCTATTGTGACACGGTTTATCAAAAAGATATGGAAGAAGAAGAGGAGAATGAAATGGAATTGACCAAACAACGGGTGCTGAATGCCATGAAACAACTGCCGGAGGGTGGAAGAATGGTCTTCTCACTCTATCTGCTTGAAGGATATGACCATGCAGAAATAGCACAAATTATGGGAATCAGCGAGTCAACATCCAAAACCCAGTTTATGCGTGCCAAAAAAAGGATCGTTGAAATTTTAAAATCAAAAAAATCCATGTCATGAAGAATACAGATCGTCTGGAAAATTTTGTAAGGGCACACCGTGAAGAATTTGATTCCCTGGAGCCTTCCCCCAAGGTCTGGAATAAGATCCGGAAAAACCAAAACACGAAAACACTTTCCATAAACCGCCATCTCTTACGAATTGCCGCCGTGATTGCAGTAGCAACTGTCTTCGTACTGCTTATTCCCCGCATCGTACTGAAAGAAAAACAATTCAGCTGGATAAACGACCCGCAAACAACCGAATTGCTGGATACAGAAAAATATTACGCACACAAAATAAACGAAAAACTGAAAGAGATACGAAAATGCTATCCGGCCATCCCGGGAATAAAAGAAGAAGTGGAAGCCGACCTCCTGGAACTTGAAGCAATGTATCAGAAACTGAAAAACGACTTACAGGAGAATGTTTCCAACAGATCGGTAATCGAAGCAATGATCGAAAACAACCGGAACAGACTGGAATTGGTTGAATCCGTACTGAAACAAATAAATTGTTAAACGAAACGATCCCCGGTCCCGATGGCTTTCGGGACCGGTTGAGTTGCATAGTATACCTTTTAAATAACCAATTTTAATCGTGTGAAAAAAATGAAGAAAAGTATATTCCTTGTCTGGATAATTGGAATACTGCCGGGAACCGCACTTTCACAATATAACGAATCGAGGGAATTAACAAAACGGTTTCAGGTACTACCTGAAACCCGGATAGAAATAACCAATAAATATGGCAATCTTCTGATTCATACCTGGGATAAAGACTCAGCCGTATTCCGGATCGAAGTCCATGTAGAAAAGAAAAAAGAATCCAGACTAAAAAAAACCATGGAAGGCATTGACTTCGATTTTACAGAAAGTGCCTACTTTTTAATCGTACGAACCCTGGTAAATCAATCCAGAAGTTTGATCGAAAAGGAATTGTTAAAGTTTAAGGAATCGTTGCTTCACGACGATGGAAACGTCGAAATTGATTATACCGTCTGGCTTCCTGAGACCTGCGATTTGATACTGGAAAATAAGTTCGGAAACATTTTTATGAGTGATTTTTCCGGAAGCTGTGAAATAAACCTCTCTAACGGGAATCTGAAAGCACACGATCTTTTAGGCAGAACAACCCTCATTCTGAATTTTGCCGATGCCACAATCAACCAATTGCAGGATGCCCGTCTGGAAACAAACTACAGCGATGTGGAGATTGAATCTTCCTCCCGGTTACGGATCAACAGCAAACAGAGTACCTTTGAGCTAACCGATGCTTCTCAACTGGAAATCCGTTCCAGTCGTGACAAATTCAGGGTCCGGAAAACCAGACTGATCGATGCAGAAGGGAATTTTAGCAGTTTCAGAATTATGGAACTTGTCGAAAGAATGAACATCCGGAGCAACTATGGCGATATAGATATCGAAAAGACCCATCCGGATTTCAACCTGATCTATATAGAAGCTGAGAATACCGACATAAACCTCTGTTTTGAAGCGGAGGAAACCTTTTCATTTGAACTCACAAAAACCAAAACGGAAACAGACTTCTGCCGGGAAATAGAAATTATTGAAGAAACAATCCTGGATGAAAAAACGCAGAAAACCAAAATATCGGGGATCTATGGCTCCGGGCAACCGGGATCCGGGAAACTCTTCATGAACCTTACCGCCGGAAGCATGAATATTTTTTCCAACCGATAAAACACTTATTTAAAGCACAAAGCCATGAAAACAACCCAACGATTCTTCCTTTTTTTACCGTTATCTCTCCTCCTGATCTTGAACAGTTGTTTCAATGAATTCATAATCAGAGGGAATGGAATTGAAGAGAGTGAACAAAGGTACACCTCTTCTTTCACTTGTGTAAAGTCAAGCGGTGCTTTTGATGTACACGTTTCCAACAGCGACTCCTATGAAGTGGTAGTGAATGCGGAAACGAATATCCTTCCGTATATCGAAACCGAGGTATCGGGTCATACCCTGAAAATCGACATCCGGGGATGCAACATCGTCCGGAATACCTTTCCGATGGAAGTATTTATCTCAACGCCGGTTCTTGAGGGAATAAGGCAAAGTGGTTCCGGATCCGTTACCACCGGTTTCTTCACCTCCCCGGAATTTACTATTGGTGTTTCCGGCTCAGGCACCATAGAAACAGCTGTGGACTGCCATCAATTAACAACCACCGTCTCCGGCTCAGGAAGTGTTTTGGTATCTGGTATTGCCGATTATGCAGACTTAACGATAAGTGGCTCAGGAAGATTTGATGCTTATGACCTGCCAATACAACACTGTGAGGCCCGGATTTCCGGATCCGGAAATATCTTTGTTCATGTCGTAAATTCCCTGGATGCCACCATTTCCGGCAGCGGGAGTATTTTCTACATCGGAATTCCGGAAATCAAACAGCATATTTCAGGTTCAGGAGACATTATAAATGATAACTAAACACCTTTTGGCATGAGAAAAAACGTATTGCTGTTTCTTATTCTCTTCCCGTTTGTCTTGGTTAGCCATGCGCAACAATTCAGCAAAGCGGTTGGAGTCAGAGGGGGGGTAACCTCTGGAATCGAGTATCGTTTTTATACCAGCGATGAAAATGCGTACAAGTTCCTGTTGAGCTCCCGTGACCGGGGAGCACAGGTCACCGTTTTCAAAGAATTTCACCGGTACGAAATAGTCGATTTCTCAGAACAGCTTGTATTTATTTTCGGAGTGGGTCTCCATGCCGGTTTCGAACGATGGCAGAAAAGGCATCACAACGGGAGACATACATGGTATGAGCCCCGGATCTCTTTTCTTACGGGCCTTGACGGACTGGCTGCCCTAGAGTATACCTTCGCGGAGTTGCCGGTTGCAGCAGGAATGGAAGGAAAGCCTTATTTCGATATCTGGGGACGTGAAACCTTCAGAATCCGGCTTTTTGATTTTGCCCTGACCCTAAAATATCTATTCTAAAAATTAAAAAGAGGCCGCCTGAAATTACCTGCGGCCACTCTTCGTTTCATCCTGGTAGCAATCAAAAAGTTACGTAATCAGCGTTCTGTAAAAACAACAGGCTTAGCCTGCAGCTTTCGAGGGGTTCGAAGTTATACTCTTCGACTTCAACCACTCCGTATTCCGCCCCGGCTTTTTCCCTTGCTGCGAAGATCGCTTCAAAATCGATTTTCCCGCTGGCACCTACCTCTTCCTTATCTTTGATATGCCAGTTCTCAAACCGTCCGGGATAAGCATTGAAATAATCCAGTGGATCTTTCCCTCCTTCGATAATCCAATACAGGTCGAGCTGGAACATTACTTTTTCCGGGTCGGTCCATTCAAGCATCCAGTCATACACCGGTTTCCCCTCCAGTTCGGTAGTAAATTCCTGGCTATGGTTATGATAACCAAACCGGATTCCCTGTTCATTGCACTTTTCACCCACTGCATTAAAATAGGCACAATACCTTTTCAATCCCTCAAGGCTTTCATACCCTGTATTTCCCATCCAGGGTTGTACAATCCATTGAACGCCCGCCGAAGCATGGGCAGCAATACAGGTATCCCACCAGGCCATGGTTTTGTCCCAGGTAGTATCATCCGGGACATCCATGCCGGTATGAGAACCCAGAAACTGCAATCCGTTGGTTTCGCACAATTCCTTAAATTCCAGGGGATCCATCCTATAAAACTGTCCGTCACTATATCCTGCCGCTTCTACAAATGTATACCCCATTTCTCCAACAGCAGCAACCGTAGCCACAGGATCCTCATTCATGTCAGCACGAACCGAGTATAGCTGCAGTCCGATAAACTTTTTCTCAGGAACTTCTTTACAGGAAAAGAAACCCTGCATTAGCAACAGGATCATTCCTACGAATAACAATCCAAACCCATTTTTTCTTTTCATTGCATTAATATTTTATGTTTGTATAAAGTATTCGTTCGGTTTACGGATGATGTACCGAATACCATGTCATTCGGAAATTTTCAAACAATACATAATTATTTCTAATTTTACACCAAATATACAACCCTTTCAAATAAAAATGAAAGTCTGTATAAAAAAACAGCTTATCCGGTATGCTTTATGAATCCAACAGAAATACTCATAAAAATTCGCAAAATTGTCAGAGCCATCAACCTGGAATCCAAAAAGATCCAAAAGGAACATGGAGTCAGTATTCCTCAGGTTTTATGCCTGAGCTTTTTGAAGGAGGCAAAAAATTTTCAGGCCACACAGTCCGAAATCAGGAATTTTCTGAATCTGAATGCGAGTACGACCAGTGGAATCATTGATCGACTGGAGAACAAAGGATTGCTTGCAAGACTTCCCAGGTCGGGAGATAAACGCAAGGTGACCATAGCGCTTACATCTCAGGGCGATCATGTATTAAACAAGATTCCCTACCTGTTGCATGATCAGTTGTCCCGTAAGCTTTTACATCTCCCACCGGATAAAATAAAAAGTATCGAAGAAAGCCTCGAAAAAGTGATTGAATTGCTTGAAATAAGCGATGTTGAAGCCTCCCCGCTTCTGACCATCGAAGAAAATCTGAACGAAACCGATCCGGAACCAACCAAAGGGTCCTCTTCGAAACGATAAAAAAAAACGGATCCATCGTTCTGTTTTGTCGGTATGAATCATTCGTTCCGGAAATATATTTCTGCCCTCCCGGAAACTTGCTTTCCCTGCCAACCGGGTATGATTTCATCTCTCCTATTTGTAATTCACAGAATATGTGTTAAATAAGTATTATTATTCCAGCCGGATCCCTTATTGATTTTTTGAGAACTCGATAAATTTCAGTATTTTTGTTCGTATAGAAACTATATCATGGAAATATTTAATGAATCGCAGCAAAAGATTGCTGAAAAAATAAAAGTCGGATCCAACATTTCCAATTGGAAAGACTGGAAATGGCAATTAAAACATTCGATCCGGACACTGGAAAAATTCGAACTGCTTACAGGGATTCAATTTGATGAGAAGGAAAAGAAGGAGTTAAAAAAAACGTTTTCCCGTTTTCCTCTTTCCATCACTCCCTATTATTTATCCCTGATTGACACAACGAATTACGCCAATGACCCGGTTTATAAACAATCGTTTGGGAGTATTAATGAGTTAACGGTATTGAAATCAGAAATGGAAGATCCTCTTTCTGAGGATCGTGACAGTCCGGTGGAAGGAATCACCCACCGATATCCTGACAGGGTTTTATTTCACGTCAGCAATATTTGCTCGATGTATTGCAGGCACTGTACCCGGAAGAGAAAAGTGGGCGATGTTGACTTTATTCCATCCAAAGAACAATTGACCAAAGGGATCGAATACATCCAAAGGACTCCTGCTGTAAGAGACGTATTGCTTTCCGGTGGGGATCCGTTGATGTTATCCGACAGTTACCTGGACTGGCTGCTTTCGGAAATTACGGCCATTCCCCACGTGGAGGTTGTTCGTATAGGAACCCGAATGCCGGTAGTGTTGCCTTACCGGATTACCGATGACTTAATTGAAACGCTGAAAAAGTACCAGCCGTTATGGATCAACACCCATTTCAATCATCCGAGAGAGATCACTTCCTCGTCGAAGGAGGCCGTACGAAAACTGGCCGACGCAGGATTCCCCCTGGGCAATCAATCGGTACTGCTTGCGGAAGTGAACGACTGCCCGCGGATTATGAAAAGATTGGTTCACAAACTGGTACAAATCAGAATCCGCCCCTATTATTTATACCAGTGTGACCTCTCCGAAGGACTTTCCCATTTCCGGACACCGGTAGGAAAAGGAATAGAAATCATGGAAAGCCTCATCGGACATACTTCCGGATTTGCTGTTCCCACCTATGTAATCGATGCACCCGGGGGGGGTGGTAAAATCCCGGTAATGCCCAATTACATCATATCCTGGTCAACCAACAAAGTGGTCCTGAGAAATTACGAAGGAATCATCACTACCTACAAGGAACCGGAAAGCTATGAATCAAAATTCTGTGACCGGAACTGTGAAAAGTGCAACCTCGACCTGAACCTGGAGGAAGCCGATGAACAAAAGGCTATTGGTATTGAAAAACTACTGTCTGACTATGATTCGACAATTTCACTGGTTCCCAACAACAACGAAAGGTACAATAGAAGAAATGGAAATTCATGATACGATTGAAAAACGGGCAAATCAACTTATACAACATGGAAAACTCAACAACCGGATCTACCTGATCAAATTTTCCTGGAAAGAATTTCCGGAATCCCTCTCCGTATTGGAAGAACTGGCAAAAAAGAAGAAATACACCAAAATTTTTGCCAAGGTTCCTGCCGGTGCCGTGGTCCCTTTTCTTCAAAACAAGTATTGCATCGAAGCCTATATCCCCGGTTACTACAGAGGAGCGGAAGATTGTTTGCTGGTGTCCCGTTTTTTCGATCAAAAAAGGGAAGAAAAACCCCAAGCTGAGCTCACCGCTTTTCAAGAACTGGTAACCCGGGTCCGGGAAAACCACACCCTCCGGGATACCCATTCCTTTCCCTATCGGATCCGGATACTCAACACAAAGGATGCAGATCAGATTACCGGTATCTACAGGAATGTTTTTAAAACTTATCCGTTTCCGATCTTTGAGAAGACGTACATCCTGAAAAACATGAAAGACCATTCTGTTCTCTATTTTGGTGTTTTCGACCACCGGAATCTGGTAGGTATTTCTTCTGCGGAATTGGATCCGGAAAACCAAAATGTCGAAATGACAGACTTCGCCACCCTACCCGAATATCGGGGGCAAAACATGGCCTTTCAATTACTCAAGACAATGGAAAAAGAGATGAAAAGAACAAACATGAACACCCTCTATACCATTGCACGGTTGAAAGCACCGGGAATGAACAAAACATTTCTGAAAGCAGGATACAAGTTTTCAGGTACCTTAGTCAACAACACCAACATTTCCGGAAATATAGAAAGTATGAACGTTTATTATAAACACCTGTTATGACGCGAGGAAACATGCATCTTGGAAAAGTGTGCCCTTATGCAGATACATGCCCGGTTTATCATGAAGAAGTGGAAGGAATGAAAAGACCAACGTACCTGATAAAAAATGTGTTTTGCAACCGGGGCATCAAAGGGTGGAGAAATTGCAAACGATTCAATTTATTGGAAGAAAACAAGAAAGTGACGAAAACAACAACTCCTTATGATGCAGAATGAATCCATCGATCCGAAAGCCAAAAAAACAGACAATGATAAAGAGAAAAGGATCATTCATTTTCTGACCCCTCCCGGTCCGGCTTCTTGCGGAGATGATCCAGACATTTTCATGCAATCGCATATCAAAAGCCGGAAACACAGTACGAGTCTTTGCTTTCGTAACTTTATCCAACAAACACAAAAATCATTCAAAACTAAGGTTAATCCATAAGTACCGATATGCATTGGTTGGACATTCTTATATTCACCCTCTATTTCGTATTCATGCTTTCGGTGGGTTTTTATTTTTTCCGGAAGAATAAAAACATGGATGATTATTATGTAGGCGGCCGGAAAATGGGTTCCTGGCATATTGGTCTTTCCGTAGTAGCAACCGATGTTGGCGGGGGATTTTCCATCGGACTGGGAGGATTGGGTTTTGTGATGGGTATTTCAGGCAGCTGGCTACTTTTCACTGGCCTTATAGGGGCCTGGCTTAGTGCGGTGCTGTTGATTCCCAAGGTATCCAACCTTTCGAAAAAACACAACCTGCTCTCCTTTCCTCAATTCCTGAAAGACAGTTTTAATCCACGAGTAGCCTTCATAGCCGGCATCATTTCGGCCATAGGATACCTGGGTTTTACCAGTTCACAGATTTTAGCAGGCGCCAAACTGGCGTCGGCTTCCTTTTCGGCTTTATCCCTGAACCAGGCGCTCATTATCATGGGTGTCATTGCCGTGGTTTATACGGTTTTTGGAGGACTGAAAGCAGTGATCTATACCGACACGATCCAGTGGTCCTTGCTCCTCTTCGGTCTGGTGTTTATTGCACTCCCTTTCAGTTATTTCTCCATCGGGGGAATTTCTGAAATCAGAGAAACCCTGCCTTCTGAATTTTTGAAATTCTCCAATGTAACCTGGCAACAGATAGTAAACTGGTTTGCTACAATTCTGCCGATCTGGTTTATTGGTATGACCTTATATCAACGTATATATGCGGCCGGAAACATAAAAACCGCGCGCAAAGCATGGTTTATAGCCGGCTTATTTGAATATCCGGTAATGGCTTTTACCGGAGCCCTGTTGGGAATGTTTGCCAAAGCAGCGTTTGATCAGGGAATCATACCCATCAGTGAGTTCAACGACGGAATGCATATTGATCCGGAACTCGGGTTGCCCCTTCTGCTGAAGACCATCTTGCCGGTTGGCCTCACCGGAATTATACTTTCGGCCTACTTTTCAGCCATCATGTCAACAGCAGATAGCTGTCTGATGGCAGCTTCCGGAAATATTGTAACCGATATTCTGAAAATCAAAACATCAAAAAAAGTGTTGCGCCTGTCACAAATGGCCACTTTTCTTTTAGGGGCCTTCGCGCTGATCGTTTCGTTATGGGCTCCCAGTGTTCTTGATCTCATGTTGTATTCCTATGCATTTATGGTTTCAGGATTGTTTATTCCGGTGCTGGCAGCTCTTTTTCATAAAAAGCCCAACAGTACAGGGGCTTTCTGGGCTATGATCCTGGGAGGCTCTACCACCCTCGGACTAACCATTTCACAGTGGGAACTGCCCCTGAATCTGGATCCCAATATTTTTGGCATTTCCCTTTCCCTGATCACCTATGTATCCCTATCAAAGATTCTCCCTAAATAACCGCAAATTTCCTTTTCTTCATCGTCCAGGAATCCTTACTTTTGCAACTTCTGATTTGTAGGGCGATTCCTGGAGTAACCGGGAATATCTGTGAGCAAACAGGCTGGAAAAGAATTTTTTTTTGGGGGTGTACGGTGTTCTGTATGCCTACCCGATCGCATTCTAATGATACACAGGTGAAAAACAAAGACATTTTAGGATACGGATCGGCTCTGGGAGCTGCTTTTTTCTGGAGCTTTTCCTTTATATGGTTTAAAATTGCCTACCGGTCGTACCAACCCATCACGGTGGTACTTTTCAGGCTGGCCATTTCAGCTGTTCTTATTCTCACCCTTGCTCTTTACCTTAAAAGGCTGCAGAAGATCCATCCCAAAGATCTCAAGCTCTTTTTTCTGATGTCTTTTTTTGAACCTTTTGTGTATTTTCTGGGCGAAAGTTACGGATTGAAATATATTTCATCCACGGCCGCCGCCGTCATTGTTGCAACCATTCCCTTGCTCACTCCTTTAGCTGCCTGGTATTTTCATAAGGAGAAGATCCGTTGGATGAACTTTGCAGGTATGATGCTTTCTTTTGTGGGTGTAGCCATGGTGGTTTTAAACAGATCTTTTCGTTTCGAGGCCTCGCCTCTGGGTGTTAGTCTGGAATTTTGTGCTGTTCTTGCGGCTATTGGCTACGCCATTGTATTGAAAAATCTGGCTCCCCGCTACAACACCTTCACCATCATTGCATGGCAAAACATTTTTGGAATCTTCCTTTTTCTGCCTCTCTGGCTGATTCTTGATTTTAAAAGTTTTCTTCATACCCCTTACGACCCCACAGCCTTTCGGGCCATTGTCCTTCTTGCTATTTTTTCTTCCACCCTGGCTTTCGTCTTTTTTACCCAAAGCATTCGTAAACTGGGAGTTAACCGTTCCAATACCTTTGTTAACCTGATTCCGGTTTTCGTTGCTGTTTTATCCTTTTTCATTCTGAATGACCCACTCACTCTGCAGCACATGGCTGGAATTACCGTTGTAGTGTGCGGGCTTTTCCTGGCTCAGATAAAAAGAAAACGCCCCGGAAAACCGAAGAAGGCCTTTGAGATCCATACGGTTTAATCGGAATAACCACAGATCTCCTTGGGGATTGTTGGGCGGTAAACCGAAGATCTGAAGATGGATGTCATCAGGGGTTGCCAGGTGAAGGGAATTGCTCAAAAGCAAAAGATCCTTCCATTCGATACGATCCATAAATTACCGCAGCAAACCACGAGGAAATGTTTTTAATATACCCATGTATCCCCGATGCACTCACTCCCGGATGCCGGAACAGGGCATGCCTGAAACCAGTAGAGACAGGGATCCGACAAACAAAGTCCGGACCATCAGAGGGGGGCTTTGCCTCATTCCTGAAATCGGGGGTTCACGAAATAAAAACCTATCTTTGGCGTTATGGATAATTATAAACGATTCATCAACCCATGGGTTTCAGGCAGTGTTTTTTTTTCCTGATTTTTTTTCCGGTCGTTTCGGTTGCCCAGATCGGAGGAGAGCACACCTATCAATTTCTTGATCTGGCCAATTCTGCCCGTGTAGCTGCTTTAGGGGGAGTACAGGTAGCCATCCATGATCCTGCTGACCTTACCCTTTCGTATTCCAATCCTTCTGCTCTGGCTCCCGGGATGTCGGGTCATCTTCTTTTTAATTATGTCGATTATTTTTCCGACATCAATTACGGCTATGCTTCCTATGCAAGGTCATTTGAGGGAATAGGAAATTTTGCTGTGGGCATGCATTATATCCATTACGGAACCTTTGTGGAGACCACCGAAACCGGGGAGCAGACCCTAAATACATTTAACGCTGCGGAGTATGCCCTCAACCTGATCTATTCAAATCATTACGAACGTCTGAGCTATGGGGCCATCCTTAAACCGGTTTATTCTGTTTTTGAACGCTATACTTCTTTTGGGCTGGCTACCGATATGGGTATTAGTTATCTCAGCAAAAACGGACTGATCAATACAGGCTTGGTAGCCCGAAATCTGGGGTTACAGATCTCCACCTATTACCAGGATGGAAACCGTGAGCGTCTGCCCTTCGACCTTCAGGCAGGGCTATCCGCCCAGTTGGCCCATGCCCCGGTGGCTCTTCATATTACGGCCCATCACCTCAATCACTGGGACCTCGCCAATCCGGAACCGGATGAGGAAACAACCGGAGAAGTAATCATTTACGAACCCCAGGAGCCTTTAGGAAAACAGATAATGCGGCATCTGGTACTTGGAATTGAAATACTTCCTTCGAAAAACTTCACCCTAAGAGCAGGGTACAATTACCAGCGCCGCCAGGAACTGATGCTCGGCGAGAGGGCTTCAACGGTTGGGTTCTCCTTAGGGTTCGGACTGCATATAAACCGGTTTCGACTCGATTTTGCCACTTCCCGTTTCCACCTGGCAGGATCTTCAAACCTCATCTCCCTGGCTGTAAATCTTTACGAAGTCTTCTAAAACCTCCCTTTCGTTGTTTAATAAAAAGAACTGTATCTTTGCGCTGACACTATAAACCGATACCCTATGCCACATCCGAAAATCACTATTGCCATTGACGGTTTTTCGTCGTGTGGGAAAAGTACCCTGGCTAAATCCCTGGCCCGCAAGCTGGGTTATGCCTACATCGACAGCGGGGCTATGTACCGGGTAGTCACCCTTGTAGCCTTGCGAAACGGCTGGATCAACAACCGGGTCCCCGACAAGAAAAAAATCATCAACGGATTGAAAAATATTTCAATCTCCTTTCAATTCATTCAGAAAACGGAAGAAAATACCACCTTCCTGAACAACGAAAATGTGGAAGAACAGATCCGCAGCCTCGAGGTTTCCAACCATGTGAGCCCGGTAAGCGCCATAAAAGAAGTACGCAGGGAAATGGTTCAATTTCAGCGAAAGATGGGAGCTCACGGAGGAATCGTCATGGATGGCCGCGATATCGGAACCGTGGTTTTCCCCAAAGCAGAATTGAAAATCTTTATGACAGCTTCCCAGAAAATAAGAGCACAACGACGCTATATGGAACTCTTGGGAAAAGGTCTGAATGTAACCATGGAAGAAGTTTTAGAGAATATCAGCGAACGGGATTTTATTGACCAGACCCGAAAAGAAAGCCCCCTGCGAAAAGCCGATGATGCCATCGTACTCGACAACAGCAACCTGACCATGGAAGGTCAGCTGGAATGGGCGCTGCAAAAAGCTGAGGAGGTGATCAAAAAACATGAAACAAGCATGTAAAATATTTACGCCCAGGATGATGATTAATCCCGATAGCTATCGGGATGCGAGTTACATACTATACCTTTAAAAATTAATAATTTTAATAGTATGAAAATTGAAATAGAAAGAAGCTCTGGTTTTTGCTTTGGGGTAGTGAATGCCATTCATATTGCCGAAGATTCGCTCACCAAAGAAAAGGAACTCTTCAGCTTGGGGGATATTGTCCATAACGAACAGGAAATAAAAAGGCTGGAAAAACTCGGATTAAAAACAATAACCCGTGATGCGTTTTTCAGAAAAACAAACGGTACGGTTTTAATCCGGGCTCATGGGGAGCCAACGGAAACGTACCAACATGCAGCAGAAAATAACATCACCCTGATCGATGCGACCTGCCCGGTGGTTCTGCGACTTCAGAAAAAAATAAAGAAAGCATTTGAACAAAACAAAAAGCAGAACGGGCAGATCGTAATCTTTGGGAAGAAAGGGCACGCGGAAGTAATCGGCTTAAACGGCCAAACCGGATACCAGGCTATTATTGTTCAGGATGAATCGGATCTCGCACAAATTGATTTCTCCCGTCCGGTGACCCTATTCTCACAAACAACAAGACCAGTGGATGAATTGATCCAACTGGCTCAAAATATAGAAAGAAGGATGCATGAAAACATCCCGTTGACCTTCCATAATACCATATGCAGTCAGGTAGCATCCCGGATTCCAAAGCTGAAAAAATTTGCCGATAAACACGACAGGATTATCTTTGTGGCCGGGAAGAAAAGCTCCAATGGCAAATCCCTGTACGCCGTTTGCAAACAACAGAATCCTCATTCGTACTTTATCTCGAAACCGGAAGAACTCCAGCCTGAATGGTTTCAACAAGTGGAATCAGTAGGTATTTGCGGGGCTACATCAACGCCCCAGTGGCTGATGGAAAAAGTAGCTGAAACAATACGTCAATCATTTTGAAAAACCCGCGATGCACTGCCCGCAAAAGATAATACAAGCCATGAAACCACTCCTTGCAAAACCGGCAGGTTCACCACCAGGAAACCACTCTTCTGCAGGGAAGATTTCTCCCGTAAAGCATATTCCTCAAAAAATCGCGACGAAAGGTCCGTATGCTTCTATCCTCTTCTTGATTTACCTTTTTACAAATGCTCTGTTGAATGCACAGGGACAAATTCCCTCCGCAGCATTGTATGACCGGCTGGGAGAGGCAAAAGCACTCCTTCATCAGAAAAAAACAACTCAACGTGAAAACAGTACGTATGCTGCTTACGATCTGGTATATCAACGGATGGAATGGAGAATAAATCCGGAAATCCATTACATCAGGGGTTCCGTTACCTCCCGTTTTTTGATTCTTGATCCGGAGTTGGAATTCATACAGTTTGACCTTACCGGATCCTTAAGGGTCGATTCTGTAATCCGGCAGGGGAAACAGCTTTTGTTCAGTCATGAGAATGATCTGGTTCATATTCGATGCAACCAGGGGTTTAACGTAACCGGCATTGATTCCGTGACGCTCTTCTATCAGGGGACTCCGGAAGATGTTGGAATGGGTGCTTTTGTTCAGTCCGAACACAATCACATCCCCATCCTGTGGACTCTCTCGGAACCGTACGGGGCAAAATACTGGTGGCCCTGTAAACAAAGCCTTTTCGATAAGATTGACTCCATGGATGTGGTTGTCACCTCTCCGGAATCCTACCGAACCGCCAGCAACGGAATCCTACTCTCCGAAACCGTCAGCAACGGATACAGAACCATGCACTGGAAACATCGATACCCCATAGCCACCTACCTTGTGGGCATCGCAGTCACCAATTATGTCGATTATTCAGATTTTGTCGTTCTTCCCGATAACAGAATCCTCGAAATACAAAACTTTGTGTATCCGGAAGAACAGGAGAAGATTAAACAGAAAACACCGCAAACCATTGAAATTCTGAACCTGTATAACGAATTATTTGGTGTTTACCCCTTCGCGGATGAAAAATATGGACATGCCCAGTTTGGATGGGGAGGAGGTATGGAACACCAGACCATGAGTTTTCTGTCCGATTTTGGTTTTGACCTGATAGCTCATGAGCTGGCTCATCAGTGGTTTGGCAATTATGTGACCCTATCAAGCTGGCATGATATATGGTTGAATGAAGGTTTTGCCACCTGGGCCACCGGCCTGGCTTATGAAAACCTCCTGGAAGGCGTATGGTGGCCCGTATGGCGGGAACAACTGATCCGACGCATCACCTCAGAACCCGGGGGTTCGGTCTATGTAGCCGATACAACCGATATTCCACGCATCTTCAACGGAAGACTTTCCTATTCCAAAGGAGCCTACCTGTTGCACATGCTTCGGTGGATCCTGGGGGACCCGAAACTGCTGGCTGCTATCCAAAGCTACCTGAATGACCCGGCAACAGCCTATGGATTTGCTACCCATGAAAAGTTCGTCGAACACCTGGAAACACAATCCGATACTACCCTGGATGAATTCTTCAACGACTGGTACTACGGCGAAGGATTTCCGATCTATTCAGCTTCGTATGCACAAAATGAAGAGAACCTGTTGCAAATCACCCTTTTTCAGGAAACCTCCCACTCCTCGGTTCCTTTTTTTGAAATGCCGGTACCGATACGGTGCTACAACCAATCTGAAACCGACTCCTCGGATTTCAGGTTAAACCATACCTTCAGCGGACAGGAATTTTTTGTCGATCCGGGATTCACCGTGGAACACATGAAAATAGACCCCGAGCGGTGGCTGATTGCAAAAAAAGGCGATATCATGAAGGTTCCATGGTTGTACAAAAACAACCGGATTCGGCTCAGCCCCAACCCCGTAAAGAAATATCTTTATGTTTCTGTTCCGGTCAACAAGATGGATGTGTACACACAAGAAGGAATCCTGATCAAACACTTTCCGTCCTCTCAGCAAAAGATATTCCTGGGAGATTTACCGTTGGGTATGTACGTTATAAAAGGAGAATTACCTTCCGGGCAATTTGTCCAAAAAATAGTGAAACAGTAACCCATTCAGGAATACATGAATAAACCGGAAAAAAGAATCACCGACTTTATCAGGGAACATCACGTTCTTACGCTGGCCACTTCAGACATCAATATACCCTGGTGCGCCCACTGCTTTTATGCTTATCTCGAAGATGAAAACCTGCTGATCTTTACTTCCGATGAAGAAACCCGCCATGTGAAAGAAGTTCGTAAAAATCCGGAAGTTGCCGGTAGCATTGTGCTTGAAACAAAAACCATAGGCAAAATTCAGGGAATTCAGTTTCGGGGAATCATGGAAAAACCAAAAGGAACTTTACTGAAAAAATCCCGAGCTGCCTACCTGAAACGATTTCCCTATGCCGTTCTTATGCAAACATCCCTCTGGATAATACAATTAAAATACATAAAAATGACCGATAACCGGCTGGGTTTTGGAAAAAAAAGAATCTGGCAAATGCCTTGATCAGATCAGAACCCGGGAAATCCGAAACCTCTCTTCCTCCCCATCCGCAAAAAAGCTTTTTTTCTGTTTCGGAAATTTTGTCCTTCCTCTCCTTTCACCTATATTTGGCAACGGTAACACTTTTAGTAAAATCTGTAACACCATGTCCATAACACGTTTTGGGGTATCGCTGGAAAAGGAATTGCTTAGTGCCCTTGATGCATACGTAAAGGATAACCGGTTTGCCAACCGTTCCCAAGCCATTCGTCATTTGATTGAAAAAAACCTGACCGAGGAAAAATGGAAATGCGATAACATCGTAGCAGGCGCTGTAACCCTGGTGTATGCGTCGCAAAAAAGAGAGATTAAAACAAAAATAACGGAAATCCATTCTACCTACCGGAAGGAAATATTATCCATTCAGAGTTTCCAATTAAATACTACAAACTCCATGGATATTATAGCCGTAAAAGGACCTTCCTATCAACTAACCCGGATTTCAGAAGAATTGATCAGCATAAAAGGGATTCAGCATGGAAAACTAATCATGAGCAAAGTATAAATTTTTTTTATCGAACTGTAACACGAATTTAATAAAATGTAACACATATATGAAACGACTATTTTGCATAGTGCTGCTGATGGCATGGATTGGGATCACAGCAAAAGCGCAGGAAATAACAGGTGCGGTTTTAGATAGTGAGACCGGAGAACCGCTTATTGATGCCCTGGTTCTGATCAAAGGAACCAACATCGGGGGAGTTACCGATGAAAAAGGAATTTTTCGCCTGTCCGGGGTCCCGGAAGGACGGTATACCATAGAAGCACGTTATATGGGATATGAATCTGTACGAAAAGAAGCAGAGCTCATAGAAGGCAAAACGGTTGAGCTCACGTTCAGGCTCATCCCGGAAGTTTATTATCAGGAGCAGATTGTGGTTACGGCAAATAAGCTGGGTATAGACCGGGAGAATGCCCCTCTGAATGTAACCGTGATCACCCAGCAGGAAATTGAGCAGAGTACCGAATCCAATATTTTACCGGTGATCAGTTCCAAGGTTCCGGGATTGTTTGTCACGGAACGTGGAGTAACCGGATTTAGCGTTGCTTCCGGGTCAGCCGGGAAGATCAGCATTCGGGGTGTCGGAGGGGGAGACAGTTCCTTTCCCGTACTGTTATTGATTGACGGACAGCCTCAGTTTATGGGCATCTTCGGGCATGCCATACCTGATTCCTATGTGACTTCTGATATTGAGAAAGTAGAAGTATTAAAAGGGCCCGCTTCGGTTCTCTACGGCACCAATGCAATGGGAGGAGTGATCAACCTGATCACGCGGAAACAAAAACAACCAGGATTTTCGTTTAAAGGCAGGTTCATGTACGGTTCCTTTAACACACAGAAATATTCCGGGTCAGTCGGTTACCGGGCCAATGGATTCAGCATCACCGGATCCTTCAACCACGATCAGACAGATGGACACCGAAGCAATTCCCATTTTACTATCAACAATGGATACCTGAAGATCCTTTATGAAATAAACAATCATGTAACGGTTTCAGCCGACGTCAACCACAGCCTCTTTAACGCCAGTGACCCGGGCTCCATTTATTATGAAAATCCCGGAGAATACGACAACCAAAGCCATTGGGTAGATATCGCCCGCACCAACAGTTACTTCACTTTATCCAATACATTTGATAAAGTAGAAGGCGGCTTTAAAGCTTACTATACCCGGGGCAACCATGATTTATACGACGGATGGAAGTCGGTGGATGAAAACATGGGGTTGAGTTTTTACCAGGGGCTGAAACTGTTTGCAAACAACCTGATCAGTGTGGGTTTTGAATTGAAAAATTACGGGGGCAAAGGGATGGCTGCCAGCCTCGGTGAATTAAAGGACACCTGGGTGGATGTGAATGAAACAGGGGTATACCTGATTGCCCAGCACCGTTTTTTTGATAAACTGGCTCTGAATGCCGGCATACGTATGGAACACAATACATGGTTCGGAACTCAATGGATTCCGCAATTTGGAACAGCATTCGATGTTTCTGAAAAAACAAAACTAAAAGCATCCGTATCCAAGGGATTCCGCAGTCCGACCATCAGGGAACTTTTTTTGTTTCCCGTAGCCAATCCAAACTTGCAGCCGGAAACCATGTGGAATTATGAAGCTACTCTGATCCGGCATTTCCACGGAGAAAAAGGAACCGCTGAGCTGACGGCTTTTCTGGCTGAAGGAGCCAACCTGATCCTGCTGGTTCCCAATCCTTCACCGCCCCCTCCGAATAAAAACCAGAACAGCGGCACTTTTTCACACCAGGGAATCGAAGCCGAACTGGGTTACCGAATCAACAAAAATCTGAATCTCTCAGCAAGTTACAGCTACCTCCACATGGATGTACCGAAGGTTTCAGCCCCCCGGCATCAGCTTTTTTTAAGCGCTACCTATTCAAAAGGAAAATTTGTCTTCAACGGATATCTGCACCATATCGGAGGATTATATACAAGCACACAACCCGTTGCCATCCAAAAGTATTCTCTGGTAAACGGGAAAATTAACTTCAGGTTAACAAATAATATTGAGCTATTCTTGTCTGCGGAAAACCTTCTGGATGCAGCCTATCAGGTGCAGTATGGTTATCCAATGCCGGGAGTTACCCTTTTTGCCGGGCTGAATCTGAATATTTAGGCACTTTGATGCCCGATTTTTTCGGCTCCCGGCACTTTTTTTCTAGTTTTAACCCCTCAAGCTGACAATAATCCATATGGCAAAAATTCACTGGAAACCGGGAACTATGATCTATCCTTTGCCGGCCGTAATGGTAAGTTGCGGGGAATCTCCCGAAGAGTATAACATCATCACCATTGCCTGGACCGGCACCATCAACAGCCATCCCCCCATGTGCTCAATCTCGGTTCGTCCCTCAAGGCATTCATACCCAATCATTAAACGTACCGGGGAATTTGTGATTAACCTGACGACCGAAAAACTGGCCAGAGCTACCGATTGGTGCGGATGCCGGTCGGGAAAAAAATACAATAAATGGGAAATAACCGGACTTACTCCTCAATTGTCGAAAGTGATTAAAGCACCCGGAATCGCAGAATCCCCGGTAAATATTGAATGCAAAGTACGGGAAATCATCCATTTGGGAAGCCACCATATGTTTCTGGCCGAAGTAGTTCATATTACGGTGGATAATACGTATATCGATAAAGAGGGAGCCTTTCGTCTTGTTCGCTCTAACCCTCTGGTGTACAACCACGGTCATTATTTCGGACTGGGGAAAAAAATCGGTAAATTCGGCTGGTCGGTTGAAAAAAAGAAAAAACAGGAACCCAATCTTTAGGGTCGCAAAGGAAAAGCTTAATTCTGTAAATAATGTTCCTGCCACCTTTTAAAAACCGAACGGTGTACGATCCTGTAATGCGGATGGTATGCTTCAATGATTTTTATTTATTTTCAATTGTTTTATGCATTCAACCAAATTAAAAACATCGGGTAATCCTCTTTTAAAAGAGTTTGAAACTCCCCACGAAACAGCGCCTTTTCCCCTGATAAAAGAAGAACATTTCCTTCCGGCCTTCAAAGAAGCCATCCGTAAAGGGGAGACCGAAATTCAGGCAATTGTTACCAATAAAGAAGCTCCTACTTTTGAGAATACCGTGGTTGCGCTGGAACATTCAGGAAGGTTGCTCAGCCGTATTGCCGGCATCTTTTTTAATCTGTTGAGTGCGGAAACCAATGAAACCCTGCAGTCGATTGCCAAAGAAGCTTCCCCGTTGCTTACTCAGTTTCAAAGTGACCTTTTTCTCAATCCGGTTTTGTTTGAAAAAATAAAAAAGGTTTACCAACAAAAAAATCAACTGCAACGGACTCCCGAACAAAAAACATTGCTCGAAGATACCTATTCGGAGTTCGTCCGCAGAGGTGCTCATCTCTCCGATGAGAAAAAGAGAAGATTCAGGGAAATCAGCAAAGAACTGTCGGTGCTTTCCCTGCAATTCGGAGACAATGTCCTCCGGGAAACCAACCGCTATGAAATGCTTGTCACCGGGAGAAATCAGCTTTCAGGATTGCCGGATAGTATGCTGGAAGCTGCTGCGATAAAAGCCCGGGAGAAAGGAAAAAAAGGATGGATCTTTGACCTTAGTTTGCCTGTATACACTCCTTTCATGAAATATGCTGACAACCGGGAACTTCGTAAGAAACTCTATCTTGCCTATAGTTCCCGGTCTTTTAAAGGCGATGAACTGGATAATCAGGAGATCGTAAAACGCATGGTGACTCTTCGTCTGGAAACAGCCACTCTCCTGGGATACAAGAATTATGCATCCTATGTTCTTAAAAAACGGATGGCCACCCATTCCGGAATGGTCTATTCCCTGCTGAACAATCTGTACCAAGCCTCCCATCCTGTGGCCTTAAAAGAAAAAGCAGCGGTCGAAAACCTGGCGCATTCCCTGGGCTTCAACAAAGAACTTTGGCCATGGGACTGGCCTTATTATGCTGAAAAACTGAAAGTAAGCAAATACAACCTGGACGATGAAATGCTGAAACCTTATTTTGAGCTAAACCAGGTAATCAGCGGGGTATTCGGACTGGCTACCGAGTTATACGGATTAACATTTAAATCCAACAGGGACATTCCGGTATACCACGAGGAGGTAGTACCCTATGAGGTGTTTGATGCTGACGAAAGGTTTCTTTCCGTACTCTACACCGATTTTCATCCCCGGGAAGGGAAACGGGGAGGAGCCTGGATGAATGAGTTCAAAGGGCAATGGAAAGAAAACGGTGTAGATTCACGGCCTCATATCACCATGGTCATGAATTTTACCCGTCCAACCAAAACCAAACCCGCTCTGCTGACCTTTCTCGAGGTCAAAACTTTTCTGCATGAATTCGGACATGCCCTCCATGGAATGCTTGCCAATTCAACTTATTCTGTGTTGTCCGGAACCAATGTATACCGTGATTTTGTGGAACTGCCTTCCCAGCTGATGGAAAACTGGGCAGTCGAAAAAGACTTTCTGAACCGTTTTGCCCGGCATTATAAAACCGGGGAATCCATTCCCGAAGAGCTGATAAAAAAAATAAAAAATACGGAAAACTTCCTGTCCGGAATCCTTTCATTGCGCCAGCTGAGCTTCGGATACCTCGATATGGCCTGGCACACCCTCGAAAAACCGTTCGAAGGAGACATAAAAAAGTTTGAAGAGAAAGCATGGAAAAAAACACAGCTTTTCCCGGTGATCGAAAAAACGTGTATGAGTACTCAGTTCAGCCATTTGTTTGCCGGGGGCTATGCAGCAGGTTACTATGGATATAAATGGGCTGAAGTTCTCGATGCCGATGCTTTCAGCCTTTTTAAAGAAAAAGGACTGTTTAATAAAGAAGTAGCCACATCCTTTCGGAAAAACATTCTCGAAAAGGGAGGATCGGAACATCCCATGATTCTCTACAAACGATTCCGTGGTCAGGAACCTACCGTTGATGCCCTCCTGGAACGAAGCGGACTGAAATAATCCATGGGTTGGATTTCACAAATGGTTACTTCACCGCTGATCCGTTGTTCATCTTCCGGTCTGGAGCTACAATAGACAGGGTTCCCTCTTCATCTTCGGCACAAAGGATCATTCCCTGCGATTCAATGCCCCGTAGTTTTTTGGGTTCCAGGTTTACCAGGATACAAATCTGGCGACCAATGAGCTTTTCCGGTTCATAATATTCAGCAATTCCTGAAACAATGGTACGCCGGTCAATACCGGTGTCTACTTTTAGCTTGAGAAGTTTCCGGGTCTGGGGAATCCTTTCAGCTTCCAGAACGGTTGCTGTACGGATATCCATGGTTCCGAAATCTTCAAAAGAAACAGGTTCTTTGGAAGGATTGATTTTTGCTTCGTTCATGGTATTGGTATTTTTTGTATCCATCAGTTTTTTCCGTTGTATTTCGATCACTTTGTCTTCGATTTTCTCATACAGCAGGCTGGGCTTGCCGATGCGATGGCCCTCTCTCAGAATGTTCGTATTTCCCAGTTCATCCCAGTTCATTTTTCCTACCTTCAGGAATCCTCTCAATTTTTCCATGCTGAAAGGCAGGAACGGTTCCAATACGATGGTCAGGCTGGCGGAAACCTGAAGGCAGACATGGATGATGGTTTTCACTCTTTCCTCATCGGTTTTTATCACCTTCCAGGGTTCTTCATCTGCCAGGTATTTATTTCCCAGGCGTGCCAGGTCCATGGCATATTTCAGGGCTTCACGAAAGCGAAATGCATCGAGGCTTTTCTCCACGCTTGCTTTAATGGCTGCGATCCCATTCAGGGTTTCCTTGTCGCAGGCAGTCAATTCTCCTCGCGGAGGAACAATTCCGCCGAAATATTTCTGAGTCAATACCAGGACCCGGTTTACAAAATTACCCAGGATTGCAACCAGTTCGTTGTTGTTCCGGGTTTGAAAATCCTTCCAGGTAAAATCGTTGTCTTTGGTTTCCGGTGCATTGGCGGTCAATGCATATTTCAATACATCTTCCTTTCCGGGAAGATCTTCCAGGTATTCATGCAACCAGACAGCCCAGTTCCGGGAGGTAGATATTTTCTCGCCCTCGAGGTTCAGAAATTCATTGGCCGGGACATTGTCGGGAAGGTTGTACGTACCTTCAGCTTTCAGCATACATGGGAAAATAATGCAATGAAAAACGATGTTGTCCTTTCCAATAAAATGAATCATTCTGGTTTCAGGATCTTTCCAGTATTTTTTCCATTCCGGAGTCAGTTCCCTGGTCGCCGAGATATAGCCGATGGGTGCATCAAACCATACATAAAGCACTTTTCCTTCAGCCCCTGCAATGGGAACAGGCACACCCCAGTCGAGGTCACGGGTAACAGCCCGGGGCAGCAACCCGCTATCGATCCACGATTTGCACTGCCCGTAGACATTGGGTTTCCACTCCCTATGCCCCTCCAGGATCCATTCCCGAAGCCATGGTTCGTAAGCATCCAGCGGAAGATACCAGTGTTTGGTTTCTTTCAATACCGGTGTATTCCCGCTGATCATAGACTTCGGATGAATCAGTTCTGTAGGACTCAGCGAAGTACCGCAACTTTCACACTGATCACCATACGCCTTTTCATAGCCACACTTCGGACATGTTCCCGTTATATAGCGGTCAGCAAGAAACTGGTTGTTCTCCTCATCGAAATATTGCTCGGTGGTCTTTTCGATAAATTTCCCTTCATCGTAAAGCTTCCTGAAAAATTCCGAGGCGGTCTGGTGATGAATCGCATGACTGGTCCGTGAATAAATATCGAAGGATATGCCAAACCGTTCAAAGGATTGTTTTATTAATTGATGATAGGTATCCACCACATCCTGGGGGGTAATGCCTTCGTTTTTTGCCTTTAAGGTGATTGGCACTCCATGCTCGTCTGATCCGCCAATCATTATGACTTCTTCGTTTTTCAGACGCAGGTAACGTGCATAGATATCAGCCGGAACATACACACCGGCGAGATGACCGATATGCAAAGGCCCGTTGGCATAGGGTAAGGCTGTGGTAATTAACGTCCGCTTGTATCCGCCCATGGTACAAATTTATGTTCTTTTAAAAGCGTACAAAGATAGAGGATTTTTAATGAAACAGGGAACAGATAACCGAAAAGAAGGAAGATGCCGGATTTAGTGACACCCAGAATTTCAGTGCATAGCAAATGAAATGACAATGGTGGACTCAGTGAAACGGTTGTCGGTTGTCAGTTGTCGGTTGTCAGTTGTCGGTTGTCGGTTGTTGGTTGTTCTCATTGTTATCGTTGTTGTCATTGTTGATGCTTATCCAGAACCATGACAACGCGAGTGCAGCGAATGGACAACCATGACAACGCGAAGCGGACAACTATGACAACAAAATGTCATTGTTTTCCTGGTTCCTGTAAAATAACTGAGTAGTTAAATTCATCCGGAATTTGTATCTTCCCGTAAAATATTTCAGGATGGAAATTCCGCCGTATTTAAAGCAAGGAGACAAAATCCGGATCGTGGCCCCTGCCGGAAAAATAAAAAAAGAGTTTGTTCAAAACGGCAAACTATGGCTTGAAAGCCAAGGGTACAGGGTAATCCTGGGGGATTACACGTTGAACGCGCACAATCAGTTTGCAGGAAGAGATACCAGCCGGTTACAGGATTTACAGGAGGCCCTCGACGACCCGGAAACATCGGTCATATTATGTGCCCGGGGAGGTTACGGCACCATCCGGATTGTGGACAGGCTGAATTTTGCTTCCTTTCTGAAACATCCGAAATGGATTGTCGGATTCAGCGATATCACTGTTTTGCATAGCCAGGTAAACAAACTGGGCGTAGCTTCAGTCCACGGGCCCATGGTACGTCACCTGCCGAAACCGGGAGGCAGAATGTCTGAAAGCGTACAATCCCTTTTCTCCTTACTGAAAGGAGAAAAACAACAATACAAAGCAGAAAACCACTCCCTGAACAGAACCGGCAAGGCGGAGGCCGAACTGATAGGAGGCAACCTTTCCATACTCTCCAGCCTTACAGGTACTCCGTACAAACTGAATTTTTCCGATAAAATCCTGTTTATAGAAGATATCGGCGAATACCATTACCACATTGACCGGATGATGCACAGCTTGAAACTCAGTGGACAACTAAGCCGATTGGCTGGTTTGGTGGTTGGAGGTTTTACCCGAATGAAAGATAACCGGAAAGAGTTTGGAATGAATGCCTGTGAAATCATCTCTGAGGCGGTTAAAGATTATGACTACCCGGTTTGCTTTGGCTTCCCGGCCGGTCATGATAAAAAAAACCTGGCCCTGGCCCTCGGCGTAAACTGGAAACTGGAAGTTTCCAGTAAAAGCTCGGTTTTAAATATGATGGAATAACGGAAAGAATTCCAGCTACACAAATAAGAATTCCCTCCGCCCAGCTGGCAGAGGGATTCTTTTTTGCTTTTTCTTACTGAACCATACGTCTCTTGGAATCCGTTTTATTTCTGTAGATCACGCGCAGCACATCCGGGTTTTCACGCTTCGCAAACAAAGGGTTGTGTTTTTGTGTCTTTGTGGTGGTAACTTTTATGCCACGAAAACACGAATTCATAAAAAGTTACAAAAAATTAAGCAGAAATGGAGTCCGTAATTATCAAATTTCACATACCTTCTAAATTTATAAACTATAAAAAACACTCAGAATAAGATTATTAAAACAAATGCAAAACTTTGGTAGTTTATATATCCAAATTGCATAAATCATGTTCATTTCGTAAAAATTTGGCTTGCATTTGTAATGAATCAACCTCAATTCAAAAATAGTATTACTAACCCGAATAATTCATGAATTATTCCTGTCTCCAACAGAGACTAAGATTCAGTAAAACTTTCTTCCAACGTTTAACTTCATCTAAGTCGGGGTTAACCTGAGCTTTATTCATATTTTTAAAATTTATGAATAGCTCAGACTAAAAAGTCTTTGAAGACTTATTAAAGTCAGCGACTTATCATCGCCTTGAAAACCGTACGCTTCTTTTTGGTTTCAAAAACACAGAGGTAAACGCCATTTAGCAGATGGGCTACATCAACAACCCGGGTTTGTTCCATGCCGGAAGATGAACCAAAATCCTGAACCATGACCACTTTTCCCTGAACATCATAAATCGTAAAAACAACCGTTTCCCCGGATTCAACCCGGTATGAAATGTTGAGTTTCTCTGCTACAGGGTTGGGATAAAGAGAAATATTCTGATGCTTCTCCATCGCCAGTGCTGATACCGCATCGGGAACATCAAGTGAAACAACCGAACTCCAAAGCCCGCCTGAGTCTTTGTAGCGGACAGAAATTTTTTCAAAATTAAGGGCCTCCAGTTCAATTATTTTTATCCAGCTTTCTTCTTTAACACCCGAAATCTGTCCCGCTGTTCTGCTGTTAAAATTATCATCGTACCAAAACTCATAAGCAACCAGTTCTTGTCCTGTTTTCCAGAACAGGTGACTTTGCAAGGGGCTATAAACCCCTGAAGCATCCTTAAACCTGAAGTGGAGCCAATGCATTCCGTTGGCAAGGCTACCCGCCTGAAACGATTCATTGAAATTTTCGGCACCTGCCGCGACTGTAATTTTATTCTGGTAATCATCGTTGAACCAATATTCGCAGCTACTTAACTGTTGGCTGCCTTTAAAAAAAATTAAACTTTGAGGCACACTCCATAAACCTTTGTCATCGCGGAAGCGGAAATGAAGGGTGTGCATTCCTGCAGCCAGGCCATCGGTAGGAATGTTATTGTCAACAACTTGCCCCGCCGGTAAGCTGACGCTGCTTGTGCCCCGGTTGTTGTAATCGTTGTTGAACCAGTATTCCCATTGCCCTGCAAAGCCATTGCCCCCGGGGGCAGGCCCCGAATAGGCTTCTTTTACACACTGGCGGATGATATCGCCTTTGTAGTATTCCTCTTCCATTAACGAGCCCACTATAATTGCAGCATTTTCGGGGTTTCCTTCAGAAATTGCCCGGTTGAGAAGGTAACTGGCATAACGTTGTAATTGACCAATACTGCCTGTTTTTAGTGTTTTGGCACTTTTGGTTTCGGGAACCGAAGCATTAATTATTTCGTTCTCCAGCAAAATATTGTAATAGGCGGTGAAAAACCGGGAATCTACACTATCGGTAAAAAACGGGTCTTCCGTATCGAGTGTGCCAAGGCTGTCCATCCGGCTGTCAAGGTCGTTGCAAAACCGTTCAAAATCGTTTTCTGTGGCAGTCAATTCCGGATTGGTTAAAACAGTGGTTAAAAATTCGGGGTAATCCGTTTTTACAATGTTAAAAGTTGAATTTCCTTCCGACCGGTAGCGGTCGATTACAGCTAACCTTAGTTCCAGTTGTTTCAAACATTCGTATCCTTCGGTATAAGCCAGCCCACCATTAATAACAGAGATTTCTGAGAATTCTTCTTCTTCTTCTATCTCTTCAAGTATCGAATCGTAATAATCATCAAATTCTTCGAAGTCGAATTCATCTCCGGCTATTATACTTTCAATCCTGCCAAGGTACGATTCAACCTGAACATTATCAAAGCTAAAAGCATTCAGGTAAAACAAATACCAGGAATATTCTTCTGCAAGGATAGTAAATGCACTTTGATTGTCGGCTTTGAGAGATGCAGATTTTTCACAATTGACTTCTTTCCCCATCTCAAAACAAGAGTAAAAAAAAGTACCATTGCCATATGTATATTTAGCCTTGCCATGTCTTTTACCATGCACCATATCAACCTCCTCAATATAATTCGGGTTTCCTTGACTGATTAGGTGTTTCATTTCTATCGTTATTGATCCATGCCACCTGCCTTCTTCATCATGATTTCCTTCAACAGTGCGTTGACTATATAATTTTTTGGAGCCAATATCCTGATAATAATCTGTTTTCTGCCTGTATTTATTTCCATACAAATGAGTAAGAGTACTTTCTGTATTTGGAGTTAGACCAGAACCCACTGCCAACCATAAAAACAAGGCAAGCATTAGTGCCGAAAGGATAGATTTTAAATATGCGTGTTTCATTTCAATCTTTACTTTTTAAATTTTCTAAGACCGATTCGTATTCCAATAATTATTCCTGCCAAACCAAAAGCAATGTCCAGCAGGCAAAAAGTGCCGGGCAGAATTTCCGTGAGCTGCAATAACTCAACCCCAAAAACCAATACCGGGATGGTAGCAAACCAGAAATAACGCAGCCCCGATTTACTGCCCGACCATAAAGATGCTACAACCAGGGCATAAGCAAAAGCCCATAACCCGCCGGGAAGAGAAAACAGAACCCATCGGGGAATAAAGCCTATTAGTGGCAATGTGAAACTTCGGATATTGGAAAGTAGTTTGCCGGCCCCTATTTCATCGGCCCAGGTAAAAAACAGAGGTTCAACAGGACGGAAAAAAACATAGACCAACCCTCCGGATATTAAAGTCAAGAAAGCAATTAACAGGGTATAATAACCTGAATGCTGCATTGAAAATGAAGAACCTGACGTTTTCCCCATGATAAATACGTAGAAATTAATATTCCTGAGCCGAAACATTAATTTCAACCTTCAGGTTGCCTTCTGCATCCACTGAATGTGAGATGCTTTTGCTTATAATATGAGGGATCATCGGCACTGAACCTTCTTTCCATGGGTGCATTCCGCCGTAAATTCCCACCTGGGTGCCGTCGGTTCCCAAAAAACTTTCAGGCGATTGCAAATGATAATCGTGGGTGTAGTCAAAAATTTTATCTTCCTGTTCTACAAAAAAGTTTTCCCGG
>CAYPAW010000108.1:0-3267 GCA_964408795.1 uncultured Mariniphaga sp.
CATGACTGGAAGCAAGATTCAGCGATCCCGCTGAAAGCGGGTGAAGCTGTCTCACGAATTTAAGCACGGTGTAAATGAAAGCCCGTCCGGCAGGACAAAGGGGCTTGGGCGAAGCCCCAAAAACCTAAAAAACACTGGATCTTTAACACCGCCAAAGTCGGAATCCGTTCGGCAGGACAATTTGGGGCTTGGGGCAACGGCCCGCGGAAGCATGGTAGCGGAAAGAGCAAGAGTAAAAAAAGCAACACCCTTCATTTACAGAGACCAATTATATATTGTAAAATATAATTTTATCGTATCTTTGATTTATGACTTACCATTTTGAACTAGACAGTTATATCGAATTATTTATTGCCGGAGCAGGGGTGATTACTGCCTTGTTTTTGTGGAAATACAAACGGACTCCCGGGGTTATATATTTGATTCTTTTGGAACTAGTGGTGGCAGTCTGGGCTATTAGTTACGCTTTTGAATTCGGGACCCAAATACTGGAGCAAAAAGTATTCTGGTCACAGGTTTCTTACCTGGGCATTGCCTTTCTTCCTGTTTTCTATTTTCTGTTTGCCACAGGGTTCAGCCAGAAAAACCATCTGGTTAACAAAAGAAATTTCTTTTTGTTATCGATCTTACCCCTTGTTGTTTTGTTTCTGGTATTTACCAATGACTACCATCATCTGATTTGGTTGGATGTTGTGATGGATGCAGAAAAGAATATTGCGCATTATTACCACGGACAGGTTTTTTGGATTTTCTATATTTATACCGGCATTCTTATTTTCGGGGGGCTTTATAATCTGATCAGTTCTGTCAGGAAGTTTCCTTCGTATTACAAATCGCAAATTATCATTCTGATCATTGCCACTGCCACTCCGGTATTGGGTAATCTGATGTATGTAACCAAGATCAATCCCTATCCCGGTTTTGACTGGACGCCTCTTGCAGTGGTTGTAAACGGGCTTGTTGTGGCTTACGGAATCAGGCAATTCCGAATGTTCAAGTTGGTACCTGTAGCCCGGGATAAATTAATTGATATCATTAACGATTGTATCGTGGTTGTGGATTCACAGGGAATGATTAAAGATTACAACAAAGCAGCTGGAAAACTGATTGGAAATGCCGGAATCTCCTTCACCAAACAACCTTTTCATGCTGTTTTCAGGAATTTTTACGAACTACCTGATTCCTTCGATCCACAAAAAGAAAAAAGAATAGAAGTTACCATTCCCGGAAGGAATAAAACCACTTTTGATGTGATCATTATCCCTGTTTCAAATCAATACAAAACCAATTCCGGACACTTACTGATTTTTCATGATATTTCGGAATTAAAAAAAGCCCAGGATTCGCTTCAGAGATCCAACAAAAAATTATTGACTGAGATTGAAAAGAAAGAAAAACTTATCGAAGATCTGGATGCTTTTTCCCATACCGTGGCACACGACTTGAAAAATCCGTTGAGCACCATTATATCCTCAATAGATTTATTTACGGATAGCCTGGAAAAAAAAGATCTGAAGTTATTGAAAGAATTAATCGGGATGATGCAAATTTCAGCAGAACATTCGATTCATATCATTGATGAATTGCTTATTCTTGCCCACGTACGGAAACAAGATGTACAAACATCCCTCCTGGATATGCAATCGATATTTTCTGAAGCTCTTTATCGCGTGAATGATATGGTTAAGGAAAGGAATGCGCGCGTGAAGTATCCTGAAAACTGGCCAGAAAGCATTGGATATGGAGCCTGGATTAGGGAAGTATGGTTTAATTACCTGAGCAATGCAATTAAATATGGCGGCAATCCTCCTGAAATAGAAGTGGGGTATGATAACCTGAACGGGAATATACGTTTTTGGATAAAGGATAATGGAGATGGTATCAAACCGGAAGATCAGCCTCTTCTTTTTAATCAGTTTACCCGGTTGAACAGCAACCACGAAAAAGGGTATGGACTGGGTTTATCGATCGTTAAAAGGATCATCGATAAACTGAATGGCAAGGTGGGAGTTGAAAGCCAGGGTCTCAGAGGGGAAGGAAGCCTGTTCTTTTTCACCCTTCCGAAGCCTCAACCTCTAACGTCACCTTAGCCTCAATCTCAGCGTTAAAATGTAAAAATCACTGCATTGGGACCGATTCCTGCGGTGTATTCATCTTTTTTGATTCCGTCTTCGGAGAAGATATGAATTTTCCCGGGTTGAGTAAAATCCGGTGCTTCACAGGCATAAATTTCATGGTTGACGGAGTGAATATTGAACCCGTAGAAAAAACCTTTTATTGCCGGGATTTCCGGGAAGGATGTTTCACTGGTATGTATTTTATAAATTCCGCTAAATCCAAAGCCTCCTCCGACATATAAGGTGTGCTGTGGTTTGTTGATGTCAAGATGTTGTGGATGCAGGGTTTCTCCGATGGGTATTTCTTTTACAGGCAACAGGTCCTGAGCGGAGATCTTCACCAGGTTGGATCCAAATTCGTTTGCTACCGACCAATCGGAATTGTATACAATATGTCCGTAACATAAAGCCCATACATCCTCCCGGCTATCCGTCACCATTTCTTTCGGATTGTATCCTACCGTAAGTGTATGGATGATTTCATCGGTTGCCGTATCAATGATCATCAGGGTGGAATCCACGGCCCATCCTCCTCCGTTAGCGACCCAGATGGTGTTTCCAATGGCAAGAATGCCTTCCGGACCGGTGCCTGCAGGAATGATTTTCTTCACTTCGTGGGTTGCAAGATCAACAACCGCAACGGAACCCCCTTCGCCCCACTGAGAAATATATCCTTTGTTTCCGGAAGCTGCCATATATCGTGGACCATTCAATCCGGTTATCGTAGCTTTTTCCCGGAAATCTGAAATGTGAACCACCTCCACTTTGTCGGATTCATTGACCACAAGATAGGCGAGGTCATCATGAAGAAAAACAGTCTGCAATACGTCTCCCACCGGACGTTGGTTCTCGGTATAAAAAATTTCATTGTGGATGGTGTCGGTTTTAAAATCGATGAAACTAACCGAAGCATTGCCACTGCCGAAAGTACCTTCGTTCACTACAAATCCTCCGTGTTCATATTTTCCGGGGGGGACCTCATCCCCACCTGAATTTTCACACGATGTAAACACTCCTGAGAGTAAAAGAATGGCTGCAAAGAAGAATAGATGTTTCATATGATTAAAGTGTTAAATTTCTAAGGTATCATATGGAACTCGCATAGCTTTAATCATCATCTTAAGTGTAAATATTTTACATGCTCGTTTCA
>CAYPAW010000109.1:0-14230 GCA_964408795.1 uncultured Mariniphaga sp.
CCGGGCATTGATCAGATCTTTTTAACCCGAAAGATCGTCAAATTATGGGTGGAGTCATTTTTTACCCATAAGTGGGTGCAGTTTTATCCCACGTTAAAAGATAAAGGCATAACCTTTATTTCAGTGAGTGACAATCTTGATTTCAGCAGTGCAACAGGACGGCTGCATTTTCATATTCTGGCAATTTTTGCGGAATTTGAAAGGTCTCTCATTTCTGAGCGGACAAAACTTGCGCTGAGGCGGAAAAAGGAAATTGAAGGGGTACGACTTGGACGCCCGAAAGGTTCAAAGGATAAAAAAGAAAGACGAAAATCAGGTTACATCCTGCGACATGCCCGTGAAAAACAGGAAATGGATTTCAGAAATGGCATTAAAAAACCGATTGAAGAGTACATTAATGCCTGACATTTTTTAAATAAAAGTGGGTAAACAATTAAGGGGTTGTGAAACCCCTTGTTTTTTATACAAACCTCCCCTGCACTGAGGGGTACTAATAAACGACCGTTTTTTTATCGGATTAAACATTCCAGATTTTGACAGATAAGAATCTTCTAACAATTACAGAAGGATTGGAGAACCATCAAAAAAATGATTCATCTGCGATAAATGAATTATTTCTTTCTAAAGATATTGGCGATGGTTTTGCCGATTAAATCTACCTTTTCAATCGCTTCTAATAATGATGGATTTGTTAAATCTATTTGTTCTTCATTCCAAGCTGAGGACTGGGAAGGATAAATCAGAAGCAAATTGATATTTCTAAAATATTCATCTATAAACATGGGGATTTTATCCATCGCTAAGTTATAAGATACAAAATTCTTTCTGCTTAATACAACTATAAAATTGTCATCTTTTTTTATTTCATCTCTCAAATTCGGGAATTGCCCCCAATCATCGAAATTTCTAAAATCAGCATTAATCGGATGTTTATCATTTATTTCTTCAAGCAACTGCTTGGTCTTACTCGTTGAGAAGAATACTATTTTTGCCCCAGTATTATATGCAATATGCCATATTTTTGAGAGCCAAAATGAGAATCCTGCTTCATCCTCAGCATTTTTCGGAATAATCACCAAATGACGTATTATTGTTGAAATTGGTTGAAACGGACGATAGGTGTATGTAGTGCAATTGCATTTTGATAATATCCCTTCTGTAAGTTTGCCAAAAAATGAATCTGACAAATCAGTTCTTAAATGCAGTCCTAACAACAGGTCTGAAATATTGTTTTCTTTTACGGTACTGGAAATTCCAGATAAGATATTTGCATCGTACCTCAGAATTGTCTTCAGTTTAACATCACATCCAGAAGCAGCTATCTCAGCCTTTTCCAGAAGTTTTTTTGCTGACTTACCAGTTTCATTCTCGGTACTTCCCTCTGTGATGATATTAACAGAAAAAATCCCTTCATGATTCTTTTTTGATTTAATAATTGTACCAAGATTTACCAATTCATCAATATTGCTCGGATTGTTTACTGGAATTAGAATTCTTTCAGTATTTTCAAATTTCTCGTTTTCAGAGAATTCAGACAGAGCAATATTCTGAGCACCCCTTTGTGTAACAAAAGACGCAATTGTGCAGGTGACCAAAATCATTACTATCGTGCCATTTAAAATACTTTCATTTAAAAGTCTGATTGGTTCACCGTTATCAGCATTTCCAATTATAATATTATATCCTACCAATACTGCAGCTAAAGTCGCTGCAGCCTGCGAATTGGTAAGACCGAAAACAAGTCTGCGTTCGTCTTTGGAAAATTTGAAATTTTTCTGAAATAACCAAGCTGAAAGAAACTTTCCTGTGGTAGCAATCAATGTCATTATTAACGCAACAAAAAGTGTGTCGGGATTTACGAATGCCCTGAAATCAATCAACATACCGACACCAATTAAAAAGAAAGGAATGAATATAGCGTTCCCCACAAAATCTATTCTGTTCATCAAAGGTGAAGTTCGGGGGATTAATCGATTTATTGCCAGACCTGCCAAGAATGCTCCAATTATTGCTTCAATCCCTGCAAATTTTGATAAAACTGCCCCTGAAAACACAATCACAAGTACAAAAATGTATTGAGAAATATTATCGCTGTAGCGTTTAAAGAACCATCTTGAAATAATCGGGAAAACAAATATTATGATTGACGAGAACAGCAGATATGACAATATCAGCCTAATCCAGAAAGTTCTATTCAAATCACCATTGGACATACCTACGATAATGGCAAGGACGGTTAACGCTAATACATTTGTAAGTAATGTGCTTCCAATAGCGACATTGACAGCTCTGTTTTTCAGGATACCAAATTTGCTCACTATTGGATAAGTAATAAGGGTATGTGAAGCAAATAAACTTGCTAATAATACTGAAGTGATTAATGTAAACTTTAAAACATAAACGCCAGCCAAAGTTCCTAAAACCATCGGGATGATAAACCCATAAATACCAAGCACTGCACTCTTACCTGCGTTTCTTCTGAAATCATTCATGTCAATCTCTAAGCCAGACAAGAACATAATGTACATCAATCCTGCAGTTCCTGAAAGAATTATGCTGCTATCCCTTGTCAGCAGATTAAAGCCGTGCGGTCCTATTATCACTCCTGCGATAATCATTCCAAGCAGATGTGGAATCTTTATTCTGTCGGACAGAATTGGAACAAACAGAATTATCAGGAGTATTATCAGGAATTTTAATACAGGGTCAGTTAACGGTAGCTGTAAATCAAAAAGATTCATAATAATTTTTTTCTTTCGTAATTACTGTATGGCAGCTTGATTATTATAGTTTGATTTCAGAATTAATAGCTATTCACTGAGCAATGCAGACAGATTTTCATTATGTCCATATAAAACCATTACATCCCCCTCATTGAGCAGAGTTTCAGCCGTGGCGACTCCTTCAATTGCAAGTTTTGTGACCTTTCGAAACAACCCAATAATGTTTCTTTCCTTAATGTTTTTCATTATTGTAAGTACAAGGACATTATAATCCCTGTTGAATCCTACTTCAGCAACGGTTTTTCCAGTAAATTTTCTGGGTACTTTAACTTCAACTATGCTGTAATTCTCAGTAAGTTCAAAAGTGTCAATAATGCCTGCTGTGGTTAGCTTTTTTGCCCATCTTTCTGCTGTTTCTTCTTCAGGGCGTACAATCTCTGTTACTTCCATTGCTTCCAGTATTGTTTCATGAATTTGAGAAACTGAACGGCTAATCAGTCTTGGAACATTCATTTTCTTCATAAGAGCAGTTGTCAGCAAATTAGCACCTTCATCCTCCCCGATACTTACAACCACTACGTCCGTGTTTTGTAAAGGAAGATTCTTAACAGAATCCTGACTTCGGCAATCCAAACAAATAGCATGAGTTACCTTATCCTTTATGCATTCAATTTTTTCAATTTTGTTATCAACACCGATAACCTCATGTCCCATCCTTGTCAATTTTTCCGCCAAAGAAGAACCAAAATTTCCAAGTCCGATAATAATGAATTTCATGGCTTTATGGATTTTTAGTTTATTAGTATACTTTCAGAAGGATACCTGTAATTTCCTGAAGAGACCCTCCTGAAAAATGCAATCAGAAGCGTAAGCATGCTAATTCTGCCGATAAACATCGTAATTACTATAATTAATTTGCTTGCTGCTGTCAAATCTTCGGTTATTCCTCTGCTCAACCCTACTGTGCTAAAAGCAGATATACTTTCGAAACATACATCAAGAAATTTTTTCTCGGAATCAAAAATTGCTATACTGCCGACAGAAAAAGATATAACAAGTATCGATAGAAAAATAATTGCAAATGCCCTGTTAACAGATATTTCTGGAATTTCCCTTTTAAATATTTCAAGTCGGGGTTTCCCTTTTACGATTCTCAGGATGTTAAGTACCGCTACCGCAAAAGTGCTTGTTTTAATCCCGCCACCTGTTGAGGCTGGTGATGCTCCAATCCACATAAGAGACATTACAATTAAGATTGTAGGGATGCTTAAAATGGATGTGTCCACGGTGTTAAATCCTGCAGTTCTTGTCGTTACTGCTCCAAAAAATGCAGTTATAAACTTACCGATAAAAGTATGGCTTGAAAGGGTATTATTGAATTCCAAAACAAAAAAAGCAAGTGTTCCCACAACCGTTAAGGCAGCAGAGGTATATAAAACTATCCGTGTGTTCACATCTAATAACCATGGTAAATCAGATTGCTTCTTTCCTCCAAACAGTAATAAGAACAGTGATTTTAATTTAACCTTTAAGTATCTCAACAAATTGAAAACAATTGGAAATCCTAATCCACCTAAGATGAATAAACCAGCTACAATCAGATGCAATGGATAGTTAAATTGGTATGCATCTTCGTAAAAGCTGTCCGATAATGTAGAAAAACCAGCATTACAGAATCCTGAGACAGCGTGAAAAACAGAAAAGAACAAACGGTCTGACAAAGATGGAATAAGTTCTCTGTTGATACTATGAAAGATTAAAAATGAGCCAATTCCCTCAATAAGTATAGTGATAAGTATAATTCTTTTTAATATGGTAAAAACCTCTGCCAGCTTTTCAGAATGTGTTAAATCACGGAGAATAAACTGACTTTCATATGTCGAACCTCCACGGAAAAAATAACTAAAATAACTGGTAAAAGTCAATATTCCCAATCCACCAATCTGGATTAACACAGCAATAATTATTTGTCCGAATTCGGTAAAGAAACTTCCTGTATCAACAACGGTTAGTCCAGTCACGCAGACTGCACTTGTCGAAGTAAATAATGCATCAATCAGACTTATTCTGGTGACTGTTGCGTTGGGAAGCATCAATAAAAATGTTCCTGTAATTATTATTAAAAGAAAACTTAAAGCAAATAGTTGTGCTGTGTTAAATACAGCTTTTTTAAACTCGACCCTGAGTGCTGATAATTCACGAAAAAAAACAAGAAAAATTGCCGTATAAAGCCAAAATACTGGTGTGAATATGCTCACTCCATGTAATATATCATTTCTAAGATTTTGTGATATGACGTAAATCAGAAATAATAAAATGAATATATCAACTGGCAGTGATTTTAATCTTGGTCGGTTTATTTTGAAAAAATACCTGATAATTATTGATACCGACCCTATAATTGCTGTAAAAACATATACTTTTCTGATAAAATTTAAATCATCTGTTTTATGTTCAAATCCAAATTCAAATAAAAAACATAATATTGCGAATAAGCTGATTACAAAAGGTATTCTGCCAATACGCTTCAAAAAAATATTAATTTTTTCTTTTTTCCTATGGATAATATTCACCAAATTATACAGGATGAAAATAATACGTTTACAACAATCATATTTATGCTATTGTAATCAATAAAGCCATAATGACAAATATACGAACCAAATTGATTAATTCAGAATACTTTAGTAATTATGCGAGCACCGTTGAAAATCCTCACCGTAACTATGATTTATTAGTCAGAGCAATAAAATCCGCCAAACACCAATTCCACATATTCCCATCATAATCCATATTTGCTGACAGTAGATACTTCTTTTTGCTTTCAAGTTCTTGAACTGAAAGCGAAACAACGCCATCTTCTTCATGAAAATCAAGAATTCGTATGGCATCAATATGGTTTCCTGAAATCTTTTTCTCAAGCAAAAGATATGGCATATGTCGGGTCAAAATTTTGTTTTGGGTCAGAATAAAATGCAGGTCAATCAATAATGAGTCTGGCGGGAAAAATTTCAGTACTCTCCTTCCCGAATTGTTGATGTAGTCCAAGGCGTTCATGGTAACTCACTTTCAAGTTCAAGAAGTTCATTATCAGTGAAATCATATACCACTTCTTTATAGACCATATCCTCGATGTCAAGCCAGTTTATCAGAAATAACTGTGGATGTTTATTATTGATGTCCAGACTTATTTCAGCACAGTTCCCAGTCACAGGATTTGAAAATGACAACTGAATAATTCTGTTTTCGTAATCAACATCATCAAGGCGATATACCCCAAACCCAGTTTCATTCACAACCAGATATAATTGTCCCATTCCCAGACCCTTATGTTTTTGGCGGTTTAAGATAAATTGCAGGTGTTTATATCTCTCAGGGTTAAGTTCCATGTCGGTAATGAGTTCATCTGTTGTTGCTGGGATGTGATAGTTGTCTTTATGAGGGTTAGTCTTCATTTTGTGATTAGTTTATTGTACAGATGCCCTACCCCCACCGTAACCCCCGCTATAGGGCATCCCCCCATATAGTACTACCAATATACCCGCTGGTGAAGCGTATGTTTCTGCGCTTATCTTTACTATAAATACAGAAAAAACTGAATTCTGGTCAGGATTCAGGTCTCGAAATAACTTTTTGAATGAAAAATTCTGGAAAAAAATTTGAAATACAGAAAGTTACAATGTTTCTTAATTACTAAGATGCAGAATTTTTTAAAAAAAATATCTGGAAATCTGAATAGTAACGAGCATCATTTTATATTGCAAATTTTATTGCAAATGAAAAAGGGACTTAGAAGTCCATTGTTCTAAGTCCCTGATTTTCAAGAGCGGGAAACGGGGATCGAACCCGCGGCCCTCAGCTTGGGAAGCTGATGCTCTACCACTGAGCTACTCCCGCTTACCTCTTTGGGATCTTTTCTCCGGGTCAACCCGGAATTGCAGGCAAAGGTAATTATTTTTTTGATTCAAAGACGAGGCAATTCCCATGGATCGCGATAGGTGAGTTTCAGAAACCGGTTGGCTTCTTCTTCCCTGAATTTTCCCTGCGCCTGGTTCCAGTGGATGATTTTTCCGGTACGGTAGGCAATGTTCCCCATTTCAGAAACAATGGCTGTTTTAGCTCCCACCTCCACCGGAGCATTGGGTGTTCCGCCTTTGCGGATGCACTTCAGGAAATTTTTTACATGGGCCTGCAAATTACTGGACTCCCCTTCGGTTCTGTACCCTTTGATCCAGGGCTCCCGTGTTTCATTATTGGTTTCGGGCAATACCTGCCAATCATCCCGCGTAAGAATCAGGGTTCCGCGTGTACCGACAAAAGCTACCCCATGGCCTTTTCCATAGGGCCCGATTCCGGGATTTAACCCACATTCCCACACCATGGAGTGGTTCGGGTAATGATACAAAGCCTGTTGAATATCGGGAGTCTCCACGGCTCCCTGGTTGAGGTAAATTCCACCCCCCGGAGATACCGATTCAGGATAGCCGGCATCCATAGCATAGAGAGCAAAGTCAAGCAAATGAACCCCCCAGTCGGTCATCGCTCCTCCGGCATAATCCCAGAACCACCGGAAATTATAATGAAACCGGTTGGGATTGAAGGAGCGCTTTGGAGCCGGCCCCAGCCACATATCGTAATCTACATAATCCGGAGCTTCCGAATCCGGTTGTTCAACATAGGGTTCGTCGTATCCCTTATAAATCCACGCTTTCACCAGTTTTACATCGCCCAGTTCTCCGGATTTGACGACCTCAGAAGCATCAAACCAGTGAGTGGAACTGCGCTGCCACATACCCACCTGTACTACCTGCCGGGGATAGTTGGATGCAGCGGCAACCAGGGTATTGCATTCTTCAATGCTATGGCCCATAGGCTTCTCGACATACACGTGTTTGCCTGCTTCCAACGCCTGTATTACCATCAAAGCATGCCAGTGATCCGGCGTGCCGATGATCACTGTATCGATATCTGGATTGCCCAGCACCCGGCGAAAATCCCGGTATACCAGCGGCCGTTTTCCGGTTGCCTCCTCTACTTCCGCAGCTCGCCCTTCCAGAATCTGCCCATCCACATCACAAAGCGCCAAACACTCAACATTCTCTTCCTTCAGAAAAGCCTGCAGATTGCTAAATCCCATACCCCGGCACCCAATCAATGCTACGGTAATTCTTTCATTGGGCGAACCACAAGCATCCAGAATGACCGGTGCTGTGCCAATGGCTGCTGTTGCAATCGCCGTTTTTTTAATAAACTGACGTCTGTTCGTATTCATGTTGTTGTAATTTTTTGTTTCAACCCTTAAAGATACGTTATCTCTGCAATTACTTACAAAATCATACCCTATTCTTTGTATCTTCCTATCCGTCTCACCGTAATTTTTTAGGATTTACCCTTTTGCAATTTTATTGAATGACCGTTTAGTCATCTTAACAATTTCTTAACACTGTTTATAGCACAAAGCAAAACCAAATGCTTTATATTTGAACAACCGTTCAGTCATAAATAAGATTAATGAGTCCGAGAACAGCCCAGCAATATGATCAAATACGTCAGGAAAAGAAACGCCTGATCATGGATACAGCCCTTGAGTTGTTTGCCGAGAATGGCTACCACGTCACAAGCATAAGCAAGATTGCCAAAAAGGCAGGAATTTCCAAAGGCCTTGCTTACAACTACTTCGAAAGCAAACAGGAAATACTGAATGAAATTATACGAACTGGGTTTGATTCCATTTATTCTCATTTTGACCCAAATCATGACGGAGTTTTAACGAAAGAAGAATTCGAGTATTTTATCCGAAAAAGTTTTCAAATAATCAGCGAAAACCGCAAATTCTGGAAGCTTTATTCTTCATTAATCATGCAGTCGGGGCTTGCCGAATCGGTATTGGCGAAAAACATGAATCGATCCGGAGATGTTATTTTGATGCTTAATCAATTTATTACAACTATGGGAAGCAAAGATCCGGAAGGGGATTTGATGGTAATCAGTTCCCTGATTAAAGGAGCAATAATGGTACTGGTTACTGTTCCTGATTTTTCCCCTGTTAAACAACTGGAAGAACGGGTGATAAAAGCCTGTTTCAGGCTAATTACCACGAAATAAAGGGTTATGAAACGAGCATAGTAATAATGATCACTCAGGAATATGATTTTAATTTCATGCGAGTTCCCTGTCTGCCGAATAAGCAGGCATACAAGACCGATAAAATAAACAAATGAGATGAAAACAATTGTTGCCTTTTCCATTTTACATTTTTTACCTTTTATGGTCGTCAGCCAGGATGTAGAAGAAATTGTCCGGAGAGCCGATGAAAAATTCAGGGGTTTGTCGAGCCGTGGAGAGATGACCATGATCATTGAAAGGCCTTCGTGGTCACGCACCGTATCCATGAAAAGCTGGTCACTTGGAAACGATTACTCCTTGATTTATATTACCGCTCCGGCCAGGGAAAAAGGCCAGGTATTCCTCAAAAGGGAAAGTGAAATGTGGAACTGGGTACCCACCATTGAACGCATGATAAAGATCCCTCCTTCCATGATGATGCAATCGTGGATGGGTTCTGATTTCACCAACGACGACCTGGTACGGGAATCTTCCCTTATCGAAGATTATCACCATGAACTGATGGGGGAAGAAAGAATACAGGATTACGATTGTTACAAAATAAGCCTTACCCCCCGGGAAGATGCTCCGGTAGTGTGGGGTAAGATTCTGATGTGGATTTCAAAAAAGGAATATTTATGGCTCAAGGGAGAATATTACGATGAAGACGGTTACCTGGTGAATACGGAAATTCTTTCGGAGATCAAACAAATGGATGACCGAAAAATACCGACCCGCATGGAAATGATACCGGCTGATAAAGAAGAGCAAAAAACCATTTTAATTTTTGATGAAATTGAGTTCAACGTGGATCTTGATGAATCGTTCTTTTCACAACAGAATATGAGAAGGATACGGTAAACAAACAGGAACAGTGTTCAGTTACATATGAAACGAGTCGCGATGGGAATTGAGCCCGCCCCTTTATCACCCATCCGGCTGATGACTTTCCCCAAGGGGGGGAAATACAGAAAAAGCCTGATCCCAATCCCTGTAGATCGGGATTAAAATGTGGTACGTTCTATTCGTTACGGTAAAAAATAGAGAATTTAAACGTATGATAACAAACATCAAACTGGCATGGAGAAACCTCTGGCGGAACCGGCGGCGGACCCTGATTGCCATCTCCTCCATTGTTTTCAGTGTCCTGCTGGCATCCTGGATGCGATCCATGCAGGAAGGTTCCTATGACAGCATGATTGATAATGTAGTAAAATTTTATTCTGGGTACCTTCAGGTGCAGGATTCCGCATACTGGGATGAACGGACGCTTGAAAACAGCATGGAAGTTCCTCCGGAACTAAAAAGCCGGATTGAAGACATGGAGGACGTAACCCTGGTTTCGCACCGTCTGGAATCCTTTGCTCTGGCGGCCAATCACCAGCACAGCAAACCGGCTATGGTCCTGGGCATCGACCCCGAAGCCGAAGACCGTATTACCACGATCTCAAAACGGATCAAAAAAGGCAGTTTTCTGGAACCCGGAGATCCGGGAGTTGTTCTGGGAAGTGGATTGGCCGGTTTTTTAAACCTCACCATTGGGGATACACTGGTGATGATCGGCCAGGGCTTTCATGGCATCAGTGCGAACGGATTGTTCCCGGTTAAAGGCATCATGGAGCATCCCAATCAGCAGTTCAACAAACGGCTGGTATTCATGGAAATCGATCATGCCCGAACATTCTATTCTGCCTACGAACGATCCACGGCCCTGGCAGTAATGACCGATAATCATTATCAGGTAGATCACCTCAAAGCAGGAATCGAAAAACTGCTGCCCCCCGGAAAAACAGTCCTTACATGGACCGATATGCAACCCGAAGTAGAACAATTAATTCAGAGTGACCGCGCCGGAGGAATAATCATGTTGGGGATCCTGTATCTGATCATCACGTTTGGTATTTTCAGTGTCGTCATGATGATGGTTAAAGAACGAAGGCGTGAATTTGGCGTTATCCATGCCGTGGGTATGAAAAAAAGTAAAATCAGCACCATGGTTTTCTTCGAAACCCTGTTTATCGGAATCATCGGTTGTTGCATTGGAATTGTTGTAAGTTACCTCTTTTGCCTGTGGTTTTACCACCACCCGATTCCCCTTACAGGAGATACAGCAAGTGCTACGGAACAATATGGGATGGAACCTTTTATGTTTTTTTCGATGAAACCATCGCTTTTTTACAATCAGGTAGTTCTGGTATTTTTAATCAGTGTATTCATTTCCTTTTTTCCGGCACACAATATAATTCGTTTAAAGATCACCTCTGCAATAAGGGGATAAATAATAAAATTAAGAAAGATGATTTGGTCAATAGCATGGAGAAATGTCTGGCGAAACAAGATGCGCAGTACAATCATGATCATCGCCATTGCACTTGGACTTTTTGCGGGGGTCTTTATCATGGCCTTCATGCAGGGTGTTGTGGATGCCCGGATTGAATCAGCCACAAAAACAGAACTGGCTCACATCCAAATTCATGCGCCGGATTTTCGTGTCGATAACGACATCAACCTGCAGATTTCCGGCACCGAAGAGATGATCGGAAGGATTGGCGAGGCTGGTTCTGTAATCGCTGCAAGCCGCCGGTTGGTTGCGGAGCCTTTTATCATGGCTGCTCATGGAACCGGTGGAGGGAAGGTTATCGGCGTAGAACCCGAAAGGGAAAAAAAGGTAACCGACCTGTGGGAACATATCATTGAGGGTGCTTACCTGGAACATGATAGCCGTATGCCCCCCGTGGTGATTGGTGAAAAACTGGCGAAAAAACTCCGCCTCAGCATACGATCCCGGATAAATATGCAAATGGTTGACATGCACGGCAACATGTCAGTAAAAGGGTATCGGGTTAGCGGTATCTACCGTACCACCAATACTGCCTACGATGAATCAACCCTTTTTGTACGCTTTGCCGACTTACAGCAACAACTCGGAATGGATGACAACAAAGCCCATGAAATCGCCATCCTTCTGGAAGAGGGCAACCTGGCAGAAGAAGTAAAACCTTCCATACAAAAACGGGCCGGAAACAATGAGGTCCTTACCTGGAAAGAATTGAGCCCGGAAATGGCTTTGCTTACCAGTTCCATGGATCAGTATATGTACATTTTTGTCCTCATTATTCTGTTGGCGCTTTGCTTTGGAATTATCAACACCATGTTGATGGCTGTACTGGAACGGGTAAAAGAAATAGGCATGTTAATGGCTGTAGGGATGAACAAAAAAAGGATCTTTAAAATGATCATTCTTGAATCATCCCTGCTCACCGTCTTCGGTGGCGCCCTGGGAATTCTTATCGGCTCAGGGATCACAAAAATATTTGAAACTGTTCCTATCAACCTTTCGATGTTTGCCGAAGGACTGGAAAGCTATGGATTTGCCTCACAGATCTATACCTCCCTGCGCACTGAAAGCCTGATTATTACAGCCATCCTGGTCATTCTTACCGGAGTGTTGTCAGCGGTTTATCCCGCGCGGAAAGCCCTGAAACTAAACCCGGCGGAGGCTACTAGAACCGAGTAAAAAAGCTTGATTGCATCCATGTATTCAGGCCAAAATGAGAAAGAAGACATTGAAAATATTGTGAAAGAGTGATTCAGAGAATACACAAAATCGCTTTAGCATGACAGGAGAAAATGAATTTACGTCGGGATTCAGAAGATTACTAAACGAAGGAACCGTAAGAATGAAGATCACAACAAGAATTGAAGAACCTACTTTGAAAAAATTCATTCAATACAGTAAGGCAATCCAGCATTTAAGCATTAAAACCTACACAACATGAAGATCATAGAGATTAAAAACCTGTATAAAACGTACCAGGACAATTCCGTACCGGTGCATGCGGTAAACGGTGTAACGCTTTCCATTGAGGAGGGGGAATTTACGGCTATTGTAGGGCCTTCCGGATCAGGAAAGACCACCTTACTGAACGTTGTTGGGGGTCTTGATGAAGCCACGGAAGGGAGTGTGATCATTGACGGAGTGGATATCCACAAGCTTTCCTCAGCGAGGCTCACTGATTTTCGCATGTTCTATATTGGATTTGTCTTCCAGGCCTACAACCTGATTCCGGTACTCACAGCCCGGGAGAATGTTGAATTCATCATGCATCTGCAGGGAGCAAAAAAGGCTCACAGGGAGAAGCGTGCCATCGAACTGCTGCGTTCGGTAGGCCTTGGTGAGATGATGGACCGCCGTCCCTCCAAACTGTCAGGCGGTCAACAGCAACGGGTAGCTGTAGCCAGGGCCCTGGCTTCAAAACCGAAATTCGTACTGGCCGATGAACCTACAGCCAACCTCGATTCCAAATCAACGGAAAATCTCCTGGATATCATGGAAGAACTGAATAAAAAAGAAAAAATTACGTTTATATTTTCGACACACGATCAGCGGGTAGTGAAAAAAGCCCGGAGAATCATTACCCTGGAAGATGGAAAAGTGATCCGGGATATAGACAAACAAAAATCCAATGCAGGTTAAAACAAGGAAATCGGGATGGCTTACAGGACTCATCATCGCAACATTCTGTGCCTATTCAATGGATCTGCCTTCAACCTGGGAAACCGGTAAACTCAATACAGCATCCGGGATTCATTACCTTTCGGCATTTGAAAAAGAAGTAGTTCTTGAGATCAATAAATTGCGTTCAGATCCGGACCGTTATGCCAGGGAATACCTCGAACCGATGGTAGATTGTTACAATGGCAGAAAATTGTATTATCCGGGCGATTTGCCGTTGATGACCACAGAAGGCGTTAAGGCACTTATGGAATGCATGCAGTTTCTGAGAAACCAGGAACCGGTTCCTGTTCTGAAACCCGACCAGCGATTAACCCTGGCAGCCAACGATCACGTAAAGGACCAGTCCCAAAGCGGAAAAATAGGTCATCAGGGACATGACCGTTCAGGATTCCGAAACCGAATCGAACGGTATGGAAGGTGGTCGGGGAAGATAGCTGAAAATATAGCCTACGGACAGGTAACCCCCCGCCAGATTGTGCTCTACCTTTTAATCGATGATGGCATGCCTTCACGGGGACACAGAAAAAATTTCCTGACTGAAGATTTCCGCTTCATAGGCGTTGCGGAAGGAACCCATCCGGAGTATGAAAAAATGTGTGTCATGGAATTCGCCTCCGGGTTCCAAAACATCCCCTCAAAATGAAAACACAATTCACACAAAACAACCAGTGGAAAGATCAAACACACCTTGCACCGAAAAAACCGGTATCTGCCCGAACCTTGCCTGATAAAGAAAGAAAAATCCCCGATCCGAAAGCCCCAAAAAGCGAGAATACCGGTCTCGTGTTGAATTCCTTCGGTCTATTTCTTGCTTCTTTCCTTCTATTGGCTGCATTTCCTGGCCTTTCACAGCCAGACCTGGCTTTTAACGGATACGTCAAAT
>CAYPAW010000110.1:0-24858 GCA_964408795.1 uncultured Mariniphaga sp.
CTATGCCACCAGTGAATACAGCAACCAAGGCAAAGATACCATTGTGGGATTCCCCACAGCGGTCTATGCAGGAACAGCCGATGAACTTTGGGTCGACAGGGCCAATGGCGATTACAACATCCTGGACGGAACGTTTGCCGGTCTGGGAACCGCCGGAGATCCCCGCTGGACAGGTACCCCGGTCGAAGTAGCTACCGAATGGAATTTCAGTGATCCCGATTTTAATGCCCTGGGAAAAATTGAACAAACCCTGAATGTGAAAGGACTGACCATTTATGCTACCAGTAGTAAATCTGTAACCATCGATGAAAACAACAAATCCCTGGATGGTATGGATTTTACCCACCGGTTGAAACTGGGCGGAAGCGGTCTGTTTGATGACACAGGAAATCCGGAAGGCCGCATCCTGGGCTTTGATGTGGATGGCAATACAAAAATTATCGTATATGGTATGTCATCAAACAGCAGCGAAGACCGTGTGCTGATGATCACAGCCGGCGATAAAGATACCGAAGTAGGTCAGTTTGCCGCCCTGGGAGCTTCCCTAAGCAAAGGTGAATTTGATTACGTCGGGGGACCGACAACCATCTACCTCTATTCACCCTCCAGTGGCGTAAACCTTTATTACGTCAAAACAGCTCCAATTGTCGAGGATGTACAGGAATGGAACATCAGCAATGAAGAATTCAACGCCCTGGGTGAAATCACTGAAACGGTTACCGTTAACGGATTAACCATTCATGCACACAGCGGGAAGAAAGTAACCATTGATGGAAACAACAAATCAATCGACGGCATGGATTTCACCCACCGGTTGAAACTGGGCGGAAGCGGTGACTTCGACGAAGAAGGAAATCCTCTGGGAAGGGTCCTTACCTTTGAAGTTTCCGGAAATACAAAAATTACCGTTTATGGCATGTCTTCCTCAAGCAGCGAAGACCGGGTGCTCATGATTGCTGCCGGTGATAAGGATACCGAAGTAGGACAGTTTGCTGCCCTGGGAGCTTCCATCAGCAAAGGAGAATTTACCTACGAAGGAGGTCCTGCAACCATCTTCCTCTATTCACCCTCCAGTGGCGTGAACCTGTATTATATCAAAGCCGAAAAACTGGCTTCTACGGTTATTAGCCATAAAACACCCGATCTCCAGGTTTATCCGAATCCGGCAACCGACAGGGTATTTGTGAATGTAACGGAACCCACCGATATCGCTGTTTACAACATCGCCGGAAAGGTGGTGATCCAAAAAAGAGTGAATTCCTCACGCGAACCGATCCACCTAAGCAACCTGCCTGCAGGATTGTACCTTATCCGATCGATGAATCATTCGGGATTTGCGAAGAAACTGATCAAACAATAACCCAACAGATTGAAATGGGTAAGCCGGCAGATCATTCTGCCGGCTTATTTTTTATGCTCAGTGAATCCATATCTTTTTTGTGTAGCTGCCCGAAGGTGTTTCAGCCAATACAATATAGACGCCAGAAATCAGCGCCGGCAGGGGCAAAACCACGGTATGGATGCCTGCCTGCACAGGATAGCTCCCGATCCCCTGTTTGATGCCTCTGAGCGAATATAGGGAAAACCTTGTTTTCTGTTGTTTTTGTGAAAGGCAGGTTACTTCCAGGTTGCTCCCGTTCGTATTTCGGAAGATATGCAGCATCCGGAATTCTTCTTCCGCCCTTTTGGGGTCAACGGCATGGGTAATGGTTTCTATTTTTCCCACACCCGCATATTGGCTTACCGACAACCGAACGGTATGCACTTCTTCCAATTCATAGGCATAAGGAAGGGCATCCTCCCAAAACCCACAATCTGTAGGCTCCGATACCTGATTGCTGTTTTCGTTGCAGCTTCCGGTGTAGATACATCCGGATACGCAAGCATACCCATGCCCTTTGAATTTATCGGTCGCTATGGGCGTTTTTACGCTCTCAAAATGGCAGTTTTCAATTTTTGCATGGGCCCCGTTTCGTACGGCAAAACCATAATCATCAATTTCTTCCAGGTAATTATTGTAATAATGGCACATGCCAAAGCGGAGGCTTGGATTCCTGCCATTGGTATAGGCAAACCGGTTATGATGAAGGGTAAGCTGCAGGCCGGCATCCTGTTCCCCGTTGTTGTCGCTGTGCCCGATCAGCATGGTTTTCATGTGATGATGAAAAAAACACCAGGAAACCGTCACATGGTGGGATCCTTTTTTGATATCCAATAATCCGTCGTAGGTATCCACTCCTATTCCGGGGCCTATTCTGCTGTAAAACTCACAATGATCGATCCATACATGGCTGCAATGATCGATGGTTACATCGTCATCCGGATAAAATACCTCGTGCATTTTCAGGTTCTGGATGATCACATTGGTATAGTCCCGAATATTCAGGGAGATATTTTTCAGTTCTGCATATTCATTTCCTGCACCTGAATCCCCCAAAATAGAAATATTCCCTCCCCGCTTGATTGAAATGACGGTTGTCTTTTCGGCTTCAATTTTTCCACGGATCAACACGGTTTGCGGTGTGTTGTTGTTTTCCCGGGAGGCACCCCAGGCGATCAATTCGGACAGGGTCTCTATCACCCGTAGTTCTCCTCCTTTTCCACCGGTAGTTGTTTCAAGGCCATTGGCCGGAACAGCGGCATAGCCGGTCAGGGAAAAATCCGGTTCCGGAGTCACCACTTCCAGGGGTTCAAATACCGCATGGATGGTCTTATTTCCATCGAGCACAAAACGCAATGTATCCCCGGATCCGGGAACATCCCCGGTCCACTCCTTCCATTGGCTGGCCCACCCTGGACGGGCTACCAACGTAATTTCCTCTCCTTCAAAAAGCAACCCCCGGGAAGGATATTGTATGATCTCGCCCTCACCCACAACGGTTAAGGTAAGCGTATATACCGGAAGCTGCGGACCTGAAATGTCAAACTGATCGAGATTCGGTCCTCCTTCGCTGCCTGTGGATGTAAAACGCAAGGTGCTGATTCCTTGTGGAAAATCGGCTGAAATAACCAGAGTATCCCAGGATGTCCAACTACCCGTCGGCTCAAAAACAGAAGACGATTCCAGGATCCGGCTATTCAGGGATACTTCCATAGGCCTCGCAGACTGCGTTCCATTGGCATACCGTATTCCAATCTCCTGGTTCCCCGCGATGGCCATGCCTACCGTAATCTCCAGGTAACTTCCCGGTTCATTATCAAAATTGATGTAGGCATCTCCCTGATACCCCCCATTTTTGGTTTCTATAACCGCATGATAAAACATGCCCGTTTCAGCCTGATAGACTGCTCCTGTTGCATTCTTTCCCCACAACACTCCTGCAATCAGAAGAAAAATAAAAACGCCGCTTTTTCTTCTCATATTTGTTTAGTATCGCACCACTTTCTGCGCATAGATTTTTTGGTCCGCATTCTGAATTCTGACAATATAAACTCCTTTTAATAAATCCGATGCATTGATCCGGGCATGGTTGTTTTTAACCACTTTCCGGATAACCATCTGACCGGTTACATCATAAACGGCTATTTGACGCATGATCCCGGGATGACTGATCATCAGATCATTCTTGTTGAAGTACACTTTCAGGTCGTGGCTACCGGGTTGGATATTGTCTTTAACGCCTGTTACTCCTCCTTCATTTTGCTGGTCTACGATTTCGCTGACGAGGCTGTTCAGGTAGACTTCGATATTGGGATAGTGTCCATCGACGGTTTTCAGTTGGGCATCGGTTTCGTTTTCAGGATCCAGTCCGTTGGCATTTTCCCATACGTCGGGCATACCATCGTTATCCGTATCGGCCGGAGGCTCTTCGGAGTGCAATTCAGGCCATCCCCCCACGGCTTCCTGGGTATCCACGATTCCTTTGGTACTTCCGTTCCCGCCCTCCATGAAAGTTGCGGTTCCGGTTTCCACATCATGGAGAATCCGAGCATCCACCGCATCTCTCACGAGACTGGCCCCGCAAAAATCGAGAATCCGTTCATAGGCTTCTTCTGCACTGTGGGTTGTTATATCGCCGGTATTCAGGGGTTCCGAAAGCCTCATGGCTTCTTTCTCAGCCGCTGAAACGGTATACTTATCATGATACTGGTTGTATACTCCGTAGGTCCAGTTGTCGTTGGTAGCACGTTCAGAACCGGTCATCACATTGCCATCGATATAAAAGGTCCCCCAGGTATTGGAAATCGGATATCCGGATTCCGTCAGTTTATCAATCGCAATGATCCTTTCCTCCTTGGTGGTGGCCGGACCGGGCTTGTAGTAGCAGTTTACAATGTTTGCATTCATGGCTTCTCCTCCGTAACAACTGTTTCCTCTCCAGTTATAGATAACGTTGTTCCGGAGGTCGACCAGGTCTGTCAGAGCAAAAGCACTGCCTTTGGTTTCTCCGAGACGGGGATTCCGGCTGTCGTGGTGAGCCAGCAGGTTGTGATGAAAAGAGGCCTTTTCCCCTCCCCATATACCGCCATATCCGTGGGCTCCTTTGCCATGCACTGAATTGCGAAGGCTTTCGGAGATAATGCTCCACTGAAGGGTGAAATTCTCGTTATGGTAAAAAGAGACGCATTCATCGGTTGACCAGCTCATGGAACAGTGGTCAATAAGGATCTTTTCATGGTATCGACCTCCCAGGGCATCGGCTTCCTGTTTGGCGACATCCCCCATGCGAAACCGCAAAAAGCGAATGATCACATTGTCGGCATCCACCTCCACAGGATAATCCCGGAGGGTGATCCCATCCCCCGGAGCTGTCTGCCCGGCAAGGGTCACATCACCCCGGGAAATCTTAAGTTTGGATTTCAACTGAATGGTACCGGAAACCTTAAACAGAATGATGCGGGCTCCGCTTTGGTTGATCGCATAGCGTAGCGATCCCGGATTGGTATGATCCTCCAGGGTTGTCACATAGATTACCTTTCCCCCACGACCCCCGGTAACCCATTTCCCATGGCCTTCAGCCCCGGGAAATGCAGGCAGTATCTCAGGACCCGATGCTTCGGGTTCTGTAGCTACATAAAGAGTCCCGGCACCTTCAAAGAATTCCGGGTGGGTGGATGCCGAATAGGTTCCTTTTTTAAACCAGGAATCGTTCAGTTTGAATTTATCGATGACAACCCCGGTGTTTAAGAGAATCTTTGCCGACTCACTGAGGGTTACCTCCAGGGAGTCGCCTCCTGCTGCAGCATCACTGAAGATAACCCGGTTCTCCAAACCTGCCTGGATGGAACCCCTGCCGAAGGCATTCTCACTGTTCCCGTCGATGCAGGACCGGTATCCTTTCACCGAAGGATACTTTTCACTGTATCGGGTCAAATCCCAGACACCTGAGAATCCCTGGTTATCACCCGTAAGCAAAAGAGTTCCTTGGTTCGGCACTCCCTTGCCGTTGTTTAAAACAGTGATTGACGCTGATCCGGATACCGGACCTGCCAGGGTCATGGTACTGCCTCCTCCGTTTCCACTTTCCATGATCATGGTTACATCTCCCAAAACCGTTACCGGTGCTTTCAGATACATTCCGGAGCCCCCGGTGTTGTAGCGTATGCTGGTTCCCTCTTCCATATAGATCGTTCCTGTGGATGTATGATTCTTAGAGGGATCTCCGCGTAAACGCAGGCTTCCGGCACCCCGCAATAGAATATCGGCTTCAAAAACGGTTGAGGTCGTTTCCATCTCTTCCTCACAGATCACGGTTTCGCCAGCCTGTGGCATCAAAGCAGGAATATAATTCGCCGGTTCATCCCAATTGCCGCCGGATGAACGATGAAAAAGCAAGGTGTCGGGCCGGCCAATGATCACTTTCCCCTCGCCGTTGATCAAATTGGGATGGGTTGCTTCTGTAAACTCGCCCACGCCCTGCAATACTCCATCAATATAAAACTCAGCAAGGGTCACATTCCCACTGAGAACCAATGCAGCACCAGACACTACCGACAAAGAAGATTTTGCATGAAAAGCATTGTCGTCACCGACCACCAGGATAGCTTCTTCGCTCAGTTGTACCGAACTCTTACCCAACGAAGAAGCAGACAGCGCTTCCAGGGTTCCTGAGACGATTTGCACATCCCCTGAGAAATCCGGATTGGCCCGTGTCAGGGAAAGTGTTCCGGGTCCTGTTTTCCGTAAGGGATGCACTCCATACAATTCAGCCTGCAGTTCCAGTGTTCCGGACCCGCTAAACGTGATGGTATCTTTGGTTCCGATCTTACCGGCAAGGCTGGAGGCTGCATCTGTTGAAATTTCTGCCCTGGCTACAGAAAGATAGGTAGCTGTACTATGGTCGTTCACCTCAAGTTTTGCATGCCCTTTGAGAAACAGATCGGCCTGAAAAGTCTCGCCGGTGCTCCGGAGGGTAATCTCCCCTTCGGCCCATGCCGATTCGCCCTTTTGGGGAATCCCCACCGGATCCCAGTTTTCTGCTACCAGCCATCCATTATCAGCACCCCCGCCGCACCATGTATAGTGCTGCACCATCGGAGCTTCGGAGGTTGGATCCCAGCCATCGTTTCCTGCCAGCACTTTCTGAACCGTATATTCAGCCGCTTCCTCTTCGGTTAGCGCCCTGAGTCCGGTCCAATTGGCCCGACCGCTCATATCGGCTCCCGGACCCGTGTTGCCATATTCAACCAAATGAAGATCCGGACTTGTGGCCGCATAGCTCATGTTCCATGTGTCACCCCAGCCCTGCGGATGGATCATCTCTGTCATGTCACAATAAAGCCAGGCTACCCTGGGATAATCATTCCAGGGACGTCCGAAACGTACTAATTCCCCGTCATCTCCTCCACGTGGACTGTTCAGGGCATAGGTCAGTGCACATGCATGGAACACAAAACCGTAGGGCTGTTCTTTTTTCGTGGCTGGAGCCGTGATCCAGCCGCCTCCCCAGCTTCTGATCTCGCATTCCTGGAAAAAAACCATTCCTCCTCCGTAAATGTAATCGGTACGCCCCACTATAAGACACCCCTCAAAATAACTCCGGTTGCCATTGCTCCAGAAATACATGGTATCCTGATAGCTGTAAAAATCTACATTGATAAAGACACATCGGTCGGAACGGATGGTCACAGCCTGTGCCTGCCCTACCGGGCCGGCTGTATTCCGGATCGTCAGATTCTCAGCCCGGAATCCATCCCCCAGGATGGTAAGCGTCGCCGACGTCCGGATATTGTCCCCGGTCCAAAGAGCAGCATCCTCCGGAGGACACTTCCCCTGCGAACAATCATAGAGATGGTAACTCAGAATGGTCTCTTCCCGGCTTTCACCGATCAGCGTGATGTTCACTTTATCCCCCGGAACAATCAACTTTTCCGTATCATACAACCCTCTTTTAATATAGATGACCGTACGTCTGTCGCTGTTGGAAGGAGCAGCATTTATGGCAGCCTGCAGGGTGGTAAAATCTCCCGATCCATCCGGAGCAACTACGATATCCGCTTCCACCGGAAGATCGTTTGAATGAGCCGGAAAAACTGTTAAAAAGAAAAATGCTATTCCCAAAATAGATAATATAGTCCTCATACTTAATCTGTTATTTATTATTTACTCAAGTCTCGTAGTGAAATGGAATCTTTATATCCTGGTGAATTCGGTTTATTTGCTACCCTTTTGGCACATTCCGTGTTTTTGTGCCCTGGTGGCGAAAACTGAATTGCCCCAAAAGCATGCATTCAGAAAAGATTATTTAGCGATGAAATCCATTCCTGCCCAGCTGTGAATGCCTTTCCATTTAATTCATCGATACACCCATCGGATAAAATCAGTTATTCCCTTTTATTTTCCGGGAAGGGATCAGTTTTTGAGCAACACATTCCTTCAGTGCCATGCGGGCCACCTCTCTGGCGCCGGTTTCAGGATTTACTGCCGCTTTTTTGTTTGCCATGGTTGAATCGCCAAGGGTGTAAAGCGTGAAGGATGCTTCTTCGGGCTGACAGGCTACGCAAAGAAAACCGGAAATAAAAAGGATAAAAATGCTTTTTCTCATACAACGCTAAAATGTTATCTCCTGTTCCGGCACTTCCCTTCCGATCGCAGTAAAATCCTGAAAATTAAAATCCGGAGGAGAAACCAGTTGAATGTTTTTGCACTCTGCCCCGCTGATGGTTATGGCATCCTGTGCTTCAAAAGCATACGTCAGGTCCTGAACTTCCACATCTTTGCTGTTGTAAATTTCCATTGCTTTTTTGCTTGTGGTTTTCAGTTTTACATTTTTTATGGTAATTCCCCTGGCATCGAAGATCGAAAAGCCGTTTCCGGCTTCCAGCATCATATCGCTCAGGTGGGCATTTTCGAGGTTCATTTCCGGCAGTCCCTGCAGCAAAACTGCCTGAAGGGCTCCTTTGACGGTAATATCGCGGATAAAAATATCTTTGAATTGCGGGGTTTCTTCGGTTACCGGTTTCCTGTCGGAGGATATATTTCCGCCTCCATCGGCCAGGCGTTCCGAGACCGATTGTCCCCCGTAATAGAGATTAAAGGAAATGGCAATTGTTGGAATATCGGTCATGCGTACTTTGGAGATATAGATCTTCTCCACCACACCCCCGCGTCCCCGGTTGCTTTTAAAGCGCAATCCCACATCGGTACCCATAAACGTACAATTGGACACATGAATGTTCCTGACTCCTCCTGACATTTCACTTCCTACCGTGACGCCGCCATGTCCATGATACACAATGTTGTTCTTAATCACCACATTCTCCGTGGGGATCCCCCGACGTCTTCCGTGTTCATCTTTCCCGGATTTTATGCAGATGGCATCATCGCCCACATCAAAACCGGAATTCAGCACCAGGACATTCCGGCAGGATTCGATGTCGATGCCATCGCCATTTTGCGAATACCAGGGGTTACGCACGGTTATATTCCGCACGATCAGGTCTTCAACAATCAAGGGATGAATGCACCAGGCCGGAGAATTCTGAAAGGTAGGACCATCAAAAAGCACCCGTTTGCTGTTTTGAATACTCACCATTACCGGACGCAGAAAATCATGAATGGCCTCAAATTCCTCCCGGGTTTTTACATGGGAAGGGACATTCATATCGGCTATTTCTGCTGCTTTCTTGTATTGTTCTGAAGGATACCATTCATTTCCTTTTTCATTCAGCACGCCTCCTGAAGCCACCTGTTTCTTCCACTGTTCACTGGTCAGCTTGCTTTTTTTCACATGACGCCAGGCATCTCCGGCGCCATCCCACACTCCTTTTCCTGTGAAGGCTACATTCTCCAGGTCTTTGCCATACAAGGGAGATAGACACCGCCAGGTATCCAATCCTTCAAAACTGGTTTCTACCAGGGGATAGAGCTCTTTATTGGGCGAGAAGAGCACCAACGCCCCAGGCTCGGTAAAAAGCTCCAGGTTGCTTTTCAGAACAATCGGACCGGTCAACCAGATCCCCGCAGGAATAATCACTCGTCCGCCGCCTTTTGCGGTTACCGCATCAATGGCTTCTGCAAAAGCCCGGGTATTCAGAATCTGCCCTCCCGGTACAGCTCCAAAATCGACGATGTTTACTTCATTATCCGGAATGACAGGCTCCTGTACCTGAGGCATCGTAAATTCGACATCCTCATAGATAAACAATCCCCGGTCTTTTTCACGGGTGACTGCCTGACTACAGCCGGTAACAAACAAAGCAAATAGTCCGGTCAGACAAAGGATGAAATATCGTTTCATGCTATTTTGTATTTTTATTGTTTCATTCATTTCGTTATTCTGAACCAGTCAATATCTACGGTTCCTGCGTCGTTGGTTTTCTCCTCCCTGAGGGCAAAAAAACCGATTTTCGCTCCGATCCACTTTCCGGGTATAGCCTGGAAAAGGGCTCCAACGGGCTGAAAAGATTTTCCATCGGAGCTGTAACTGAAACGGCACTGAGCTCCCTTCAGCACTTCAACCCTGAAATAGATATCCTCTCCCCTGAATTCTTCTGAAAACAACTCTTTTTCTTTTTCCTTTCCGGGAGCATCCTCACACCGTTGCACCTTCACCCAATATTTGTTATCGCTGTATGTAAGTGAAATATACTGGTATTGTTCGCCCATCACCACAAAACCGGTTTGTTCGTTCGGGGTTCGTCCTTCGAAGTGTACTTTTGCGGTGGCTGTAAATTCTTCGGCGGGGAATTTTTGCAGAAGGAGATTGGGTACAGACCAAAGGTTTACGGCCTCCTGAGGCCGGGGCATACAATTCAGACGGTAAAAACCCAGGTTTCCCGAGGGGAATCCCCAGGGAGAAGAGGGATTGGCATGCCATTGCCATTGGATTCCCAGGGTGTTTCCATTGAATTCATCGTCCTCGGGAGGAGTCACCACCGGCACGGATGTCCCTGCAGTTGGCTTTTTCCATGCCCTTACCGGTTCTCCGGTTCCATCCCCGTCTGAATCCTCCCCGATCACCGGCCAATCATTTTTCCAGCGCATGGGTTGCAGGTGGACAATCCGTCCGTAGGCTTCCTTATCCTGAAAATGAATAAACCAATCTTCATCATCCGCAGCAGTCACCCATGCCCCCTGATGGGGCCCGTTAATGGCGGATTTCCCCTGAGCCATCACTACTCTCTCTTCGTAGGGACCATAAATATGTTGGGAACGCAAAACCAGTTGCCATCCATGGGTGACGCCTCCGGCCGGGGCAAAAATATAATAATAACCGTTTCGTTTGTAGAATTTCGGTCCTTCCACGGTCGGATGCTTCTCATGACCGTCAAAAACTACGGTTTCCCCGCCGGTTACACAGGTACCCTGAGGATTCATACCGGCAACAATCAAAACACTTTTGAGGCCGGCACGACTCCCGGCAAACGCATAAACAAGGTAGGCCTTCCCATCCTCATCCCACAAAGGCGAAGGATCAATCAATCCCTTTCCTTCCTTCACCAAAACGGGTTCTGACCAGGGACCCTCCGGAGCTGAAGCTTTGGTAAGGTAGATACCATAATCCGGATCCGGGTAGTAGATATAAAACTCCCGGTTGTGATAACGAATGCAGGGAGCCCATACTCCGTTGCCATGCTGCGGCTTGTTATAAACATCAGGCGGAATAAGTTCATCCAGGGCATACCCTAACAGTTCCCAGTTAACCAGGTCTTTCGAATGCAAAACCGGAAGCCCCGGAACACAATTGAAAGACGAGGCTGTCATATAATAATCATCCTCCACCCGTACCACATCAGGATCGGAATAATCCGCATGCAATACCGGATTTATGTAGGTTCCATCGCCCCGATCAGCAATCCATGAACCGGTCATTCGCCTCTGACTGAACATCAGTTGGGGAATCATCAAAACCAGGAGAATGGGTATACTTGATTTTCTCTTCATGCTCTTCATTTTGCTTCAATCACCGATCTCTTGAACCAGTGAATGAATGTATATTTCAATATTGGTATAATCCGGATCGATTGATGTTGTGTTTCCGTCGTTTTTATTGGAAAGATCCAGGGAATGCTTCTTTTCCCACCAATCGGGCAATCCATCTTTGTCGCTATCTACCGGGGAATTCAGGGATTTAAGCTCCGGCCATCCCCCCACATCCTTTGGAGAATCAATGATGCCCTTGCCTCCGCCGAGGAATGATTTCCCGTATTTCTCTTTTCCGGACCGTACTTCCTCAACAATTCTCCGGTCTGTTTCATCGCGCATCCGACTGGCACCTGCTCCTGCCAATACCTTCTCATAGGCATGTTCAGCCCTTTCGGTTGTTACTTCTTTGTACGGAACAGGAATCTCCAGTTTTGATCGTTTTTTGGTTGTTTCATTCACTCCCTTCCCCTGAATTCCTTTGCCCCAGTTGTTGTTAGTAACTTCTGCATTTCCCTCCAGTACATTCCCGGCGATATAAAACCATCCGGCACCCAGGGTATCCGGATGTATGGAAGGATTATAGAACTCCTGCGTCAGATCCAGGATCCTGTCCCTGACATCCTCTTCCGTAGCCGGTCCTGGTTTAAAATAGTTATTGACGATATTGTAATGCCCTTCTTCACCCCCATAAATGCTGTTATGGCCCCAGTTGTAGATCACATTGTTTCTGAAGTCGGTGATTTCCTCTTCGGGTTTGCCCGAATAGCGTGAACCACAAAAACGCGGATTTCTGCTTGAATGATCGGAAATCAGGTTGTGATGAAAAGAAGCATGGGTCCCTCCCCAGATTCCTCCGTAGCCGTGTTCCCCTTTATGGTGACTTGACCGGTAAAGACTTTCACTGATAATACACCATTGAAGGGTAAAATTTACGTTGTCATAAAAAGAAGCCACTTCGTCGTTTGCCCAGCTAAAACTGCAATGGTCAATGAGTATGTTCTTATGCCGTATTCCGGAGATGGCATCGTTTTCGTCACCGGTTTCATCTCCCGGCCGGACCCGTAAGTAACGAATAATCACATTGTCGGCCTCAATCCTAATCCCGTAATTTTTCAGGCAAATTCCTTCTCCCGGAGCTGTTTGCCCGGCAATGGTCACATCGCCGTTTTTTATATAAATGGGTTTCTTCAACGAAATCGTACCCGACACCTTAAAAAGAATGATGCGGGGGCCTTCCTCTTCGATGGCTTCCCGGAAACTACCATCTCCCTTGTTGTTTCGGTTCTCCACGAAAAGTATTTTCCCCCCTCTTCCCCCGGTAGCATACATGCCTCCTCCCTCAGCACCCGGGAATGCCGGTACCTGGGCTTTCCCTGAGAACAGGAAAACCAGGCATACACTTAAAACAAAAAGCTTCATGTTCAAATGGTCTGTTTTTTTTTTGGTTTCGCCTCTTTGTCTGACGCTATTCTTTAATCGGGCCGGGAGTACAAGACCTCTTTTGGGTTTGCTTTCCGGTTTGCTTTTTTCCTGTTTTCCAACCCTCCGTATCATTCCAATCAGGATACAAACTCCGGGATTTGCATTGTTATCCCGGAGTTTACATATCCTGAAACTAAACCACACTATGATTGACCGGATTGCTCAACTAAAATTCGTTTCCTGGTTTCACCTACCCGGACGCTACAGTCCGATTCTCCATCTCGGGTCTCCGGAATTGCCTTTTCCGGCAAACCCGGTATCTTTAAAATTAAAATCCCCGTTATCGGGATCAACCCATAAATCGTAGGCTGTTCCGGCATAGGACCCCGAAGGCATGCCCGGGATTTCATTTTTTCCTTCCTTATAGGCAAAATCAGAAGTAGTATAGGTATTCACAATGGTCCAGTTTGTTTCATCCATACCGTCAAAACCATCGATGGTATAGTCGGGATCTGCGGAACCTTCATACCATCCGTGGCCCCAGAGGGTATTGCTTATGGTAATTCCATTCAACACATCATTCTGATCACCCTGTCTCCAGCGGAATATATGCCTTCCCTGCGAGGGAGATTCGCTGATGGTACAACTTTCAATGGTCAGGGAATTGGAGTTGTTTCTGTTGGTCATAAACGAGCGGGCTCTGGAAATGGTTGTGTTTTCAAGAAGAATCTCGTTGCAGATCCAGGAGGTCTTGTCGACCGTTAAAATTCCGTAATCGCGGATGCTGTCGATGACACAATCAACGATGGTATATTTATCAAGGCTTCCGGTACCGCCCTTCATCCGGACGACACCCCGCAGTGTACGAATGATACAGGACTCGTATTTTATCTCACCCACGGTTCCACTGACATCAATATTGAAAACATAGCGGCTGTCGAATCCATCGGGCGCCGTTAATTTGATATCCTTAAAAGTAACATACCCCACAGAAGCATCTTCTGCAATATTGAAGTTCTGTGTTACATCGATCACCGGCAATGCCTGTACGAAGCTGTAGCCGGCCACAAACGAAACAGACTTATCGAAATCATATCCGTCGGCAATATAGGTTTTCCCCCCTTCGAGGATGACGATGGTACCCTCTTCCACGGAAGGCAGCGTATCTGCCAACACAATGGTTGAATCGATTCCGGTAAGATCCAGGACGTTGTCTCCGGTTATGAAAGCTTCCCTTGTGGTGTAAACCTCCCAGCCTCGCAGGATTTCACCGCTGTAAATGGCGATCTGGTAGGTGGTCGCTGCACTGAGTCCCCCCACAATTTTCTCATTGGCTTCCTGTTCTTCGGGTGTTAGCTCATAGGTAGACAACGGATTGGCCAGACGCTCATCGGTGCCGGCAAATACCTTGATTCCCGTAATGGCAGCTCCTGCCGGAGACCAGAATACGCGGGCCCGGGTGTCCAACACATCAAAAGGAGTCGGTGTGCCCATATTGGAGGGAAACTTGGCGGTTCTGACACTGCCCAAAAACGAGGGCAGACTGTTGTATTCCGGATCATCGGCATGGGCCGTGGCCTGAACCTGATAAATCGTAAACCACAACAACGGTTCCCCAATCACCTCTTCATTGATGATCACAAAGTTGGTGTCGATATCAAAAGAATACAACGTGGTCATGAAGGAATCACGGCTTACTTCAATGGTGTATTTTTCTGCTTCCTTCATCTTCCCCAGATTGACAACAATGGTATTATCAATGGAATAAAGATCTTCATTCAGGACCGGCTGAAACAGGCGTGTCCTGGGATAGGTTTCTTCCTTTTCACAGGCAGTCAGCAGTAACATCGCAACTGCCCAAATGGCCAGAAGTATTCTTCTATTTATTTTGTCTGATTTCATATGATTAAAGAATTAAATTTTATAAGGTATACGATAAAACGCGCATCCCCTGTTCCGATTGTCAGCGGGACCGGGGTTAATTATCATCCTGGTTGTTACAGTGAACCGTGCTTGTTTCATCGTATCCTATTTTTATCGTTTATTATCCGTGCATTTAAAAACCAAAATTGTACCCATCGTTCTTTAACAATCCCTTGCTGTTATCGATTCCGATAGTCGGAATGGGAAAGATGTAGCGAACAATGCCATCGGGCACTCCGATATTGGAACCGTGAATATAGTTATCCCAGTCTCTTGTGATCCATTCGGCATAACCATCGGCTTTTGTTTCATCGTACATTTCGATCAGCCAGGCCTGGCGTTCCCAGGTATCATCCGGAGCTACGGAAACCTTATCAAAAATATTATACATTAAAAGATCGCCGTTTTCATCCAGCTTGGTATATAGATAGTCCGGCAGCGTTCCGGTACCGTTGAATGCCTCGTCGGCCATTTTTTTACATCCCTCCACCGTTTCTTTTACCTTTTCGTAATAGAGGTTCCAGCGGATCAGTTCGTATTTACGGATCATCTCACCCCCGAATTCCCAGGCTCGTTCATCCACGATGGCATGAAAGAAATCCTCTTTGGAGCCAGAGATCTGGGTCATATACTGGTCTACTTTTTCGGGCCAGTCTTCCTCATTGAAGGCGCGTTGGCGCACCCTTCGGAAAGCATTTTTCGCTTCTGCTGTAGGGCCATTCAGTTCATTTTCCGCCTCCGCAAACATCAGCAGAACATCGGCATACCGCATCATCGGCCAGTTGATGCCGGTTCCTTTGCTTGTGGAAGGCCCCGGAGGATTATCCAGGTAGTGACGGCTCCACTTGGCCTGGGAGATACGGATATTCCCGGTGCTCACCAGTTGTTGCACAAAATCGCTGTTGATCTCATAAAAACCACAGGTCACCAGAAAACGCTTATCCGCTTTGTCAAACGAATAAACATACGTAGGAGGTATAGCCATATAATTGGATCCCTGTCCGTAGGGATGGTTCCCCGGGTCGACCTTAATTCCAATGTTCCAGCCTACATCGCCTTCGCCAACAGCAAACGGTACTTCAAAGAGCATATCGCTGTTCACCGGCGCAATGAATTTGCACTGATTCATGAATACCTGGCGGAAATCTTCCGGTAACGGCCGGTCTTTCAGGGTCATCAGTTTCCTGGTATAGGTGCGGGCTATCTGATAATAATCCAGGTAATCCGCTTCGCGGGCCATGGTAAGGTCAGGCTTCAGATACCAGCCTCCCCGTTGCAGAGCCAGCCGGGCTATCATACCCAGCGTATATTCCCTGTTGATCTGTTCAATGCCAAATTGCAATTCATCGGCCCACATCATCTTCTCCTCGATATCGATTAAATCCTGAATTACGGAGGAGAGAATTGCATTCCGGTCTTCTTTGGGAAGATTGAACTCTATATCCACAGCCGGTGCCTGGGTGGAAAAAGGTACATCCCCAAAATAATAAATCAGCATGCTGTACCAGTAGGCACGCATGGTGTAGGCTTCACCCAACAGATGATACATCGCTTTGGAGAGGGTAACATCCTCAGCCTGCAACGCTTTGCTGGCCAAAATCCCTTCAATGGCAATGTTGGCATCGCGTATCGCCTGGTAGCCTATGCTCCAAACATAATCCAAATCGCCGTTGTTCTCCTGGGCATTCAACCGCCATATCTGGTAGCGGGCCCCATCACTGGTCCCTCCCGAGTGCTCAATATCCGTATTTCCGGTCATGTTGTTGGATAACCGGGAACGGAAACCATCATGACTGAAATGCACGTACATCGCGTTAATGGCCTTTCGGGCATCTTCCGCATTTGAGAAAATATATTTCGAATCGAAGGTCGATAACGATTCGGGCGCTAAAAAGTCGTCACAGCCTGCAAACAGAAACATGACAGTCATTGTATAGATGAAATATTTTATCTTCATTTTTCTAAAATTTTGCATTTACAATTCCTTATTTGTTAAAACGTAATATTCACCCCAAACGTAAAAGAACGGCTTCTCGGGTAAGAAGAATAATCGATACCCGGTGTAAGGGCTTCATAGCTGCTGTTTCGCGAAGTACTGACCTCCGGATCATACCCGGAATATTTCGTCCACAGCCACAGGTTATAACCGGTAGTATAAATGCGTAGATTCGATATCCCTATTTGGGAACTGATCCGTTGAGGAAACGTATACCCGAGGGTCAGGGTATTGAGGCGCAGGAAAGAGCCATCTTCCACAGCCCAGTCGGTAAGCACGGTAGTAGCCTGTCCGAAGGAGTTGCTTCCACTCCACATGGTTTTATCCTTATTCAGTTGCCTAAGTTGCTCCAGGTCGGTGACCACTCCTCCGGCTTCTCCCGTTATAGAACCATCCACATCAATGTAAGTAAAACGGTTCTCTGAGCTCATCGTCGTCAACATATTTCCGTATGTAGTCCGGTACAACTGGTTGTAATCAATTTTTCCGGTATTATAAACATCGTTTCCCAGGGACCAGTTAAACAAGACGGATGCATCAAAACCTTTGAAGGTAGCATCCAGGCCAAACCCACCGGTAGCTTTGGGAAGAGCGCTGCCGATCACCTTACGGTCCATGCTGTTGATGATTCCATCGGGTTGGCCATCGGGACCGGAAATATCCTTTAGTTTCATATACCCGGGCCGCACATTATTCACGCCCAGGGTATTCTTATTATCCGGAATCCCTTCCTTCAGCTGGTAGGTATCCGATACCGGGTCATACCCCACAAAATCATCCACGGTGTACATTCCATCATTGATATACCCATATATCAGGCCGATGGTTTCACCTACCCGCAAATAATAATCATCGCGGTCTTTGAGGTCTGTACTGGACCAGTTTGATTGAAAAAACCGTTCATCCGTACCATCGAGTTCATCAATGTTGGCCTTGTTGATCCCGAAGTTTACATTTGCTGTGACGGTAAAATCGTCCCTGTCGACCAGGTAAGCACTCAGCAACAATTCGATCCCCTTATTGGATGTACTTCCTACATTGTTCCATTGGGTCTCGAAGCCAGAGATCGGCGAAATGGCTGAAGCCAGGAGCAGATCCCTGGTGGTATTCTGGTACAGGTCAAAGGCTCCCCGTATTCCTCCGTTGAAAAACATAAAATCCAGCCCAAGGTTCCGGTTAACGGTCGTTTCCCAGATAATATTCGGATTATATAGGGTAGAGCCCTCGGGAGAATAATAGGCATTGTAACTGTTGGTTCCCATTCCTGGCCCGTTGCTGGTACTGGCATCAAACAGAAACTGCGTGGAATTGGCCGGAATGCGGTCGTTTCCTGTTTGTCCGTAACTGAACCTCAGTTTCAATTCGTTGATTTCAGAAACTCCCTTAAGAAATCCTTCTTCGTTCATTTTCCATGCCAGGGCTACAGCAGGAAATATCCCCAGCCGGTTTTCTTTGGCAAACTTACTGGATGCATCCGAACGGATGGTTGCAGTCACCAGGTATTTGCCCCGGAACTGATAATTGGCACGCCCAAAGAAGGACAACCGGTTCTGATCGGTTGATTCATAACTCGAATATTCATCAAAGGTTCCCAAAGCCATGTTAGCAAACATCTCCTCGGGTTGCATGGATTCCCTGAAATTCTCAGCCCGCACGAAATTTCCTTTGCCTCCATTGGAATAGAGTTCATGACCAAGCATCAGATCCAGTTCATGTTCCCCGAGGTCCTGAAAAACATAATGCGCTGTATTCATCCAACGGTATGAATGGTTACGCCGGTTGTTGATAGTCCCCAGGGGAAGACTGTTTCCTTCTTTTTGGGACTGACTGGTTAAGGGACCGTAGTACCGCAATCGTTCATCGTAACTGACACTGCTTGTTATGGCCGTTTTCAATGTCATGTTCTCCAGGGGATTCCATGTGAGTCCTCCCTGAAGAACGTAATTCATGGTATTCCGTTGCCTCCAATCCTGTTTAGCCAGTTCCAGGGGATTGATAAGACTCAACAGAAAAGACTGGTAATCATCGGAAGTATCCACACTGGAAAGGTCGATATCCAATTCATCAGCGATGCCGTTCACCGGGCGGGCTGTAATCACATTCTTCACCCTGATCTGCGCACTTCCGGCCGTACCTGCACCATCCACTTTCGTATCGGTGATCCTCGCGGAAGCCTCAAAAATCAGGGATTCAGCAATGTCGTGATTGAGCTTGAAATTAATTACATTCCTCCGGTAGCCGTTTCCAATCATGATGCCGTCATCGGTATTGTTGGAAAGGCTCAGGCTCAGCCTGGTTTTCTCCGTACCTCCGCTGATGCTCAGGTTATGGGATTGGGATATCTGGGTGTTTCCAAACAGTTCATCCTGCCAGTCTGAGGGCCTTTTATCTTTGTACAATTCCAAATCGGCATATTTCCCGTAATATTTTTCAAATTTTGTTACGTCAGCATCTGAGCTCAATTTAGCGTCTTCATAATGCACCATTACGAACTCATAGGGATCGAGCACCTCATAGGTACGCTCCCGGGGCAATGTTTTCACCTGTCCGTAGCCGTTGTAGCTAACGGCTGTTCGACCTGCGACCGGGCTTTTTGTGGTTATGAGGATCACCCCGTTTGCTGCCTGGGCTCCGTAAATAGCGGTTGCAGCGGCATCTTTCAGCACATTGATGCTGGAGATATCGTTCGGGGGAATATCGCGGATGCTCTCCACGATAAAACCGTCAACTACATAAAGAGGTGAGTTGTCCTGAGTTACCGAACCACCTCCCCGCACACGAATAACCACTTCCGCATCGGGGGATCCATCGGTGGTTATGATGTTCACACCAGGCAACCGTCCTTTGATGGCTTCCGCTGCATTGGCTATCGGAACTTTCTGCAACTCAGTACCGGAAATGGAGGATACAGAACCGGTCAGATCTGCCCTGCGAACCGATCCATACCCCACAGCTACAATTTCATCCAGCTGGGTCGTTTCAACTTCCAGCGTCACATCGATTGTATTCCTTCCCTCAACAGTAATCTCCTGCACCTGGTAACCAATGAAAGAAAAAATCAATACCGTATTGGCCGAAGGAACATCCAATTGATAGCTCCCTTCACCCGACGTAGTCGTTCCCTGTGTAGTCCCTCTTATGACCACATTGACACCCGGCAAAGGTTCTCCTGTTTCTTTGTCTGTTACTTTTCCGCTTACACTGATCGGCTGGGCAGCGACTGTGAAAACAAAAAATAACTGAACTGCCATTAGCATAACCAGATAACGGAAGGGTTTGTTCCGCCCTGGTTTTTGACTTGCTTCGTGTAATTTTGTCATATTGATTTGTTTAGATTTGAACGATCTGTAGTCCTACTTATCCGAAGATCAGATTGAGAAAAAAAATCAATGCCACAACAAGAAAAACCATCATGATAATCAGCATCCGGTTGGTTCTTTTTAAATGGCGATAGATCTCCTTCATGATACGAACGAAATGGTAGGCACAAGGTAACGCAAACGGAACGATCCGGACCGCTTATTTTTCCCATATTAAATTGGATCGCTTCCCCATAAGTGTCATTTTTCCCAAAAAGCGGGTAAAAATATCACAATCATACATCATCCGTTTTCATCAAAAACGCGGAATATTGATAAACAGGCACATAAAACCAGAAAAACATCGCTTCCTTTCAATTCCCGAAAGAGGATAAAAGAAAACAACGCCGGGTTGCCTGGAAAGGAAGAGGCGGCTGGTGCAATCTTTAGGAAGTTGGTTCTTTTTGTTCCCGGGCCATGTATTCCGTGGCGCTCATTCCATATTCCCTTTTAAAGCATTTCCTGAAGTGAGAAAGATCCTTGAATCCGACCTCATAGGCTACCTCCGAAATATTCATTTTCCCCTGGATCAATAACTGGGTAGCTCTTTTCAAGCGGATATGGCGAATGAACTCCTTGACGGTCATGTCGGTCAGGGCATGCAATTTCCGGTAGAGCTGCATTCTGCTCACACCCACTTTGACCGCGAATCCTTCAATATCCAGTTCACTGTTTGAGATATTGGCTTCAACCACCTGAATGGCTCTTTGTAAGAACCGTTCATCCGGAGAGGTAATTTCAATCTTCCTGGGTTCAAGAATCAGGGTACCGGTATATTTCTCTTTTAAGGATTCCCGTATGGAGAGGACATTTTCCACTTTTACCTGCAGCACAGAGAGGTCAAAGGGTTTGGTTATATAATCGTCTGCACCGGTTGTTAACCCGCGGATTTCGTGCTCCCGTGAATGCATGGCGGTAAGCAATAAAACCGGAATATGGGAAGTGCGCTCATCATTTTTTATCCTTTTGCACAGTTCATATCCATCGGATTTGGGCATGATGATATCACTGATGATCACATCCGGAATGATTTTCAGGGCGATCTCCCACCCTTCTTCACCGTCCCGGGCTTCATAAAGGGTATAAACCGGTTTGAAATGGTTGCATATAAACTGTCGCACATCCTGATTGTCTTCCACAACCAGCATAATTTTTGAATGCAAAGTTTCCGGCTGATCCTCCCAATCCATTGTTTCCCTTTGGGTTTCCGTTTTTTCCTGTACCTGCAGGCCCGTTTCTATTTGTTCCTCCTCATCGGCTGATTGATACGGAATACGAATGGTAAACTTGGACCCTTTCCCGGGTTTGCTGGTAACATAAATCGTTCCCTTGTGTATATTCACCAGTTCTTTGACCAGGGCCAGTCCGATTCCTGTTCCGGATCCCTTTTGTTGATCATCGACCTGAAAAAAACGCAGGAAAATACGGTTCAAGTTTTTGGGAGGAATCCCTTTGCCGGTATCCTTCACGGTAATTTCTATGAGCTGTTTCTCTGCATCCCCGTGGGAAAAATCTTCCTCATCCGAGTCAAATACCAACGTCAGATTGATGGTTATGGAATCTCCCGGTTCTGTAAATTTAAAGGCATTGGTAATGAGGTTATTCAGGATCTTCTCGATCTTATCCGGATCAAAAGAGACAAAAAGCCGCTTTTTTAAGGTGTTGAACCGGAGAGTAATTTGCTTCTCGGCCGCATAATCCAGGTAGGACTGGACGACATTCCGGATGAAGAGAACCATATCCCCCTTGGTCAGGTTCAGTTGCAGATTTCCTGCCTGAAGTTTCCGGAAGTCGAGGAGCTGATCAATCAGGTTATTCAAGTTTTTGGCATTCCGTTGCATCAATTTTAGGTTTTCCTGAATTTCATTTTCCGGAAGCTTCTTATTCAACATTTTTTCCAGCGGACCGAGAATCAATGTCAACGGAGTGCGAATATCATGGGATACATTGGTGAAGAATTTTAATTTCATCATATCCAGCTCATGCAGTTTCCGTGCATTTACTCTTTCCAATACCAGTTGGTTTTTTATTTTCTCACGGTTAATAAAAAAACGAATGATTGTGTAGATCATCAACAGGATGAACACAAAGAGTACAATGATAAAACCGGTTGTTTTCCGGAAAGGAGGAAGTATTTTGATATTCAGTTTCAACTCATTTCCTCCGGAAGAATTTCCAGGGATGATCTGTTTAATTCTCAGAACATAATCATCCGGATTCAGGTTGGTGTAGGTAGCCATGCGTGCGGTACTCGGTTCATTCCATCCCCTGTCAAAACCTTCCAGCATATAGGAGTATAGATTATTTTCACTGTTCACATAATTCAAAGCGGCAAATTCCACGGTAAAGACATTTTGGCGATAGCGTAGCTCGATATAATCCGTTTCCGAGATGCTTTTTTTCAGCACTGCATTTTTCCCGGTTCCGATGGGAACCGACTTATTGAAAATTTTGAGGTCTGTCAATACCAGGGGAGCCGGGGTTTCTCCAAAGACTACTTCTCCGGGATCGAACATGATAAATCCCGAAATGGTCCCAAACAACAATTCTCCCGAATGGGTCCTGCAGGCTGCTCCATAGCAAAACTGGTTGTTGTTTAATCCATCTTTGCTGGAATAATTCTGAAAAAATTCTGTTTCCGGATGAAACCTGGAGAGTCCGTTGCTGGTAGAGATCCACAAATGTCCGGTATCATCTTCGAGGATACACAGGGATTGGTTATTGGCTAATCCATCATTTTCATTGTAGTATTTTAACGGTCCGGAAACAGGCGAATAGATAGCAATTCCTTTATCCAACGTAGCAATCCATATCTGGTTTTTCGAATCCTGGTACATGGAACGTGTATGGTCGTAAAACCTTCTTACGGTGTTTTCTTCCTGGTTAAAGATGATTACTTCATCGCTGCTTCCCATCCAGAGATTCCCCTTGTCATCCTCTTCAATCCAAAATACCTGGTCGCCACCGCTTAAGTGATTGTAATGAATGAATGAATGGGTCTGCGGGTCAAATTTATCGGCTCCTCTGGAGGTTGCCACCCACAGGTTGCCCTGATTATCGAACGTCATATCCCAGACCCGGTTATCGGCGAGGCTGTTTTTGCTGGCAGGATCATGTCTGTAATGCCTGATTCTTCCTGTTTTCAGGTTGATCACATCAATCCCTCCCAGGAAAGTACCTACCCATACATTCCCTTTCCGGTCATCCAGAAACGCCTTGATACAGTTTTGCGACAACGAATGATCCTTTTCCGGATCAGCCATCAGATAGGTGTATGTCTCTTTTTCCGGGTCATAAATATTAATACCCCCATCTTCCGTTCCAATCCAGATTTTACCCTCGTCATCGATCCGGAAAGCATAGACAATGCTACTGTTTAGAAAACGATTATCATCCGGAAGGGCACTGAAATTCCGGAATACCTGTTTGCTTTTCGCCAGGAGGTTCAGGCCGCCGCGTGTGCCGATCCAGGTATCTCCTTTCCGGTCGTGTAAGATGGATAATACGGAATTGTTTGACAAACTGAGGGGTTCTCTTTCATCATGCCGGAAAAAACCGGTCACTCCGTTGAATTTCGAATAGACGTAAAGGCCTCCCCGGGTGCCAATCCAAAATTCCCCGAAGGCTCCTTTGCAAATGGAACGTACCGTCTCGGAACGTCGTACCTCCGGAGTGAGTTTTACTGATTCCAGGATTCCCGTTTCGGGATCTATAAGAAAAACTCCGGATGAATAGGTTCCGATCCACAGCAATCCTTCATCATCGAGATAGATCTCCCAAATCTCTTTGTTCTGATTCTCTTTAAATTCCAGGGGTACCCGGTTCATTTCATTGCGATCAGGATCGTAGGTAAAAAGTCCGTCGTTGGTTCCAATCCACAGCATTCCCCGGTTGTCAAATTGCAGGTTTCTTACATAATTGCCATTAAAAACGGCCCCGGAATCCTTCATTTCAGGATCCAGGGGTACAAGAATTCCGGTGGTGTCAAGCGTAAAAATCGTATAATCCGTTCCAATCCATAAGGTTCCCTCTCTGTCGTATACCAGATCATTTACGGAAACCTCCTTATAGCGAAACTGAAGATCCTCTTTGAAAGGATGGGTGAAAGACTCTTTGTTCCGGTCAAAAATATTCAGCCCGCCTGTTTCTGTACCCACCAACAGGTTTCCCTTTTTATCTTCCTTGATGACACGAACCAGATTTCCTTGCAGACTGGTTGAATCCTCAGGATCCGGCAAAAAATTTACAAAGGTATATCCGTCAAACCTGCTTAATCCCTGGCTTGTACCTATCCATATCCAGCCTTTGCTGTCCTGATAGACACACTGTACCAGGTTGTTGGGCAATCCATCTTCCTGGGTAAATATATCAAACCGCAATTCCGACGTAATCCCACGTAGAAGCACCGGAAGCAAAACCATCCCTGCCAGTAAAGACAACCTGGCCCCACGGCTTCCCAATAACTTCATTCCTGCTCTAAAACACTTCATTTTTTTCAACACATAAACGGAGTAAAACTTTATGGAAAATTAATTCAAATAATTGAATTAAAAAAAACCGAACCAGATACTGCGAAGTTTCCTGCCCTTTTCATCCTTGCGTATTTCTCTCACATTTTGAATTTTAAAGGACATCCAGCCACCAACGTCTACTTTTTATTACCGAAACAGTCCGGTAAAGCAATATTTACTACATTGCAACGAAAAAAATTTGTCTTTCATGCAATGAATCATCCTGAAAAGCAGAGAATCATTTAACCCGAATAATTCATGAATTATTCCTGTCTCCGACAGCGACTAAGATTCAGTAAAACTTTCTTCCAAAGTTTAACTTCATCTAAGTCGGGGTTA
>CAYPAW010000111.1:0-5651 GCA_964408795.1 uncultured Mariniphaga sp.
TTGTAACTACTCAGGTACCTATTGAGGGATAAATATATGAAGAAAAAATTAGAATCGCGATTTTTTACGTTAACTCTATTCTCTTAAAGTGAAGGTAATTTTTGGAATTTGATTTCATATAGCCGATTCTTTTCGATGTTCAAATTTAAAATCCTTTTTTTAGTCAAAATTTGTTGATAACCTGTTTTTTAGATGTTTATAAAGAGGTGCCAAAATATTTGCATTGCTATGTTGATTGTTACGACCTTTGTGAAAAGCAAAAGAGTTATGGTCTCGAAGGAGGAATTAAGAAAGCTAAGCAAGGAACAACTAGTGTCATGTCAAACATGAATTGACGGATATAGTCTATGCAGTTTTACTCTTGCCTGATCCGTTGTGAACTGCCATTTTATCTTAGTTTTTTTGTTGTTTCTGTGATTTTGCCATGCCCTGACTTCTGCTTTTACCGTATTTACCTTATCAATTCTTCTGTTTAAACATTGTTTGGTTAAGACGTTAAGTTCTATTTCAGCCATGTTCAACCAGCTCCCGTGCTTGGGTGTGAAAACAAACTCCAGACGATCCCATAATCTTTTTGCTTCAGCCGGTACAAATGTTTCATATAATGCCGCTGCGCTGTGTGAATCCAGATTATCCATTATCAAGGTTATGATTTTTGCATTAGGGTATAGCTTGTCACAAATATACTGTACCAGCAATGCCCAGTCTTTTTTTGTCCGCTTTTGGGTGTCCTTCATATATCGCTTACCGGCCAGTGGCTCACTAACCATAAAAATATTACAGACCCCACTACGTGAATATTCATAGTCGACTCTCTTTTCAAATCCAGGCTTCATCGGTACTTCTTTGCGAACTTCTTTTATCAATTGTTTCGGTGTTTCATCCATGCATACTACTGGGTTTGCCTTATTATACGGTCGCTTGTAAACGTCAAGAACCTGCTCCATGGCTACAACAAAATGACTGTTTTGATGTGGTGGTATTACCCACCCCTTGACCCGCCAAGGTTTAAGTTCGTTTTTTTTAAAACCTTTCTAACCGTTTCATGCGAAATTTCATCAACATAATTTAATTCTACCATGCGATCTGCTAATAACCGTAAGGACCATCTGCCAAATTCCTTCGGAGGTTCACTGCAGGCAATTGATATTAACCGTGCTTCTGTTTCTCCATCAACCTTTTTATCATATACCCGGCTTGTTGAAGCAACACAAAGGGCTGCATCAAGACCTTCTAAAACAAAACGTTGCTTTACCCGATCAATGGTTCGCATACCGGTTTTTAAAACTTTACAGACCTGCTCATTCGTCTGTTTGTTCTCATTATGAGGACCCTGATCAACATTAAGCAATATAAGAGAATGAATTACCTTTTTGGCGGTATGGCTACCCTTTCTTGTATTTTCCATCAATGATTCTCTTTCTTCTTCTGTTAAGGTTACTTTGTACTTTACCATGATGCTTTTTTACGTAAAGATACAAAATATTTTAATATACGTCATACTATTATTGACATGACACTAATGATGAAATTTATTAATTTTTAAATATCCAATTTATGGAGTGGACTCAAATTTTAATCCAGTTTTAGCTGTATTTCGGGAAAAAAACAAAGTGAAAATTAACACATTTAATTTATTTTAACTTTTGTACATTTGAAAAGAAAATTTTTCTACCTTTATTCATCTTACAGAAGATATCGTCAAATTTACAGGGTGCAAATAATGAATGTAATACACACAGCGTAACGATATGGTTATCGCATCAACAACTAGACTACAGAATAATTTCATGAACGCTGAAGTTCTGGAAGAAGAACCAGAAAAAGATTCCCTCAGAGACTATTCCGTTTCTATGGATGAACTCGAAAAGTTCATAAAAGAGACCTACGGCAACCAGGTGTTCAGTTTTTTGAGCAGGCATATGGATTTTCAAAATCCGGCCCATCTACTTACTGATACTGCCTCCCGTCTCAACATTCTAAAGGAGCGAATTAACATTTTTGAAACCATCATCAACCTGAAACGGGTAAACGATATACGGTATGTGAATAAGTTTTTTGAGATTGTAAACTCAAAACTTCCGGTAGGAGGAACTTTTGCCGGATGTGTGGAAACAAAAAATATGAGAAAGGAACGAATCCTGAACAAATACCCGCGCGGCATAAATTACGGGATGTATTCGCTCGATTTTATTTTAAAACGTATATTTCCCAAACTATGGTTCACAAAAAAAATTTACTTTTTTCTCACCCGCGGCAACAACCGGGTAATTTCCCGTGCCGAAATCCTGGGTCGGCTGGTTTCGTGCGGATTTCGTATCGAAGAACAGTTGCGGATTCACGGTTACCTCTATTTTGTTGTTAAAAAAGAGAAAGAACCCCAGTTTCCCCAAGATCCAACCTACGGGCCGCTCATCAAGCTCAAACGGGTGGGCAAAAACGGAAAAATTATCAAAGTATATAAATTGCGCACCATGCATCCCTATTCAGAATACCTGCAGAAATACGTGTACAAACAAAACGATTTGGAACAAAACGGAAAGTTTAAAGATGATTTCCGGATTTCCACCCTGGGAAAAATTTTCCGCAAACTGTGGATCGATGAATTGCCCATGCTCATTAATCTGTTAAAAGGCGATTTAAAACTGGTTGGGGTTCGGCCCATCAGCAAACATTATTATAATTTGTACAGCGAAGAGTTGCAGCAAAAACGCATCCGGTACAAACCCGGTTTGTTTCCGCCCTTTTATGCCGATTTGCCCAAAACACTGGAAGAAATTATGGCATCGGAACTGAAATACCTGGAAGCCTACGAAAAATCCCCGCTGCTTACAGATGTCCGCTATTTCTGGAAAGTTTTTAAAAACATCGCCTTCAAACGCGCACGAAGCTCTTAATACATCTCCATCAATTGTACCGATATACAGTAAACCACCCCTGGCAAAGACGGTGGCTTTAATAACACAACCATCAAAAAGAGGTTAATATCTTGGCGGTCTTGTTCCGCTTTACGTTCTTCATCTTCTTGGTATTTCACATAACGACGTATCATTTCTTCATCTAGACCTACCGCTCGCGTAATCGTGCTTCTAACAGACTATAGAATAATATATATATTCTTGCACAAAACATGACTGGAAGCAAGATTCAGCGATCCCGCAGAAAGCGGGTGAAGCTGTCTCACGAGTTTAAGCACGTAGTAAATGAAAACCTGTCCGGCAGGATTAAGGGGCACGGGGTGAAGCCCCAAAACAAGCAACCAATAAGGTGAATTGCGAATTACGAGTCAGATTTTCAGACAACCGTCAACTGATTCAGTGACACCCAGCTTTCAGGATCCGGCATCTGCCGGAGAACTGAAAGGTGACGGTGGAACGAATCCCGATGACCTGTCCCGACCAAAGTCGGGAGCGCAGTGAATCGGTACACGAAGCAAAGCGGAGTCCCGTTTTCCTATCGGGAACCGTCACGAAGCGAAGCGGAGTCCCGATTTCCTATCGGGAACCAGCAACCCCCAACTTTCAGGAATACATTTAACGGAAAACCAGGTGTTCCCAAAATCATCGTATATCCTTAGAGTCTTCAGAATCAAGGCCTTTCTGTTTGTAGACTTTCACATAGTCGATGCAATACTTTTGCGGGAAGATTGATTCGTCGATTCCCTGTTGGCCTCCCCAGCCACCGCCGATAGCCAGGTTGATGATCAGATAATGGGGTTTATCAAAAGGCCAGGTGGCATGGCCTGTATGTTCATTGGTAAACGTAAAATACCGCGTTTCGTCGACATAAAAATCCATCCGGTCCGGAAACCATTCCAGCCGGTACACATGATACTTTTCGTACGGTTTATCGGCTTCTATGCTGTTTCCTTTGTTGGTCCCCAATACATGGTTATACTTTTCCGTATGCACATTTCCATGGATCCTCTCCGGATCGAAGCCTACATTTTCCATGATGTCAATCTCCCCACATCCAGGCCATCCCATACCTTCCCGGATGCTTGTTCCCAGCATCCATATTGCCGGCCAGGTACCCCGTCCCACAGGGATTTTGGCCCGTACTTCAATCTTACCGTAGGTCATATGCTTTTTCCCGTAGGTATGCAGACTGGCTGAGGTAATCTCCTTTCCTTCCCAATGATCCTTACGGGCTTCGATGATCAGATTCCCGTTTTCAACCCGGGCATTCTCTTTGCGTTTCCGGGTGTAGTACTGGGCTTCGTTATTCCGTATGTAGCCTTCTTCGTAATCCCAGATCGTTTCATCCGGATATCCGTCCTTCTCAAACCGATCTTCCCAGACCAGTTCCCATTCCACCGGTTCCTCTGCAGACTCACCATGCCTATCAGCGGGTTCCGGAACTTCCTGTTGATTGCATGCGAAGGGAGTATTCAGCGTTAATAACAAAAGGAGTAAGTAGTGCATATCAGTAAATTTTTTTGTTGAATTACGGTCTTTCCGGGCAAATCATCAAAACAAATAATTCAGGCCGATGTACATTCCGGAGTTCCCATCCTGCTCGTTGGCGGCCATTCCGTAATCGAGTGCCACAATAAAGTTCTCGTTCATTACGATCCGGAATCCTGCCCCGTAGGAGACATGGAATTTTTCCGCATCGGTTTTGAAATAATTCCCGTCGGCCGTTGAAGTTCCTCCCATCTGTTCCGGAATGGTAAAATCAATTTCTTTGGTCACCCGTCCGAAATCCATGAATCCGTTGAGGCCGAGGTAAAAATTGTTGTTAATAAACCGGAAGCGTACAAATTTCCAGCGTATTTCCGCGTTCCCATAGAGGAAACCATCTCCTACCACCCGGTTGCGGTAAATCCCCCGCAAGGTTTTTTTCCCTCCCAGTCCTTCTCCAAAAGCATCCGTCATAACGGATGTAATCACCATGGTTTGATAGTAAAAGGGAGTATGCCCGGCCAGGGTGGTTTGATACCCCAACCGGTAAACAAAAGAGAGATCCCGGGGGATGATCGTAAAGTATTGCCGGTGTGTGAGGCTTAGCTTTGCAAAGGAGCTCTCGCCGCCCAGAAACTCCGGAGATCCCAGGATCACCGCTTCGGTCCAGATTCCTTTCATGGGATTCGGCCGGTTATCCCGGGTGTCGTACACCAACCCCGCTTTAAACGTGGGAACAAATCCTCCGTCGGCTTCCTCCTCCGGAATAATACCCTCAGCCCGGTAGAGTTCATACAGACCGTTTTGGGGGGGAAGCCATTTCTCTTCATCCTTTCCCTTGTTCAGTTTATCCACATCTACGGAAGCAATTTTGTAATTCAACAGGTTCATGCCGGCTGCCCATTTAAAGGTGTTCCCCGAGAGTTTCCCCTGCAGATCGACCTTGAAACGAAACAATTTGCGGTCGTACTTGTAATAGGTCCGCGATTGATACTGCGGACTTTCATCATCCATCCAGTCGTTATGTACGACGGCGTTGTATCCGTTGAACCCAAAAAAATCATACGCCTGATCGGAAAGATAACTGATATCCACGGTCGTCAGAAGCCCCTTGATCAGCCGGTCTGAATCGTAATAAAACCGGTTGATACCGCTTCCCTTCGTATACCTCGAAACTTCCAGATAGAGGGAATGATCGTAGGCCGGATACCTGGAACCATCCCCGTAATGATACAAATTGACCAATGC
>CAYPAW010000112.1:0-6698 GCA_964408795.1 uncultured Mariniphaga sp.
CATTTTTCAGGTACAGTAATTTCTTGTGGTTTACCGGGATTATTTTTTGTATACTTTTTTATATCCGTAGATGGCTGAGCTTCCCAGTTCTTCTTCGATGCGGAGCAGTTGGTTGTATTTGGCCATCCGGTCGGATCGACTGAGCGATCCGGTTTTGATCTGTCCGCTATTGGTTGCCACGGCAATGTCGGCGATGGTTGAATCTTCGGTTTCCCCTGAACGGTGCGATGTGACTGTTGTATATCCTGCACGGTGGGCCATTTCAATGGCATCCAGGGTTTCGGTGAGGGTGCCGATCTGGTTCACTTTGATGAGAATGGAGTTGGCAGCGCCCAACTCGATGCCTTTTTTCAGGTACTCCACATTGGTCACAAAAACATCGTCACCCACCAGTTGGCACCGGTCTCCGATTTTTTTGTTTAACAAGACAAAACCCTCCCAGTCGCCTTCATCCATTCCATCTTCAATGGAATCGATCGGGAATTTGTCAATCAGTTCAGCCAGGTATTGGGCTTGTTCTTCGGAGGTACGTTTGGCTGCTCCTTCGCCTTCAAATTTGGTATAGTCGTACATGCCGTCGACAAAAAATTCCGAAGCGGCACAATCGAGGGCAATCGATACATCCCCTCCTTCTTCAGCGCGTCCTGGTTTGTAACCCGCATTCTTAACGGCTTCGATGATGCAGTTCAAAGCATCTTCTGTTCCCTCCAGTTTCGGGGCAAACCCTCCTTCATCGCCAACGGCAGTGCTGAGTCCACGGTTTTTCAGGACCTTCTTCAGGTTATGAAATACTTCCGCGCCCATGCGCAGTCCTTCGCGGAAAGAGGAGGCGCCGATCGGGCGGATCATAAATTCCTGGAAGGCTATGGGAGCATCGGAATGGGATCCTCCGTTGATGATGTTCATCATCGGGACGGGCAATGTTTTGGCATTGGTTCCGCCGATGTACCTGTAAAGCGGCAATCCGCAATAGTTGGCAGCTGCCTTGGCCACCGCCAGAGAGACCCCCAGGATCGCATTGGCCCCCAGCTTCGACTTGGTTTTGGTTCCATCGAGCTCCAGAAGCTTGTTGTCAAGAGCAACCTGATCGGTCGCATCCATGCCTATGATCTCTTTGGCAATGATGTTGTTGATATTCTCAACGGCTTTCAACACACCCTTTCCGAGATAGCGTCCTTTGTCGCCGTCCCGTAATTCCAGGGCTTCATTTTCCCCTGTTGAAGCCCCTGAAGGAACGGCTGCACGCCCGAAAGCCCCACTATCGAGCACTACTTCCACTTCAACAGTCGGATTTCCCCGGGAATCAAGAATCTCTCTGCCTGTAACGTTGTTTATTAACATAGTGAAATTTTTTAATGGTTATTAATACAATTGCTGTTGCGTTTGTGATATGCCTTATTTTTCTGGATTCCTTTTACTCCGTTCAAATATAATGAATTGTCCGGAAATGGGTGAGCTCCCTGCAGCGATGGTCCGGATATTTTATATTAACTTAAGACGATTCCGGATTCCGGTATTTATCGCCTTTTTTGTATTTGCGTACTTCAACCTCTGAAGTGGTCACTAGTCCTCCTTTTTTGCTTCCATCGATGAACGCATCTACGGTTTTCAGGAAACTTTTAATTTTTTCCTCTTTATCAATTATTTCGATTACTACCGGAAGATCCCCAGAAATGGCAAATATTTTCATGGTATGGATCGAATGGCTGGCCCCGTATGACATGATTCCTTTGATTGCAGTAGCCCCGGCCAGCCCTGCATTCCTGGCTTCAAAGATGATTTCCTCATACAAGGGTCTTCCGTTGATTTTATCCGATTCACCCACATAGATTTTCATCAAACAGGCTTTTCCTTCGATATTCATGGCTTTACGTTTAAATGAGTGCCCTCACCAGGACGATTCCAAGATAAACAGCAAAAATACCGGCAACCAGACTACCGCCGGCATTCAGCAAAAGATAATAAATGGAATTATCTTTCAGAAGATTGAGGTTGTTGTAAGCGAAAGCTGAAAACGTAGTAAACCCGCCGCAGAATCCTACGGTGAGAAAAATTCTCAGTTCAGGATTTAACAGGTTTCCTTTTTCTGAAAGTGCATACACCGCACCAATAAGAAAACTCCCCAATATATTGGCAATAAAAGTAGCCCATGGAAAGGTGCTTGTCATCCCTTTGTCAACCAATACATGAATAACATACCGGAGGGAACTGCCTATGAACCCACCCATACCAACGATTAATATTGTGCGTAACATGAACTTTTCTTACCTTTCCTGTTAATTTAAAAGGAAATATACTCTTTTGCAAAATAACGAATAAATCAAACATGAATATGCGGGTTTTTCTTGTTTTCCTCTTTTTTTTTGTTGGCCGGATTTGTTTTTGTCAGTCCCTGTTTGATCAAAAAGTAAAGGATTTACAGGCCCATCCTTTGATGAAAGGAGCTTTAACAGGCATATGTATCCTTAATCTAGGCAATGGTTCTGTATCTTATGCGATAAACCAGGATCAGCTCATGGTTCCTGCTTCCACGTTAAAGCTTGTTTCTTCTGCCGCTGCGTTGGAGATCCTGGGACCTGCCTACCGGTTTAAAACCCAACTGGCTTATTCCGGGCAGATCCATCGTCAAACACACTTTCTCGATGGCGATCTTCTGATTATCGGGGGAGGGGATCCAGCCCTGGGTTCTATCTATTTTCCGGATTCTTACGGGGATCCTCCTTTTCTTGATCAATGGGTTCAAGTCCTTATTCTGAAAGGGATCCGGGGCATTAACGGAAACCTGTGCATCGATGAGTCTGCATATGAGGAACAGACGGTTCCTCCGGGTTGGGTCTGGGAAGATATCGGGAACCATTACGGAGCCGGAGCGGGTGCATTGGCCGTGTATGACAATAGGTTCCGGATTACCTTTCAGACCGGCAAGGAGGCCGGTCAGCCTGCTGCTGTCATCCATGTAGATCCCTGGGCTGAAGAACTCCGTTTTGAGAATTATGTAACCTCATCGGATCATCATTCCGACAATGCCTATGTGTATGGCAGCCCGTGGGGGAAAATCCGGAAGATAAGGGGAACCATCCCCGTGAACCGGGATAGTTTCCGCATCAAAGCATCCCTCCCGGAACCGGGTATCGTCCTGGCGAAGAGCCTGAAATCCAAACTTGAAAGAACCCATATTCCGGTTTCAGGGAATGTCATAAGAAAAGAAGCCAATGAAATAACAGTACCCATTCACGAGGTGGTTTCTCCCCCTTTATCAGCCATCCTAAAGGTGCTGAACCATGAGAGTGTCAATCTGTTTGCCGAGCACCTGGTAAAACAACTTGCCTGGGAAAGAAACGGGTTGGGATCAACCCGGCAGGGAATAAAAATCATCCGGGAATTCTGGTCTCAGAAAGGCCTAGATACCACAACCCTCTTCATGGAGGATGGCAGCGGGCTCTCCCGGTCCAATGCACTAAGTCCCCGCCACCTTACGGAAATACTTCTTTACATGAAAAATGAAAGTCCTTATTCGGAGCTTTTTACCGGTTCATTGCCGGAACCGGGTGAGGGGACATTGATTTTTTTTGATCCGGCTCGTTTTCCAAACCAAAGCCTCCGCTGCAAAAGCGGGTCCATGACACGGGTGCGCTGTTTCGCCGGCTACCTGGTAACCGTAACCGGTGAAGAACTGGCTTTTTCCATTATGCTAAACAACTTTTCGATGAAGCAAAGTGAACTGATTGAAAAAGTGGAGGATCTGCTGGTGACCCTCCGAAAGAAGGGCATCCGGCAACCATGAGAACCCCGACAACGCGAGCATAGCGAGTGGACAACCCCGACCACAAAATGCCATTGCAAGCCTTAATTATTGCATCGATTGGAATGATGGGATGATATATTTTGTTTTGATGTTTGGGCGTGGCCCCACCCCGAAGCGTCGGGGCCTTTTTTGCCTTATCAGGCACATTTTTTCTTAGGTGGAGGATTTTCCGACTGCGTCGGAAGGATTGATCTTCATCGATCTTTTTTGATCCTTATTTCTTGGTTCTTGACTCCTGGTTCTATTTAGTCCGATAATCTGATAATCCAAAAATCGGGAATCCTTATCGATTCTTCACTCTTCCAGGAACTCCTGGTAAATCTGATAATTTTCCTCATCAAAGATACAGAATATCACGCGGTTGATCGAGTTTGCTTCTTCGAGGAAGTTTCTGACTTCTCTGACAGCGATGGTTGCTGCTTCTTTTTTGGGATATCCATACACGCCGGTACTGATATTCGGGAAAGCCACGGATGTTAGGTTGTTTTTTTCTGCAAGTTCCAGGCTTTGCCGGTAACAGGAAGCCAGTTTCTGAGGTTCCCCGGAATTTCCGCCGTGCCATACCGGGCCTACCGTATGGATTACATATTTTGCCGGCAGGTTATACCCTTTGGTGATTCTGGCTTCTCCGGTGGGGCAGCCGTTGAGGGTCCGGCATTCAGCCAGCAATTCAGGGCCGGCAGCCCGGTGGATCGCCCCGTCAACACCTCCGCCCCCCAAAAGCGACGTGTTGGCAGCATTGACAATGGCATCAACCTTCAACCGGGTGATGTCCCCCTGGATGATTTCTATGAGTCGCATAAATTCCGTTTTAAAAAATAAAAGTAGACAGAATTCTTCTGATTCTCAAACCTGGGTAGTTCGTATTGGCATATTTTATGTAAATTCTTTTCTTTGAATCAAAACAGACGGAAACAGATTGGAGGGTGAATCCGCGAAAAGCTTCCGGTTAACAAAAAAGATCATGCATCGAATCATTGTATTTATATTTTTTCTTTTTACTTTTTCCCATGCTGTTCTTTCACAGGTTGTTCCACGGGCTTTTGATAAGCGGTATATGCAAACCGTCTTTTATGATGATTTCAACGGAACATCCATCGATCCGGATAAATGGAAACCCGGATTGATTCACCGGGGGTTGGGAGAAATGATATACAGCAGGTTAACACATAAAGTGTCGGAGGGGCATCTTGAACTCACTATGGTACATTCCCCGGATTATAACGATTCATCGAATTATCTGGGCGCGGAATTTGTCACAAAAGAAACCTTTCTGTATGGGAGCTTCGAATGTAAGGCTACGTTGGCCCAGGGAACAGGTTCCTGGCCGGCTTTCTGGTCCCACCATCAACAGCGTTGTCCGGAGAACGATGGCCCGGAAATTGATTTTGCCGAATTTTTTGCCCGGATTTCAAACAAAACAATGGGACATTATGTCCACCGGAAACATGCGGCTCCCTGCGGAACAACCGGAAAGGTAACCCATCCCTACTCGCAAGGAAATGATTTTATTCCCGCAACCAACACCTATACCTGCTACTGGACACCGGAGAAAATTGAATTTTATATTGATTCGGTTTTACAGGGAACCTATACAAGAAAAGGCAAAGCATGGTGGCCCTCAGTTCCCGTAGCTGTTATTGTGAGTCAGCAGATCCTGGAAGAAGACGAAACCCATATTGTCACACCTCAAACCTCCTGTTTTCATTATGTTAAGGTACAACAGTATTTCCGGGTGCCTGAAATTGCTTACCCCGGGGTTGTGTACTCCCCCGACTCAGCTATGCTGGATGTTTCGGATCAAGCCTATGATATAACCTGGATGCTTGCTCCTGATTCCTTGTTTACAGGACCAACCTCGGGAACAGGAAAAACAGCCTGTATAGGTCCTTCAGACAGACATAACGGAACCGGAGAAATCACCTGGTCCTTCAAAATGGACCCTTCAGGGGAAATTTTCTCTGTGTCGGAAACGTTTGGCGTAAACGGACCTCGCACCGAAGATATTTCTCTGGAGGTATATACCTCCACAGGGAAACCTGCAGACAGAAAAGACGGAATCTGGCTTCTGAGTCCAAATACAACCTATCGCCTCTATGCAATAAATGACGGATCAACCTGCTCAATATCCGACTATTCCTGGACCTGTCCGGCTGCATGGACGGTACTTTATACTTCGCAAAACATGATATCCATTCATACCAATGATTCTCCGGAAGGAACAGTGCATCTGCATGCCCGAACGGGCTGCAAGAAACCTCAAACAATTTTTTCAGGTTCTATGGGAACAGATGGCAATTGCGGATGCAATGAATGAACACCCTTTCGTTTCCGTTTTCAGGCGCTGGCCTTCCTGTTTCTTTCAGGTTATTAGAATATAATTACCCGGGTAAAAAGGATTTTTATCTTGCATCTTGAATAGTTAGTCCCATAGGTTGCCTTGTATCAGTTAGTTGCAAATCTGAAAAAAAGAGATTGATGATAATTAATATTTCAATGAAAAAGTGGAAAGTTCAGAAAAATATACTAAATTGTATGAGGTTAATCTTGAATCAAAATAATTTTCCGATCCCGATGTATATTAAGATGCGTAATACCCCATGGCCTGCCATGGGGATAATCAACTTTAAGGATTTTCTTATTTCAACAGCAAAGCATGTCCAAATCTTATGACATCGGATTATGAATCAAATTCATTCATTCATTGGTATTCATATATAAAAGCTTAAGCAAAGAATGGATTATGTCAGAGATATCATGCAGGCATTTACTAATTTAAGAGGAAATACAAATGAATAAAAAACGATTACTAACCTGTACTTTTCTTATGGCAGGTTTTTGGCTGACCAACGTATTACAGGCGCAGGAAAGTGTTCACGCTACCGGGGGAGAC
>CAYPAW010000113.1:0-52394 GCA_964408795.1 uncultured Mariniphaga sp.
GTGTTAAAAATATCATGCTCGTTTCATTTCCTTTTTCCTTCGGTTGGCACATGTAAAACCGAAATATAAGCCTGAAAAATGGTGGCTTTTCCTGAAACTTACTGAAATGCTGAAATAAGAACCTGAAATGAAAAACAGGTTCTTCCGGAAAGCAGGTACCCCAACATTCAATTTTACCTACAATCAGGGATTCTCGCAACCGACAAGAAAACCCCCAATGGCCGATGCATACACGTTTGCCAAAGTGTACAACGAAATTGAGATCGGGGAAGGACGTAGCGCCAAATATTCCGATGCCGAACTGCAAAAATTTAAAGAAGGTACCGATCCGAACTACCAGTCAACGGATTGGTACGATACCATCCTGGCGTGGAGATGCCTTCCGTGACAGCCTCCGGTGAAGAGTTGCTGGAAAAAATCAGGCACGAACGAAGAATCGAACTGGTTTTTGAAGGACACCGCTTTTTTGATGTCCGCCGATGGAAAATTGCCGATGAAACCGAATCGAAGGATCTTAAGGGGATGCAAATTATTAAAAATGAAGACGGAACCAAAACATATTCCCTGATCAATCTGATTGACCGGGAATGGGACGACCGCTTGTATTGGTTGCCTTTACCAAGAGCTGAAATCGATAGAAGCAACAATTCCCTGGCACAAAATCCAGGCTACAATTAGTGAGAACAAGGTATCTGCATGGAAGTGCAGGTACCTTTCTTCATCTGCTTTTTTATTTTTACCTTTCAGGTCATTCTATCCATAAATTGAATTTTTATGAAACGGAAAACAGTGTTGTTGTGTGTTGTTTTGTATTTATTCACTCTGGGCAATGTTTTATCGCAGCGGGCAGAGTTCACGGGATTTTGGGGCGATCAGGGAAACGGAACCTACATAAATCCAGTATTGAATGCGGATTATTCCGACCCGGATGTGGTGCGTGTAGGTGAGGATTTTTATATGGTTTGCTCGGAGTTTCATTTTATGGGCATGCCGGTTCTTCACTCCAGAGACCTGGTGAATTGGACCATCATCGGAAGAGTGTATGACGCGATCCGGTTTGCCCCGGAATACGATACCAATGAGCGGTATGCCGGAGGAAGCTGGGCTCCTTCCATTCGTTACCATGACGATAAATTCTGGATTTATTTCTGTACGCCCGATGAAGGATTGTTCATGACAATGGCAGAAAAACCGGAGGGCCCCTGGGAGCCATTGCATCAGGTTGTTAAAGTTCCAAAGTGGGAGGATCCCTGTCCGTTATGGGACGATGACGGACAAGCTTACCTGGCCAGGAGCCAGCATGGCGCAGGACCCATCATTGTTCATAAAATGAGTCCCGATGGAAAAGCGTTGCTGGATGATGGATTCACCGTGTATACGGGTCCGGTGGCAGAAGGACCGAAGTTCATGAAGCGTAAGGGTTTTTATTATATCAGTATTCCGGAAGGTGGAGTGAGTAGCGGTTGGCAAACGGTGCTTCGCTCAAAAAATATTTATGGCCCATACGAAAAAAGAGTGGTTCTTGAAACCGGCTCGACTGGCATTAATGGCCCGCATCAGGGAGGAATTGTCGATACTCCAAACGGCGAATGGTGGTTTTTCCATTTCCAGCATATTTTTTCATTGGGGCGGGTTTGCCATTTACAACCTGTACGCTGGATCAATGACTGGCCTGTTATGGGGGTTGATATGGATAGGAATGGTATTGGTGAACCTGTTTATGTTTGGGAAAAGCCTGATGTCGGAAAGGAATACCCGATTGCAGTTCCACAAACGTCCGATGAATTTAACAACCCTGAACTTGACTTTCAATGGGCCTGGAATCACAATCCTGCGAATGAAGCCTGGTCTCTTACAGAAAAACCGGGTTATCTGAGTCTTGGATCCTCTCAGGGTACTTCTCTACAAAGGGCAAAAAATACCCTCACCCAGAAAGTGATGGGGAATAAAGGGGAAGCAACAACACTGCTTGTAACCGAAGATCTGGCTGACGGACAAAAAGCAGGACTTTGCCTTTTCGGACGACAGTATAATTCTCTGGGAATAGCAAAAGAAAACGGTGAATTGGCAGTATTTGCGGACATCAACGGAGACATAACCAGGAAACCAATCAAAGGCAAAAAAATCTATCTGCGGGTAGTCATGGTTTCCGATCCCGGAACGATGTCTCGCCCCGGAAGAGACCGTACCCAATCGCCTCCCGAGGGAGAACAAGGAGCCCCTCAGAACAGTCGTTTCCGGTTTCCTGCCATGACGGGGAATCACCGGTTTTACTACAGTACCGATAACAAAGAGTTTTATCCTCTTGGGGAAAAATTCGCCGCAACCTTCGGAAACTGGAAAGGCCCCAAAGTAGGCCTGTTCAGCTACCATGAGTTCGGAAACGGCGGAACCGCTCTTTTTGATTGGTTTCACTATGTTCATGACGGTCCCGGAAAATCAAAAGGGCAACCCTAAGGCTGCACCCCGGAATTTCGGTTCTGTTCAGCATTCACCTTTGGGAGTCCCGGTTCTTAACGAAGGAAGAATTTTTGTTTGCGGTTCCTTGGGAAGGGAAACAAAATGTGTTATCAATCTCCTGAGGCTTTTCCCGGGAGGAGTTTAGTCAAATAATCACAAAAAACAATGAAACATTTTTCAATCATCGGTATTACCTTTTGTTTTATACTTTGTGTACTTTCCGGGACTAGCCAGCTTCGTTATCCGGCATTGAACAATGCGGTATCCAAGGGAGAAATCATCCCTCAGTTGCCGGAGAAGTATATGCCGGTTATCGGGGTCTGGAATGTCCGGGAAAGTGAACTGGAACCAACGGGTTATAAACGAACCCTTGATCAGGCGGGGAACCATTCTCCTTTTAATTTGCTTATTCCGTTTTTGCGGTTTTCCGACAAAGAAGTTGCTGACGGGATAGTTCATGATGACGTTAAAGGAGCAGCCTTGTATGCCCGGGAAAAGAATCTGGCTCTGGTTCCCGACCTCGATCTTCGCAATGCGAGGCGTGCTTTTCAACGCCGGTATCCCGATGAAATGCAGCAACTTCTGAGAATCCGGGAAACCACCCTTTCAGAAAATTCTCCTACCGAAGTTTCGGTAATAAGCATTCAGAATTTAAGCGATCATTATTGCAATGGTCCCATTCCAAAGTACGATGCCCTGGAAAGTTCCCTGCTGCGGGTGTATGCCTATTCAACAGCCGCAGGGGATGAGATTAACCCGGAAACCCTTAAGGATATCACCGAAGAATGTTTATTGGTTTATTCAGCGGAAGATTCTGTGAGAATCAGTCTGCCCCGGGCTAAAGATGGATGTACCCATGCCAGTGTGATGGTTGCATTTACTCTTTTTTATCCGGATGTTTTTGCGCCTCATTTAATGGTGTTTCAACGGGATCTGATCCGTCAGTATGGAGATATTCCCCTTGCCGGTGTTTGCAAAGACGAATGGGGATTTCCTCCCTATTTTCCCCGGTATGCAACGGAGAACACCTGGGATTACTGGTATTCGGAGTTCCGGGAAAAGGATTATTCGGAACGAACAGAAGGCCGGAACTTGTTGGCAGATTGTTTGCTTATGGCCCGGGGCTTTAAGGGAATGGATGTTACACGGCAGGTTGCGATCAATCATTTCCGGGAAGGAGTCTTGCAACGCAATATTGCCCTTGAAGGGGATTTTTACGATGCCGTAAAAGAAGTCTTTGGTCCGGAGGCCGTTGTAACGGTGCATCCCACATGGTGGCCTTACCCTGACTTCAATGAAATGAGAAAAAATGGCCTCGAATGGTGGGGTGTAAAAAGAGACTGGGCTCAAACCGATGAGATTGTCCCTTTTGGTGCACGGACAGCTCTCAGTAAAAAATGGGGCAGTTCCGTGTGGTATCATATGTACTACACCAATATTCTTTCGGATCAGGTCTGGAGTTCAGCATTGGCAGGAGGCCGGATCAATTATCTGAGCTTCCAGACGCTGTATGATCCGGAAATCATGCGGGCTGAAAACCGGATTCGGCTATTAAATGCCATAAGTCAAACCCCGATGGATTGCCCGGTAGCAGTAGTTTTCGGTCATCCCGGTGCCATGAATTGGGCAGGACCCCATTTTAACGATGTAGGCATGGATCTTCTGAATCTTCTATGGAACGCAGGATATCCGGCCGATCTGATTCCTACCAGTGAAATAGACAACGGTAACCTCAAGGTGGATGAAGAGGGATGGATAACCTACGGCAATCAGCAGTACGAAGCCCTGGTTCTTTATCATCCGGAGTGGGATAAAAAATCAACATCTGCCTTTTTTAAAGCCGCTGAAAAGAGCAAAACCAGAATGTTTCGAATCGGCAAGTGGACCCGCGATTTTTACGGAAATATCGTGGATAGCCAAACCGGATTGCCGGAAACCATGACGACAGTGCGGGATTACCGGGAAGCATATCTTCATATTGTTCAGGTTCTGAACAGCCGGAATATTGCCCCTCAGACACCTGCTACCGAAGACCTGGATAGCCGCTATTTCAGGCTCCGTGATTTTGATGAGGTCTCCAAATTTCCTCCGACAACCGGTTTTTGCCGGTTGATCGACGGTACGGTGATTCATGTGGCCGGAACAGATAAAATGAGCGGGGATCCCATAAAAAAAGAATTTCACATAGGAAAATTCACTGTTTCAGTGGACGCGGTGGGAGTGGCTGCCGTACGACTGTCTGATAAAGGCCATTTGGAAGCCCTGGCAGCCGGTAGTCTGAAATCGTTTAAAGGAGGAGAGGTTGAAATTACCCTGGAGAAACCCCTGGATATCGCCTTATGGAGCGATGAAAAAGGCAGTTGGCAGGGAATCATTCAGGGACTGGAAGGCGATATCCCTATGCAGTTGTTGAAAATAACGGATCATTGGGAAAGGCTGGCTCTTCCCACTCCACCTGAAATACCGCAAGGAAGAAGAAATTAACAATGCAGAAGATGACCGCATTAAACATTAAAACAGAATGATTAAAATACATCTTAATCCAATTCTTTGGTTGGTTCTTTGTGTTTTCATGCTGATGAACTGTCAGAAACCCATCAACCGGAAACAGGTAGTACGCAGGCACAGAGTGACGGTTGATACAGTGGATGTTTTATCCTCCCTGAGTGTGGGAAACGGACGGTTTGCTTTTACCGTTGATTTTACCGGTCTCCAGTCATTCCCGGCAGTGTACGAACAGGGCATCCCCCTGGGCACTCAGTCGGAATGGGGTTGGCACAGCTTTCCCGATACAGCAGGGTATACCTACGATGAAACACTGGTGGATTATAACTTCTACGGAAGGAAAGTTCCCTATGCAGTGCAGGTCCGGCATCCACGACGAAAAGCAGAAGCCGTTAATTATTTCCGGCAGAATCCGCACCGCCTGCATCTTGGAATAATAGGATTGGATTTTTTTCATCCGGATGGAACGTTGGTTGAGGTGGAGGAGATCAAATCCATTCATCAGACACTGGATCCCTGGACCGGGGAAATAGTCAGTTCCTTTACCCTTGATGAAACCCCGGTTGAAGTAACCACTGTGGTTCATCCGGAATATGATCTTGTGGCTTCACGCATCCAATCTTCGTTACTGGAAGAGGGTCGGATCCGGGTTAAGCTGCATTTCCCGTATCCTTCCGGAGGGCACTCTGATTCCGGGTGTGACTGGATACACCCGGAGAAACATCATTCCGTATTGAACACTGTTGGGCATAGTGCAACCATCCGGCGCCGCATGGACGATGCTTCCTATGGGGTTACCTTACAATGGAGCGGAACGGCAACCATTCATGAAGAAAAGGAACATTTCTTCTATCTGGAACCGGACAAGGGGCAGTCAGAGATTTCATTCAGTTGCTTTTTTGCTCTTGAAGCAGGAATGGCGGAAATGCCTGATTTTGCAGCGGCGCAGGCAGCCGGCAGGAAGTCCTGGGAAGCTTTCTGGATGAGCGGTGGAGCGGTGGATTTTTCCGGAAGTACCGATCCGAGGGCCCCCGAACTGGAACGCAGGATTGTGCTTTCACAATACCTGACCCGTGTGAATTGTGCCGGGAATTATCCGCCGCAGGAAACCGGATTGACCTATAACAGCTGGCACGGGAAGTTTCACCTGGAAATGCACTGGTGGCATGGAGTTCACTTTCCCTTGTGGAATCGTTCCGGAATGCTTGAACAAAGCCTCGACTACTATATGAACATTGCTGAGAGGGCCAGGCAAAGAGCCCACAGACAGCAATTCGACGGGGTACGATGGCCTAAGATGACCAGTCCTTCCGGTATGGATAGCCCCTCCGGTGTAGGATCGTTTCTTATCTGGCAACAACCCCACTTCATTTATCTGGCAGAGCTTTGTTACCGGGATCATCGCGATGAGGAATTTCTCAGAAACTATGCAGAACTGGTGTTTGAGACCGCTGATTTCATGGCTTCCTATGCCCATTATGATACCCTCCGGGACCGGTATGTTTTGGGACCGCATCTGATTCCGGCACAGGAGCGGTTTCCTTCGGCAAGTACCATCAATCCTCCTTTTGAGCTGGCCTACTGGAGGGAAGGACTAATCCTGGCTCAACAGTGGCAAAAAAGACTGAATGGGGAACCCCGGCCTGAATGGGAAGAGGTCATCGAAAAGCTTTCGCCACTTCCTGAGCTGAATGGAATGTATTTAGGAGCTGAAAGTGCTCCCGATTCATACACAAATCCACGGTATATGAGCGATCACCCCATGGTTGTCGGAACCTGCGGAATGTTTCCGTTAAGTCCTATGATCGACTTCAAGGTGATGAAGAAAACCTTTGAATTTGTATGGAATAACTGGCATTGGGAAGAAACCTGGGGGTGGGACTTTCCGATGACCGCTATGGCAGCAACCCGCCTGGGAATGCCCGAAAAAGCCATCGAGGCTCTTTTTATGGATGTGGGAACCAATACCTACCTTCCAAACGGACACAACTATCAGAACAACCGCCTCCGGTTATACCTCCCGGGAAACGGAGCCTTGTTAACAGCTGTAGCTATGATGTGTGCCGGATATGAAGGGTGTGAGGAAAAATTACCGGGATTCCCGAAAGACGGAACCTGGAAGGTTCAATGGGAGGGACTGAAACCCATGCACTGAGGAATAGAGAAACAGTACCGGTGACGGTTGGGTAGACAATAGAAGGAACTTGAAGTAGTAACGTATTTATTGATAGAAAAATGAGATCAAAGAAAAAATTCAATGGTTTGTGTCGGATTTCAACAGCAATTGTTCTGGTCTTTCTTGCAGGAACAATCAGTTGTACATCAAAGTATCCGGCTTTAGTAAGCATCACAGGAGATGAATCGTTCGCATCCCTGGTGATTGAGAATCCGTATGGCGACGACATCGTTTTTTCAGCAGGCATTGAGACGGGATCAATAGGTTATGAACTGGCCGGAATAGTACATTGGATCAAAGGGGTGCCGGAAATAACCTCTCCTTCGGAAGGTACATTTGTTTATTCCTGGGAAAACAACGGTCAGGAGGTGCTTATGGTGATTCAAACCAGGGATAAGGATAAAGAGATCATTTTGAAGCTGGGATCTTCCGAAAGGCATCCCTCCCGGTGGTTTTTAAACATTGGAGCTTCGGAAGGAGAGTTTTATACCGGTTTGTTCGAGCGGGTGGTTGACGGACCCCAAAACGAATCCTGGAAAGAGGGCATTGCAACGGCTTTGAATCTGAGAGGCGAAAGGGTAGAGGTAAAACTGAAACCCACCGTATCGGCTTATTGCCCTTTTTATCTTTCATCGGCGAACTATGGTTTTTTTGTGCATGGGACCTGGCCGGGGGTCATTGATTTTTGTAAGGAAGATCCCGAACAGGTAAAGATCGCTTTTGAAGGCCCGGAGATGCACTTTGCCGTGATGATGGATGAAGGGCCTGCCGGCATGGTAAAACGACATACCCTGCAAACCGGTCCGCCTCTTCATCTGCCTGAATGGGCTTTCGGACCCTGGCGGTGGAGAGACGATCATTTTCACCGAAAAACCTATTTTGATGATTCGAAAGTGACGGCCCCATACAATGCGGATATCGTGGAGGATATTCTCATGATGGAAGCGTATGATATTCCCTGTACGGCCTACTGGATCGATCGCCCCTGGGCAACAGGTCGCATGGGATACGATGATTTTGAAGTAGATACGAAACGTCTTCCTCGGTTTGAAGAGATGATCTCATGGCTGAATGAAAAGGATATCGAATTAATGATCTGGCTGGCTCCCTGGGTAATGGGGGACATGGCAAAGGTCGCTGAGGAAAAAGGGTATACCTTAAAAACAAAAGGGAGATGGGGACCCGTACGAAATCAAGTTCTCATGGATTATACAAATCCGGAGGCATGTAAATGGTGGGGTGAATATGTAGCCGGAATGGCTGAAATGGGAGTCAGAGGCTTTAAACTGGACCGGGCAGATGGCGAGATCTTATGCGATTCGCTTCACCTGATTACGGCCTCGGGGATCAGCTACCGCGAGAATTACAACGATTATCCGCGGCAATACATCAAAGCCACCTACGATGCGGTACAGCCTGTTCTCGGAGATAATTTTGTGCTGTTTCCCAGGGCTATGTATACTGGAAGTTCACGCTATGGCGCCATGTGGGCCGGGGATACGGGAAATCCCCCCGAAGGACTTCGTTCTGTGCTGATCGGAGCCCAACGATGTGCCATCATCGGATTTCCCTTCTGGACATCCGATACCGGAGGCTATCCCAAACGAATGGAACGGGAAACGACCATGCGCTGGTTGGGATTTTCATGCTTCTCACCGATCATGGAAGTGGGCCCTACCAATAATTATGGATTCTGGGGCATGAATTATCAACCTTCATTTGACCGGGAATTGCTGGCTGTATGGCGCTTCTATGCCAAACTGCGGGTAAGCCTGATGGAGTACGTTTCTGAAATGGCTGATGTGGCCTCCGAAACAGGAATGCCGGTGCTTCGCCCGCTTTTTGTGGAATATCCGAAACAGAAAGAAAGCTGGGAAAACTGGGAAACCTACAAATTCGGCGACGACCTGCTGGTATCCGTGGTTTGGGAAAAAGGAAAAACAAGCCAACAGGTCTACCTGCCCGAGGGCGAAACATGGATCAATTTATGGAATCATGAAGAGTATACAGGAGGGCAATACATCCAGGTGGAAGCTCCACTCTACCAAACCCCGGTTTTTCTGAAAAAAGGAAGTCCCCTGGCATTGCCAAAACTCAACGAACTCTATGAAGAATCGGTTGCCCTTGCCTCTAAACAGTATTCTATGAGGGATCTGGAAGATAAAGAAAGCTGGAAATGAATTAAACAGGCAATAAGATGATGCGTTTTTATCACCCTACCGAAGAAGTAAAAGTAGGTAAATATCCATGCATCGGAAGGGGTATTACGCATCATTCTTCCCGATTTACCTTGTACTTCTAGAAGTAATGGATTGAATTTTCTCCCTGTGAATGTTTGGTTAGTTAGATCGTTAGGCCTGGCAATTGTTGCCAGGCCTTATTTCGAAATCAGGTTTGATAAAACATATTTTGAAACATATTCGTCAATCATTAGAATATTACGAAAGGATCTTTTATTTTTATCGATCGGGAAAGTGCTGGAACCAGGCTTTACTTGCTTTTAAAGATAACAATTGAACAACTAATCTGAATGAACGAATATGAACCAACGAATTTTATTTATTCTCATTCTGGCCTTGATTTTTGTTGGATGTAAAAAAGATCAGGAACAGAAATCTGCATTGTTACAGTACGACAGGGAGATCGATGGTTTTATTGAGCGGATGACCCTGGAAGAAAAGGTGAACATGATGCACGGTAAATACATGTTTGTTTCCTCGGGAGTTGAACGGTTGGGGATTGCCGATATGAAGTATACGGATGGTCCTTTTGGCATTCGTGAGGAGTTGGAACCGGACAGCTGGACTCCCCTGGGTTGGGAGAATGACCGGGCTACCTTTTTCCCTACGGGGTCGGCCCTGGCAGCTACCTGGAGTCCGGAAATGGCCTACCGGTATGGTACCGGGATGGCTCGTGAAGCACGGTTTCGGGGGAAAGACATGATCCTGGGTCCTGCCATCAACATCCAGCGGCTTCCTACCGGAGGGCGAACCTATGAATACCTGAGTGAAGATCCCCTGTTGAGTGCTCAACTCTCGGTAGGTTTCGTAAAAGGCATTCAGGATAACGGAGCAGCAGCCTGCCTAAAACATTATGCATTGAACAACCAGGAGAATAACCGGGGCAGGGTGGATGTGATCGTGGGAGAACGGGCTATGCGGGAGATATACCTTCCTCCCTTTCGGGCGGCGGTTCAAGAAGCCGATGCCTGGGGCGTTATGGCTGCTTACAATAAAGTAGATGGATGGTGGTGTGCCGAAAACGAAATGCTGCTCCAGAATATCCTGCGTGAAGATTGGGGTTTTGCCGGTATGGTGGTGTCTGACTGGGGAGGTACCCATTCAACCGTGTACTCGGTAAAGCATGGCCTGAATGTGGAAATGCCCGGAAGCCGGTTTCTGGGACAAGCCCTCCTTGATTCTGTGAAAGCAGGAGTTGTATCCGAAGAAATCATCAACCAACGTGTGCGCGAGATTCTCAGAGTAAGAATGGCAGTCGAGCCTGTTCCGGAAGAAGATGCCAACAGGGAAGTTACCTCCAAACAACCGCAACAGCAAATAGCCTATGAGGTGGCCTGTAAATCCATTGTGTTGTTAAAAAATGACGGCATGCTGCCTTTGAACCTGAGCCAACAACCGGTGATTGCTGTGATTGGAGATAATGCTACACGGGAAATGGCTACCGGAGGAGTGGGTGCAGGCGTCAAAACCCTTTATGAAGTAACCCCCCTGGAAGGACTCCAGGACCGTATTGGAGACAAAGCAGAAATACGATATGCCCAGGGATATGCTCCGGAGGCAATGGGCTTTGGCTTTCGGTTTGGCCGGAGATCCAGGGAAGAAATAGAAGAAGAGGAACGCAGAAAAAAAACGGAACGCGAAAAACTGGCCGGCGAGGCGGTTGAGTTAGCAGCTACAGCCGATATGGTGTTGTTTTTTGCCGGCAATAACCGGATGGTAGAAACCGAAGGTAGCGACCGAAGAGATATGATGTTACCCTCCGGCCAGGATGAACTGATTCAAAAAATTGCCGCTGTGAATTCCAACATTGTTACCATCCTGGTTAGCGGGGCTCCCAACGATCTTCGCATTGTGAATCCCTTCTCTAAGGCGCTCGTTCTTTCATGGTTCAACGGAACCGAAGGAGGCAATGCACTGGCCGATGTGCTTACAGGCCATCTTTCTCCCTCCGGACGTTTGCCGTTTACCTTTCCGGTAAAACTCGAAGATTCACCGGCCTATGCACTGGGCAATTATCCCCAGGGTCGCCAGGGAAGGGATGTTTTCGTAAACCTGGTGGAGGAAACTAACCCGGAAAGGAAACAAGATACCCGGGAGCAGGATTCTGCCCGTTTTTCGGATCCGAACAAGGCTTTTTACTCTGAAGAATCGCTGGTCGGGTACCGGTGGTTCGATACCAAGGAGATCCCGGTGATGTATCCTTTCGGACACGGACTAACCTATACCACCTTTGAATATGCTTCGCTGACAACCAATAAAGAGAACTATGGAAAGAAGGAGGTGATAAAGGCATCTGTTGTAGTGAAAAATACCGGATCCGTAACGGCCGAGGAAGTAGTTCAGGGGTACGTTCATCGCATCAATCCTTCGGTGGATTGGCCATATAAGGAACTTAAAGCCTTTGACCGTGTGACGGTGAATCCAGGGGAAAGCATTACCGTAAAACTGGAAATCCCGGTGAAAGATCTCCGCTACTGGAATGAAGTAACAAACACCTGGGAATATGACCTCTGTGAGCTGGAACTCCTGATTGGCGCTTCGGCAGAAGATATCAGGCTTGCCAAGAAAATCTCCCTGAAATAGTGGTAAGTCAATGGAGATAGATCTCGATCCACGCTAACCCACAGGGAGAAAAGAGCTTCCGGTGTAAATTGTGGCCATGCCTGGGAGAACCGGAAACAGGAATCAGAGAAAACAGGTCTATTTACTGAAAGAGAAAAGATGGTTAAACAAAATAAAATATGTATGGATAAAAAGAAAAGTACGTTGTACGGAAGCGTACAATTTGTTTCAGTAACCCGTTTAACAGGGAAATGGTTTTTTGTTTGTTTGTGTATGATAATTTTTTTGGTGGGTACCGCTATGCTTTCAGCCCAGCCTTCAGGGGGTCCGTATGGTCCGGTACACAAGATGTATGATTTGCCCGATGTTTCAGGGGAGATTTATTATGTTGCTCCTGATGGTAATCCGGCTGCTTCGGGGGCAGATCTTTCCAACCCCACGACCCTGCAATCTGCCGTTAAAAAAGGAAAAACCGGCGATGCGATCATTCTTCGGGGCGGGGTCTATCGTACGGGTGAGCTCGTGTTTAATCAGGGGCTGACCTTTCAACCGTTTAAAGATGAACAGCCGCTTTTAAAGGGAACCTTTGTGGCGGATAACTGGAATAAGGTGGAAGAAGGTCTCTGGAAAACCCAATGGGATCACCTCTTTCCGGCTGACCCGGAAGACTGGTGGAGACGGGAACGGGAAGAACGCTTTACACCGCTCCACCGTTTTAACGATGACATGGTTTTTGTGGATGGAAGGTTTCTGCAATCAGCAGCGAATACCGGTGAACTGGATGAAAATACCTTTTATATTGATTACGAAAAAAAAGAAGTCTATATTGCGGTTAATCCCGAAGGGAAATTAATTGAAATTACCGCTTTCAGCGGGGCAATCCACAGGGTGTATTACGACGTGAACGGCAAATCGAATGACGGAATCGGACCAGTAATCCGGGGGATTGATTTTACCCAGTACTCCGATTCAACCCTTTTTGTGGAGTGTGTGGATCCGGTAGGAAAAAAAGATGAATCGGAAATAGGAAAGGAGGTCAGGGGCACGGTAATTGAAAATTGTGCTATTTCGTATTGTTCCCGCATTGGGGCTTTCCTGATGGGGGATAATCTGGTAATGCGCAACTGCAAGGTGAGCCATACAAGCCGGGAAGGAATCTACATTGTGGGATCTGCTGATGTTTTGCTGGAGAAGAACATTATTGCCCGGAACAACATTGAGCATATTACCGGATGCTATCCTGCCGGGGTGAAGATCTTTAACCAGAATTATCGTTGCACGTGCCGCGACAACCTGGTTACCGATATGCCTCAATCAAACGGAATCTGGTTTGATGTAGGCAATGTCGACGGACGCTTCATCAACAACTGGATTGAGAATGTGGGAGGTGCCGGTGGTCCGGTAGCTGTGAACAGGGTATGGCCCAGTCAGAATGGTTTCTTTTTTGAGATCTCTAATAACGCCATTTGCGCCGGCAATGTATTTGTGAATTGTGACCATGGAATGCTGGTCCTGAACAGCCGCAATGTAGAGATTTATCAGAATACCTTTGTGAACAGCATGGTTTGTATTGCCCGCGATACCCGCAGTGCCGAAGGGGATCATTTCGGGTGGCATCCGTCAACCGGCCCCGGAATAGAGGAACGGTTCGGACATGTTTTTGTTAACAATCTGCTTACAGGCAGTGCCGGGTTTTCACGTCCCCTGATGCTGGTTTGGCAGCCCCCGGTGTTGTGCGAAAGAGTGAATGAATCACCCCTGAAAGAGTTTGACCACAATGTGTTTGTCCAAAGTGCAGAGAGCGGGTATAAAACCATCGCATTCTGGAGTCCCTATCCAAATCAAGAATGCCAGAAAGAGGTGAATTCATTGGATGAACTGAAAGAAGTGAGCGCCGATGGAGCAAATAATGTCCGATTCGAAAACAGGCATATGCCTCTCTTCAGAAGCCCTATACTGGGAAATTACAACCTTACAAAAGAGTTCCCCGGGAAGGAGACTGCAACAAATGTGCCTGAGAAGATCAAAAAGCTGATGGGAGTACCAGAAGGAACAAAAAATTTCGTGGGGGCTTATCCCTTGGAATAGAGGGGTATACGGCATTAATTTTTCAAAACAATATTTCCGGGAGCGTTCTTTGTGAACATTTCAGATTAAATAAATAAACCAATGAAACATGAAAAAATCGCATCCGGTTCAGGAAAGATGCAAATTTTATTTCCGGCAATCCTTGGAGCTGTTTTTTTTCTGTCAGCATGCCACCATGCCAGTGAAAAACAAACCAGTTATGCGGAAGAGAGGGCATTCATTGAAGACTTGCAGGCGCGCTATATGTTTGCCCTGGATAATGACGATCTGGATACCTATGTTTCCCTGTTTACCAAAGATGGAATTCTGGATATCGGCATGGGGGAGTGGAAGGGACGGGATTCCATTCAATACATACTGGAATCCATACCCGAGGAAGTAAACGAGGAAGAAGATACAACCCTTCACCGAACCACAGGAAGGCACAATATCAGCAACATTGTGGTGAAGATAAAAGGTGATACCGCATGGGGACGGGCCTATTGGTTCCATATGTCCAATGAGAATCCTGAGCGCCGGGCACAACTCAATTCGTATGGACATTACGAAGATGTTATGGTGAAAGTAAACGGAGAGTGGCTATTCAGCAAACGGAAAATTTACAACGAAGAGATCGCTGCATGGGCTGCTCGGGAGGGCAATCCCTGTTGGTAGAATGCATGGATACCATTGCGTAAAAACAGATCACCTTTGCTGTCTTCCGGATTGCTGGGACCGGTGAAAACAGGGATGGAAAACCAAGAATGAATCGACGTTCAAACCCTCTTATTTTAGCTGCTATCTTTTTTTCAGATACAGGGTAGGTGATTTTCCAAAGAATTTTTTGAAGGTCGTACTGAAGTATCCCACACTGGTGAATCCACACAATTCACTTACTTCAGTAACCGTATATTTTTTTGCTTGCAGAAGTTTCAGGGCGTGATTGAGGCGGATGGTTTTTATAAATCTCGTAGGCGACTGGTCGGTAAAGGATTTGATTTTTTTATAAAGCAGGGAAGGGCTTACATTCATGGCAGCCGCGAATTCATCTTTGCTAAATTCGGGATTGGAGATATTGGTTTGAGCCACTTCCAGCATTTTTTTCACAAATGCATCATTCAAGGTGTTTTTGAGCACCGGCTCATCCGAAGGATCTTGTATTATTTTCAGTGTTTTATCCCTTACGATGGACCGATTGCGGATGATTGTTTTGATTCGTTGCTTCAGGAGGTTCATATCGAAAGGTTTGGTTATGTAATCATCTGCCCCCAGTCCTAACCCATGCAATTGCTCCGTTTCTTCCGATAGCGCGGTAAGTAAAATAACCGGAATATGGGAGGTTTCATAGGTTGATTTTAATAACCGGCACAATTCAAAACCGTCCATATTCGGCATCATCACGTCTGAAATTACCAGATCGGGTATTTGTTTTGCGATACATTGCCAGGCGATGTTTCCGTCCCGGGCAGTGGTTACTTTGAATTCACTTTCCAGGGTAGTATGCATAAAATTCAGCAAATCGTCGTTATCCTCCACAACCAATATTCTCAGTCTTCCCGGAAGATGCATTTTTCTTCCCACCGGTTTTTGGCTGCTTTGGAGGGCCCCCGGGAAAGGAGCAGTGGCTGTGGGCTGTTCTGTTCTTTTTTTCTCAACGGATACTTCTTTCCGGGGAATCACGATCCGGAAGGTGGATCCTTTATTTTCCTGACTTTCGAAATCAATGCTGCCGTTGTGCAGGGTTACATATTTTTTCACCAGCAAGAGACCAATGCCCGATCCGACAATTTTCTTGTTGACCGCATTTTCACCACGGTAAAACTCTTTGAATAGATGCCGTTGGGCTTTTTCACTGATTCCGATGCCATGATCTTTCACCTGCAATTCCCAGGTGTACTCATCGCTTTTTGCTGTAATTTCAACCGGATTGTCGGGATGTGCGTATTTAATTGCATTGGAAATAAGGTTGTCGACAATTTTCTCCATTTTTGATTCATCAACGGCCGTGCTGAAATGGATGGGATCAGATGCAAATGCAAGTTCAACTCTTTTGTTTTTGGCAAACGATTCAAACATGATGATCCGGTTGGATATCAGGTCGGGAATATCCACCATGGACAAGGATACCTTTTCTTTCCCGATATCCATTTTTTGAAAATCCATCAGCCGGGTGACTACTGCCGAGAGTTGACGGGCCTGCTCAATGGCCAGATCCAGATAGGTGCGTCCTCTTCCTGACAGCTTTTGTTCCTGCCTTAATTCTTCAATAGGACCTTTGATCAGTGTCAGAGCAGTTCGGATATCATGTGCTGTATTGGTAAAAAAACGAATTTTTTCTTCGGTATGTTTTTGTTTTAACCGGTTCATGGCATACAGTAAATAAAGCAAGATCAATCCGGCAGAAAGGCCAAAAACCAAAAAGAAGAACCACCCTTTTTTCCAGAATGGAGGCGTCATCTGAATGGCCAGGGATCGTTCGTCGATTATCTGTGACAGCGCGTTATCGTAAAGGCGAATACGCAACCGGAAATCTCCACTGGGAAGATTGGTATAGGTGAGGATTCTGTTCTGGGCCGGAGGGGTCCAGTTTTGATCGAATCCTTCCATTTTCCAGGAAAATCTGGACCCGGGAGGTGTTCCGATCGGTAGCAGTTCCAGACTAAGGTTATTCTGTGAATAGGTAAGTTCAATCGATTGCATACGATCTACCGGATTGTTTAAGCTGAATGTGGAAATCTCCGTTACAGAACGCCCCGAGATGAACAGATCCTGAAGAAAGATCCTTCCGGTAAGGGGAGTCTTTTTGATCGCTCCGGGATCAAAAAAAATAGCTCCTTTGTTGGTTCCCCAAGCCAATTGGCCTTTTTTTGTTTTAAAAGGGGAACTTTTATTATAGGAAATCCCCGATAGAGGAGCCAGGGATGAAAATGTGACCACCTGATGGTTCTCCGGATGAAAACGGCATAATCCGTGTTCCGTACCCAGCCATAAAGATTCATCGGCATAAACGATGCTATTCACAAAATTGGAGGGCAGGCCCTCCGCTGTGGTGAATTTCTTCGTTGCCCCGCTTTTGGGTTCAAAACGGATCAATCCATCTCCTCCCGAACAGATCCACAGGATATCTTCCCTAACGAGAATATCGTTTACCACCATGCCCAGTAAGATCTTCTCTATGGTTCCGGTTTCTTTGTCGAGCAGGGATAATCCGTAGCTGCATCCCAGGAGAATCCGTCCGGGTGACAATTCGGCAAACGAACCGATCGGTTCAAAGGAGTAGGTTCTGAATTTGTCTTCTTCTGAAAGGTAACATACAAAGGGTCCGTTAACCCCGCCCATCCAGATATCTCCCTGGCTGTCCTTGAAGATGTCCATGATGAAGTTACTGATAAACGGAGATCCGCTAATTCCTTCCGCGTAATGGGCCAGTTCCCTGCCGGTTTTTTCATTCAGGACATACACGCCCGAAGAATAGCTGCCAACCCATATTCTGCCCCGATCGTCAGTACAAAGAGAAAGAAATACCTGGGCTTGTTCCCGCTTGTTGTAGTAAAAATTCTTCCATTGACCGGATGTTGCATCCAGACAACTTATTCCGTTGTTTGTCGCAAACCACAATTTTCCCTCCCGATCTTCTGTTATACTATTTACGTCGTTGTTAACAAGGGAGTTGGAATTATTTATCTGGTGTTCATAATGCGTTACCAGGGGTGAGGCCTGATCAAAATAGGAAACCCCACCACTGATAGTCGCGATCCATACTCTTTGGTCTTTGTCGCAAAAAATAGCGTAGACTCCGTTTCCGCGTAACGATGATGGATCATCAGCACTTTCCTTGTATACATCCAGCAATTCCCCTTTCTCCGCATCCAGTTTCCATATCCCCTGTCCATCTACACCTACCAGGAGGGTGGAATCGGTATTGGCTTCAATGGCCAATACGGGCTGTTTGGGAAAAATGGATGGAAGGACCCGGGAACAAACTCCAGAATGAAAAGCATAACAGTAAAGTCCATTTGAGATGGTGCCGATCCACAACAGCTCCCGTGATGGGTCAAAGTATAGGGACGAAACAAGTAACGGGAATAATTCCGTACTTTCCCAGATTGTTTTGCTTTGCAACGATTGAGTATCCAACAATCGGATACCCTCCGTTCCCGCTATGATTAATTGCTGATCATTATACCATGTTAAGGCATAATGGAAAAAGGACGTTTTTGTAATTAACGACAATGCTCCGGACTGAAAAGTAAACAAACCCGCCGATGAAGCAATCCAGCAATCACCTGATTTCCCGATGACCAGGCTGTGAATGATCAGATACGGATCGTTTAATTTTTTGCTCAGGTTCACCAACAAGTCAAACCGGTCGTAAACGGGATCGTAGAGAAAGATCTGTCCGTTGTTTGTATATGCAACCAACTGTGATTGTGCGGAAACCAGTTTTACAGTGATTATATCCGGAGAATCATAGGCAAGATGATAGATCCGGTAATCGTCGTTCGTAAGTCTTACGATTCCGGTTTTGCTCGAAGCCCAAATAAAACCATGGGTATCCTCACAAACAGAATTTACATCCCGTAAAGAAATCCCGAAAAGAGAATTGATGCTGTAGAATTTGGGAGGAGTAGCACCAACAGATAGTGCAGAAAGGAAAAAAACAATCCATACACTATGCTTACATCGTATAGCCATATTTAATAAAGATTAGCATGTATGCCCGGTTGAAAAAGGGATACTGGGCATGTTCCCGGATCATTGTCATACAATTCCTTTGAATTGGGAAAACACATAAGGTTTAATAGTTTATCGGATAACCATGAAATTTAACCTGCTAAAAACAAACCTGATATTTTTACTTTTTTGCTCTTTGGGTGTAAAAATAACAATAATCAGCCTACTTCCTTTTTTTCTAGAGAATAACCCGAAATGGGCCTATTTTCGTTGTTTCCCTGGTAGGTTGCTTTCTGTTTTTACTGGTTGAGGTTTATTCTTTGGTTAGTTCAATGACCTCTCCTTTATGGGTGGTTATATCGTATTCATAGACTTTTTTTCGTACCGGTTCATCGGGATTGTTTTCTGCATGAATCAGGGGAGTTTTGATTTCCGGAATTTCATAAAAAGGATTTGGATTTTTTTCTTTGGCTTTTTTAAGCGCTTTTCCTTTCAGGGGAACATAGGAACGTATACGGCAGTTTCCTCCCAATGAAGATTTTATGAATGCCTTGGTTAGTTCACCGTTTTCCCAATGGATTTCAATTTCAAAACCACCTCTTGCCCGGAGTCCCCGGATTTTTCCTTTCATCCATGCTGAAGGCAATGCGGGCAGCAGGTGGATGGCTCCGTCGTGGCTTTGCAGCAGCATTTCGGCGATTCCTGCCGTGCATCCGAAATTGCCATCAATCTGAAAGGGCGGATGGGCATCGAAGAGGTTGGGGTAGGTGCCTCCTTTGGGTCTTCGGTTGGGCTGTATGGAGGGCGTCAGTTGATCGCGAATCAGTTTGAAGGCATGATCTCCGTCGAGTAGCCTGGCCCACAGGTTTACTTTCCATCCCATGGACCATCCGGTAGATTCATCGCCCCGGGCCATCAGGGAGGTGCGGGCTGCTGAGAACAATTCCGGTGTCCGGAAAGGGGATATCTGATTGGATGGGTAAAGTCCGTATAAATGCGATACATGGCGGTGGTGATCATCCGGATTATCCCAATCGAATCTCCATTCCTGCAATTGTCCCCACCGGCCAATCTGCATGGGGGGCAGACGTTGCAAGGTTGTTTTCAGTTGTTTGATCAGATCCTTATCGGTATTCAGGATCTCAGCCGTTTTTATGGTTTTTGTAAACAGATCAAAAACCAGTTGGTTGTCCATGGTTGTACCGGCAGCAACGGAGTAATCAGGGTGTATGGAGGGAGCATTTTCCGGAGAATTCGAAGGGGAGACAACCAACCATTGATGATCCGGTTCCTCAATCAGGAAATCCAGGTAAAAGGAAGAGGCGCCTTTTAAGGCCGGGTATACAGATTTCAGAAAATTGATATCTCCGTTGAATGCATATTTTTCAAACAGATGTTGGCTCAGCCAGGCCCCGCCCATGGGCCACATTCCTGAGAATGCCTGATCAATCGGACCGGTAAACCGCCAGATATCCGTATTGTGGTGAAGTACCCATCCGTCCGCTCCATACATATCCCGGGCTGTTTGTCTGCCAGTCTCCGATAACTCCCGGATCATCTGCATCAAGGGCTCATTCATTTCCGTAAGATGGGTGATCTCTGAAGGCCAGTAGTTCATCTCAGTATTTATGTTCACGGTATACTTGCTTTCCCAGGGAGGATTGATCAGGTCGTTCCAGATTCCCTGAAGATTCGCTGGTTGGCCACCGGGTCTGGATGAGGAGATCAGCAAATACCGGCCAAACTGAAAATACAAAGTTACCAGTTGCGGGTCATCCGCTGTGGCAAACTGCTCAAGACGAACATCGGTAGGACGGTTTACGGCACCGGTCCTGCCCAGATCAAGAGTCACCCGCTTGAAATAGTGCTGGTAATCCCTGATATGATCTTTCAAAACCTGATTGTATTCTCTCTTCAGGGCTTTTTGCAGATAGCTGATTGCTCTCTTGCTTTTATCCGCCGTAATGTCCTTGTAATTCACAAAATTGGATGCCATAGAAATATACAACAGGGCAGAATGGGCTCCGGTAACCATCAACGTTGAATCGTTTGCTGAAAGAAGTCCCCCTTCGGGTACAATCCTGGTTCTCGCTTCAAAGTGGATATCTCCTTTGATTTGATCATGGTCTTTTGTTTTTCCCGATAGAACAAGCTCATTCTTTCCGTTCACCGAAAGCGTATAGGCTGAAGGCCGGTCCATGGTAGCTGTGAAACTTATCGACCCCGGTTTATCAGTCGAAATGCGTAGGACAATTACCTGATCGGGAAAGGAGGCAAATGCTTCGGTTTGATAGGTTACTCCATTCAGCGTATAACGGGTTGACACTACCGCTCTTTCTATGTCAAGTTCCCGGTAATAGTCCGTATAGTTTTCATGTCCCGGAAAGAACAATTTCAGATTTCCGACTGGTTGATAGGGCATCCCGTGAGAATTTCGGCTGATGAAATCCTGACCGATCAGTTCGTGTGCTTCCTGGTATTTTCCTTCAAAGATCAGTTTTCTGACTACCGGCAGGGACTCTTTGGCTCTGAGGTTATCGTTGCGATGTGGCTGTCCGGCCCAAACCGTGTTTTCATTGAGTTGAATGACTTCATTGGCTGGGTCTCCATAGATCATGGCTCCCAGACGGCCATTCCCCAAAGGAAGCGCTTCAACCCATCGCCCGGCTGGTCGATCATACCATAGCTTCAGCAAGGAATCATCCTGGGATTGGGACGGTAAGAAGGATAACAATGGAATTACAAAAAGCAAAAATATTTTTTTCATGATTCAGCAATTTAGAAAATTAAGTCCGGAGACGAAAGTCAGGAGTAAAGAACACTTCGGACTTCGAACGAAAAGGTTTATACATTATTTTATTGTGTTTCAAACTATTAAAACTGTTTATTTTCAAAGATATTCCCGTCCCGATAAATATCGGGATCGGGAGAACTCGCCCGTTCCTTTTCTTCTATTCTCCCCTTTTTGAGGGGAGATCCCGTGCAGCGGGAGAGGGGTGTCACCATCGGAGCTCGTTTCATAATCCTACGGATTACCGTTCATGCCACCTTCTTTGATGGTGGATTATTTAATCACGACTCCTTTTTTCAGAATGATATTTGCATACAATGCAGATTCCCCTGTGGCAACCACGGCATACGCTTTTCTGGCTCTTTCATAAAAAGCAAATCGTTCAATGGTTTCAAAATCGTTGAAAGGTTCCTGGCTTTCCAGGATTATTTTTCTGTAATCCTCCCAAATTACCGGTTTTGTCTTATCCCCGGGAGTGACGGCCATCAGGGCTACAGGAAACTCAACATAGGTATCCAGGGGGAAGAAAGTCAGAATGGCTTTCAGTATTTCAGGTATTCCATGTCCGTCCAGGCGTACCAGTCTTTGCGCGATGGATGCGGAAGGAAAATTTCCGTCGGCAAGGATCAATTCATTGCCATGCCCCATTTCCATTAGAATTTTAAGGAGTTCCGGGCTCAGTATATTGGGTATATTTTTTAACATGTCAATGGGTGCTTATTTGATTTCTTCATCAAAAACCACGGCTACTTTCCCGCATTTTCCGCTGGCCATCAGTGAATAGGCATTGCCTGCATCCTGCAAAGTAAAGCGGTGGGTTATCAATGTTTCCGGTTTGATATTCCACCGCACCAGTCTTTCTACCAGTTCTTCCATACGCCATATATTGGTAACCCATGAGCCATAGATGGTTTTTTGGTCATGAATAATATCGCGTGAAGGTTCAAATTCGCACGTTCCGCCTTCTCCCAGGAATACTATTTTCCCCCATTTGCGGGTAGCCTGGATGCAGGTGAGGCGTGCTTTGTTGTTAGCCGAACAATCCACCGATTTCTCCACTCCATGGCCGGATGTCAGATCGCGGATTTCTTCGACATTGGTTTCTCCGGCTTTCAGAACCGCATCAAAAAGAGCGGTATTTTCCGCAATGGCTACTCTTTCATCCCGTTGTTCAATACCGTATATTTTCTCTGCACCCAGGGCTTTGCTGAGCATCGCTGATGCCAGGCCCACCGGACCTAACCCGGTTATGAGAACGGCATCGTTGCCGTTGATTCCGATTTTCTCCAGTCCTTCGTAAACGGTTCCAAAACCGCAGGCAACCTGAGCCCCGTCTGAATAGCTTAATTCATCCGGTAAGTAAACAAGGTCTTTTTCCTCGGCGAGGAGGTATTCGGCCATTCCCCCATCGCGTTGCCAGCCGTAAGCTCTTCTGTATTTACTGGTACAGGAAATCATGTATCCCCGCCGGCAGTCGTTGCAGACCCCACAGCCGGATATGTGATACACAATTACCCGGTCGTCTTTTTTAAACCGGCGGCATCCGGGTCCGGTTTCCACAATCTGCCCGCACGGTTCATGACCGGCTATCGTACCCGGCTGATACCCTTCCGGTCCCTTTCCTAAATGTTCGTGGTATATGCATCGGATATCCGATCCACAGATCGTCGATGATTTCATTTTGATTAAAACTTCCCCATGTCCGGGTACCGGGATATCAAATTCTCTTAGCTCAACACGGCTGTTACCGGGCAAGATGGCTCCCATCATTTTTTTCATGTGAATAGTATTTTAGGATTTTGTATATCTGGCATAGAACGCAATCAATGCATGTTCAATTCCCGTGGCCTATGGAATTTGTTTCGTCCCGATGAAACGGATCGGGGCTTGTTCATCCTTTTTTTTCCTTCGTTTACTCTTTGTTTTATTCAGGCGTTATTTCTCCGTTCAGGTCCCAGAGGTCTTCCCAGCTCTGATTCTCTTTCCAGAGAAATACCTGCCCTTTGATCAACCGGCAATTTTTATCGATTTTTGCGATCTCCTGCATGTCTTCCGGTGTAAGCTTTACCTCCACTGCAGCTTTGAGGTTTTCAGAAAAGTGGTTTACCGAAAAGGGTATTGGAATTTGTCCGCGTTGAATGGCCCACTGAATGGCAACCTGTGCCGGGGAGGTCTTCAGTCGTTTTGCTATGGATACGATGGTGTTGTCTTCAAGGTCAACGGTATCATCCGGTGTTCTGTCACGTTCCGGACGCCCCGGTGAGCCAAGCGGACAATAGGCTATGGGCTGTATATTGTTGGTTACGCAAAAATCAAACAGTTCGGATTGCTGAAAGTGAGGATGCAACTCCATCTCATTGCAGGCGGGTTTTATCCTGGCATCTTTCAACAGAAGCTTTAACTTGGGAACTGTCATATTGGAAGTTCCAATGTTTCTAACCAGACCTTTGTCAACCAGTGCTTCCATCTGGCGCCATGTTTTCATGAAATCTTCATGAATGTAAGGTTTTGCATCCGGACTTCGGGAGGTAACATCGCAATGGGGCGGATGAAAATTCGGAAATGGCCAGTGTACCAGGTAAAGATCAAGATAATCCGTTTGAAGATCGGCCATGGATTGCCGGCATGCTTCCGTCACATGACCGTGCATATCGTTCCATACTTTTGACGTAAGCCACAGCGCTTCGCGCCGGAGAAATCCATCTTGGATGATTTCGCTCAGCACCGCACCAATGTTTTTTTCATTGCCGTACACCGAGGCGCAGTCAATATGTCGGTAGCCCCCATAAATGGCTTTCTTCACGGTGTTAGCTACCGTTTCAGCCGGTACCGTGTCAGAACCAAAAGTCCCGAGCCCTATGCCGGGAATCTGATCTCCGGTATATAACGTACATTTGGGAATCCATTGCGGATCCATCGGCTTGTTTTCTTCCATCGCTCCTTTTATTTTTTATCCGTTCATTTCCGGACAAATTGAAGCCAGTCAATTTCAGCCGGATTTTCATCTTTCAAAACAACCACCAGATGATGTATCCCTTTCCCGGTTTTTTTTGTTTGTGCTTCTCTTGTTTTCCAGCCCTCTCCGGCCGGTATTGTAATTTCGGAAACCACCGGACCATCCTTTTTATCCAGGCGTATTTCCAGTGTGCTTCCTTTTTCTGAGGAGGCTCTTATGCGGACTTTTTCAAGCTTTTTATTGCCAAAATCGACGGTGTTGTATTGAATCCAGGCTCCCGGATCTTCAAGTTTTGTTTTCCATCCTTTGAATGGTTGCAGCGTATCGAGGAAAGCAATGGATGCCCCAGTGTTGCTTATATGGCTGTACCGGTCGATCTGAATTTCCTTTTTTGCATCGGTAACTCCGACTCCACGCAGGGTGGGTGTCACTTTTTGAATGGTTCCATCTTCGTTGAAAAATAAACTGTCTACCCGGATGGACCGGTTTTTATCAAAATGGGGTGAATAATCGTTGTGGTGATAAAAAAGGTACCACTGGTCGTTGTATTCTATAATGGAATGATGATTGGTCCAGCACCCGGTCGGGGATTCGTCCATGATGACCCCGGCAAATGTGAAAGGTCCCATGGGATGATCGCCCATAGCATATTCCAGTCGTTCGGTATTGTTTTCCACATGCGGATAGGTCATGTAATAGATGCCGTTTCTTTCAAAGAGGTAAGGACCTTCTTTAAGTCCTTTATCCGGCATATCTTCAATCACTTTCACCTCGGAATCCAGCTCCAGCATGTTGTCTTTCAGTTTGGCCACAAACAAGTTTCCCATGGACCAGTACAAATAGGCTTGTCCATCGTGATCGATGAACAGATTGGGGTCGATGCCCATCACGTTCTCAATGGGTTTTTCCTGGGGAATGTAAGGGCCTTCGGGTTTTTCAGCAATAGCCACTCCAATGCGGGATCCTCTTCTGTTGGCATCCTTTGATCTGGCCGGGAAATAGAAATAATATTTGCCGTTCCGTTCGATGCAATCCGGCGCCCACATGCTGTAGGAATCGGAATGAACCCATGGAGCATCGTACTGGCTTACAATTACCCCGTGGTCGGTCCATTCGGTCAGATTTTCTGAGGAGAAAACATGATAGTCTTCCATACAAAACCAGTTTGGCCTGAGGTTCTTGCCTTCCGGAGTTACAATATCGTGCGAAGGATAAACATACACTTTGCCATTGAATACCCGGGCAGACGGATCGGCTGTAAACTGATCACGGATGATCGGATTCTGGCCCATCAAACTGTTGAAAAAGAAAAAAGACATGCTAAACCATGCCAGCCAATAATATGTATTCTTCATAGTACATCTTTTTAGGTTTATTTGGTTTTGTAAATATATCAGATAATTCTGAATCATTCAAAATTAATCATACCGTCCAAAAGGCAAAAGGGTTTTTCATTCGGGATCAGTCATAAATTTCGTTACGAAGGATTGATCATCGAAGAGAATGCAAAGAATATACATTCCTTTGGTGAGGGAAACCGGAATTTCCACCCGTCTCATCCGGGGGTATTTTTTTTCCAGGATCTTTCGTCCATAGGCATCATAAATCACCAGGGCCTGAAACGGGTTGGAGCTTTCAACCGTGAGGGTTGTTTTTACCGGATTCGGATACACCTTAACAATTGTTTCGTTGCCTGCGAGTATATTGCTGGTATTTGTATCACAGTTGGTTGCATCCTCTCCTTTTCCGGAGGGGCTTTTTCCTGTGTTGGTAATGTAAAATTTATCGATGGCAGCCCCATCCTCCCTAAAGCAAACGGTTAGCGCATGGTATCCGGTATCCAGGGCATATGCCATGGGATTGCTGTTGGCTTGGTTATGTACATCATCCCATTGCCAGGTATTGCCTCCCGGGATGCTGTTCCAGTTGACCCATGCCTCTTCGTCGATACGGACCCAGAATGAATCGTCGTTGGGTGTGGGAGCCAGCACTCTTCCCCAAACTGTGTAGTAACCGCTTTCCTTCACATGAAAGGGATAAACCAGCCGGTCGTTCATGTTGGCCGATGGGGAATTGATAGCCTGCACCCCGGGGGTAACCGTGATATATTCTCCGTTTGAACAGTTGACATCCGTGAGGAGCTGCCAATGTCCCCCCATTTCGGTACATTCGGCTTCCAGCCAGACTTCTTCGCTGTTGAGGTTATATATGGAGATGTTGATTGTATCGCTATCGGTGGCTCCGTCGTTATCGGTTACAGTCAACAGGAAGGTATGATTCCCCAGATTCAGATGTAGATCGATGTCGGGAGATGTGGAGATCTGGTATCCGTCTTTGGCCCATGAATAGTTGGTTATCACACCGTCGGCGTCCGTACTTTCCGATCCTTTCAGAACGATGGAAACCCCCATTCCCTGGGAATCGAGAACTTCCCGGTCGCCCCCTCCGGAGGCCACCGGAGGCAGATTGCCGTATTTTCCTCCATTTGAGGCATCCGAGGTAAACGTGGTGATGCTGAAAGCATCTACCGATGCAGTAAAGCTTTCTTCGTTTCGTATGCAGGTGCCGTCGTTTACTATTTTTTTTGTCTCCGAAGTAGTAAATTTTGTCAGCGAATCGATCCCTTCCATCCGCGTGTGAAGGGTAAAGGTTAAGTCCACGGGGGTATGATTGTTATTGACAACAACAACGACCACCCCTGAATCGGTTTTACACGCAGTAGCAGAAACATTGGGTGCTGCCTCTATTTCAGCTTCTACCCTGTATGCTCCCGGGCGTATGAATTTTGAAAAATGAGCCATCACATACCCTTTGTCCGTAATATTTCCCGCGTCGTTGATCAATCCGTAAAAACGCCGGATATACCAGTACACAAATGCACTCATCTGTGCATCCAGGCAGGTATTGATCTCTTCTGCCAGTACCATCGCCAGTTCCCAGGTGTTATCTTCGGGAGAGCGGTTGCCAAACAGGTGTTCGGTCATCCAGATTTCTTTGTTTTTTTCATAGGCAAGCGGATAATAAAGATCCTCTTTGAGAGTCCCGTAAAGATGGGTTCCCAGAATGTCGATGTGAGAATTTGCTATGGAATCATTTAACAAGGGATCCGTCATTTGCCGTCTGTATTGGAAGGTTTCGGGAGCAATAATCCGGCAATGGATATCCTGTGTATATTCCTTAATGAATGTGAGCATTTGTTGAGGACTCCATACGGTCCATCCATGCCAGTCGGGTTCATTCTGTACCGAAATCGCATATAAAGGAACCCCGTTTTGGTTCATGTACGAAACAAAATCATTCAGATGATCTGTGTAGTTGTCGTAATATTCCGGGAGAAGTACATAATCGGTGCCGTGTTCTGTTTCGCGCAGGCGTTCTGTCATATAGGAGGGAGGGTTCCACGGAGAAGCAAAAACAAGGGCCCCTTTGCTTACGGCATACTGAGCGACAGGCAGTTCAGCGCTCCACCCATTTTTATTGGGATCCACCCACATCCTGAATATACTCAGGCCTATTTCCCCTGGATCATTATCGAAGGCTTTTTCCCGCAGGTCTTCATTGATCTGCTGACCGGTCCAGGCGTTGATGTGAATGCCCCCAAATCCTCTGATGATCTGGAAGCTTTTTTCCGTATCGATGGCAATGGTTTGAGCCGCTGCCGGCATGGCCCAAGACAGCAAAATCAGACAAAGAATAAAAGGTGCGTATTTCATCCTATTATAACTATTTAAAGGTACAATATCCCGTCCCGATAGCTATCGGTATCGGGACTCGTTTCCTGTTTTCAACCTTCCTAATGTTGTATGAAAACAGAGAACCCGCTTTGTATCCATTCGCCGATCCGTGCATGAGTCGCTCGATTTGATTCAGCCAGTGCGTATTCCTGATTTTTCTAATACTCATGTTTGCGCTGGATTTTAGGCACAGTGAGTTTACTTAAGAGAAGAACAAGGATTTATGCAATTCCTTTCCGGTATTTTTTTTTCAAAATACGAACCAACAGCAAGGGTCAGGGTCACTGAATATTCAGGTTCTTTGATTCAAATTTCCAATTGGGATCCTCACACAAACCACAATCGTTCCCCAGAAACATTTTTGCAGCTTCCTTATCGTCCTTCAGTTGCCAAAGGTACCATGCCGTAGCCACTTTGGCAAATTCACCGCCGTGGGGCTGGCGATAGGTTCCTCCATGTCCTACATCCATGTTAGCTACAAAGACCGGAACATGCGTGATTCGTGCATAATCGTCCATTCCGTTGTTATAGGCAATATCCGATTCTCCCCCCAAAATATACAATGTTGGGGTATGCAGTTTTTTAAGGTGCTCTTTTTTCAGGCTGGGCATGCCGGGCATTCCTCCGCCTGTGTCGGGTAGAATGCCGCTATTGCAAATTACGGCAGTAGTAATGCGGAGATCCGGAGCAATTTCAAGAGCTTGCAGACCCCCACATGACATGCCGCTTACGGCAATATTCTTTGTATCAATCTTTTTGTAATAGGGACTTTCTTTGTTGCTGTTTTGAGCGAGGGCCCAGTCGATTGCGTCGGTTAACTGTGAAGAAGTGGACCGGCCGCCACCCCGTTCTCCCTCCTCAGGCATCGGACCAATGGCAATAACCAGAAACCCATGGGAAGCAATTTCATTTAAAAAATTAATGTGTTCCCAGGGTGAATTGGCACAGGCACCGTTCCCCCAGGCGATTATCGGCAACGTATTTTTCTTGCCAAAAGGAGCCAGGTCATTGGGCCGGAAAACGGTATGAGTGGCCAGTGATTCATCTGAAAGCATGATTGCGCGATAATCTCCTGTGCCTCCTTCTTCTACTATTCTGGATGTAACTTCTTGTGCATTTGTTGTTTTGATAAAAACGATCCCGGTCAGTACCAGGAAAAAAGCTAAAAATTTTATTCTATTTTTCATGCGATTAAATTGTTAATTTATCTATTCCTCCACAGGTTGGGTAAAAACCGGTAGTAAAGAAGGTGACGCCAGGTAGACCAGTCATGGCCTCCATGTCCTCCTACATAGTATTCATGGTCAATGTCATGGTTGTTGAGTGCTTCATGCAAAGCGACACAGCGTGCGCCCATAAAACCTTTGGCTTCTTCCGTTCCCTGTCCGATAAAAAGGTAATCCACTTTATCGTTTACCTGGGGATCATTCAGAAAATGAGCCACCGATGTTTCGGCATTGGTATCACCGGCGCTGAGAATTCCAAAATTAGCAAAGAGATCCAGCGACCTGAACCCGATGAACATGGAATGACGTCCTCCCATGGATAAGCCTGAAATTGCACGCCCTTTGGGACTTTCAATTGTGCTGTAACAATGATCGACCAGAGGGATAACGTGGTTTCTTAATTCTTTCTCAAAGAGGTCAAAAGTCAATTCAACATGTCTTGGATGGTTGCGATGAATAATCTGGTTGTTAGGCATTGCAATGAGCATAGGAAGGGCTTTGTCTTCAGCCAGCAGGTTGTCGAGAATCAGGTTTGCCCGTCCGTCATACATCCAGTTTGAGGGAAGTTCGCCGCTTCCTCCCAGAAGATAAAGAACCGGATAAGCCATATCCGGGTCATATCCCGGTGGGGTATACACATAAAGTTCACGTTCGCCATGGGTTACATCGGAATGATAAATATGCCGTGTGACAGTACCATGCGGTACCTCATGTGCATCGTACCAGGCAGGTCCGTCCCCATGAACCACCAACTGACTGTAGGGTGGCATGGCAGTAAAGGCAGCGATTGTATTGCCCGGGTCACAAATCTGCATTCCATCTACAATAAAATGATAGGCATACATATCGGGTTCCAGGGGGCCTACGGTCAGGGTCCATATGCCATCATTCCCCCTGGTGAAAGCTACTTGCTCACGACCTTTCCCCAGAGCCGTAAGAACAGCTCCCGTGAGTTTCACTTCTTTCGCCCCGGGGGCTCTCAGACGAAAGGTTACGGTATGATCATCATGCACCTCAGGCGAATTCAGGGGTGCACTGAAAGGAATCAGCCCCTCCTTATTTTTCTGCGGATTGTAATCAAGATTGACATTTGCCTGTTGACTCCGCAGAATGGGTGGAAATAAGAAAAAAAAGAGGACCAGGAATTGGAAATAACGGGTTGGAATTTTCATATGATTAAAGAATTAAATTTATAAGGTATCCTATGGAACTCGCATGGCTTTAATCATCATCTTGGGTATAAATATTTTACATGCTCGTTTCATGCTATTAAATTGTTAATATTTAAAGGTATAGTATGTAACTCGTCCCGATAGCTATCGGGATCGGGAGAACTCGCATACCCCGTCCCAAAAGCCATCGGGATTGGAACGAGGCCTGTTTCATCGTACGAACCTATCGCTATTTATCTTTAAAAAGAAGCGGGGCAAATTCATGCAAACTCCTTCGCCAGCTTTGCCATTCGTGAGCTGTTTGTGGAGAAACATAAAAATGAGTATTCATGCCTGTTTCTTTAAGTTTTTGGGTATTTTCTTTTGGATTGCCTCCAAATCCGGCTCTTTGGTTTTCCAGTTCACGGCTTCCATAGCTGATGAAAACAAGTTTGTTTTTTTCTTTAAAACCGGGTGAATTTTCAACATCTTCGGGGCTTATGCTTCCGCCGCTGAACATTCCGACATATGCGAATACATCGGAATTGGCGAGGGTAATGACCCGGGTTTGCATGCCTCCCATTGACAAGCCTGCCATTGCACGATGTTCCTGATCTGCCAGGGTCCGGAAATTCGCATCGATCATGGGGATGATATCCTTTAACAAGGTATTCATAAAACCATTGGCCCACCCCTGGGGTGGCCATTGCCTCCTGGGGCGTTCCCCTTGTTGTGCTTCGTCACGGGGTGGCCGTGGCATTGTCCATGTTCCATTATCCATTACAATGATAAAGGGAACCGATTGTCCTTTGGCAATCAGGTTGTCCATAATCAGGTTTGCACGTCCCTGATTAGACCATCCGGTTTCGTCTTCACCCCCTCCATGTTGCAAATAGAGCACTGGATATCTTGTATGGGTGTTTGTATGATAACCCGGAGGAGTATACACAAAACAACGGCGCATGCTTTTACTTTGTTCGGAGTAATAGATTTGCTCCGTTACCTGGCCATGAGGAACATTTTTCAGTGCATAAAAATCCTGGTCTTTGGCAGGAACCTCAATGCCGCTTCCCCACCGGCTGGCACCATAAAAATACAAGCTTCCCGGATCGGGAACGGAAGCTCCGTCAATCCAAAGCTGGTAGTAATGAAATCCTTCATCCTGGGGAGCACACTCGCCAGTCCATACGCCGTTTTCATCTTTGGTTAAGTCGTATTTAACTGCATCGATATCAAACTGAACCCGGGTTGCTTCCGGAGCAGAAATCTGAACGCGTACCCTTCCTTCGGAATTAACCTTTGGGTACTCTTTGCCTGGTTGCGTGGTAGATGAAGTTTTAAAATCCTCCACAACCTGGGCCTGTGATCGTGTAGAAAACAATCCCCCGGTCATCAGTGCTGCCAATACAATAAGTGGAATTTTGCTTTTCATGTGATACAATTTATTTGGTTATTATTTTTACTTTAATCCTCTGTTTTCAATCCGGAAGTAATCAAATGAAACATCAAAGGGTGTATTCGGTTTTGTGGTGCTTGAATCGAACCAGAACGTACTTTTCATGTACTGGGTTACAATCCCATCACATACGATCAGACCGGCTTTGATATCTTTTAACAACATATCCGCCGTTCCGAGTAATTCCTCATTTTCGCCATCCAGCGAATAGTAAGCGGTATATAGGCTTCCCTTCTTCTCCAGCTTAAGAATTAATGCGTTATCGTTAACAATTTCCTCTCTCAGGTTAAAAGAAGCCAACGATTTTGCAATGCCGTTTTCCTCCATGATAAGGTCGATGGTTCCCGGCTGGATGCCTCTGGCCCGGGTTGTTTTGATAACAGCCCTGAACATCAGTTTTACAAAGTTATCGTCGTTTTCGTAAACCAGGATGCCTGCATTTTCAGGTTGTGACGGAGTTCTGGAAGCAACCAGTTTCGTTTCAATGGTCCAGTCGTTGTTTGCGCTCTGCAACAATACATTTTTGGCATTGTTGGTGTTTTCCGATACGTCTCCGGGGTCACTGGTAATGGTAAGGAAACCCGGTTTTTTGGATAGCGTGTGGGACGGGCTGTTCTCCCTTAGCCATTTCCATTGGCTGCCCACAGCATCCCCATTGAATTCATCGCTGACCGATTCCACATCGAAATTCAGGTAGTAGGTATTTTTTTCCAGTGTGATGTTATCGATGAACTGAACAACAGCCGTGCCCGGAATGGCTTTGGCCTGTTCAATGTGTACTGTGATGTCTTTCCCCAGGGCTGTAGCTTGCACAACCGGAATAGTCGTGTTGTTCTTTAAAAGGTAACTGTAGGCTTTTACCGCTTTATCAAAACCTTTGATCTCTTTTCCGTTTACGGTTATCGATTCAGGATTCAGGTCAGGCATCACTTTCAGGGGATAGCTGTTCGACACTGTTTTGCCGTCGACGGTAACATACGCAAAGATGGATGCCACGCCAACGCCGTTGGCTGTGACTTTCCCATTTTCGTCTACGCTGACCACAGCCGGGTTGTTGCTTTCATATGCAACGTTGGCTTTGGAGATATCATAGAAATGATCGTCTGACATACAGGCTGTAACTCTTGTCTGAACTGTATTCCCGGGCCTCAGTACCACTTTGTCGCTTTCGGCTACAACGGTTGTCAGAACCGGTTTGTAGGTTCCGCTCATATGTGCCTCTACAACGCCTTTGATATCTCTTGATGATGCCCCTATTTCAAATAGGTAGCGGCCCTGATCGAAGGTAATTTTGCCCTCTGCGGCATCCCAGAACCAAAGATCTTCGCAGTCGATATCAATGGTTACCCTTTTTATCTGTCCGGTTGGTATGGTAACTCTTTTAAACCCTTTTAATCTTTTTACAGGCCGTTCCAGTGAGGCAGGGCTATCCGGAGTTTTTACATATACCTGGACCACTTCGTCGCCGTCAACGGCTCCGGTATTTTTCACATCTACACTGACGGTGATTTTGTCGTTGGGAGTTATGGTGTTTTTACTGATGGAAAAATTGCTGTACTCAAAAGTGGTATACGACAAGCCAAATCCGAATTCGTAGGAAACGTCCTGATTGAAGTACCAGTAAGTTCTTCCGTTGGAGCCCTTGCCCCGCAGGGTGTAATCGTTGAAATCCGGAAGGTTCTTTAATGATTTGTGCCACGTAACATTCAATTTTCCTCCGGGATTGACCTCTCCAAACAGGATTTTAGCCATGGCCGCCCCCTGCGCCTGTCCGTTGTATCCGGTCCAGATTATCCCCGGAATATGGGGTGAATTTTTGAATTCTTCCACTTCAACCATACCCATGGTTTGCATTATTACGATGGTATTGGAATTCACCTGAGAGACGGATTGAATCAGTTTGTTTTGGTTTCCCGGCAAGGTGAGGGCAAACCGGTCTGATTCTTCTCGTCCTGTACTCAGGTCGGTTCCTACAAAGATGAGGGCTACATCTGCTGAAGCTGCCATATCGAGTATTTCCTGGTCGATTTCCTTCCCCGGGGCCTCGCGGTATACCAGAACAAGGGTTTGCGGGCCTGAAATGCCCAAAGTATTTATTTTAACCGTGATCATCCGGGGTCTGGCAAATCCTCTGAATCCACCTCCTTCTGCCTGAGAGCTGCTTGTTATTGTTTCGGTAGCCAGGATATTGCCCGTTGATGATCCGACCCGGATTTCCAGTTGGCCTCCTTCGCCGGATGCACTCACCTGCAACCGGATGGAATCGACATCGGTAATGTCGACATGGTCATACGCTGTCCAGTCGCCATCTTTAATTCCCCGGATGGAAGCACGGCCGAACCTCTCAGAGACGATTAACCCGGGTGACGAAGCATCGAATTTCGAGGCATCGAAATCCTTCCATACTTTTCCGTCACGGACGGTTGAAAATCTGCTTACGGTAATAAAATCCGTATTTTTTTCCGTATTTCCGCTGGTGCTTGTAACAACCTCAACAGGTATATTATGCTCCTGGATATAGTTTTGAATGCCTACCAACGGAGAAATGCTGAGCTCAGGTTCTACCTGTCCCGAATAATCTCCTAATTCAACCCGGTCTGCCTGAGGTCCCAGTATGGCAATTTTATGGATGTTTTTGATGTCTACAGGCAGTGCTTTGCGGCCGGTTTTGGCTACCGTATTATTTTTTAATAAAACGGGCGTTTTGGTAGCAATTTCAAGGGCAAGGTCATGATGCGAAGGATCGTTTATGATGGTAGGTTTGATTCCTGCATAGGGAACCATTTCCGGAGGATCGAATTCTCCGATTCTCATGCGGGTGGTAAAAATATGGATCAGTGCCTGGTCGATATCGCCCTGGGTGATTAATCCTTTTTGCAAAGCATTCAATGCCTGGCTCTGATAGACACCTCCGCAGTCGGTATCCACTCCGGACTGAATACCCAGAGCAGCTGCTTGTGCCTCATTTTCCGCGTAGTGATGTCCCCGCACCATATCATCTATGGCGCCACAGTCACCGGTTACATACCCTTCCAATCCGTAGGTTTTACGGGCAATGGTATCCACCAGGTATTTACTGGCCGATACCGGCACGCCATTTACGGCGCTGTAAGCTGTCATAATGGATGGAAGGTTGTAATCCCTGATCAGGGTCCTGTAGGGAAGCAGGTAGTATTCCCGCATATCCCGTTCGTCCATATTGGCACTTCCTGTGTGCCGGTTAAATTCTGTGTTGTTTGCGATGTAGTGCTTTCCACAGGGTACCGCTTTCAGGTATTTCAGGTCGTCGCCCATTAAACCCCGGATAAATCCTTTGCCGATTTGTGAAACCAGAAAAGGATCTTCACTGAATGTTTCGGCTGTTCTTCCCCAACGGGGATCCCGGGCCGGTTCAATGACGGGTGACCAGTAAGTCAGTGTGAAGATGAGGTCGTGATTGAACCCCCGGGCTTCATCGGAAATTACTTTTGTTTCACGCTTTATCAGTTCCGGATCCCAGGTAGCCCCAACAGCCACACTGTTGGGAAACGAGGTTGCTGTCATCCCGCTGTTGTTGTTTCTCCCCATGACTCCATGCAGGGCTTCCCCCCAGAAATCATAGTGGTTAACCCCCAAACGTGGAATGGGGGCCATGGTATTCCCCAACTGGCTTTGCTTTTCCTCGGGAGTCATCCGCGAAATCAGATCAGCTGCCCTCTCTTTAAAGGAATAAGCCGGATTGAGATAAATGGGTCTTTGGGCCATCTCTCTCTGTGGCATTAAAGCCATAAGAAAAAAGATGCCTGAAAGGAGGATGGGAATTTTTAAAAATTTACGCTTCATAATGGATGGATTCTTGGTTTAATGGTATGGAATTACTACTTGAGTAAACGAATGAGCCGGGAAAGTGTGGATCATGGAATTCCCATGAAAGGTTACTTGATCGGATTGGATTTTTATGGGTTGTTCCGATCGTGTGTTTCTGGTATGGATGGTTTCAGCATTGATCACATTCACTGTTGCCTTGCCGGTATAATTACCGGTTTGCAGGTCGATGGTTGTTTCAATTCCTTCTGTTTCGTGCCGGTTAACCACATTTACGATTAGTTCTTTTGCCGATTCATTTAATACCGCAGTTACGTCCAGGTAGGGTATGTTTTGAAATACCTCATTATCGTAGCTTTCGCAACGGGTAAAAACATCCAGGGAGGTCCCCAGGGCATTCTTTGAATAAAGGGAAAAAGTATGAAACAGGGAATTTTTAAAATGGCCCTCCGGGGAGTTTCCAACCAGACTGCTGATCATGGTTATATTGGCCATTTTAACGATATCGGCATGACGCAGGAACGCATTCAGGTGCTGGGCCAGCAATAAGGCTCCCGAAAGGCCTCCGAATCCTCCGGAATACTCATCGAAAGAGATGTATACCGGACGTTCAGATTCCGATTTCATCATGGATTTTTTAATCAGGGCTTTTGTTGTTTCGATTTTCTGGTCGATATCGAGGCCCAGGCACATCAGGTCTGAGAAATTTCTGTTCTGGCGTCCTCCGGGCAATGCTTCGGTTGCGTAACGGTGTACCGAGAGGTAGTCGATACTGCCTACCATCTGTTCCAGTACATAGTCGTTCCATTCCACCCATTCGTTGCCGGGTCTGTACAGCGAGGCTCCGGAAGCTACTAGCTTGATATGGTTATCTATTAAGCGGATGAGTTTTCCTGCTTCTAATGCGAATTTGCAGTAATCCTCGGCGCTTTTCTGTCCCATTTGCCAGGGGCCGTCAATTTCGTTGCCCAGGGCGACATATTTTATTCCAAACGGTTTTTCGTTGCCGTTTTCTACCCGGAGGTTGGCATAGTAGGTGCCTTTTTCGCCGTTGCAGTATTCCACCCAGTTTCGGGCATCGTCGAGGGTGCCTGTACCGGCATTGATGCATAGAAAGTTGTCGGCACCAATAAGATTGCAGAATGCTACATACTCGTCGGTTCCCATTTGGTTGGTTTCAATCTGGTTCCATGCCAGGTCCCTTTTTGGGGGCCGCTGGCTCTTCGGTCCAATCCCGTCTTCCCAGTTGTACCCCGACACAAAATTGCCCCCCGGCCACCTGACACTTCGTATGTTCAACTCTTTCATCAAATCGATAAAATCCTGGCGAAATCCGTGTTCATCCGCAAAAGGCGATTCCGGGTCGTAGATCGTCCCGTATACAACGGTCCGGATAGGCTCTACAAAAGCACCGTAAATATTCGGATCTACCTGATCAATGGTACGATCAAAATCAATTTTAATTACGGCAGTTTCCTGTGCAAATGATTTGCCGGTATAAAGACCGGATGCAATCATGCAGATAATAATAATTCTTATACTTTTCATCTCATTATAATTGTTGGTTTTTACAGGTAATCGATACGGGTCTGCCTGTATACAGGCAGGTAATTCCCAAGAAAATTATACTATGTCATGTTTGTTTATATGTTTATTCAAGGTTCGTTTCATGGGTTTTTCCCTTTTACGTCCTTTTACGTCATCTGGTTTAAATTCCGGAACATCATAAAACATCCGTTTTTATTATTTTGAAATAACCGTTCTCTCCCACAACGATCACTGCGTGTTCATTTCCTGAAATGGCGGTAAGGTTCTTCCCCGGAATTTCATAGATTCTGTTGCAATGAGCGCAGGATGGGATGGTCAGTAACCGGCCTTCGGAGCAAAGCAGAATAAACTGATCGTTCAAAGAGTCGTAAGCTATATCCTTGGGGATCTCTTCCAGGGGGGTGTAATATCCTTCCTCATCGGTGTAATTGAGGGGCCGTTGTGTCCAAACGTTCCCCTTCGAAGAAAAAAATAAAACCGGAGCACCCTCAGCATTCTTTCCGACTACCGCAATTTGTTTTGGCGTAACCAGCACTTCTTTGAATACAGCCGAGCTATAATATCCTTTATAAACTGCATTAAAATCAAAAAGGGTCCAGTTTTTTCCATCGTCTGAGTGTATAATTTCCCCCTCATCGGTTACTCCGTAGCATTCCGTAGTTCCCGAAGATAAGGACACGATGTTTCCTTTCAGATCCAACCGTATCTCTTTCTTTTGATCTCCGGTACTTCTTATTTGCAGTTTTCCCTTGTTGCATCCACCAATTATCAAATCTCTGAATGAAACCAGACAATGAACGGAATCTATGGTGCCAATATACTTGGGTTCCGACGCACTGTTTTCAATCTCATAGATTGCCCCATGGGTTCCAGCAACGATCAACTGCCGGTTGCTTACCAGGATACTTTTCAGTTCTTCTGTTTTCATTTGTCGCGATTGAATGATCGCTCCATTTTCTGAAATCCGGTCGATGCGGCCTCCCCTGGTAACAGCAATATAGGCACCGTCTGTGCTGATCACATCCCTATAGTTCAGTTGAGATTTCCCTGGATTCTGATTTTCAGAGGATGAAAACCCAAAACCGACGGTTCCTGCAAGCAAGCAGCCTGCAAGCAAAAAGATCGGTTTTGGGTTGAATAAATTCATTCTATCTGATTATTTCAATCCGCTGTTTTTTATTCTGAAATAGTCGAATGCGACCTTAAAAGGCTCGTTCGGTTCAATGTCCTGTTGCATGAATCTTCTGAACCTTGCCATCCGGGCAGGCATTGCGCCATCGCAGGCCATGATTCCCGTTTGAATATCTTTCAACAAGACCTTGGTTGTTCCTACTTCTTCGAAATTTTTTCCGTCTGAGGAGCAGTAGGCCGTATAAACATTTCCTTTCTTCACCAGTTTCAATACCAGGGTATTGTTATCCTGGATCCTGTTTTCCATGCTTCGTGTTACCGATACTTTTTGGTTCCCGCCGCTTTCCACCATAAGTTCTACGGCTCCGGGTTGTTCACCACGGCCTCCCGGGTCAAAACCTCTTCTTCCCATGCTGGCTCTGTAAACCAGTTTCACAAAATTGTCATCGTCCTGGCAGGCAACAATTCCGGCATTCTGTGAGAATCCCGAAGGCTTGCGGGAACAAACCATTTTTGTTTCAATGGTCCAGTCGGTATTGGCACTTTGGAGTAAAATATTCCCGGCATCGTTGTTTTCACCGGTAATATCCCCTTGAGTGCTGGTAAGAACCAGGAATCCGGGTTTTTCAGATAAGCTCCAGTTTCCGGCATTCTCACGAACCCATTTCCAATGGTTTCCGGGAGTATTGGCATTGAACTCATCGGGAGTTGATTTTATTCCAAAGTTGAGTACATATTCATTTTTGTCGTATGTGATGTGATCGATCAGTGAAACAGATGCCGTTCCGGGGACACCCTCTGCCTGTGTAATTTCTACCTCAATGTTGGGATCAACCGGGGTGACTTTCACGAGGGGTGCCTTTTCCGATGAGCCTTTCATCAGGTAGCTGTATTGTAGAATATCGGGACTGAATCCTTTCACTGCTTTGTTATTGACTTCCATTGAAGCGGCCTCCAGGTTGGGCATCACTTTCACGGGAAACGCGTCCGATTTGATTTTTCCCTCGATGGATACCGAAGCCGTGATGGTTGCCACGCCGGTTCCCTTAGCGGTTATCTTTCCGTTTTTATCAACCTGGGCAACCGCCGGGTTGTTGCTGCTAAATACGATTTTTGCTTTGCTGATATCATAAAAGCTGTCGTCACTCATCGCAGCGGTACCCTGAGTTTGAGCATGCGAACCTTTTCTCAGAACAAGGGTTCCACAATCCGCCACAACCGTTTTGATCTCCGGAGTAAACTTCCCCGCCATGGTTGCCCTTACGGTTCCTCTGATGTCTTTCGAAGAAGTTCCAATCTCAAAAACATATTCTCCTTTGTCATAAGTAATTCTGTCTTTTTCCATATCCCAGAACCACAGGTCTGCACAGTCGATAGGGATATCTACCGTTTTGGTTTGCCCAACCGGGATGGATACCCGCCTGAACCCTTTCAGCCGTTTAATGGGGCGTTGCAACGTGGGCGAACTTTCCGGTGTTGTCATGTAAACCTGGACTACTTCATCCCCGTCATAATGACCGGTATTTGTCACATCAACACTTACTGTAATTTTGTCGTAGGGATCAAGGGTTTTTTTATCTATGCTGAAGTTGCTGTATTCGAACGTTGTATATGATAATCCGTATCCAAATTCATAGCTAACTTCTTTGTCGAAATACCAGAAGGTCCGTCCGTTTTTATTAGAACCACCACGCAAGGTATAATCTGTTATTGGAGGAAGATCGTTCACTGATTTGTACCAGGTTCCGTTCAATTTGCCTCCCGGATTAACCTCGCCGAATAAAATGCGGGCTATGGCATCTCCCTGGGCTTGTCCGTTGTAACCTACCCAGATTATCCCGGGGATATTTTGCAGATGCTTGAATTTTTCCACTTCAACGCAACCCAGGGTTTGCATGACCACAATGGTATACGGATTGACTTCACCCACGGCTTTTATTAAGTCGACCTGGTTTCCGGGTAGCAGCAACGTCAGGCGGTCGGCTTCTTCGGTGGCTGTTTTTTCATCGGTTCCGACAAATACTACGGCAACATCGGAATTTTGGGCCATTTCGATGGTTTCCTGATCAATCGGAGCATCTTCAGGGGCATGGTAACAGAAATAGACTGTTTGGGGTTCGGTCACCCCCAACCGGTTTACTTTCATTTTCATCATACTGCCGGCACCGTAAACGCCTCCGGCACGATGGCCGGCTGCAACCGTGGCATTCAGCATGGCTACCAGGTTGCCATCGGGCGAACCCACCCTGACTTCAATTATTCCTCCTTCGGTGGGAATATTGACCACTATGCCCATGCTATCAACATGGGTCAAATCAATGTTTGTATAAGCCGTCCAGGAACCATCGTCAATGGTTCTCACCTGGTCAACCGATCCCATTCCGGAGCCAATTGTAATCCCTGGCGATGCAGCACTGTATTTTGTGGCATCGTATTGGGTTACCGTACCATCCGTTTTCTGTAATTCAAAACGTACCACATAAAGCAGGTTGCTTTTACTGGATGTATTTCCTCCTGAACCATGCACCACATCTATTTCATAGCCTTTTTCTGAAAGGTACTTCTTGATTCCGGCTACCGGAGTTATCATGTTTTCCTGTTCCGGTCTACCGGAATAAGGTCCCAGTTCAACTTCGTTGGCCTGCGGTCCGATCAGGGCGATTTTTTTGATTTCTCCGGCATGAAGAGGAAGCGCCTGCCGGTTGGTTTTCGTTGACGGGTTATTTTTCAGAAGAACGGGTGTTTTGGTCGCAATTTCACGGGCCAGGGCCTGATGGGCCGGTGAATTGACCCTGGCAGGCAGGTACAGAGCATACGGTACCCGGCCCGGGGGGTCAAACTCACCGGTTCGCATCCGAATTGTAAAGATGCGCAACAAAGCTCTGTCAATAACGGCCATGGTTATGAGTCCCTGGTGAAACGCATCCATGGTACTTCTCTGATAAACGCTTCCGCAATCGGAGTCTACCCCTGCTTTTAATCCTTGTGCAGCGGCCTCTTCGGCTGTTTCAACATAGTAATGCCCCGTATAGAGGTCTTCAATGGCGGAACAATCGCCGGTGATATAGCCTTTCAGGCCATAGGTCCTGCGGGCTATGGTGTCGAGTAAAAGGGAACTTGCCGAAGTTGGAACACCATTCACGGCATTGTACGACGACATGATGGAAGGCAGGTTTTCTTCCTCAATCAGTTTTTTGTAGGGTGCGAGGTAAAACTCGCGCAAATCCCGGCTATCCATATCACTACTGCTTACATGGCGGTCGAATTCGCTGTTATTGGCTAGGTAATGCTTGGCACTGGGAACCGTTTTGAGGTAGTGGGGATCGTTACCGATCATTCCCCTGACAAAGCCGGCTGCCATTTGGGAGACCAGGAAAGGATCCTCTCCGTATGTTTCGCCGGTTCTGCCCCAGCGGGGATCCCGGATAGGTTCGACCACCGGCGACCAGTATGTAAGTCCTTTTGATCCGGTTGCATGAATAGCCCGGGCTTCATCCGAAATAGCTTTTGCCTCACGCTCTATGAGGCCGGGATCCCAGGCGGAGCCCAGGGCTACACTATTGGGAAAGGAGGTTGGTCCCCCTATCCCGGCCTCCGGATTGGCAAAACCCAGGATCCCATGCAACGCTTCACTCCAGGTATTGTACCCTTTGATCCCTAAACGTGGCACAGGAGCCATATTGTTTCCCAGCAGGCTTTGCTTTTCTTCAAGGGTCAACCTGGATACTAGATCTGCTGCACGTTCCTCAAAAGAATAGGAAGTATTCAGGTAGATGGGAACTTTCGATACCGGAACAATGCGATCAACAGGGGTTAACCCCAATAATAAAACCAGGGAAACAAAACCGGTAAGAACGAGAAAAAATGGTGTGCGATGTTTGTTCTTCATATATAAGATTTCGTGTAATGAGTGGTGAATGTTCATTCTGTTCTATTTGAACAGCAAAGGAGCAAATGCATTCAGCGCCCTTCGCCAGGTCAGCCATTCATGGGCTGTGCCCTGGGATTCGTGGTACACGATGTTTTTGATTCCATGTTCTTTGAGGGCTTCAACCTGTTCCTTCGGGCTGCGTTCTTCGGTTCCGGTGCTGATAAATAGAAGGTTTATTTTTTCATCGAAAGCAGCCGGATCTTTGAATACCCCGTTGAAGGCATTTTCGACGCCTTCATTCCCGCGGACAAAAAATCCGCTGAAGGTACCCATCCAGGCAAATTTATCCATATGGGCAAAGACGGTCATGGTGGTTTGCATGCCTCCCCGGGATAATCCGGCCATAGCCCGGTTCTGCCTGTCGGTTTTGGAACGGAAGGTTTTGTCAATGTAAGGTACCAGATCTTTCATAAAAACATCGGTGATATTGCCTGAGGCTTTTCGTACATCGGAATTGGTCTGAATATCGCCGCTGGGCATCACCACAATCATCGGTTCTGCTTTTCCGGCATCAATCAGTCCGTCCATAATGTTCGCCATGTGACCCTGCACAGACCATCCGTTTTCGTCTTCTCCCCATCCATGCACCAGGTAAAGGACCGGGTATTTTTTGTCCGGATTCTTTTCATATTCGGCCGGGACATAGACATTGATGTGACGTTCCAGGCCGTTTACATCCGACCAGTAATGAATGGAACGCACCTGTCCGTGGGGGATATTTTTATTGAACCGGTAATAGTCTCCTTCCGGTCCTTCGGGAATTTCTATACCGGAGGATTCCCAGTTGCTGCCAAAAAAAGCTTCGGTATTCCGGTCCATAACCGCAACCCCATCGATCAGGATGGAATAATAGTGAAATCCAACTACCTGAGGGGCACATTTCCCCATCCACATTCCTTGATCATTTTTTGTCAGGTCGTATCTTTCCCCTCCTATATCAACCTGAACATTTTGAGCTGTGGGAGCTACCACCCGGAACAGAGCTTCCCGGGTTTCGGCATTAACTGCCGGATAGGGAGATAAAAAGGTATTGGTCGATGCCGGTTTAAACCCTTCCGGAAGAGGCTCCATGGGTTGTTGCCTGCCAAACTGGGCAGAAGCTAGGTTGCAAAAAAGAAATGCAATGATTGCAAACAGATAAGGTTTCATGTGTGTAAATTTAATTAAAGAATTTGTATATCAAATATATAGCGTAATGAATGCCTATTCAATCTCCAGGGCCTATGGAGCATGTCCCGATAGCCATCGGGACCGGGATTGGGATTTTTTCACAATGAAATGACAAAATGAATAATACATATTTTGAATAACAGCTAATTTTTTGTTGTGCCTTGATCGTCCATATGGAAGTAGTCGAAATCGACATGCCCCCCGGGATTTTCGGTTGCATAATAAAACAGTCCGAACCGGTAGCCCATAAAATGGGGCATGGTATATTGCATTTTCAGTTGAGATCCGATTTTTATCCAGGATTTCCCGTTGAGGCTGTAGAAGAAATCAGCAACATCTTTGCGTTCCCGGAAGTTGCATTGAGCTTTCAGATAAACGGTATTTTTTTTCAGTGGAAGGGATTCTACTTCCTCGGGGTTTCCTGTTTGGGCATTGATCATTGCAATGTAGCGTTTTCCGTTTTTAACTTTTACGCCTATCTGTCCGTAATTTTTTTGCAGGAGGGCGAGTCCTGCGAAGTCTCCTTCTTTCATATGAGTTACATCTATGGCGGTTGATCCGGAGCACTCAGGTCCGAAAGTCCTTTGTGTCAGCGTGTTGCGAGCTGTTGTCAGGGAGTTGTCCACCCGTCCGGTTTTCAGGCGCAGGAAGCCCTGGCGTTCCTGAAGAGACCAAAGATCATTCACGGGATTATGGTTCCATTGCCAGACCAGGGGGAGGGGAGCATCCTCTTTTTTCCGGTCGAATGCGTCGGAAGCTACTATGCCGGGAATCAATCCTTTGCTTGCAGGCAGTTCTTCCAGGACGTCGGGTACTTTTCCTTCAATTCCCAATACCGGCCAGTGGTCTTCCCATTTTACGGGTACCAGGTAGGGGATACGGCCTACTGAACCATAATCCCGGAACAGGTAGGCATACCAGTTTCCTTCGGGGGTATCAATCAGTCCTCCCTGGGCTACTCCTTTGTCCTGAAGGGCAATCCTTCCTTCCCAGGGACCCTGGATATTCTCTGCACGGTGTATGAGAACCGTACGCATGCCTCCCCGGGGCCAGGTAATGTTGAAAAGGTAATATTTGCCGTTCACTTTGAATAGTTGTGAACCCTCCGCACCAAGCATGATGTTGTCTCCCGCAGGAGCACTGGCATTCTCAATAAGTACCCTTTCTGATCCTTCTTTCAATCCGGAAAGATCTTCTTTCAATTCTGCGATCATGAGCCTGCCATTGCCCCAGATCAAATATGTGCGGCCATCGTCATCAAAAAACAGGGTGTTGTCATGTATACTGGGACGAAAAGAAATCCTGGTCCAAGGGCCCTTTTCAATATTCCCGGTGGAAAAAATATACGTTTTCCCCGTTGTTTGGGAAAAAGTGGATACATAAAAGATTCCCTCATGAAAACGAATAGAGCTGGCCCAGGAACCTCTTCCGTAGGAATTTTTTCCCTGGTCGAGATTCAAGGCATCTGTATGAGCGAGGGTATCGTAGGCATAGCTTACCAGAGACCAGTTCACAAGATCGTTGGATTTCATGACCGGAACCCCGGGACTCATGTGCATTGTTGTGCTGCTCATGTAATAGGTGTCGCCAACACGAATCATGGACATGTCGGGGACATCCGCAAAAATGAGAGGATTTTGAGCATGCTCATCCTGACAGAAAACCGCTTGGCTTGTCCATACCAGGAACAGCAAAATCCATCCAAAAGAACGTTCTTTCATGGGTGTAGTATTAATGTAAAATTTTGTATATCAGGCATATAAAGTAATCAATGCATGTTTATTTTTCATGCCTGTGAAACTCGTCCTGTTCCGCTTCACCGGAACCCGTGAGGGGCTCGTTTCATGGTTTTTAATTTGTTGTTTTTCGCCTCATTCATGTACGAACTGTTTCCATTCATGGTTCTATTGTATGATGAATTTCCGGGTTTTCACAAAATCATTGGCTGAAAACCGGTAATAATAGGTTCCTTTGGGGAGTTGACCGGCCTGGAAAGTTACCGAATAGGTTCCAGCGGGTCTGTCTTCGTTTTCTATTCTTTCAATCATCCTTCCCCCGGCGTCAAACACCGTCATTTCAACTTTCGATTTTACGGGTACCGAGTAGGTAATGGTTGTGGATGTTCCGAAAGGATTCGGGTAGTTTTGATCCAGGCGGTATGATGCCAGGTCCGGGTCAGGGGCAGCATCCGTATGCATCCATTTTTGAAACAGTTCAATTCCGGTTTCTACACCCAGATTTCGGGAGTATTGTTTATCAACAGGATTGTTCCAGTGTTCATGAGTTCCCAGGCTTTTCAGAGGGACTCCATCTCCATCGGGGTCGTATTGAATTCCTTCAGGCCATAAGGTTGTATCGGAAGCCTGATGCAGGTAATCATCGGCGGCCGGTTTTTGTACATAGGTCCCGGAGCCATCTCCTTTGCGGGTATTGCGCTCCGCCGTAAATTCAGAACGTAAGAAGTCGTATCCCACCGATTCAATGGCTACCGGATCAAAAGAAGCAAATACCGAAGACATCCAATCGTCGTTAAACGGAGACAGGGTAAATCTTTTGGGGAACCCTAATTCATGGTCTGCAGTCCACAAGGCATCCATGAGATAAAAAAGTGTTTTTCCCCCAAGTATAGGATGTCCCATGATATCCACCTGTACGCGATACATTCCGTATTCGGTACGGCTAACACCGGGAAGATTGGGTGTTTCCTGGGGATCTACCAGGCCATTGTGCAAGTGGGATGCATCATCCCGGGTTTGTGAACCAAAATGGTTCTTTGCAAACATGGTGATCCCGGCCCGTTTATGGCCCTTCAGTACCGGAATATTTAAAAGGTATTCAGCCTCATCATAGATCTGATACAGATAATCACTTGTCACAGGATCTCCGCCTGTCCTGAAGGCATCCCAAACATTCTCGCGCAGAACCGTTCCTTTGTCTGAATAAAAAATCCTGGCACTATTGCTTGCCGACACCTGCTCTCTTCCCAGGTAAGAATAGTTGTCATGACTCACATAGTGAACATCGGGAAATTCACTGTGCCACATGTCAAAGCAATGCTTGTAGAGATTTCTCATCGGATCACCGATATAAATATCTTCCTGTGCGACTTCTGCAACAAAGACCAATTGTCGGAGCAAAGAAAGAATGATCTGAGGGGATGTTTCCGTTATTCCATACGATCCGTTTTCTACAACCGACAGATCCCGGGTACTGAAATTTCCCCACCAGCCACTTACATTGTTGACTTTGATGAATATCTTCTCCCCGGGTTCATAGGGTACTGCTCCTTTTCCCCTTTGGGTATTGTGGTATTTAAATATTTCATCCCAGGCCTCTATATCGGTTGTTACTCCGGTCAACGATTGAATTGCCTGGCTGACCATGTTATCAATCACAGGTTGATTGTTATTTTCCGGCATCCACCAGGCATGGTCAACCTGATTGGGGATACAATTTTCATTTGTTGCATCCGGATCATACACCCAGACCACTCTTCCCGGGAAGATTCCTTTGCCTTCGCCGGTCGGGGCATTTGCATCATGAACCGAATTGGGAAGAACCACTTCCGGGCCCATGTTGGAATCAGAAAGAAGATACGCACCGGTAAAACCGGAAATCAGAAGAGCTCCTGTTAAGAAATAGGGCGAGAGAAAAGCTTTCTTTCGGGTTTTCAGGAAAGCAATTGCAGAAACTGCAAGCGTGATAAGATACACCACAAAAGCTGAAGCAAAAGGAGATGCTGCTTTGATACAGGGATACTGCGCTCTGCTTGGTTTGGGAACCACACGAATAAGGATCCAGATCAGAGAGGCTAATCCGATAAGGGGAAAAAGAAGCTTGTAATAACCCCCCGGCAAGACAAATTTTCGTATTCTGCCGGTTCGGGGGCAGACTTTTATAAATTTCCGGAAAAATGCTTTCATTGTATTTTTGTTTTATGTACTAAATTACGGTAAATAGTCTGTTTTTTTATCATTTTAGAAACCCTTTCCTCAGGCATTCACTATTCGGAATTTTTGCATCCTAGAGGCATCGCAGGCTTTTTTTCTATTCCGGAAAAGCATCGTTGGCTGATGTAGCATACAATCCCAGCAGACAACCGGTGAAGCCTCCGGCCACATCCGTGGAAAGAATATCCCCGGAAACAACTCCTCCGAGGGTTTCAAAATCGGTTCCGTTGGATGACCAGGAGAATTCATAACGGTCCCCTTTGGCGGAAACCTGTAAACGAATGGGCTGGCTGCTATCGATTTTTTTCGTTCCTATGATTTCGGAGTTGGTAGTTCGGCTTCTTCGGGGTCTTGAATTTTTTTGAAGCACCAGGTAATTGTCATCTCCTTTTTGGGTAACTCCGAAAACGTAATTGTAACTTTCGCTTTGGAGAGCAACAATGCCGGCGAGGTCTTTTTCTGACCGGGGTGTATAATCCATGGTCACAGCATATGAAAAAGCATCATGCATCTGTCTGAGGAATAGGGTAGAGGTAGGAGCTACCTGTTTAATGTTGTTTGCAAACGGATTAATTTGCAATCCTTTTTGGGTTGTTTCGATGAACGCTTCACGCGGTCCTCTTAAGCCAATCCACCGGTAATCCAGCTCTCCGGATGTGAAATCATCCCTGAATGCAAAGTTCCCATTGGGGAGGAATCCCTCTTTTCCGGTTTTGTTTTCGATTCCTTCCGGAAGTTTCAGCTTGGGTTCCATTGGGATAAGGCCGTTCACAAAAACCGGCCATTCGCCGGACCAGTCGACGGGTAAAATAAAGGTTTCCCTTCCGGTATTCACCCGGTTTTCTTCGTTGGGTCGAACGCCGAGGAATACGCCGTAATATTGGCCATCGGGACCTTCCACCAAATCGGCATGGCCGGCCCAATCCACTTTATTCTCACGGTCAGCCGGGAAGTATCTTTGTGTAAGGATCGGATTTCCCGGAGCCGGGATGTAAGGGCCTTTGGGATGATTGCTTTTGAAGATCACTTCGCTGTGCCAGCCTCCGGTACCTCCTTCGGCACACATTAAATAATAGTATCCGTTTTTTTTGTACAAATGAGGAGCTTCAATCCAAATGGGTTTTTGTGAAAGATCCACCCCTCCGTTTACAATCACTTTGTCGGTACCGGCTATTACCTGGTCTTCCTCAAGGTCGTATTCCCAGATTTTGATTACCCGGTGACCGTTGTACAAAGCGGTTCCTCTTTCGGGGGCATCGTTATGGACCACATAAGCTTTGCCGTCGTCGTCAAAGAAAATGGAAGGATCGATTCCGTCAAAATTCAGTTTTTTGGGTTCTCCCCAACCTTCAAAGGGATCTTTTGTTTTCACGATGATGTTCCCCAGGTCGCCCGAAAAAGCTGTTACAATCATGTAAAAGGTGTCGTTGTATGGATTGTAGGTAATCCCCGGTGCATAAACACCGGCACTGATGCCCGTATCATGGGTGTCTAACTGGGAAACACGGTCTAAAACACCCCCCAGGGATTTCCAGTTCACCAGATCCCTGGAATGGAAAATAGGCACCCCGGGAAACATGGCAAAGGAGGAACAAACCAGAAAATAGTCATCCCCTTTCCGGGTAATCGCCGGATCGGGATAGCACCCCTGAAGAACCGGATTGTAAAACTCGTCTTCTTCCAGAGGATAATCCTTGTATACCGGGTCATCGCCCTGATATACAAAATCGGAAAAAACCGGTGCGCTTTTTGGTTGCCCAACGGCGCTGTTCAATGAATGCATAGCAATCAATACCATTACCGTTAATATGCACCCTTTATTTACTACTCTTTTGTTTGTTTGTTCTGGTTTCATTATAAAATATTTACGTTTTAAAGTTAAAAGAAGCCTTAGTTGTTTGAGTGAAAAGTGGAAAGATCCACCGGTTGAAATATGAGCTGGGAAAACCTGTACAATCCGTTTTTCCAGACATTAAAATCGTGTCCACCTCCGGGTTCTTCAAGATAAATATGGGGTACCTTGTTTTCCTCCAGGTATTCATGCGTTCGTTTGCTGAAAGGTAGCAATCCATCTTCATTGCCACAGGATAACCATACCAGTTTTATTTTTTTTCTTGTTTTCCCGGGGTCCGGGACCAATTCTTCCGGGCTTTTTGTATTGGGAGCTGAAGAGAAACCACCTACCCAGGCAAATGTGTTGAGGTTTCCCAGTCCGAAGTTCAGGGATTGTCCACCTCCCATTGAAAGACCGGCAATGGCGCGATGTTCCCGGTTTTTCTTTACGGGATAGGTTTTTTCAATAAAAGGGATCAGGTCCATGAGCAAATCTTTCTCGAAGGTTGCGAAAGCCTCAACTTTTTCAGGTGCCATAATGTTCCCTCCTGCACGGTCATCTTTCATGGCACGCCCATTGGGCATGACTACAAGCATGGGTTCCACTTTATTGTCTGCATACAGGTTGTCAAGGATCACTTCGGGATGGCCTCCATTCAGCCATTCATATTCATCTCCCCCGATGCCGTGTAAAAGATAAAGAACCGGATATTTTTGATTTTCGGAATATCCTGGTGGAGTATATATCAGAGCATTCCGCAAGGATCCTACCGTTTCTGAATGATAGGAAATGGTATCTATGTTTCCATGCGCTATTTCTTCCCGGAATTCATCAAAACCGGCAGGTATTGGAGGTACGGTATTCTGTGCTTCAGTCCAGTATCCAAAGACAAAAAACAAACAAACAAGAGAAATTAATTTTTTCATAGGTATTTATTTGTGTGTGTTTTCATTAAAAAAGTCAACCATTCTGTTGAAATAGGTTTCTTCAAGCAATCCAGGTTCCTATCCGCCCCCGGGAACCAGGATTATTCCTCAACCATGCGTTTCCATATATATCAACCACTGCAGGGTAAGAAAGCGCTTCCTTAGCAGGCAGGTAAAGATCCAGGGTGTGGGTACGCTTCCGAATCCCCGGCATGGTTCAGATCTTTCCAGCTTTCAGAATAGGGCTGACTGAACCCATTGAGGGAGATCGATAAAAAAAGACAAAACGTTAACGGCTTCATGGTCTGCATCCATTGCATTTTTCTCTATTTACACAACATTTTTCTTGTTATAACCCTGTTTCCTGCAACCAATTTGTAGATAAAGGTACCGCTCAGAGATGATCGTGAGCCATTCTTTTTGCTGTTCCATGCCACACGATAGGTTCCCGGCGTTAATTTCTCATTGATCAGGGTAGATACCTTTCTGCCGGAAATGTCGTATATCGTGAGGGTTACATGCATGGGTTCCGGGATACTGAAAGGTATATGGGTGATCGAGGAGAAAGGATTGGGGTAATTTTGCTCCAGGAGTATGCCGGATAAGGGCCTGTACATTTCTTTCGTCCCGGTGAGGTTATCCTGGATATATTCATATAACCACTGCATAGCCGGCCGCCAGGTACCGTCTCTTAAAACCAGGTAACAGGATGATTGCCACATTTCTCCCTCCACATATCCCCAGAGGGTAATGCCCTGAACGCCCGGATGCTCCCACAACAAGGGAAAGATACGTTTATACAATTGCAGTTGTACGTCATCATCCGGGGTTCCCTGGTTTCCTATGTTGCCCAGATCCAATTCGGATATGTAAACCGGCAACCCAGTGGCAGCCAGCCGGTCGAGGTTGTATTTCAACGTTGCATTGCTGGTGTTTTCCAGGGCAAAACGGTGCCCCTGGACGCCGATACCATCAATTAATCCTCTTTCCTGAAGAAGGGCAATGATCTCAAGATAGAGGGTTGTCGCATTGTTGTCGTTGATAATTCCATAGTCGTTCAGCAAGAGCATGGCATCGGGTATGTATTTTCTGGCCAGTTGAAAAGAGGTGATTACCCAGTCCCAGCCTGTCTCTCCGTCTCCTCCGAGGGCTTCTTTATAGTCGGCCCGGTTGTTCCGTCCGTCCGGAGGATTGTGGGTTCTCAGGGGTTCATTGACGACATCCACCATGTCCATTTCCGGGTATCGTTCCCCCACTCTTTTGATCCAGGCTTCGATGTAATTTCTTTGCGTGGCTGTGTCCATATCCGAGATCCAGGAGGGTTGCTGCTGACCCCAGATCAGGGTGTGATCTTTGAAGATCAGATCATGATCCTTTGCATAGGTATAGATCCTGTCGAGGCCGCTCCAGTTCCACTGTGCTATATTGGATGTATAGGCAATGGATCCCCATTTCCCTTCGTTTCCGGGAGTGATCTGATTCCAGTAATTGGCAAAAATATTGTCGGAAGCCATAACATTGCCCAGAAATTTGGAGGCTCCTTCGGCCAGAGGCGGGCCCTGATAAAAATTACTGGAGTCGACTTCCATGGTTGTTTTCCCGGGAAGTCCGTTATCCAATGCATCAACCGTATAATAGAGTTCTGCTTTACCAAAAGCGATTTTATCGAATTGCAATCCATCTTCACGGCTGGCTATCTGCACGGTTTTTGTGAGGGTATCACTCCCAACATAAAAGGATTCTTCCGGTGCTGTTCCGGGGAAATAGTTTTTGGTAACATTTATCCATTTCCACACGTTAGACCCGGCTTTTCCGGTCTCATCAACAAACTCTTCAGGTGATGAGAAGCCTGCACTGGCCAGTCCGTTTATGAAAACCCAGTCTGCAGCAGTTGCAGAATTCTTTTCTCCGAATCCGTTGCCGGCAAAAAAACTGTCGTCATCATATCCTCCGGATCCTACACGGACCCGGGCAAACAGGTTGTAATATCCGGTATCCTGAAAAGCGACCTGATACGTGATGACCCGGTTGGTATCTTCCGGACTGGCTTGACCGGTGAAGTTCGCAGTGGTCGTTACCCAGGTTATGTCTCCGTCCTGGCC
>CAYPAW010000114.1:0-117332 GCA_964408795.1 uncultured Mariniphaga sp.
GCGACTAAGATTCAGTAAAACTTTCTTCCAACGTTTAACTTCATCTAAGTCGGGGTTAACCTGAGCTTTATTCATATTTTTTAAAATTTATGAATAGTCCAGGCTAAAAACCAGGGTAGAACAGGTAAGAAAAAGACGTTGCCTCGCAATCTGTTTGTTGGCTCTTTGTATATCCGGTGAAGGAAGCCACTTCCTTCTCATTAACGACAATGTACGGAAAGGGTTATCCACGGTGTTTCCTTACTTTTGATTACCTTTGTGCAAAATTCAAAGGTTATGGAAGCGTTTAGCACCCGTCAGAATAAAATTTCACGGCTGGTTCAAAAAGAACTGGCCGACTATTTTCAGAAGGAAAGCCGTGTCCATTTCCGGGGAAAACTACTGAGTGTAACCGTTGTTCGTATCACCCGCGATCTTGGCATAGCCCGTGTATATATCAGCATATTCCCCTCAGAAGGATCCGAAGAAATATTACAGGATATCAAAGGAATGAGCCGTCAGATCCGTGGTAGCCTCGGAAAAAGAGTCGGGAAACAACTACGGATTATCCCGGAACTGGAATTCTACCTGGATGATAGCCTTGATTACATCGATAAAATTGATGGTTTGCTGAATAAATAACCAGCCATGCAGGTCCGGATGTGCCAACCAGCAAAAAAGAGGCGGAAAGGAGTGCCGGTCATACAGAAGAGGATGGGGATACAGACCCCTTTGTTAGCCCTCCGGCTGATATCCGTGAATGGCCAGCAAACAGTGCCCATTCAAAAAAGGAAGATCCTAAGAAAAGAAAAAATGTACGATAAAGAATACCCACGAAAATTAGCGCCTGGAATGAAATGAATCTCCCGTTTTTTATAGCAAAAAGGTACCTGGTTTCGAAAAAGAAGCGCAATATTATTAACATAATATCGGGCGTAGCCATAACGGGTGTCACCATAGGAACCATTGCCCTGGTCGTGGTTTTGTCGGTTTACAATGGATTCAATAGCCTGATTCATTCGATGTTTAGTTCTTTTGATCCGGATCTTAAAATCACGGCTGTGGAGGGAAAATCTTTTGATGGTTCCGACCTGGATCTTCGAGCACTGGAAAACACCCAAGGAGTTGCCTTGGTAGCAGAAGTTTTGCAGGAAAGTGCTATTCTTGAATACGGTTCCTCCCGGGGAGTTGTCACCATTAAGGGGGTTTCTGAAAATTACAGCCGGGTAACCGGATTAGACAGCCTTATTTATGATGGCAGGCTAATGTTTGAAGAAAAGGGCATTCCCTATGCGATTATTGGCCTTGGGGTAGCCATTAATCTGGGCATCCGGTTGAATTTGACGGATCCCATGCATATCTATGCAGCCAAAAAAGGGGAACAGATTGCCATGAATCTGGCCCGTTCCTTAAACCATGAGTATATCTACCCCTCTGCCATTTTCAGCGTTCAGGAAACCTACGATTCAGAATATGTTTTTGTACCGTTGGATTTTGCCCGTACCCTGTTTGGTGTTCCAGAAAAAATCAGTGCTCTGGAAATCAAACTGACACCGGAAAGCAACCTTCGTGAGGTCCAGAAACAAATACAGGACCAGGTGGGACCCCTGTTCCACGTGAAAAATAAATACCAACAGCAGGAACTCATCTATAAAGTCATGAATTCGGAAAAATGGGCCATCTATTTTATTCTGGTTTTCATTTTGGCCATTGCTTCCTTCAACATTATTGGCAGTCTGTCGATGTTGATCATTGATAAAAAGGACGACATTGCCATTTTGAGAAGCATGGGTGCTGACAGTTCGGATATCCGGAAGGCTTTTCTTTATGAAGGATGGCTGATCACCCTCACGGGTGCAATTACCGGCTTACTGGCCGGTGTATTGATCTGTCTGGCACAAATTCATTTTGCTTTATTGAAACTGCCCGGAGACGGCTCTTTTGCCGTGTCAGCCTATCCCGTTGAACTGAACATCACGCATCTTTTCCTGTCGCTGGGTACGGTGCTGGCCATCGGTTTTATTACTTCATGGATCCCGATCCGTTATTTTTCACGAAAATACATGGATACCGTCCACATCGGATGATGCAGTTCACTATGATATTCGATAGCGTTTTTCTACAAAAAAGGTAGTACCTTGCATACACATACAATCCTGTTTTAAACAGGAAACGAATATAAATCAATATACCGATGAAAGCAATCGTAAAATCAAAAGCTGAAAAGGGGGTATGGCTTGAAGAGGTTCCAGTTCCCAAAACCGGTCCCAATGATGTTTTGATAAAGATTAAAAAATCAGCCATCTGCGGTACAGATCTGCATATTTACAAATGGGATGAATGGGCGCAACAGACCCTTAAGGTACCGGTCACCATTGGTCATGAATACATGGGTACGGTTGTGGAAACAGGAGAAGAAGTAGACCGTGTACATGTTGGAGAACGGGTAACGGTGGAAGGACATATTTCGTGTGGATTCTGCAGGAACTGCCGCAGAGGAAGGCAGCATATCTGCGACCATACGATTGGAATCGGAGTCCACCGTGACGGTGGTTTTGCGGAATACATCGTGGTACCGGCCAAAAATGTTTTGCATATCGACTCCCGCATTCCGGATGAAATACTCTCCATAATGGATCCGCTGGGAAACGCTACCCATACAGCTCTCTCCTTTCCGCTGATTGGCGAAGATGTCCTGATAACCGGCATCGGAGGTCCCATAGGAGCGATGGCTGCTGCCATTTGTAAATTTGCCGGAGCCAGAAATATCGTGGGTACCGAATTGAGCAAATACCGACGCCAACTGGCCCGTAAAATGGGAGCAACCCGTGTAATCGACCCAACCAAAGAAAGCATTAAAGAAGCCATGGGAAAACTAAGTATGGTGGCTGGATTTGATATTGGCCTGGAATGCTCCGGCTCAAAGGAAGCGTTTAATGATATGGTCAACCTGATGTACAATGGCGGAAAAATCAGCCTCCTGGGATTGCTCCCTCATTCCACCCAAATCAACTGGAGTAATTTAATATTTAAAGGATTAACACTTAAGGGAATTTATGGACGGGAAATGTATGAAACCTGGTACCAAATGGAAATGATGTTGCTCTCAGGATTGGATGTTTCCGGTATCATTACCCATAGATTTCACTTCTCGGAATTTCAAAAAGCCTTTGAAATTATGGAACAAGGGAATTGTGGCAAAATTATCCTGGAATGGGAATAACCCGAAAGAACGCAACGATTGAAAAAAGGCATTGTTATAAAAACCACCGGCAGCCTGATTATCGTCAAAGGCGAAAACAATGAGTCTGTTGAATGCAAAATCAAAGGCAGTTTTCGTATGAAAGGCTCAAAAAGTACCAACCCGGTAGCCGTTGGAGACAGGGTTTATTACACCCTTCCAGGCTCTGAAACCACAGCCCAGGGAACCCCTATCGGATGGATCACCGAAATTGAGGAACGAAAAAACTACCTGGTCCGCAGATCCCAGAATCTATCCCGTCAATCCCACGTGATCGCAGCCAACCTAGATCAGGTTTTTCTTGTGGTTACCCAAAATTATCCGGTCACAACTACTACGTTCATGGATCGTTTTCTGGCATCCGCCGAAGCATACCGTATTCCTGCGATCCTCGTTTTTAACAAAACCGATTTGTTGACACCGGAACAACAGACACTGTTCAGCCAACTGGCTGGCATCTATCAAAGAATCGGATACGATTGCATACAAACTTCTGCGGTTACACACAAAGGTATTTCTGAATTAAAAAAGGCCATGACCGGAAAAATAAGCCTTTTCAGTGGACACAGCGGTGTAGGAAAATCAACCCTGATCAACCTGATTCAACCCGGCTTACACTTAAAAACAAAAGAAATCTCCGAATTATACAAAACCGGAAAACACGTTACCTCCTGGTCGGAAATGTATGCCCTTGATTTTGGGGGATATATCATTGATTCTCCCGGAATTAAGGCTTTTGGAATGCTCAATATGGAATCCTGGGAAATTTCCCATTATTTTCGTGAAATATTCTCTTTATCTACTGAATGTCAGTACAATAACTGTACTCACACCCACGAACCCGGATGTGCTGTTAAAGAAGCGCTAAAAAAGGGGGAAATCGCTGAAAGCCGTTACATCAGTTACCTTGGATTACTGGATAGCGACGAAAAATACCGGAGAGGCCCTTCCTAAACCATCGATAAAACAAACCGTAAAGGAATGATTATTTATCCATCCGGTTGATTTTCTGTGAAATAGTTCACAATCAAAGAAGCTTTGGCGTTCCCAATTTCTGCGGTTAATTCGCCATACGACAATTCCCTTATTTTTTTAACAGAACGATAGGTTGTGATCAGTTTCTGTATCGTTTTCGGTCCGATCCCCGGGATTGCATTGAGTTCCGAAACCAGCATGTTTTTGGAGCGTTTGTTCCGGTGATAGTTTATTCCGAAACGGTGCGCTTCATTGCGGAGGTGTTGAATCACTTTTAATGATTCGGAGGTTTTATCCAGATACAGGGGAATTTCATCTCCCGGGAAATAGAGTTCTTCCAGTTTTTTTGCGATGCCGATAATGGCTATTTTTCCTCTCAGATTCAGTTTTTCCAGGGCTTTCACTGCGGAGGACAACTGACCTTTTCCCCCGTCAATTACCATCAGCTGAGGCAGGGATTTCTCCTCTTCGAGCAACCGTTTGTATCTTCTGTATACCACTTCCTGCATGGAGGCAAAATCATCGGGTCCTTTCACGGTTTTAATCGCAAAATGGCGGTATTCCTTTTTTGCCGGTACGGCATTTTTAAAAACCACACAGGAAGCAACCGGGTCGGAACCCTGCAGGTTGCTGTTATCAAAACATTCGATATGCCGGGGCAATTGTTTCAATTGTAAATCCTTTTTCAGTTGTTCCAGGATTCTGTCGGTACGTTTGTTGCTTCTGGCTTTTGTTTTGTGCTTTTCGGCTTCCCGTCTGTAATACATTGCATTGCGTGTCGAAAGATCCAGAAGATGTTTTTTATCTCCTCTAAATGGAACATGAAAGGTAATCCCTTTGAGTTTGGTAGACAGGTTGAAGGGAACAATAATTTCCTTTGCATCGCTGTAAAGCCGTTGCCTTACATCTACGATGGCAAGCAACAGGATATCTTCCTTTTTTTCCTCCAGTTTTTTTCCTATTTCCACGGTATGTGTTTGAATAATTGCTCCATTCAGTACTTTCAAATAATTTACAAACGCCTGTTTCTCGTCAGCAACAATTGAAAACACATCCACATTACATATTGCAGGACTCACAACGGCAGAACGGCTTTGGTATTTTTCCAGCAATGCGATCTTTTCTTTCATTTGCTGTGCTTCCTCAAATTGATACCGGGTTGCATATCCTTCCATCAGTTGCTTCATTTGGCGAATTACGCCCGTTATATTTCCTTTCAGTATATGGGCTATTTCCTCTATGTTTTCGTTGTATTTTTCTTCAGAAATCAGGTTTTGGCAAGGGCCAAAGCAGTTTCCAATGTGGTATTCAAGACACAGTTTGTATTTTCCATCGCGGGTGTTTTCTTCTGACAGATGGTAGTTGCAGGTTCGTAATTTATACAGCGAACGAAACAAATCCAAAAGGGTATTGACCGTTAGGTAGGATGTGTAGGGTCCGTAATACCGGGATCCGTCCCTTATCACTTTCCGGGTCTTAAAAACCCTGGGATACCGCTCGTTCTTAATACATATCCATGGATAGGTTTTGTCATCTTTCAACCGGATATTATACCGGGGTTTGTATTTCTTAATCAGATTGTTTTCCAGTAACAGGGCATCCTCTTCCGTGTCTACCACCATGTAGGTAATATCCGCAATATGATAAACCAACAGAGCCGTTTTCCGTTGTTTGTGTTTTTGGCTAAAGTAAGAAGAAACCCTTCTTTTCAGGTTTTTTGCCTTTCCAACATAGATTATTTCGCCGGAATCGTTAAAATACTGGTATATACCCGGTTTTTCGGGGATGACAGATATGATGGTGTTGAGATAATCCTTGTTTCTATTTGTTCTTTTTTTTTGAATCATTCTTACACAAAAACGTCAACGAATTCGAATTTATTGACATCAAACAATCCTTTATCGCCCAGTTTTAATTCCGGAATTACCAGCAACGACATAAAAGCCAGGGTCATCAACGGTGAATTCAGGGTACATCCGTATTCTCTTGTTTTTTTCATCAGTTGTTGATAGCGATCGGCAATTTCCCGGCCGCTTTTCTGGGTCATAATACCCCCTATTTCCAATGGCATTGCCATTTGATTTTTTGTATTTCCCACTACGATACCACCTTTGCATTCGATCAGTTTATTGACTACGGCCAGGATATCGTCATCCGTTGTACCCACTGCAATAATGTTGTGGCTGTCGTGTGCAATGCTGCTGGCTATTGCCCCCTTTTTGAGTTGAAAATTTTTAATAAATCCGATTTGCACCGGTTCATTTTTATAGCGGCTCATTACCACCATTTTCAGGATATCGCGTTGGGGATCTGAAATTACCTTTCCTTCTTTCACCGTTGCTTTCTCTACAGTCTGACCGGTATACAAGCTTCCATCGCTAACTTCCATCACCCTGATTTTTGCTGTTTTTGCTTTGATTTCTATCTGTTCCCGGGTTATTTTCTTTCGGTTAAAAACGTTCATTGGCTTCGATGGAGCGCTTTTAAATTGGATTGCCTGGTTTTGATAGACCGGTATTCCGTCGATGATGGTTTCCCGGACCTTGAAATTCTCCAAATCTTCCACAACAATGAAATCCGCGGGATCACCCTCTTTGAGGAGGCCCACATTCAGATTGTAATGTTTCACCGTATTGATCGTCGCTGCCTGCAACAGATGATATATATCGATTCCTTTCCCCAGCCCTTTCCGTATGATTTTATCGATATGTCCTTCTTCCAGCAGGGTTTCCGGGTGAGAGTCGTCGGTACAGAGCATGACGTGATCCGGGTATTGATCGATCAAAGAATAGAGGGCATCGAAATTTTTTGCGGCGCTTCCTTCGCGTATTGCAATTTTCATTCCCGCAGTAATTTTATCCACAGCCTCTTCACGGTTTGTACACTCGTGGTCGCTTGATATTCCTGCTTCAGCATACATTTTGGCTTCTTTTCCTCTCAATCCGGGCGCATGGCCGTCTACCCGTTTGTGTTGTTTTATGGCAGCCTCGATTTTTTGCATAACCTCCGGCATTTTCTGGAGGACTCCCGGAAAGTTCATCATTTCCGAAAGGTAATAGAGGTCGTTTCGTTTTAGTAATTTTTCCACGGTTTCGGCATTTATTTCAGCGCCGGATGACTCAAATGGGGTTGCGGGCACACAGGAAGGTACCCCGAAATAGATCTTCAGCGGCACCTGTTTTGCATTTTCAATCATAAAGTCAATGCCGGGTACCCCCATAACGTTTGCGATCTCATGCGGGTCACTGACCACCGCAACCGTTCCCCTGGGAATCACCATTTCTGCAAAAACAGATGGAACAGCCATGGAGCTTTCAATGTGTACATGGGAATCCACAAAACCGGGAAGAATAAAACTTTCTTCATTGTGCTCACATTCCCGTATGTACTCAATTTTTCCTTCTTTCACTCCCACTTCGCCTTTAAACCGGCGACGTTTTTCTATGTCAACCACAATACCCCGGTATGTTGTTTCCATGATTTTTTATATTTGATGTTTTTATAAAAACAATAAAATTCGATTCTTTTTAACGCAATGATGTTCCACGTGGAACATTATTTACCCATCATAATCAACAATACATTGATATCGGCCGGAGATACCCCTGAAATTCTTTTGGCCTGCCCAATGGTTGTTGGATTGATCCGCTTTAGCTTTTGCCGCGCTTCCGTCGATATAGAATATAATTCATCATAATTTAATTTATCTTTAATAGTCAACTCTTCCAACCTGCGGATCTTCTCTGCCAATGCTTTCTCCCTCTCAATGTATCCGGAATACTTTATCTGTATCTCGGCTGATTCAACAATCTCCTCCTTCCGCTCTTCAGGAACCCTTCCGAGAATTTCCTGTAACGGGGAAATATACGGGATAACATCAAACAGGGAAATCTGCGGGCGTAAAATGATCTCTTTCAATTTTACGCCTTGTTTCAACGGAGGAGTTCCCTTCTTTGTAAGTATTTGATTTATAGTCTCTGGTTTGATGCTTAATTTATCTACTTGTTGTATAATATGATCTCTGTGTGCTGTTTTTTCCCTCAGTAATTTCCTTCTTTCCGGAGAAGCAAGACCCAATTGATACCCTTTTTCTGTCAATCGTGCATCGGCATTGTCCTGACGCAATAAAATCCGGTACTCAGCCCGGCTGGTAAACATCCGATAGGGTTCATCCACTCCCTTTGTGACCAAATCATCGATCAATACTCCGATGTAGGCCTCGTCTCTTTTCAGTACCAAGCTTTTCTTCTTTTCATGCACGGCATAGTGTGCATTTATACCCGCAACCAATCCCTGTGCACCCGCTTCTTCATATCCTGTCGTCCCGTTGATCTGTCCCGCAAAAAACAGATTTTTCCTTCTTTTTGTTTCCAATGTGGCCTCCAGTTGTGTCGGGTCAAAATAATCGTATTCAATGGCATAACCTGGTCTGTAAATGCGTGCTTTTTCCAATCCCGGTATGGCATGCATTGCGTTCATTTGTACTTCCCAGGGCAGGGAAGAGGAGAATCCGTTCAGGTAATATTCATTGGTATGTTCCCCTTCCGGTTCAAGAAATAACAGGTGTTTGTTTTTCTCCGCAAATGTATGCAGTTTTGACTCAATGCTCGGACAATACCTGGGTCCGGTGCTCTGTATGGTTCCATCAAACATTGGAGAATAATCAAATCCTTTCTTCAACAGATCGTGTACTTCCGGATTGGTATAGGTTATCCAGCAGGATCTTTGTTTCAATTCCCTTTTTATACCGGGTAGAAAGGAAAATTTGTAGTATCCCTCTTCCCCTTTTTGTTCCGTCATTTTTGTAAAATCCACATATCTCCCATCGATTCTCACCGGAGTTCCTGTTTTCAGTCTTCCTTGCTTGAATCCCATTTCCTTTAACTGTCCGGTCAATGAATAGGCTGCTGCTTCTCCCATTCTTCCTCCTTCGATCTGTTTTTTCCCTATATGAATCAATCCGTTCAAAAAAGTTCCGTTTGTAAGAATGACGGCTTTTGAATGAAATTCTACTCCCAGTTGTGTTTTCACCCCTGCTGCCTGGTTCTCCTTCATCAATAGGGTGGTTACAACATCCTGCCAAAGGTCCAGATTTTTTATATTTTCCAGTGTCTCTCTCCATCGATCCGAAAATTTTCTTCTGTCTGATTGTGCCCTTGGACTCCACATAGCCGGTCCTTTGGAACGGTTCAACATCCGAAACTGGATCGCCGTCTGATCGGTTATGATACCCGCATATCCGCCCAATGCATCGATTTCCCGCACTATTTGTCCTTTGGCGATTCCTCCCATAGCCGGATTGCAGGACATCTGCGCATATTTGCTCATATCCATAGTGATCAGCAGGGTAGTGGAACCCATATTCGCTGCTGCAGCCGCTGCTTCGCATCCGGCATGTCCTCCTCCCACTACGATGACATCGTATTCTGGTAGCATTTTTACTTCTTAAAGCGTTTCATCAGATAATGCTCTTCTTTTCTTCTCATTTCTTTTATTTCATTCGGGCTCTTATCGTTGTATCCCACCAGATGAAGTACACCATGAAACAAAACCCGATACAGTTCCCTTTCGAATTCCTCCCTGTATTTCTCCGCATTTTCCCTGATCCTTTCCAAACTTATAAACAGATCGCCCGATAAAGTATCTGCTTCAGAGTAGTCAAAGGTAATGATATCTGTATAATCTTCTCTCTTCAAATATTCCTGGTTGATTCTTAATAAATACCGATCGGAACAAAAAATCACCGCTATTTCTCCTGTTTTCTTTTTCTCTTCTTCGATTAACCGGTGTAGGGATTTTCTGATCGTTTCTTCCGGTAAGTCAAAATCCGGTATGTCCTCAATATAAAAGTGTATATTCACCTAGCTCGTTTTTATTATCCATGAAGAATGGCATTTTTTACTCCCTCCGATATGCCGGTCTATATTTTCTGCAACGTATTCTTTTGAGGAGCAGATTGTATCGTATGATTGGTTCGTTGTGTTTTCTCCTTTTCCTTTTCTGGTATTATGAAACGAACATGCTTACTATTCACACCCAGGATCATTCTTAATCACTATAGCTATCGGGATGCGTGTTACCCGGCCTCCAGCAGGCATCCTATACCTTCCATAAATCACCCATTTTTCGTATAAAAGGAAGGGTCACTTTTTTATTCTTACCGACCACCTTGTTCTTTAACCATTTCGATATATTTCCTGTATTTTTTATTATAGAAATTGCTCAGTTTGAATACATTCTGTTCCAGGTTTTCCAGTCTGTTTTTTTCCTGTTTATTGAATTCAAAATAGCGTACCGGATTGCTGTAGAACTCCTGATCTGCTGTTTCCGATTCTCTTTTTTCATCAAAATCTCTTTCTATTTCTGCTTTTTCAGCTTCCAGCAACCGGGTCAGAATTTGGTTTTGCCGGTTCACTGTTTTTTGGGAAATGCTTTTATTCATCAATTCCAAACGGGTTTGTTCCAGCAATTGATCGACCTTTTTTAAGGTTTCTCGGGCGTCGCTTCCCACGCTTCCGTTGTTTATAATTTCCCGCAACATTCTTTGCATCATTTCATATTGCATCATACTCTCACCCAACATTTTACTCATCTTTGGGGACTGACCATTTTTCATCTCCTCAATCATTTTCTGAAGTTGTTCTTTCATTCCCTCCGATGATTTCCGGATCATGTCCATGTTTTCTCCACCCGGCTTTTGACCGGGATTTTCACAATTCTGACATCCGGAACTGCAGTTTGCCATTTGATCTTCCAAACTACGTAATGCATCATACAGAAAGAGCGCCAGGGTATTGGCAGACGTCAGTACGAATTGCTGGTTTACCCGTGAGGCCGGTATAGCCCCTTCAGCGAGCTTCTCTTCTGTTTGCTTCATATTCATATCCATATTCAGTAATTCCTGGCCAATCAAATTTGATATGTGAGGAGTTCTCTCTGCCAGAGCATACAATGAATCTTTAATCACGGTATGCTGATCTCTCAGACTTTTCTGGTTTCTTTTTACTATTTGAAAAACCGGATCATGGACATCCATTCCGGCAACCTGCATCATCAGTTCCTCCTGGGAAAAAGAGAACCATATCAGATTGCTCAGAAGCTGTCGAATATCTTCAATGTTTTCCATGTGCTGGTTCATCCGGTTTGATTGGAGCAGTTGATCCATACTGAAAGCCAGATTTTGCAATTTCCCCGCAGTATTTTGTATGCTTTGCGAAGCTTTGTTTTTTCTTTTCTTTTCCAGGTTTTCTTTATTGATTTCAAAACTCTCTTTGATATCGGTAAACTCCATGGCAAAATCATCATAGATCAACGGATCTTTCAGTTGTTTATTCATTTTCAGGGTTTCCTTCAGTTCTTCCTCCAGTCTGTTTACCTCCTCTTTGTTTTTGTTGTCTTTTTCTGCGGTTTCTTCAAAATTTCTTTCTTCACTAATCTCCTCAGCCAGATTCTGTTCCATCTCAGCCACTTTATACATTTCATCTATGATGGTTTGTATTTTCTGTTCCACTTTCATCCTACGCAACATTTCCAGGTTCCGGTCCAGCTGTTTCGAAAGATCATCCATGGACATATCCAGTTTTTCCGACAAATTATTCAACCGGTTTTCATTGAATTCCTCTGCCAGTTTTTGAAATTCTTCCATCAACTCCTTCAACTCGTCGCTGAATATCTCTTCCATCAATTCTTCGATCATGTTCTGTTTTTCCAATATCTCCTGTTCTTGTGATGCAAATGATTGAATAAAATTATTCAATGCATCATTTTGTACCTTTACCTGATCCAGTATCTTCTCGAGTTGATTTTTCTTATGGATTATTTCATTTACCAGTTGTGATTTTTCCCATTCTGTTACGTTTGCATCGAGATTTTTATACTGCAATTCCTTTAAATCCTTTCTGATTTCATCAGCCAGGATCTGACTTTCATTGATTTTATTTTCGATCTCCGCAAATTGTTCCCGATCAAAATCTCTGATTTCCCGGTCGGAAGGTTTCAGAAACACATAGCTTTCTGAAGTGGTTGTTTTGGGCCCGTTTACAGCATCGTTATCTGAAACCGAGAAATAGTAGGTTATCTCCTCTGAAGCAAAATCAAACAACTGAAAATCTGTCGTATAATAAAATTCCTGGTTTTGAATATTTTTGGTGATCTGTAAAGGAAAAACCGTATCCATTCCTTCCCCGTTCAAATGAAAATTCAACGCAGAAAAACCGTAATCATCCAACACTTCACCCATGAAATAAAACCGTGAATAGTGGGAAGAATCACGTGTTTGCACCACCCGAATTTCCGGATACAGATCCGGAATGACGTTCACATTATAGGAAAGAACTTCCTGGTAATCGGTATAAGAATTTTTAATGTAGATACGGTATTCTGTATTTCTGTAAATATCGTTATCAACGGTAAATACTTTCCCTTCTGCAGCAGCTGTCATCCTTTCCTCATCCGAAAAGCGTATGTACAAAGAATCGGTATCAATGCAGGTAAAGTTCCATTGTACTTGGGTTCCCTCCACGACGGTTAAATCGCCCACATTTTTGTTTTTTTCCTTTTTCATCCGGGTATATTCCGGTGGTGTGATCTGAACCGTAAAATCTGAAATTCCTGGTTTGGGAAGGATTTGAAGGCTATACATTGGGGAACGGTATTCCTTATCCGTAAAGAAGAAATTCAACGGATGGAGGACCGATTCGATTTTGTATTCGAATTGATTGGCCTCCTTTTTTTTCATCAGATATTCCGATCCTTCAATATTCAGGAAGACTACCTGGGGAAGTTTCTCTCCCTGGCATTTCACAAGAAAGGTATATTCATCGCCTTTATTGACAACCAAATCGTTATTCTGAAGGACAAATTCATACGGGGCCGGCTTACTAAACCGGGTCCCGTAGTTGATGATTCGGTAATTGGATTCTGCAATCACCGGTTTATCAAATACAACAATGCCTCCTACAATAAGAATGCTGACCAAAAGGTAGATCAAGACAAACCTTAATTGCCTGAAACGAATGGCACTTTGAAAATTAAATATCTTTATCTGATTGATTTTCTGATCAATGCTCGCCAAAACGATCTCCGGGGAATAGTTCCTGTCATGGAGCCTTGAAAGTTCGAGTATGTTCAACAGTTTGTCTTTGATCTCTGGAAAATGCCTGACAATTATTTGATTGAGATTTTCATCATTGAGTTGTCTGAAAACACGGATTAACTGAAAAAAGGGGATAAGTACAAACTGAAGAACCATACCAAAAAGAAAAACAATCCCGGCATAAAAAATAAACGTTCGCGCCAGTGAAGGGAGATAAGCAAAATATTCAACGACCGAAAGAATCGTATAAAGCAAGATACTGATCAGCAATGTCAGCAAAACCCCCTTTACCATTTTATAGAAATAGTACTTCCTCCGAAATAATTTCAGCTTATGAACAAGGATGTTGAAATTTTCTGTCATCTTTTGTTTAATGGTTTATCGTAAAAAGGATTATCCGTATTGTTGCATGTTAATAAACCGATAATCCGTGGTTCAAAAATCATAAATATTAATTAATAAAAAAAGTTGTATACTACTTTTCATTTTTTATATAGAAAATCGGGAAAAAAGAAACCTCAAAAAAAATGAGTTTGTGTAAAAAATATTTGAACGACTAATCAACTGTTTTCTTTTATTCATAACGTTTAATCCGGCTGTTTGTTTTCTTTGTTTATAGTTCCTCAATGCGCTCTTTGTGAATTTTTTTCACGGTGTATAATTTGTTATCAATTACGGGGCAAATGGTTAAAAAGTTCTTCATTTTTTCTCATAAATAGATATTAACGGATATAAACAGGACATCATGTATTTAATAATCTTTATATTTGTTATATATATTATATAATACTATATATTTTGAAAAAGCAGTTTAAAATATTATTGGTTGAGGATAATCCATTGAATCAAAAAATAGTATCGTTTAACCTGCAGAAAGAAAATCATGAGGTAATTGTTGTAAATGATGGAAAGGATGCATTGGAACTATTTGAAAAAGAGCGGTTTGACCTCATTCTTATGGATATCATGATGCAGGGAATGGATGGTTTGGAAACATCCATGAATATTCGAAAAATAGAGGAAAAGAAAAAATTGCCCCGTACTCCCATTATTGCATTAACAGCCAATACCTTGGATAACGACCGGGAAAAATGTTTACATTACGGAATGGATGAATACATGGCCAAGCCATTCCGGATGTCAAAACTGAACAGTTTACTGGATATTCTGGGAATAACCTGATCCTTTTCCCCGACGATATGGAAATGAAATGAACAAAAAGGTCAGCATTTGTTCGACATTGAATGGGGTATCATTGTATGGGGTTCCTTTGTATGCTTCGAAACAGACATTTTTAATCCGATGAATGATCACATAGATTTACAGGGAAAGTCATTTGATGAGCGTGACAGGGAATTGGATCAGAAATTACGACCGGTATGCTTCAACGATTTTAAGGGGCAGCAAAAAATTGTGGAAAACCTCCGGATTTTTGTAAAAGCAGCCAATATGAGAGGGGAGTCACTGGATCATGTTTTGCTGCATGGACCTCCCGGTTTGGGAAAAACAACCTTATCCTACATTATTGCCAATGAACTGAATGCCGGCATAAAAATTACCTCGGGACCTGTGATGGATAAACCGGGTGACCTGGCCGGTTTGCTTACCAATCTTGAGGAACGGGATGTTCTTTTTATTGATGAAATACACCGTCTCTCACCCATTGTTGAAGAGTATTTGTATTCGGCTATGGAGGATTTCCGGATTGATATTATGCTGGATAAAGGGCCCAGTGCCCGTTCGGTTCAGATTGAGCTGAATCCGTTTACATTGATTGGAGCCACCACCCGGTCGGGATTGTTAACCTCCCCGTTGCGGGCCCGTTTTGGTATTAAATCGCATCTTGAGTATTACGATACCGAAGTGCTAACCGGTATTGTCAAACGGTCTGCTGATATTCTCAATGTTTCAATCCAGGAACCGGCAGCCAGTGAAATTGCATCCCGCAGCAGAGGAACCCCCCGGATTGTTAATTCCCTCTTGCGAAGAGTACGCGATTTTGCCCAGGTCAAAGGAACCGGGAAAATTGATATGGAGATAACCCTTCATGCTTTGGAAGCATTAAATATTGATCAGTTCGGACTGGATGAGATGGATAACCGCATTTTGATTGTTATCATTGATAAGTTTAATGGGGGACCTGTGGGGATCAATACCATCTCTACTGCAGTGGGAGAAGACGCAGGAACCATTGAGGAAGTATATGAACCCTTTCTTATAAAAGAAGGTTTTATAAAGAGAACACCCCGGGGTAGAGAAGTAACGGATCTTGCTTACAAACACCTGGGACGGATCAGGTACGGCGATTCACCTACACTATTCTGATTCGAAAGGCTTTACTTCAAACAAAAGAGGCCAATATTTGCCGGTCACAAGCAAATTTCCTGACTCTTCAAGGAAAGCAATACCATTCAGTACATCCACGGGAAGATCCGAAGAAATACGGGAATAGAGTTTGGATAGATCAATGGTTGCAAGAATTCTCCCGTTTTCAGGATCTATTTTGAGGATGATATTTTTTGCCCACACATTGGCGTAGAGAAATCCGTTGTGGTATTCCAGTTCGTTGAGTTCTGACTGATACTTTGTATCGCTGGCAACATAGAGATGCTTGACTACCGAAAAGGTTTCCGGATCCATCCATGTAAGGGTATGGGTTCCGTCGCTCATAACCAGATTCTCTCCATCGTTTGTTAAACCCCAGCCTTCCGCAGAAGGGATGCTAAAACTGTCAACCAAAGCAAAATCAGAAAGCCGGTATATAAATCCTTTTCTTGCATGATAGGTGAGTTGGTATATCTTGTTGTTCAGGATTGTAATTCCCTCGCCAAAGTATTGATCATTCAGTTCTTTCTGCTGAAGCACCTTCCCTGAGGAAAGAATGACTTTATAAATTGCAGAAAACCCCTTCTGACCGGTGCTTTCATAAAGAAAACCATCGGCCATTTCGAGGCCCTGAGTGAAGAATTCCCGGGAATGAGGATATTCCCGGATGACCTCAATATCGTATTCTTTGGGTGAGATGTCCGAAAGAGCCGAAAAAGTGTGATACCGGGTATTCGAAACTCCATCGGTTTTCGTGGTAATAACTTTTAAGGAATTGGGACCCACCCGTTTAATTTTTTCCAGGCGGACTTCAAAATTCAAATCGGTATGGGTAGCTATGCATTCATTTTCATAATAGAGATCGATAGTTTTTAATTCTCCATCGGGAAGTTTTGTTTGAACCTGAATGATAACCGGTTGGCCTATGCGGTAATCTTTTTGAGCCGGTTTCAGTATAATTGAGCTCACCGGCTTACGCGACCTTTTCGGGCTATTGGAACATGAAGCAAAAACAGCCATTAAAAGCAGTAAAAAAGAAAAGAAGTAAACCGGTTTTCTCATAAAAATGCAATCTTAAAGTTTTGCTAACAAATATAGGGTATTCTTCGAAATGTGGTAAAGCGGTTTTCCCGGGGTTTTGATTTTGAAAGTGAAAAGAAGGATAATTGGTTAAAAAGTATTGCTTAATTAATTTTAACCCACCCTTTCCCTCCCTGATTCAGGGAGGAAAGTACATTAGATCATATTTTTTCAAATGAATGTCGTGGGTGGGTAAAGATTTCTTATTACATTCATCCGATGACTCATCATAAAATTGGTAGTCATCGGATGAATAAAAAAAACCGGATTTTCAAAGTCCGGTTTCCATTCACTCTCTCCCAAATCCATTATCTTTGGAAAAAATTCATTTGTTTGAATACCTACAAAAAATTAGCGAGCGACACGGCGATTTACGGGATGAGCAGCATCATCGGGCGTTTCCTGAACTGGTGGCTGGTTCCCTATTATTCACGGTTGTTTTTGCCCGCTGAATATGGCGTAGTAACCAACCTCTATTCGTATGTAGCGTTTTTTTTGGTATTCCTAACCTATGGCATGGAGACCGGTTTTTTCCGTTTTGCTTCGCGTTCGGAGCATCCCGGAAAAGTGTATTCCACCTCTGTATTGTCGCTTTTTGGTACTTCGTTTCTGTTTATTTTGTTTATTCTTCTGTTTAAGGATGGCATTGCTTCGCTGATCCGGTATGAAGAACAAAGCCAATACATTCTCTGGCTGGGAATTATTGTCGGTGTGGATGCATTTACGGCCCTTCCTTTTGCTAAATTACGGCTTGATAACCGTCCGATAAAATTTGCGTTTATTAAGCTGGCCAACATAACCCTGAACATTGGATTTAACCTCTTTTTCTTTTCGTTGTGTCCCTATTTGCTCAGGCATAATCCCGACACGGTGGTATCGTTGGTTTATTCACCGGAAATAGGAGTTGGGTATGTGTTTATATCCAACCTGCTGGCAACAGCCATTACCCTGATTCTGTTGTTACCCGAAATTCTAAAAATAAAACTCTCTTTCGACCGGGCTTTGCTGGTTCAAATGCTGGGTTATTCATTCCCCATACTGATTGTAGGACTGGCAGGTATGATAAATCAAAACATCGATAAAATTTTGATACCTTTTCTAATTCCTGAAGATCAGAACCCGATGTATCAGGTAGGAATTTATGGAGCAAACTACAAAATTGCTGTTTTGATGAATATGTTCATACAGGCCTTCCGGTATGCTTTCGAACCCTTTTTCTTTTCACGTGGAACAGCCAAGGACGATAAACAAGTCCATGCTGTAATCATGAACTATTTTGTGATTTTCGGGTTGCTGATTTTCCTTGGGATCACTTTATACATCGATATCGTAAAAATTTTGATTGACCCAGTTTACCATGAAGGGCTGAAAATTGTCCCCCTCATTTTGATGGCAAATCTGTTTCTTGGTATTTACTATGCGCTTTCGCTCTGGTATAAGCTGGTTGATAAAACCTGGTATGGCGCCTATATTGCCCTGATCGGGGCTGCCATTACTTTGGCAATGAATTTTGTATTGATTCCAAGGATCGGATACATGGGATCCGCAGTAGCGGTGTTTACCTGTTTCCTGGTAATGATGGTGATTTCTTACTTGATGGGACAGAAACATTACCCCATTTCATACGATCTGAAATCGATTTTTCTTTACATGGGGATTGCCATAGTGTTGTATGCTATTTCGCTGGTTACCCGCTCATTCACACCGGTGTTAAAATACGCTTTCAACACGCTATTGTTGCTACTGTTCCTGATCCTTGTTTTTTTTCGGGAAAAAAACCGCTTAAAAAAGGCACTTAATTTTCCCAAAAAGTAAGAAAAATACATAGAAGTATTAATTTTGTGGTTTTAACCGGAAACCATGAGTAAGAAAACAATCGCATTGGCTAGCGATCATGCAGGCTTTGAAAAGAAAGAAATTGTAAAAGAGTACTTCGATAAAAAAGGGATAGCATACAAAGATTTTGGATGTTTTAGTGCCGAAAGCGTTGATTATCCAGATTTTGGTCATCTTTTAGGCAAAGCCATTGATTCGGGGGAATACGAAACCGGTATTTCTTTTTGCGGGTCGGGGCAGGGGATCAGCATGGTAGCCAATAAATATCCGAATGTACGTTCCGCTTTATGCTGGAATGCTGAGATTGCCCGCCTCGCCCGGGAACATAACAAAGCCAATGTTTGTGCTGTGCCCGGAAGATTTGTTACCCGGGAAGAGACCCTCGCCATTGTGGAAACCTTTTTATCTGCTACATTTGAAGGAGGCAGGCATTTACGCAGAATAAAAAAAATCCCGATACACTAGTTTTTGGATCATGACAGATTCTCTGAAGAACATAAAACGAAAAGGTTATGTTATCACACACAAGTAAATATGCATTGCGTGCCCTTATTTATCTGGCAAGATTTTCCGAGAAAGGTAAAATGATCGGGATTAAAAAGATTGCTGAGGATCTGCATCTTTCCGCTCCTTTTTTGGGTAAAATTCTTCAGTTTCTGGTCAGGGAGGGGTTGCTGGTTTCTGTGAAAGGTCCCAACGGAGGTTTCAACCTGGCCAAAGAACCGGATAGCATAAGCCTGTGGGATGTGGTGGTTACCGTAGACGGAGAGGGTTTTTTTACCCATTGTTTGCTGGGACTCAATCCTTGTCATTCCAATGATTCCGGAAGACCCATATGCCCGGTTCACAGAAAATATGCCCGTCTGAGAAAGCAAATTATTGATTTCTACCAGAAAACAAACCTTCAATCCATCAGCGATGATATCGAAAAATTCGAGGATTTTATAAACCTCTAAAGATAGGATTCGATTTTTTTTCCTAAAAGCAAGAAACGGTAGAAAAGCAGGGCAATCAGAATACCGGTAAGATTAGCCAGAAAATCGTAGAGGTCACCGTGGCGCAGAACGGCTATTTTTTCCTGCAGGATTTCAACCAACCCGCTAAGCAGTGAGGCGGTAACCAGAGAATACATATAAGGTCTGTGTGTTAGAGCGGAAAAAGGCCTGATCAGAAGGAGCGTAAGAACAAAATAAAAACCAAGGTGTATCAGCTTGTCGAAATGGGGAATAGCAAACAGGGGAACCCTGGGTAATCCGTCTCCGGGCATCAGACTGAGATACAAAATGATAACCAACCAACAGGCTGGTTTCCAGAAACTACGAACTTTTGCTTGTAGAGACGTAAATGATGACATGGTGTTGCAATTCAACGTAAGCATCCATAGAACCCTAAACAACTCCGGGTTCACAGAAACCTTTTTTCTTTCTCGTTAAAGAGAGGTCCGGAATTTGTTTGTTTAGTCCGGTAAACTTAAAAAATTTAATCAAATGGCAGGTATTTATATTCATATTCCTTTTTGCTATTCTGTTTGTGCTTACTGTGATTTTTACAAAACTACCGATCTGTCTGCCATGCCTCGTTTTCTGGAAGCCCTGTTTGATGAAATGCAAAGAAGAAAGAAATACCTACAGGGACAAATCATACAAACCGTTTATCTGGGAGGGGGAACCCCTTCGGTGTGTCCTCCGGATGTGATTCGAAAGATTCTGAAAAAGATTGATACCCTGTTTGTAGTGGAAAAGGATGCCGAGATCACCATGGAAGCAAATCCGGATGACCTCACGCCCGGATACCTGAAAGAGCTTTCCTGTACCCCGGTGAATCGTCTGAGCATCGGGGTTCAGTCATTTTTTGACCGTGATCTGGAAATGATGAAACGCCGGCATAATGGCTTGCAGGCTCTTCAGAGTGTAGAAAATGCTTTTGGTGCTGGTTTTGATAACCTAAGTATCGATCTGATTTATGGATTGCCCGGGTTAGCCCGTGACCGGTGGCTGGAAAACCTGAAGAGAGCTTTCAGGTTGCCTGTATGCCACCTGTCGGCCTATCATATAACCTACCATCCGGGAACCCTTTTCTATGAGTGGCTGAAAGAGGGAAAATGGAAAGAAACAAAGGAAGAGGAGAGTGTTCATCAATATGAAATGCTGGTCAGAGAGGCTGAAAACCACTCATTTGAACAATACGAGATATCCAATTTTGCCAAACAGCAAAGGTATGCCCGGCACAATACTGCCTATTGGTTCCATGAACCCTACCTGGGTCTGGGTCCTTCGGCCCATTCCTACAACCGTAAAAGCCGGCAGTGGAATGTAGCCGATCTGGATGCCTACATTCACTCTTTCCATGCCGGTTCCGGAGTCTCTGAGTCTGAGATACTGACTGCAAACGATCGGTTTAATGAATATATCCTGACCAGGATTCGAACGAAATGGGGCTTTTCACAAGCAGAAGTGATTGCCCGCTTTGGAGTGGAAAAATGGAACTTCCTGACAAAAAAAATGAAGCCTTACCTGATACAAGGAGTTGTTAAAGAAGAGAAAGGGATTTATAGATTAACCCATGAAGGAATGTTTATCTCGGATCAAATTATGGAAGCGTTGTATTTTACCGAACCCTGATACCGGAATCGTAAAAAAAGAGAAACCGGCCGGTTATCTTTGTATAATTCTATATCTTAGCAGTTTTGATTTTTTCATATGGTTATACGAATTGTAAACAAGTCAGGAAATCCACTGCCTTCCTATAGTACAGAGCACTCTTCAGGAATGGACCTTCGGGCTGATTTGGAAAAACCGGTGGTTTTAAAACCCGGAGAGAGAAGATTGATCCCTACCGGTTTGTATGTAGAGATTCCTCCGGGATATGAAGCGCAGATCAGACCCCGCAGCGGCCTTGCCCTGAAAAAGGGAGTTACGGTTTTAAACACACCGGGGACCATTGATGCGGATTACAGAGGCGAAATAGGCGTGATCCTGATTAATCTTTCCCGGGAAGATTTTGTTGTTCACAATGGGGAAAGAATCTGTCAAATGATCGTTGCCCCCCATGAAAAAGTGGAATGGGAATGGACGGAGGTTTTAAATGAAACAAAAAGGGGAAAAGGTGGATTTGGCCACACAGGAAAAGAGTAAAGGAATGAGAAAAGTGATGCTAACAGGGATGGTTGCTTGTTTGGGACTTTTCATGAGTTGTTCAACCACCAAACAGAGCCCGCTGGTTCAGAATGAGGATTCTGGAAATGAGTCTGAACAGGTGGACCCGTTGGTTCAGGAAGAGCAGAACCGGTTTCAGTATTTTTTTGTGGAAGGACTGAAGCAGAAAATGCTGGGGAACCTTCAGGAGGCTATACGGCTCTTCTCGGGATGCCTCGAACTGGATCCCAATTCGGCAGCGGTCATGTATGAACTGGCCTTAATTCATGCATCCAATAATGATCTTACCAGTGCAACCCTCTTGCTTGAAAAAGCCATATCGCTGAACGAACAGAATAAATGGTATAAGATCCTGTTGGCTCAGATTTATCAGCAGATGAGAAAATATGATCAGGCAGCAGAGCTTTATGATGATCTGGGTGTCCTTGAACCGGAAAATCAGGAATATTTGTTTATGAAGGCGCAGATGCTCCAGGGGGCAGGGAAAACCAGGGAAGCCCTGGATGCTTACCGGGAAATGGAAAAAAATACAGGAGTAAACGAACAGATATCTCTGTCGATACAACAATTGCTGATTGAGGCTGGAAGAACAGAAGAGGCCCTGGCAGAAATTCAGAAACTGATCGATGCCTATCCGGAAGAACCCAGTTATTATGGCTTACTGGCCGATGTATATCTGAACATGGGAGAAAAAAATAAAGCACTGGAAAATTACCATCAAATACTGGAGATGGATCCTGACAATGGGTATGTCCATTTTTCACTGGCCAACTATTACCTGGATGAAGGAGATGTGGAAAAAAGCTTTGATCATACCCGAAAAGGATTTGCCAGTCCTGCGGTGGATATCAATACAAAACTGCAATTGTACCTGATGGTATCAGCCAATGCCAACGATTCCCGGATAACCAACGAACAAATCGGGGAATTGGTAGATATCCTGGTGAAAACCCATCCGGAGGAACCCAGGGTGTATATGGTTGTTGCGGAATATCTGGTCAGAAACGGAGATGCAGAAAATGCCAGGCTGGAAATAAAAAAAGCCCTGGAGTTAAACAGTAGCGATTATTTGATATGGGAGAGGCTTCTGTATATGGACAACCAGTTGCAAGATTGGCAGGCTCTCTATGAAGACAGTGAAGAAGCCCTGTTTCTTTTTCCCAACCAACCCGAGGTCTATTTTCTGCATGGTATTGCGTGCCTTCAACAGGAGAAATATAAGGAAGTGTTGACCATTTGCGACGAAGCCATGGCCATTGCGGTGGATAATCCTCAATTGGAAGGACAAATTGTTATGCTGCAAGGGGAAGCTCACTACAACCTTGGTAATACGGAAGAGGCTTTTGCCTTGTTTGATAAAGCCCTGGAACTCGACCCTGGGAATTACATCGTGATGAACAATTATGCCTATTACCTTTCCTTGTCCGGAGAAAATCTGGATAAAGCAGAAAGAATGAGCGGTACCGTGATTGAACAATATCCCGATAATTCAACCTATCTTGATACGCATGCCTGGGTCTTGTTCAGGAAAAAAAATTACAAACTGGCTAAGTTTTATATGGAGTCAGCAATAAAAAACGGGGGAGAGGATAACCCGGTTCTGCTCGAACATTATGGAGATATCCTCTTTATGCTGGATAAAAAACAGGAAGCCAGGGAATATTGGCAAAAAGCCAAGGACAAAGGAAGTGAATCAACCATTCTGGATAAGAAGATCCGGGATCTGAAGTACTACGAAAACGAAGAGCTGTGAACCGCGGATTTAAAAGTGCCCGTTTCATCGTGCTGATCATCCTGTCCGGGATGGTTTGGCAATGCAAAACCATGCGGGAACTACCGGTTGATGACCTGAAACCTTTGAGTGCCTCCCGGATTATCCGAAATATAGAGAAAAATGCACTTGATTATACCTGTTTTACCATCCGGAGAATCAATTGCCATTATCAGGATGAAAGGGAAAAATCTTCTTTCAGGGCAAACGTGAAAACCATCCGCGACAAAACCATTGTTGTTTCATTTAATAAGCTGAACATACCTTTTGGCCGGATCATGTTGACTCCTGACAGCGTAAAGTATGTGAATTATATCGATAAGAATTATTTTATCGGAGATTACCGGTTTTTAAAGAAACTGTTTGCTGTCGATATGGATTTTTTCGATATTCAGTCTGTTTTGCAAAACGATGTATTCTCATTTCAGAACGTTTCCGGTGACAAAGAGTTCCGGGGATTTTCTTCCCGGATCGACTCCGGAAGGTATATACTGCAGTCTGTAAATCCAAGAAAATGGAACAAGGTTGAAGAGAAAAACAGAAGACAGCCGGCAGAGAGGATCGTGAGACGTCCGAACCAGAATGATCCTATTTTTCAAACCATTTCGGTGGAACCCCATACATTCAATGTGGAGAAAATCACGATCCGGGATGGGTCGAACAAACAATCTGTGGATTTTGGATTTGGGGAATATACCCCATTGCACAACAAGGATTATCCGGGAGAGATAACCCTGCATTTTTCTTCTGAAGAAAGGAACATCCGGATGCGAATCCGGATGACAGGTTTTTCAACCGATCCCATAGAAACGATCAATTTTACCATTCCCTCAGGATATGAACGTCTCTGGCTGCGGTAAAAAGCCGGAAAAAAGCGTAGTAGGTTTTGTGTACCATGAGACAGGCAGGTGTAGTTATAGTGTGTTTATTGTTTGCAACGGGCTTGGCAGGCCAGTCCCTGGAGGAACTGCAAAACCGGAAACAGAAAGCAGAGGACGAATTGGAATATACCGGAAAACTGCTTGAAAATGCCCGTTCAAATGAACAGGCCTCATTAACTCAGCTGCGGCTGATCAACAGAACAATAAACCAGCGCAACGAAATTATCGAAGCCCTTATCGGAGAAGTACATCTGATACAGGATTTTATAGCAAACAATACCCTGGTTGTTGCCTTATTGGAGGAAGATCTTCAGGCACTGAAAGAAGAGTATGCCTCCATGATCGTATTTGCATATAAAAACCGGGAAATTGTGGATCATCTGTTCTTTCTTTTATCCTCCCGGGATTTTAACCAGGCATACAAAAGGCACCTCTATGTAAAGCAGTATGCAGAATACCGCAAAATTCAAGCCCATACCATTGGATCCATGCAGGAACTTCTTGGAAAAAAAGCGGAAGATCTCATGCTTCAGAAAGCAGAAAAAGACCGGTTGCTGAGTGATCTAACCGCTGAAACGGATCGGTTGAGGGAACAAAAAAACAAACAGAATGCCTATATCCGGAAGATGCAGCAGGAGCAGCAATTTCTAAGGCAGAAGATAAGAGAACAACAAAGAGTGGAGCAGGAACTGGAAGAGAGAATACACCGTATGATCGAGGAGGAAGCCCGGGAAGCCCGGGACGCAGGTGGTCCGGGTTTTGCATTGACACCGGAACAGCAATTGATAAACGATGATTTTGGCCAGAACAAAAACCGGATGCCCTGGCCTGTAGAACGGGGTATTATCGTGGAAGAATTCGGCCTGCAGAAACATCCTACACTTGAGAATATCACCATTCGTAACAACGGAGTGGATATTGCAACAGAACCGAACGCTAAAGCCCGCGTGGTTTTTGACGGAGAAGTGAGCCGGGTTTTCGCTATCTCCGGAGGAAATATGGCTGTGATCGTGAGACACGGAACCTTTCTGACCGTCTATTCAAACCTTGCCGAGGTGACCGTTAAAGCAGGAGACAGAGTTTTTGCAAAGCAACCCATCGGAACAATCTATACCGATCCGGATAAAGGCAATCGAACGATCCTGAAATTTCAAGTGTGGTTTGAAAACCGGAAAATGGATCCGAAAGAATGGATCGTGCAGTAACCCAGGTTAACCCACCCAGGAAGACAAAATTCAGTTTGTGGCGATTACAGGTTTGCTACCCGTTCCAACCGTGCAATGTCCAGGAATTTAATCTTTCTTCCCTGGAGTGCAATCAGGTGGTCTTGTTTGAATTCCGAGAGAAGACGAATGACGGATTCGGTGGCGGTTCCTACCATGTTCGCCAGCTCCTCACGGGTCAGTGAAATTTGAAGGGTGTTCTGATTGTCCAGATCAAAATCTTCTTTCAGCAGGAGCAATACCTCCGCAAGCCTTTCCCTTACCGTTTTTTGGGCTATATCGGTAATGTAACTGTTGGCTTCCCGTAATTCGCGACAAACAATCTGTAGCATATGGTGAGAAAACTGCCAGTTGTTTTGTATCAGGTATAACAGTGTTTTGTAAGGAATATGGCATAACACCCCTTCTTCGATTACTTTGGCTGTGGTACAGGCCAGCTCCTGACTCAACAAGGAACGGTATGCAATGATTTCTCCTCTTTTGGCAAAACGGATGATTTGTTCTTTCCCATCAATGCCTGTTTTGTATATTTTTATTATCCCTTTGGTAATGCAGTAAAAACCAGTCAGCCTGCTTCCTTCCCTGTATAAAACAGTCCCTCTTTTGTATACAGAACAGGTTTTATCAAAGTTCAAACGGGAAAATTCATCTTCGGTTAATTTTTTAAATAACTGAAAATTACTTAGATCGGTTTCCTTTTCTGTCGGCCTGTGTGTTGTATTTCTCATTTCTTAAAGCGTAAAAATACCCGGTGATTTCTATCAGTTAAAGATACAACTTTGAGAGTAAAACATAAAACTATTCGGAATTGTTTCAATCCATTGGGTTATTTCCAATAATTCACCGGACCCAAGGATTGTCGCGACGCCTCGGAGTTACCTTATCATCTCCCCTGATTCCGAAATTTTGGGAGAGAGAACCTGCCTGACGACCAGAAAGGGATGTCAGTTGCATGACTTATTGAGGGGTAAAACAAAGAAAATATTGGGTGGATGAACAATTAAAAGATAAAATTGTCTTTTATAGCAACCATGATTTTAAAAGCAGAAAATATGAAATGCATCTCTCCTGACTCATATCAGGAACAGAACGCGTTTCCGGGCTGCATCAATTTCGCATAGCTTCTTGCTTTGCCGTAGCGGTTTCGGGAAGGCACAGTTTGTGGAGTAAAACCGAACAGACAGGCCTGAAATTAATTACGAATAACAAAAAATGAATGATATGAAGAAGATTACAACATTAACCGGAGCAATGGGTTTACTTGCCGGGATGGTTTTACCGGTACAGGGAGGGAACTATGAAGTGAATATCCATGAAAGCACCCTCACATGGATCGGGAAAAAGGTTGGTGGCAAGCATTATGGAAACATACAATTTGAAAAGGGAAATTTTGAAGTAGTCAACAACCAAATTAGGCAAGGAAATTTTGAGGTAAACATGCACTCCATTGTATGTACCGATATTGAAAATGAAACATGGAATAAGAAACTGGTTGATCACCTGAAATCGGAAGATTTTTTCTCAACAGAAAAACACCCTGTCTCAACCCTGGTTTTAATGGATTCCAGGCACATTGACGGAGGCAAATATCGGTTTGATTCCGAGCTTACAATTAAAGGGATTACCCATCCTTTAACGTTTGAGGCGGATATTGAGGTGAAGGAGGAAGCGGTTTCTGTATCAGGGGTATTACGAATAGACCGGACACGATATAGTATGAAGTATGGGTCGGGTAAATTTTTTAAGAGCCTGGGAGATAATATGATTGATGATTATTTCACCTTGAATTTTGCATTTGTTGCCGTTCATTCAGGAGAAGTTGTTTCCACGAAGAGATACGATTAAGGAAATCAGGGTGTTCATATTCTGAATGGTAAATATCATTCGGTTTTTTTATTTCTCCCATTTGATTTTGGTTATCTTTATATTCCTGGAATAGTAATTCGGGGAGCATGAAGTCGATTAATCCGGTGACCGGCAAGAAAATACATTCCTTTGTGCCGCACACTGACAAGGGGGTGGATAAGATCATTAACGCGGTTGGCAAAACCTGGTATTTTTGGAGGAGCACCTCTTTTACGTACCGGTTTCAGTTGATGCAAAATCTGGGAAGTTTACTCAAGAGCAGGCGTGATGATCTGGCGCGCCTTATTACGCTGGAAATGGGTAAGATTTTCAAAGAATCAAAGTCAGAGGTTGAGAAGTGTGCCTGGGTTTGTGATTACTATGCGGAGAATGCCGAAAAATTTCTTCAGTCTGAAACCATAGCCACTCAGGCGTGGCAGTCGTATGTTACCTTTCAGCCCCTGGGTACTCTTTTGGCAATTATGCCCTGGAATTTTCCATTCTGGCAGGTTTTTCGTTTTCTGGCTCCTGTTTTAATGGCAGGCAATACGGTTGTTCTGAAGCATGCCAGCAATGTTCCGGGTTGTGCCATGGCCATTGAGGAATTGGTTCGTGAAGCCGGATTTCCCGAGAATGCTTTCCGCACCTTACTTATTGAAAGCGATAAGGTGGAGCGTGTGATCCATCATCCGGTTGTAAGAGCCGTAACACTTACCGGGAGTGTTCCTGCAGGGAAGGCAGTAGCGGGTATGGCCGGTAAGGTGGTAAAAAAGTGTGTTCTTGAATTGGGGGGAAGCGATCCCTATATTATTCTGAAGGATGCAAACATCGAAGAGGCGGTTCGAATATGCACATCAGCACGACTGTTGAACGCCGGCCAAAGCTGCATAGGAGCCAAACGGTTCATCGTGGAAGAGCCGGTTTATTCACATTTCCTGGAATTGTTTGCTTTTCATATGAGCCAGGCCTCCATGGGAGATCCTTTTGATCCGGATACCGACCTGGGTCCGTTGGCCCATACAGACCTCCGCAATGAACTACATCGGCAGGTTACTGAATCGGTACACCAGGGAGCTGAAATAATTATCGGGGGAGAAATACCCCACTGTAGGGGAGCCTTTTATCCTCCGACCATCCTGGAGCACGTTAACCCGGGAATGCCGGCCTATGATGAGGAGTTGTTTGGACCAGTGGCCTCCCTGATGCGGGCTTCCGATGAAGAGGAAGCAATAAAGATTGCCAATGATACCCTGTTTGGATTGGGTGCAGCCCTCTTTACCGGAAATAGAGAAAAAGGGATGCGCATCGCCGAAACAAAACTTGAAGCCGGATCTTGTTTTGTCAACGATTCCGTGAAATCGGATCCACGTCTTCCCTTTGGAGGAATCAAAGAAAGCGGGTATGGCCGTGAACTTTCTTCCTTTGGGATCAGGGAGTTTGTAAATAGTAAAACGGTGGTGGTAAAATAAACGGCTAAATCATAAAATCATGAAACAAACGAACCTGATTTTTGGGATGATCCTGTTATGGGGATTCCTGGTTGTTTCCTGTGGCACGAAAAATCAACCCTTAGGGTTTCAACGGGAAGCTTCTTTTCATACCGGATGGAAATTTTTGAAAGCGGATCCTGTGGACGCACAGACTGAAGATTTTGATGATTCCGGATGGAGGGAACTGATTCTTCCGCATGACTGGAGTATTGAAGACCTTCCTGAAAAGGAGGGAATCGTGCAAATCGGTCCTTTTTCTGAAGAGAGCGAAGGAGGTGCTGCAACAGGCCATGTGGTTGGCGGTGTGGGTTGGTACCGGAAGCATTTTACGCTCGATAAAACCAGCCGGGGGAAACAAATTTCCATACTTTTCGACGGGGTATATATGGATGCCGATGTATGGATGAACGGACATCCCCTGGGGAATCATCCTTATGGCTATACGGCTTTTTCTTATAATCTTTCTTCCTATCTAAATCCTCCAGGCGAAGACAATGTGCTGGCCGTACGGGTTAACAACGAAGGGAAAAACTCTCGCTGGTACAGTGGTTCCGGAATTTACAGGAATGTAACGCTTATAACAACCAATCCGGTGGCGGTAGCTTTATGGGGGAATTTTATCACTACTCCCCAGGTATCTAAAGAGAGAGCCCTGGTTCGGGCAGAAACCAGGGTCATCCATTCCCTGGATGAAGATTTTGAAGTGGAGACTGTTTTTTCTGTGTATGATCCGGAAGGGAAATTAACCGGGAAGACCCAAAAGACCATTCTCCTGGATTCCAACGATATGATGGTAAGCCACGAGGTGGAAGTTACCGATCCGGCATTGTGGTGTCCTGCTTCACCTGCCTTATATACGGCTGTTTTAGATATTTTAAAAGAAGGAGAGCTGGCAGACAGGGTCAAAACCCAATTTGGGATACGAAGCCTTGAGTTTTCCCCGGAAAAGGGATTTCTACTGAATGGTGAAAAAATATTATTGAAAGGAGGGTGCCTGCACCACGACAACGGACCCCTGGGGGCTGCAGCCTTTAAAACAGCCGAGTACCGCCGGGTACAAACCATGAAGGAGAATGGATTTAATGCCATACGTACAGCACATAATCCACCTTCTGAGTGGTTTCTGAATGCTTGTGATGAACTGGGTATGCTGGTCATGGACGAGTCATTCGACCACTGGCAGCGACCGAAAAATCCGCAAGATTACCACCGTTTTTTTGATGAATGGTGGGAAAAAGATATGAAGTCGATGGTTCTGCGCGACCGGAATCATCCTTCCATAATCATCTGGAGCATCGGCAACGAAATCAATGAGCGGGCGGATTCCTCCGGACTGGAGATTGCCCGCAGGTTGAAAGAAAAAGTATATCAACTGGACGGAACCCGCCCGGTAACCCAGGCTATCTGCGAATTCTGGGATCACCCGGGAAAACACTGGGAGGAAACAGCACCTGCGTTTGCACAGATGGATATTCATGGCTATAACTACCAGTGGGCACGATACGAAGAGGACCTGGAAAAATATCCTGACAGGATGATTGTTGGCACAGAGTCAGTGGCTCAGCAGGCTTTTGAAAACTGGCAACAGGTAGAGAAATTTCCGAATGTAATCGGCGACTTTGTATGGACCGGCATGGACTACCTCGGCGAATCGGGCATTGGTAATTCACGTCTCGATGATGTGGAATGGGGTTTTCTGCCTCCCTGGCCCTGGTACAACGCTTTCTGTGGGGATATCAGCATCCTGGGCTATAAAAAACCGCAAATGGTTTACCGCGATGTGGTTTGGCAAAACAGCCAGCTGGAAATCCTGGTGCATGCCCCTGTTCCGGAAGGAAGAAAGGAAATAGTGAGCTTCTGGGGATGGCCCGATGAACGGAAATCCTGGAACTGGAAGGGAAACGAAGGAAAAACGTTGCAGGTGAATGTTTATACCCGGGCTCAGAAAGTGCGCCTTGAACTGAACGGACAGGTAATAGGAGAAAAGAAAGTATCGGAAGAGACAAAACTTACAGCTTCTTTTGAAGTTCCCTATCAACCCGGTGAACTGAAGGCTGTAGCCTGGGTAAACGGAGAGGAAATTGCCCGTCAGGTATTGAAAACAACCGGTCCTCCGGCAGCTATACAAATAACACCTGAAAAAAACCGGATCAAAGCCGACCCGGAGTGCCTGGCCTATTTTAATGTGAAAGTAGTGGATGAAGAGGGAATGCTCGTTCCGGATGCTGATATTCCCATTGATTTTGAAATAGAAGGGGGTTATATACTTCAGGCAGTAGCCAATGGAAATCCACAGGATATGAAAAGTTTTCAGCAGCCATCGGTTCATGCATTCCGGGGGAAGTGCCAGTTGATTGTGCGATCAGCTGAAAAACCAGGCCTGATGAAAGTGACAGCCCATTCAGAAGGAGTGGAAACAGGCGAAGCTGTGGTACGGGTTCAGTAGATTGGAAAGAATTCCCTGTCCCCGGGCTGGCAGGCATCGAATACCTTGTAATAATGAACAATAGTAATAAGATGAAAACAAGTAGTTATTTAGCGATCGCTTTTTTTATTTTAATTTCCATGAATTCATGTTCACAAAAAGAATCCGTTGACCTGATTGTTAGAAACGGAATCATCTATACTGTAGATGCTGGTTTTTCGGTGGCTGAGAGTTTTGCGGTTCAAGAAGGGATCATACGAGCGGTGGGTTCCGATACGGAAATTTCAGCCAGGTACCGTTCGGATAAGGTGATCGATGTTTCGGGAAAATTTGTATACCCCGGTTTTCACGATGCACATTGCCATTTTAACGGGTATGCGACCAACTTGATGCAGTATGCTGACCTTACAGGAACAACCAGCCCGGAAGATGTATATGCAGTTTTACAGGAACATCATAAAAAATTTGGGGGAGAGTGGCTGGTGGGACGAGGATGGGATCAGAACGACTGGCCGGAAAAACGGTTTCCCAACAAATCGGAACTGGATAAATTATTCCCCGATGTGCCGGTTTACCTCATTCGTATCGACGGGCATGCCGGTTGGTGTAATTCCAAAGCCCTGGAAATGGCGGGAATTACCGTTTCTTCTAACATCATGGGGGGCGAGGTGGAGGTTCAAGACGGAGAACCCACCGGCATCCTTATTGACCGGGCAGAAAGCCTGGTGATGAGGCATATTCCCGGAATAACGCCGGAACAACAGAAAAAAGGATGGCTCGAAGCCCAGAAGAACTGTTTTGCTGTAGGACTCACATCCTTAACCGATTGCGGATTACCCGGGAAAACCATCCTTTTGCTCGACAGCATGCAAAAAAACGGGAAGCTTAAGATACGCATGAATGCGATGCTGAATCCAACAGAAGAAAACATCGAACGCTTTGTAAAAAAGGGAAGATACAAAACAGAACGGTTAACGGTTAATACGATCAAACTTTTTGCCGATGGTGCACTGGGCTCGCGGGGAGCCCTGATGCTGGAAGAGTATTCCGATGATCCCGGGAATAAAGGCTTGCAGATGGAAAGCCAGGAATTCTACGACAGGATATGTCAACTCGCATATGATCATCAGTATGCTGTGGCAACCCATGCCATTGGCGATGGCGGAAACCGTCTGATGCTCGATACCTATGCCCGGTTTCTGAAAGAGGAAAACGACAGGCGCTGGCGGATTGAACATTCACAGGTTATTCATCCCAACGATTTTGAGAAATTCAGGAAATATTCCATTGTTCCTTCCATTCAGGCTACCCATTGTACTTCCGATATGTACTGGGCTGAAGAACGACTGGGCCCGGAACGTCTCAAAGGAGCTTATGCTTACCAGACGTTATTCAATCAGTTGGGATGGCTTCCCAACGGCACCGATTTTCCGGTGGAGAGCATCGACCCGTTGCGGACTTTTTATGCGTCAGTGTTTAGGATCGATGCGGAAGGATGGCCTCAAGGCGGATTCCTCCCGGATGAGGCCCTCACCCGTGAACAGGCTCTTCGTTCCATGACGATCTGGGCGGCAAAAGCATCGTTTGAGGAAAACGAAAAGGGAAGCCTCGAAACCGGAAAATATGCCGATTTTGTGATTCTTGATACCGATCTGATGAAGGCTTCCCCACAGGAGGTTCTGAATGCACAAGTAACCGGCACCTGGGTGGGAGGCGAAAAAGTGTATTAGCTGTTATCTTACTTTTTATAATGAAAGACATAGCGACGCAACCTTCTGGGCGTTGGTTCGATCATACTGTATAAACTGAGATTTATGAAAAAACGCTTCATTGCTTGGATTATACCCATTTTTTTGATTTCCTGTGAAAAAGAAAAAATTTTACCTGAACAGAATACACCAGTAAGTTTTGCTGTTTCAGAAAGGTTATATTCCGGAAAATCTATCTCGAGCATCGATTTCGATCAGGAAGGAACTGCCTGGCTTGGTTCCGGCAACGAATTGATGGAATATAAGAACGATCAAACCACGATTCATGATATAGGGTACACGATCATGGATATTTCAGCGGGTTATGACGGAACGATCTGGGTTGCGACCAAGGAGAACGGCCTGGCATGTTTTGATAACCGTGAGATCACATTTTTCACGGTGGAAAATTCGGGTCTTCCGCGCAACGCCATCCTGGATGTGGAAGCCGCTCCGGATGGTACGGTCTGGTTCAGCAGCTCGGCACACCAATTGGGAGGATTGATGCATTTCGACGGGCACCATTTTGAACTATACACGCCGGAAAATTCTATCCTGAATCAACATCTGGTTCTGGGATTGAAAGTCAGTGAACAGAACGATCTGTTTTGTTTCACGGAAGGCACGGTAAGTAAGGCAAAAATTTTCCACAGAGATAGCCGGGGTAACTGGAGCGCTATAGAGGAAAGCTTCTATTGGATCGCCTCCATGGATCTGACCTCAAAATCGGAACCGGTGGTTCTGACCGACCATTCTCTTTCGTCGTGTTATGGATGCTATACAGATCACGTGGCAGTTTATAAAAAAGGAAAGTGGGAAATAATAGACATCGAATTTTTACCCAATCTTATCGCTCCCCTGCTGGTTGATCAAAGGGATTATATTTGGACCCAGGGGTGGATGCTTTCCGGTCCAACCCGTCCAATCTGTGTGTATAATGGAGAGGAATGGTTCTATTCCGGAGAAGGCGAATTGGCCGGCGTTTATGTTAACAGCCTGGCTGCTGACCCGGATAACAACATCTGGCTGTGTACGAACCAGGGAATTTTTATTTTAAATCAATAAAAAAAATTCGGAATTATCCGTTAATGCTTTACTTCCCTGGGTTCCACGTGAATGGTTGATTCAATGTGCAGGGTTTCCCTGATTTCGTTTTCGATTTCTGTGGCTATGCGGTGGCCGGTATCAATGTTTTGATTTTTATCCAGTTTAATGTGAAAAGTTAATTCCTGGTGGTTTCCGTAGTTGTGGATATGGAAATGATGCGGGAGAAGATCGGGCCAGGGATGTTTTTCTACAATATATATGATTTTTTTGATCAGCTCATCGGATGGTTTTTCTCCCAGAAGTTTGCTGATGGTCTCTTTAATGATTTTGTATACAGCATAAAGGAGCATGAGCGAAATAAGGATGCCGAGGGCTGAGTCGATCCACCAAAAAACATTTTTAAGAAGAATTCCTGCCAGAACAACCACCGAGGAGAAGGCATCGGTTCGGTGATGCCACCCGTCGGCTTTCACGGAAGTGTTGCCGGTCTTTCTGTTTATATGAAAAGCATACTGAGCAAGACCTTCCTTCATCAGGATGGATACGATCGTTACGGTTATGGCGACGGTTCCAAAGTTGGCTGATTCGTGGGTTCCCAGGCGCAGGATGGCTTCACGCATAAAGTCGTAAGCAATGATGGTTAGAAGAAATCCAATAAAGAAAGAGACAATCTGTTCCCAGCGCCCATGCCCGAAGGGGTGTTCTTTATCGGGTTCTTTTGATGAGAGTTTTATGCCGGCAACAACAATCAAAGAACTTATGGAGTCGGATAAAGTATGCCAGGCATCTGCAATCAGGGCAATCGAGCCCGAAACAATGCCAGCCCAGTATTTTAACCCGAACAGAAGAATATTGACTACAATGGAAACAATACCTTCCCGGTACCCCAGTCTGTTTCTGTTTTTGTTCATTTAAAAATACCTCTTTGTTTTTTTGCGATAAGCATTGTATGCTTCACCGTATATCTTTGTCATGATTTTTTCTTCCTTCAGTATGTGCCAGTGAATTCCGAAAAAGGCCATGACAGCCAGCCCTGAAAAAAACCAACTGGTATACACCATAGCCGTTCCGGTGAAATACAGCATGATGAAAATAAACACCGGGTTGCGGGTGATCGAGAAAATACCGGTGGTAACCAATTTTCCGGGATGATCGGTATCGATTCCTATTCTCCACGACGGGCCCAGAGCGATCAGCGCCAGTATAAAAAAAAGAAAACCAATACCAATGAGTACGGCCCCCATATATTTCAAAAAAAGAGAATCATAAAAAATTTCTGATAAAACAACCGGTAGGGGAGAAAAAGAAATATTGATCGCGTTATTGATAATTTCATATATCCAGAGCATCAGCACCGTCAGGAAAAGGATATCCACAGCTACCCTCAGGGGGCATTTCCCTTTTTCGCTCACAAAAACCCGTATCCCTTTGGAAGACAATCGAAATGAATCCCCCAATAATACAACCAGGAAAAGAATAAGTACTGAAAGTTGAAAAATATCAAAAAAATCCACGTTGTTTATGTAAGGTTTTTAACAGTTTTCTTTAAAATTTTCCCCCGAATCTCTTTTTCCGGTGCTTTCCGGTTGTGTGCCAGTTTTCTGGCAAATTGAGCATACACATTGGTATACAACCTGCCGGCTTTTTTCCCGGATTCGATAAGTATCCATGGGCACAGCGCCTGTCACATTATTCTCGGTTTGCCTGTTTTTGTTGAGAATAGTATGCGTTCGACCTTTCGGGATGCTCATTCGGCATTGGCTATGCTCAAAACCGACAGGTACAGTAGTTTGGCAGCATCTTCCATAATTTCCGGAGTCAGCGCATCGATATTATCCATAGGCTGGTGATAGTAAACGGGTTTTACGCTGCCGGAAGTCCATAGGCTGAACGTGGGATACCCGGCATTTTCAAAATGGGAAGCATCCGAACGCGGCCTGCCGTAGTTGATCCGTTGTTCCGAGGCACGGATGTTGCGGTGCAACCAGGCATCATTCGCTTCGGTAAAATGTTGATATAAAACGGGATAGGTTAATCCGTTGGCCAGGTAAAAACCGGTACCGTTCCCCACCATATCGAGATTAACCATACATACAGCTTTCTCCACCGGGAACAGGGGATTTTGTACATAATGTTCACTTCCGTACAATCCGCATTCTTCGCCCCCAAAAAGAATAAACAAAACCGATCGTTTGGGTTGGATTTCCGATTCACTCAACGCTTTGGCAGCTGCCAGAATATCGGCAACCCCGGAGGCATTATCCAGCGCGCCGGGAAACAATTCCCCCAGGTATCCCTGACCGTCCAGATGGCCACCCAAGATAATTGCTTCCTTTTTTAACTCCGGATCAGATCCCTCGATCATACCTACCACATTGCAGGCTTTGGTGTCAGGAAAATGTTTTGTTTCAGCTAAAATCGTTACGGACTGTCCCATGTCAAAAGAATTGGGGTGAAATGCGGATGTCAGCGATTTTTTATGTTCTGTGTATTTTTTTCCCGACACAGCAAACAGAAGTTCAGCTACCGGAATATCAATATGGGCATAGATAAAATCCGGGAGGTAGGAAGTGTTGGGATTGGCAACTTTGCTGACATACAACAGGCCGGCAGCACCATGGTCCTTGGCATTTTTGAATTTATACCGGTGGTAGGCGTAGGGAGTCCAATCTGCCAGGGCCGGATCGTTTTTTTCGTAGGGAAATCCCGTTTCCATCACCACAATTTTGTCCTCCGCATCGATGCCTGCGTAATCATCCCAGTCCAGCTCCGGAGCAGTAATGCCAAAACCCACATAAACCAGATCTCCGGTAATTTCTCCTGAAGCGGAATTGGAGCCTGGGTAAAATTCTTCCGGAAAGATCAGTTCTTTGGTGATCCCGGAACCTTTTTTTCCGTGCCAGATCACCTTTCCGGTGGAAAAAACCCGGGTATAGGCGTTGTCGAAATACTGGAAGTAGCTTCCCTGGTTGGCCGGTTTAATTCTCCATTCGCTGAATTTTCCGGCAACCCACCGGGCTGCCTCAAGATATTCCGGAGATCCTGAAAGGCGCCCCTTGTATGGGGATGAACTCAGTTCCGCGGCATAATCCAATAGGTCATGGCTGGAGATGCTGTGAAAAGAACGCTGAATTTTTTCCTGCGAATCCTGGGCATAACTATTATAAAAAGAAAGAAAAACAATCAGTAAAAGATATATCTGTTTCATGGATAATTCGTTAAATTTATTGTATGAGGATTCTGTCATTGCCCTCCGGGGGATGGAATCCTTCGCTTTTTCTGCATGGATGAAAATTTCTTTAACGATCCACCGGATAGGGTGGGTGTTTCGGACATTCGTATGGATTCTCCCTGATTTTCTGAAGCAGAATTTCTACTGCTTTCATCAATTGGGTATCGTATCCTTTTGATAGGTCCAGCGAATTTTGTTCGATTACCACATCCGGTTCCACGCCTTCATTTTCCACCACCCAGTTTCCTTTTTCGTCGTAGATCCGGTAATCGGGTGCGGTGAGACCGCTTCCGTCGAGCAATTCCAGGAACATGGATACGCCAACCAGTCCGCCCCATGTGCGGGTGCCTACGATGGGGCCCATCTGGTTCCACCGGAATTCATAGGGCAGCAGGTCGCCTCCGGAGCCGGCATATCGGTTGGTGAGGCAGACCATGTGGGATGTTACCGAAAGCAAAGGAATGGGTTGGTCGGCTGAATAGCGGCGGGTCCAGAAAGCATGGGGTTTTTTCAGTAATCGCTGAAGGAAGATTTCCGGGTCCAGACCCCCTCCGTTGAACCGGCCGTCGATGATCAATCCCTGTTTTTTTGTCTGCGAATAGAAATATTTCGGAAAATCGATGGCCGAACTTTCATAGGTGTCCGGGAAATATATATACCCGATTTGTCCGTCAGACGCTTCATCAACCGCCTTACGGTTCGATTCCAGCCAGTCCATATAACGCAATACGGATTCCCCTGAGAGAGGCGTTACCCTGATTTCACGGGCTCCTTCGGGGGTAGGTTTATCGTTCACTAAAAGCTTTGTTTGTTTACCTGCCAGGTCGATGAAATAACGGTAGATATTGTTATCCGTTGTAACGGGAGTTCCGTTGACAGCCAGAAGGTAATCTCCTTCGTTGACGGTTATTCCCGGTTTAGCCAAAGGGGCATAGGTTTGTCGGGACCAGTCGTTTTCGCGGTATATCTTTTTGAAACGGTATCGTTTTTCATCGCGGTCTGTTTGCCAGTCAACACCGAGCATACCAATATTGATTGCCTCTGCATTCCGGGTACCTCTTCCGCCGAAAACATAAGTGTGTGATGTATTTAATTCCCCAATTAGCTCGCCGATGATGTATTCCAGGTCCTGCCGGCAGGTTGCCTGTTTCACCAGGCTTCCATATTTCGTCTTCATGGCTTGCCAGTCAACTCCGTGCATATTTGACTCGTAGTAGAAATCGCGTTCCATTCTCCAGGCTTCATTGAATACGGCCTGCCACTCCTTCAGGGGATCAATCTCCATTTTCAATCCCGACAACCCGAGCAAACTCCCCATGCTGTTTATTTCTGCTGAAGAGATAATCCCAGGCTTTCCATTCTGTAGATAGAGGATGGATGAACCATCGGCAGAAAGTTTATATCCGCTGATTTGTTCAATCACTGTTTTTTCTTCCCGGCTTTCGAAGCAATAGGCATAAAGAGTGCGTGGGCCAACACTGCGGTAATCCATTTTGTTGAAATCGCCATCTTCTTTGTTCAGATAGAACAGGTGGCTTTCATTCACAGCCAGGTTTCGGTAGTTTCCGGGAGCAAGAGGCAGAACTTCGCTTCGTTCCGCCAATCCGTCAAAATCAATCCGGAAAGGGGTCTTCGCAGGTTCCGTTTTTTCACTTTCGGAGTCATTTCTGAAAGGGGCGATGGAAGAACCGTCTTTACGGAGGGTTAACGAAACGACTACAGCTATGTCTTTGTAGATCATTTCCCATTCCATATCGCAGAAGGTGGGATTAAAACTCCGGTTGGAGATGAACAAAAGGTGTTCCCCATCTTTGGTGAAAACCGGATTAAAATCATAAAAGAGGCCATTGCTTGCCGGGTAACTGTTTCCGGTTTCCAAAGCATAGATATAGATTTGATAAACCCGGTCTTTGTTCATCTTTGAATAGGCCAGATATTTGCTGTCTGGAGACCAGGTAAAATCGGAGATGGGTTTGTTATCCAGGGAAATATCTACATGTTCAAAGAGAGCGTGGTCGACTTCGGTTATTTCTTTTGTTTCAATATCGAGGATATAACAGCGGAGGGTCTGATCAGCGAAGGCAATTTTTTTGCTGTCGGGGGACCACCGCAGGGTATGCCGGTATCCGCTGATATGGGTGGTCATTTGAATGGGTTCGTTGCCTTCTTCCGGAGAACAGAGGTATATTTCGTATTCACCGCTCTGGTCTGACAGGAAGGCGATGGAGGATCCATCGGGAGACCATACCGCATCTTTCTCACGGGATCCGCACTTTTGGGTGAGGTTGTAAGTGATTCCTTCGTTTCGCGGCAGGGAAAATATTTCTCCGCGGGCCACAACCAGGGCTCTTTTCCCGGAGGGTGAAACATCCAATCCCTGGATTTGGTTGCTCACATCGGCCAGGTAAGGACGCGTTTCAGGGGCGTCGGGGTGAAGGGTGATTTCCACTTTCCGGGTTTCTTTGGTTTGGGGTTCCAGCAACCAGATATCCCCGCCTTGTTCATAGACAATTTTTCCGCTTCCTGCCGAAGGACGACGGACATCAAAAACCGTATGTCGGGTAATTTGAGTAACTTGTTTGGTTTGTGTGTGGTAGCTGTAAATATTCAGCACCCGGTCGCGGTCGGAACTGAAAAAGATCTCGTCGCCGATCCACATAGGCATCCGGTCGGTACCCCGGAATTGGGTGATGTTCTCTTCTGTGTTTGTTTCCAAGTCGTACAGATAGATCTCCTGAGCTTTTCCACCGGTATATCTTTTCCAGGTGCGGTTCTCACGGGATACTTTGTTATAGGCAATTTTTTTCCCATCGGGAGAAAAGCTTCCCCGCGAGGCATCGTACAGAATGAGCTCTTCGAGGTCGGTTCCATCGGGCGCGATGAGAAATAATTTAGTGTAACGGGTGGTGCTGGTTCTTCCTGAAGAAAAAAGAATCTTATTTTTCAGCGGATGCCAGCCTACCACTTCATCGGCTCCCGGATGATAGGTAAGACGCCGGATATCTCCCCCCTTGCTGTTCATAACATAAACATCTGTATTGCCATCGTATTCACCCGTGAATGCAATAAGATTCCCGTCAGGAGAAAACTTCGGGAACCGTTCACTGCCGTCATGAAGCGTGAGACGCACAGCATCCCCTCCTTTGGCAGATACCGACCAGATGTCTTCACCGGATACAAAAACAATGGTATTCCCATGAATGTCAGGAAATCGCTTTAATTGTCCCGCAAGTAAAAAATAACCCGGGAGAAAGGTCAATGTAAAAAGGACCATCAAAAAACGCACAAGATTTTTCATGTGATTAACGTGTTAAATTTATAAGGTATTCCCGATCCCGCAGCTATCGGGATTAATCATACTCTTTGAGTGTTATACATATCATGCTCGTTTCATACTGTTTCGGTTTTGTTTATTGAATCAAAAATATATTCAGCGCACAAGCTTAGGAACCGTTAAATTTATTAATTTGAACGGTTTAATGAAAGAATATTTGTCTGAAAAAACAGAAAAAGTGAAACAGAATGATTGCATCTATCCGGAAGCAAAAGCGGGTCGTTTCTTTTTATATGTCTTTTGGATGGTTATGGTTTTGCCGGTTCTGCATTCCTGTATAGAGCCTGAGCATGTGGAATGGCCTGATCTCAATAAGCATACCCGACCGTGGACACGTTGGTGGTGGATGGGAAGTGCGGTTACTCCTGAAGGATTACGAGCCAATATGGAAGATCTGCAAAACGCCGGAATAGGCGGAGTGGAGATTACCGCCATATATGGAGTAAAGGGGTATGAAGAGCGGTTTATTGATTTTCTTTCCCCGCAATGGATGGACCGGTTGGTTGTAACGCTTCAGGAGGCCGAAAGACTCGGTTTGGGGGTGGACCTGGCGAATGCTTCAGGGTGGCCTTTTGGGGGGCCTTGGATCCTTGACAGCGATGCATGCAAAAATATCCGGTATAAAAAATATACAGTGCAATCCGGGGAAATCCTTGAGGAACCGATAAATTTCACCCAAGAGGCGATGGTGAGGATTGTCGGGGGCAGCGGTTCACGGAATAACGTGGTTTATGATCAGGTGCGGACTGAGAGGCTTTTGCCCCTGCAGGTAGTGATGGCGTATTCCGGAAACGGCAGAATGCTGGATCTGACGGATTACGTGAATCCAGAAGGAATTCTCACATGGAAGGCACCGGAAGGTACCTGGGAGGTGTATGCTGTGTTTCAGGGATGGCACGGCAAGCAGGTTGAACGAGCCGGCCCCGGAGGCCAGGGTAATGCAATCGACCATTTTTCGGAAAAGGCAGTGAGAACCTTCCTGGCTCGTTTTGATGAAGCGGCTGAAAACAGGAATGTAACCGGTATCCGGGCTTTTTTCAATGATTCCTACGAAGTGGATGATGCCCGGGGAGAAGCCAACTGGACGCCTTTGTTTTTTGAAGAGTTCCGGAAACTCAGGGGGTACGATCTGCGGAATTGCCTGCCGGCTCTTTTCGGGGAAGATACCGAAGAGATAAATGCCCGTGTACGTTGCGATTACCGGGAAACCCTGTCTGATCTTTTGCTGGAGCGTTTCACAAAAACCTGGGCAGCCTGGGCTGATACCTACCATGCTCAGGTGCGCAACCAGGCCCACGATTCACCGGCAAACATCCTTGATTTGTATGCTGCTGCCGGTATTCCCGAAACCGAAGGTACCGATCCCCTGGGCATCCGGATGGCCTCATCAGCAGCTCATGTGACCGGCAAGCAACTGGTTTCCTGCGAAGCAGCTACCTGGCTGGGCGAGCATTTTACAACCAACCTTGCCGATCTGAAACATAACATCGATCGTTTTTTTGTAAATGGGATCAATCACATTGTCTATCATGGAACCCCCTATTCACCCGACGAGGCCCCTTGGCCCGGATGGATGTTTTACGCATCGACGCACCTGGCGCCCTCCAATCCGTTATGGGACGATCTGAAAACCATAAATGACTATGTGGCTCATTGCCAGTCTTTCCTCCAGGATGCAAAACCAGACAACGACATCCTGGTCTATTTTCCCATCTATGATTTCTGGATGGAAGAAAACCGGAGTATGCTTCGTCACTTGGAAGAAAATGCCCGGGAAACACCGGTGAAAAGGATCGGGGATTTTTTATTGACCAAAGGGTATGCGTTTGATTTTATTTCAGATAAACAAATTGCCGGGTTAGAAAGAAAAGGAAATAAACTGGTAGCCTCAGGAAATACCTACCGGGTTCTTTTGGTTCCTGAATGCAGGTACATGACTCCCGAGACCATGGGAAAAATACTGGAACTGGCTGAAAAAGGAGCGGTTGTGATTTTTCAAAACCGGCTTCCAGAAGATGTGCCGGGAATGGCGGAATTGGATAAAAGAAGAATCGATATTCTGAATAAAAAAAAGTCTGTCCATACGGAGAAAACGGCCTATGGTAACGGGAAGATCCTGGTAGGGAAACATCTGGACAAGTTGTTGTCGGCAGCGGAGGTCAACAGAGAGCCTTTGGCGGAATCAGGCCTGTGGTTTACACGGATTCAGAGGGATCCGGGATCCTGTTACCTGATCAGCAACTGGTCAGGGGGGAAATGGGATCATCCTGTAACCGTAAATGCTTCCGGGAAGGCTGCCGTTATGTTTGACCCGATGAACAGAATAATGGGGAACGTTCGCATAAAAAAAGCAGAATCCGGCCGGTCTGAGATTTACCTGCAAATGGAACAGGGCGAAACAAGAATTCTTCAGTTTTACAAGAATAAAGGAGTTGAACCCATGTTTCCGGTATGGGAAGAAAAAGGGAAACCGACCGAAATTAACGGAGAATGGGAGTTAAGCTTCCTAAAGGGGGGACCCCGGAGACCGGAACCATACAAAATCCGGGAATTGAAATCGTGGAGTCAGATACCGGAAATGGAAGAATTTTCAGGAACGGTAGTATACCGCATTCGTTTTTTAAAGCCGGAGGGCTCTGCCGAAGCCTATACCCTGGATTTGGGGAATGTGAAGGTATCGGCACGCATCCGTTTAAACGGTGAAGAACTGGGAGTTTTACCCGGCCCCGCATACATCATCACCCTGCCAGCCGACCGAATCAGGGAGGAAAACCAGCTTGAAATAGCGGTTACCAATACCATGGCCAACCGGATTATCGGCATGGGAAAAAGGGGCGAAAGGTATCAGAATTTTTACAATATCAATTTTGCAGCCCGTTACCGGGAGAATCTTGATGATAACGGAGTGTTCACCACCCGGGGTTGGGAACCTTTTTCTTCCGGACTTTTGGGGCCGGTGATGTTACATCCTCTGGTTGGCAAAAACCAGCCCTAATGGCTTACGGACTTCGTTTGATGATTTTTTCCAGGATTTCCTTCTCCTGCGACATAAACGGGTTATTCTTCATTGGGCAGGTAATCGGTGCGGATAGGTGAGAATACTTCCAGTACCAGGGAATCTTCAAGAATATCAACTTCGTGTTCCACGTTCATGGGAATACTCCATGCATCGCCTGGTTTGGCCGGATGCCAGGTATTACCGATTCGGAAATTCAGTTTTCCTGTGATAAGGGTTCCGGTTTGTTCATACGGATGGCTGTGTGCCGGCAGCCGGTAGCCTTTGGAAAGATGAAATGCACACAGGTTGGTTTTCTCCCCGAATGCCATGGGTCGCATCGTAACCCCTTCCAGCATTTTTTTTGTGGGGTAGGCATTTTTTTTTCTAAACATTTTGTTGTGTGTTAGCATGGCCTTAACCACAGAGGATACTAAACATAATCCATTATTTTCCCGGCAATCTGAAGCAGGGAAATTTCAGCCAGTTTGGTTTGGTATTTCACGGATATAAGCCGTTCTTCGGCATCGAGGAGGCTTTTCTGGACTTCGCGGAGTTCAATTCCTGACAGGGCGCCCAGCCGGTACCGTTCCATGGCTATATCCAGGTTTTCGCGTGCTACATCCAGGTTTTCTTCTTCCATTTTAACCAGTTGAAGGTTGTTTTCGTACCCGAAATATACAGTGAGCAGTTCGGCTTTGATTTCCTGCTCAATTTCCAGATACTGAACTCTACGGTTTTCAATGTCGATGCGGGCATTTGTTTTTTCGCGCCGCCGGTTGAAACCGTCGAAAAGATTCATTCCCAGGGTAACTCCATAGGTGAAGGTTCCGATTTGCTGATTGCTCAGGGCCAGTTCTCCATAGTCGCTAATGGTACCGCTGCTGTATCCCCGATACGAGTATGTGTACCCTGATGACAGATTTAAATAGGGATAGAAGCGGGAAGCGATCAGCCGATAGTCGAGTTCTGAAACCATTTGATTCTTTTTGGCAATCTGTAGTCCGGTATTAAAGGCAAGGGTTGATTGCAACAGTTCCGGGTATTCCAGGTCAGGATTAAAAACGATGGATGTATCTTTCAGTTTTATTTTTTCCTCGAGGTTTTCCAGGGACATCAGTTTTTTCAGACGTATTTCCGATTCCAGAATGGCTTCGTTTTGTCGTGCCAGTCGTGAACTGTCAGCATTCAGGTATACAATGGACTGGAGCAGTTCCAGTTTTGAGGATGCTCCCAGCAGGTAACGGTCTTCATCAATACGCACCCGTTCCCGTGAAAGGGAAACAGCATACTCCATGTTGTGCCGGTAATTCATCTGCTGGATATAGTAGTAATATTCTGCAATAATCTGAGCCATGAGATTTTCCATGGCCATTTGGGTGTTCAACTCGCCCATTTGTTTCAGTTCCTGGAGTTTTTGCCAGGTGGTTTGCACATTAAACCCATTGAAGAGCGTCATGTTGAGGTTCAGGGCGGCCGATCCTGTGGTGTTGAGAATGCCTTTTGATTGATTCCGGGAGCCGTCGTTCATATTTTGGGTTGTGGAAGTGATATTTCCCCCAAACCGGTTTGTGGTGGTAAGGGTAGGCAGGAATCCGGCATTGCCCCGGGTGACGTTATTGGCGGCAATCTCTTCCTGGTTGCGAACCACTTCCACGGAAAAGTTCTGTGCAAGACCGGTAAGCACACACCGGCTCAGATCGTATACCTCCTGACCTTCTGTAACACTGGTTAAAAGCAAGAAAACCAGAACAACGATCAATTGAAGTTTAATTTTAAGCAGGGTGAGCCACTTTATTTTCTGCATCTTCGTTTCCATTGTTTGATTCACTAGAAATTAATTGGTAGATACCTGGTACCACGTAGAGGGTAAGCAGGGTTGCAATCAAAAGTCCACCGATTACGGATGTACCCATGGCTACGCGGCTCTGGGCACCGTCACCAAGCCCGAGGGCCAGGGGTAGAATACCCAGAATCGTGGATAAACTGGTCATGAGAATAGGCCGAAACCGGGCTGCCGAAGCGTATTTAATTGCTTCAAATTTATTCATTCCGGCACTCTTCCGTTGGTTGGCAAATTCGACAATCAGAATGCCGTTTTTGGAAACAAGTCCTATGAGCATGATAATTCCAATCTGGCTGAAAATGTTCATGGTAATGTCAAAATACCACATAAAAAACAGGGCTCCTGTAAGAGCAAGAGGAACGGTCATCATTACGATAATGGGGTCCTTGAAGCTTTCAAACTGGGCGGAGAGAACCAGGAAAATGAGGATGATAGCCAGCACAAAGGCAAACATCAGACTCGAGGAGCTTTCCATAAAGTCCTTGGAGTCGCCGTCGAGGGCCGTGCGGAAGGTGTCGTCGAGTACTTTAGTAACAATTTTATCCATCTCCTCGATTCCTTCGCTGATGGTGTGGCCGTCGGCCAGGTTGGCAGAGATCGTGGCCGATACAAAGCGGTTGTACCGGTATAGTTGGGGGGGGGCGGTTGTTTCTTGAAGGGTAACAAAGTTGTCGAGCTGAACCATTTGTCCCCGGTCGTTTCGTACATAAAGGGACTTTAGGTCGAGCGGTTTATTTCGGTCTTTTCGGTGCAATTCACCCAGGATCTGATACTGTTTTCCGTTCATGATAAAATAGCCGAACCGCTGTCCGCTGAGTGCCAGCTGCAGGGTTTGTCCGATGTTTTGGGTGGAAACACCCAGCAGATTGGCCTTGTCGCGGTTGATTTCGATCTGAAGCTCCGGTTTGGTGAACTTGAGATTCACATCCGGCATCACAAAGATAGGATTGTTGTTCACCTCATTCATGAATTCAGGCAGTATTTCACGGAGTCTGTCAATGGTTGGGGCCTGAAGGACATACTGAATGGGGGGACGGGCGCGTCTTCCTCCAAATGTCGATTGCTGGATGACACTGGCCCTGGCTTTGGTTTTTTTGCGTAGCTCATTGGTGAGTTCACTCGCAATTTCCTGTTGCGACCGTTCCCGTTCCGAAGGATCCACCAATACCGTCCGTACAAAAGCAAAGCTTCCCCGCACCATGTTGGTGGTTTTTTCTGCCTCGGGAACCATTTCTTCCACCAGAGCACCAATGTCTTCTACATATTCATAGATGAATTCATAAGTGGCTCCTTCAGGAGAGGTAATGTTTATGTTGAATTGTGACCGGTCTTCCATAGGGGCCATTTCTGCCGGAATGATCTTCCACAGCACAACAATGATTAAGCCTGCACCCAGAAGGATGAAGAAAGGGACATATTTATATTGCAGAAATTTCTCCAGAGAGCGAAGGTATACCCTGTTGAGTCTGACAAAGTATTTTTCTGACCAGTTATAAAACCGGTTGTGTTTATGCCTTGTTTTGAGCAGTTTGGTAGAGAGCATGGGGGTAAATGTCAGCGCCACAAAAGAGGAAATAGCCACGGCTCCGGCAATGACGATGCTGAATTCCCGGAATAGTCTGCCGGTCATTCCCTCCAGAAAAACAATGGGGATGAATACCGCAACCAGCGTAATGGTGGTGGCTATAATGGCGAAGAAAATTTCATTGGCACCGGCAAGACCGGCCTGCCTGGGGGTCATGCCCCGTTCGATTTTTACATAAATGTTTTCCATCATCACAATGGCATCATCTACCACCAGACCGATGGAAAGCACAATGGCCAGTAAGGTCAGGACATTGATGGTAAATCCGGCCAGGTACATGATAAAAAAGGAACCGATCAGGGATATGGGAATGACAAGCATCGGAATAAGAGTGGTGCGCCAGTCACGCAGGAAAAGAAAGATGATAACCACGACCAGGAAGAAAGCAAGATAAATCGTAGTCATTACCTCTTTGATGGATGACCGGATGTATTTGGTATTGTCAAAGCCCACTTCGTAATCCACATCTTCCGGGAGGTCTTTTTTAATAAATTCCAGGCGTTCGTAGACATCGTCCACAATGTCGATATGGTTAGCGCCCGGTTGAGGGACAATTACGGTGGCTACCATCGGAATGCCATTCATTTTCATAATGCCGCGGAGATCTTCAGGGCTTAGTTCGGCGCGTCCGATGTCGCGAACCCGGATGAGCTGGTCGCCCTGTTGTTTCAGGATGAGGCTGTTAAACTCCTCAGGAGTGGTCATCAATCCCAGGGTGCGGATGGTAAGTTCGGTGGTGTTTCCTTCGATGCTTCCTGCCGGCAGTTCGACATTCTCACGCAGAATGGCATTGCGTACATCCATGGGAGTCATCTGGTAGCCGGCCAGCTTGGCCGGATCAAGCCATATACGCATGGCATAGCGTTTCTCGCCCCAGATGCTTACAGAGCTTACTCCTGAGATGGTCTGCAATTGTTCCTTGAAGGTAAGTTCTGCAATTTCCGAAAGTTCCAGCAAGGAACGTTTCGGGCTTTTCACAGCTACCATCATGATCGGCTGGGCGTCGGCATCGGCTTTGGAAACTGTTGGAGGATCGCAGTCACGCGGAAGAAAACGCTGAGCCTGTGATACCTTATCGCGTACATCGTTGGCAGCGGTCTCCAGATCCACCGACAATTCGAATTCCACCGAAATACGGCTTCTCCCCTGGCTGCTGGAGCTGGTCAGCGTGCGGATGCCCGGGATACCGTTAATGGACTGTTCCAGGGGCTCGGAAATTTGGGATTCGATGACATCGGAATTGGCTCCCGGATAGGAAGTGCTTACCGAAATAATGGGTGGATCTACACTGGGAAATTCCCGGACCCCCAGGAATGTCATGCCGATTCCTCCAAACAACAGAATGATCAGAGAGAATACGGTGGCCAGAACCGGCCTTTTTATGCTGAGAGATGAAAGACTCATGTTATGGAATGGCAATAGATTGGTTTGTAACTAACGTGTCGAGTTGCACAGGCAGTCCTTCCCGGAGCTGTAAAATGGCAGTGGTCAACAGGGTATCTCCAAAATGAAGACCACTGCGAATCTGAACGTGGGATTCGGTACGTAATCCTATAGAAACCTTTACTTCTTTGGCCTTTCCGTTTTCATAGATAAACACTTTTTCGCCCTCCATTTCGGCAATCAACGCTTCCGAGGGTATAGACACGGCATTTTCAATTTCCGAAAGGCGGGCTGTTATGCTGACATATCTTCCGGGTTTCAACTCATCGTGGGTGTTTGGATACAAAGCACGGACAATGATTGTACGCATATTGATATCGATCATTGGATCAATGGCATACACTTTTGCTTCGAAAGGATTAGGGAATCCGTCTACTTGAAAAGTGATGGGAAATCCGGGGGCTATTTCTCCGGCATAGCGTTCAGGGATGGAGAATTCAATTTTCAGAGGGTTGGTTTTTACCAGTCGCACGATGTTGGTCTGGGTGGTAGCAAAGGCGCCTTCCGAGACCATTCGCAACCCGACGACTCCATCAAAGGGAGCGCGCAATTCGGTTTCAGCAATCCGGGCCTCGACGAGCATGATATCGGCTTCAATGGCTTGCAGTTCGGTAGCGACCTGGTCGTAACTTTCGCGGCTGATGGCATCGCGGTCGAGCAACTGCCGTTGCCGGAATTCCCGTTCTTGCACCAGTTTCTTTTGGGCCTGCAGTTTCAGCAGTTGAGCCTGCAAAGGCTTGTCGTTGATTTTGGCCATCAATGCGCCTTTTTTCACTTTTCTGCCTTCTTCAAAATAGATCCCTACCACTTTGCCTGATGTTTCAAAAGCCAGATCCACTTCTTCATCCGGAAGCAATGAACCGGTACTGTTAATTAACTCACTCATCCGGGTGGGTACCAATACATATCCACTGGCAAACAGGGGCTGCCTGCTGCCTCCGCCCATACCAGGCGGAATGGAACTCTTGTTTGAATCGAAGGCCGGCTTTAACTTCGGATAAAATATGATTCCTGCCAGAACCAATACCAGTACAATGGATATGGAAATCCTGAAAATATTATTCTTTGCCACTTTATTCTTTTTTATTTCCTGTATAACCTAATTTGACTACAAAACAACAAAAAGGTTAAAACGGAAAAACAAAAAAAATGTTCAAAAGAGCAGTTGTTTCAGCGCCTGGTTGTTTAAATATCTTGATAATCTCAGATTCTATGATACAATGACCTAAAATAAAAAAGAGCTGTGTTTCTTACAGCTCTTTTTTATTTGAAGCAAGAATCCAGTCTACTTTATGATCTTTTTTGATATTGTTTTGTTGTTTGTATCATTGGAAACCCGGACTGTCTTGTCCTAAAATAGGTTTACACAAAAACGTGTAAAAATGGACAAAACAAGTAAATCAATTTCAGGATTAAGAGAAGGTAAAATTATCATTCAAAAGCCGAATAAATATTTTACCGATTCGGAAAAACATCAAATTATTCAAGAACTGTTAGATAGCAGAAGTACCAAAGCAGAAATTTGGCAAAAATATACCGGACAAAATGAAGAACATGGGCAATTACTCCGCTGGATGCGAAAATTAGGCTACGATACCCCCGTTCCGATAGTTATCGGAAGAGTCAGGATGATTTTTCATAAAATGTGGGCCCACCTGGGCTTGAACCAGGGACCCCCTGATTATGAGTCAGGTGCTCTAACCAACTGAGCTATAGGCCCTAAATGAGTAGCGAGTTTTGAGTTGTGAGTGTCGAGTATTCTACATTGAAAATCACATTTCAAAATTCGGTGTGCAAGTTTACAACTTTGCACCTAATTACACAAGCAAAATTACTAAAATCCTCGCAAAGTGCTTGTACGGAATGAATAGGATTGTAGTTCGGTATTTTTACCGTTAGGTATATTCCGGTGATCCTATACACAGGATAATCAGGGAACAGGGGAAAGACAAGGGATAAATTAAAGATAAAGAAGTCTAAAGATTTCAGCCTTAGAAGGGAGTTAGGGGGATGTAAGATGCACCCTGCCAGGCCGTTTATCATGGCTTGCAAATTAGAAATTTCGTATTACCTTTGTAACATTATCAAATTATCCTTCACGGGGTGTTTGATTATACAGAAGAGTGGAGAGATCGGGCTCTGAGAAACTCTGGCAACCTCTTGTTCTGAAAAGCAACATACAGGAAAGGTGCCAATACCCGGCCGGAAACGGAATTATAATAAACACGAAGATCATGAAGCAACCGGTTATTTCCCGAAGGAACCTATTCTCCTTAAGTTATATGCACTTTTCGAATATGTGCATGCGCAGGCGCTGACAAGCGCATATTTTCTATTTTTCACCGAGATCAAGCAAAAACAATTATCCCAACGATGAATTATTCCAACCACATGGAACAGATAAAAACATATCACGAAATCAACACAAAATTAAAAAAGGGGGAAGCGGTAGTATTAACGGCTGAGGAAGTCTCGGCCATGGCAAAGACGGCTTCTCCGGAGGAGATTGCCGAAAAGGTGGATGTTGTAACCACAGCAACCTTTGGGGCGATGTGTTCTTCAGGAGCGATCATTAATTTCGGACATGCCAGTCCGCCCATCCGGATGGAAAAAATCCGTCTCAACGGGGTGGCCTGCTACGAAGGGCTGGCGGCCGTAGATTCTTACATCGGGGCAACGGCGTGTGATCCGGATAATCCGGAATATGGCGGAGCGCATGTCATTCAGGATCTGCTTGAAGGAAAAGATGTTATTCTTGAAGCCTGGGGGAAGGGTACGGACTGCTATCCCCGGAAGCACATTAAGACGGTTATCAATATACACACTGTGAACGAACTGATCTTATTCAATCCGCGCAATGCCTATCAGAACTACGATGTAGCAGTTAACAGCACAGGAAATATGATTCATACCTATATGGGTACGTTACTGCCTAGAATGCGGAATGCCACCTATTCCACCTCGGGTGAACTAAGTCCCTTACTCAACGATCCGGAATTTCGCACCATCGGAATCGGCACACGGATTTTTCTGGGCGGTGCCCAGGGATTTGTGGTTTGGCACGGAACCCAATTTCATACCTCAAAACCAAAAAATAAATTCGGTATGCCGGTAAGCGGTGCCGGAACCATTGCTGTGATGGGCAATCTGAAAGAGATGAGTCCCGAATACATACAGGCTGCAACGTTTGAAAAATATGGCGTTAGCATGTTTATAGGCATTGGAGTTCCCATTCCTGTGCTGGATGTGGATATAGCCCGGCGTGTTTCAATCAATAACAGCCAGATCGAAACATCGGTACTTGATTATGGCATGGTAGGAACCCCAAAACTCGGTCAGGTGACCTATGAGGAACTTCGTTCGGGATTCATAAAAGTAAAAGGGAAAAAGATACGCACCGCACCGGTGTCAAGCCTGGCCAAAGCACGTAAAATAGCCGATGAACTGAAGAAAGCTCTTCAGGAGGGACATTTTGAAATCACCTGCCCGGTACAAATGTTCCCGCAAAATACTACGTTAAACAGCCTGGAAGAAAAGGAGGCCGACCATGATTAAAAAACGCTTTATACTGAATTTTCCGCCCCAGAGTGGAGATAAACCCTTGAGTTATCACCTGGTTAAAGAGTACGATATACGGATTAATATTCTGAAAGCGGAAGTATATCCGGGAAAAAGAGGCAGCCTGTTGCTGGAGCTTCAGGGAAAAGAGGAAAACATCCAAAAAGGGGTGGATTACCTTACTGCCCATAATGTGGTTTGTGAGCCACTCGATAAAAGGATCCATTTTAAGGAGGATCAATGCATTGACTGTGGGAATTGCGCAGCGGTATGTTTTGCCGGAGCTCTGACCATGGACCCGGTAACGTGGAAGCTGAATTTTGATAAAAGCAAATGTGTGGTTTGTGAATTATGCATCACAGCCTGCCCGTTGCGGCTCTTTGAAATCGATTTCCGGTAATTGTGTATGAACCACGAACATACCGGAAACAGTTTAACCGGGATAGATTTTATCCGATGGAGATCTCTTATCGGGAAACTGATTTGTGGGTGGGTGTCGACCGGAAGTCGTTTGTCCCGGAGATGAAAAACCATGCCCAAAAAACAATCCTGGAATTACGGCATGCACTGGACACATATATAGGCAGATTCCCGGAGTTTAAGAAAACGTTGGTTCCCTACGTACCCGGGGAGGATGTAATTCCCGGGATTCAGGAAATGGCTGCTATGGCAGCAAAAGCAGGAATCGGACCCATGGCAGCGGTAGCCGGACTGTTTGCCCGTGATGTGGGGGATGAAATAATCCGGAATTTTCAGGTTGAGGAAATAGTGGTCGAAAACGGGGGTGACCTGTTTATGGTCCTGAAAGAGGATCTTTTGCTTTCCGTGGTGGCCGGTCGTTCTCCCCTGTCCGGAAAAATGGGCGTGGTGATCCCTGCCTGCCAAACACCGCTCGGCGTGTGTACTTCTGCCGGTACCGTAGGACCATCCCTGAGTTACGGGAAAGCCGATGCCGTGATGGTAGCCTGTAAAAGCCCTACACTCGCAGATGCCCTCGCAACAGCCCTGGGAAATAACGTGAAATCAGCCAGAGATATTGATTCTGTGCTGAAAGCATCGGAAAAGTACCCTGAAATCCTGTCTGTCGTGATTATTTGTGAAGGAAAAATCGGAATTCGTGGTACCTTTGAGGTAAAGGTTTTAAATTACGATTAATAACAACAATTGAGATTTTTTGAACAGATGATTAAACAGGGGAATGGGAAAAAAGACAGATCAGCAAAAGAATGTTGAAAAATAATATATATAAGGAACTGGAAAAGCGGGTTTTGGTAAAGGATGGAGCTACCGGATCCCTGATACAGGAATTCAGGCTTTCGGAAGAGGATTACCGGGGGGAGCGGTTGAAGGATTTTCCCCATGAACTGAAAGGGAACAACGACATTCTTTCGCTCACCCAACCCCTGGTGGTTGAGGATATACACCGTCGTTATCTGGATGCTGGTGCGGACATCATTCTCACAAACACCTTCAATGCTACTTCCATATCCCAGGCGGATTATCATACCGAAGCGTTGGTGTATGAGATGAATGTAGCGGCTGCTTCCCTGGCCAGTCGGATAGCCGGTGAATATACACGGAAGAATAAGGAGAAGCCCCGTTTTGTAGCCGGTTCCCTGGGGCCCACCAATAAAACCCTCTCTTTATCGCCCGATGTGAATGATCCGGGGTACCGATCGGTTACGTTTGATGAAGTAAAGAATTCGTATCGCACCCAGGTGGAAGGATTGCTGGATGGGGGCATTGACCTGATTCTGATTGAGACGGTTTTTGATACCCTGAACGGTAAAGCGGCGATCCTGGCCGTTGAAGAAGCACAGGAAAAACGGGGTATACACATTCCTCTGATGGTATCCGGAACCATTACCGATGCCAGTGGACGTACTCTTTCGGGGCAAACCCTGGAAGCTTTTCTGATCTCGGTATCCCATGCGGATCTGCTGAGCATTGGTCTGAACTGTTCGCTGGGGGCCGCGGATTTGCTTCCTTATATCAAAGAACTGGCCGGAATAGCTCCTTTTTATATCAGCTGTCATCCCAATGCCGGATTGCCCAATCAATTTGGTGGGTACGATGAAACACCCGGAATCATGAGTGCCTACATCCAGGAATATTTGGATAATCAGTATGTTAATATTATTGGGGGCTGTTGCGGTACGACTCCGGACCATATCCGGGAGTTTGCCAAACTGGCCGGGAAAGCGATTCCTCATAAGAAAAAAATCCCTGACCGGGTAACCCGCCTGAGCGGACTGGAGCCGTTGACCGTTTTTGCCGGTTCCAACTTTGTAAATATCGGCGAACGGTGCAATGTTGCAGGTTCACGAAGATTTGCCCGTCTTATCCGGGAGCAAAAATACGGCGAAGCATTGGCGATTGCCCGCAATCAGGTTGAGAACGGAGCTCAGGTGATTGACGTGAGCATGGATGACGCCATGCTCGATGCCCAGAAGGAAATGATACGCTTTCTTCATCTGTTGATGGCTGAACCCGATATTGCCCGTGTGCCCCTGATGATTGACTCTTCAAAGTGGGAAGTGATCGAAGCCGGACTGAAATGTTCTCAGGGGAAAGCCATTGTAAATTCCATAAGTCTCAAGGAGGGAGAGGCGGTTTTCCTGCATCAGGCCCGACAAATAAAACGCTACGGAGCAGCTGTGGTGGTTATGGCTTTTGATGAAACCGGACAGGCAGACAACCTCGCAAGAAGAATAGAAATCGCTGAAAGGGCCTATAAACTGCTGGTTGAGAAAGTGGGGTTTCCACCTCAGGATATTCTTTTTGATACCAACGTCCTGGCCATTGGAACCGGCATAGAAGCCCATAATTCCTATGCCGTTGATTTTATGGATTCGGTAAGGTGGATTAAGGAGCATCTTCCGCATGCCAAAACCAGCGGGGGCATCAGCAATGTATCGTTTTCCTTCCGGGGCAATAACACCGTACGGGAAGCGATACACTCGGTATTTCTTTATCATGCGATTCGTGCAGGCCTCGATATGGGAATTGTGAATCCGGGGATGTTGCAAATCTATGATGAGATTCCAAAGGATTTGCTGGAAAAGGTCGAGGATCTGGTGCTGAATCGACGACCGGATGCTACGGACAGGCTCCTGAATTTTGCCCAGGATTTGGAATCCCAAAATCCCAGGGAGATCAAAAAAGAGGTCTGGAGAGAACAGCCACTGGAAGAGCGCATCAGCCATTCATTGGTCAAAGGGATTCCCGATTTTGTGGATGAGGATATGGCCGAAGCAGTGAAAACCATTTCCCCGGCCCTGGATATTATTGAGGGTCCCCTGATGAACGGAATGAACACGGTCGGAGATCTCTTTGGAACCGGGAAAATGTTTCTCCCGCAGGTGATCAAATCAGCCAGGGTGATGAAAAAAGCTGTAGCCTTCCTGTTGCCTTATATCGAGGCCGACAAGGAAAAACAAACCCTGGCAGATAAGCAGAAAAAAGTTCTCCTGGCAACGGTTAAAGGCGATGTTCACGATATAGGGAAAAACATCGCAGGGGTAGTGCTGGGGTGCAACAATTACAACATTATCGACCTTGGGGTCATGGTTCCTACAGATAAAATTCTTGATACGGCAGTCAAAGAGAAAGTGGATGTGATCGGATTAAGCGGACTGATCACTCCCTCCCTGGAAATCATGGTAGAAATAGCCAGGGAAATGAAACAGCGCAAACTGACCATTCCCTTGCTCATAGGGGGGGCAACCACTTCAAAAATTCATACTGCCGTAAAAATCGATCCTGAATACAACCATACGGTGATCCATGTAAGCGATGCATCCCAGGCCGTTAAGGTTGTTGCGAATCTTTTTTCCGGAAAAAAAGAATACCGGGATTCCGTAAAAAAAGAGTATGCGGAATTGAGAACCTTCCGGGAGAAGCAAAAGCCAAAAGTATATGTTTCCCCTGAAGAAGCAAGAAAAAATAAATGGCAGATCAACTGGACAAAAGATTCCGTTTATAAACCCAATTTCACAGGGGTGAAAAAGCTGATTAATTTTTCATTGGAAGAATTACGGGAATACATCGACTGGACTTTCTTTTTTATTGCCTGGGATATGAATGGGTCGTACCCCCGGATTTTGAATGATCCGGAAAAAGGAGAAGAAGCCCGAAAGTTGTATGCAGATGCCAACGAAATGCTGGATGAGATCCATACGAAGCATATGCTTCAGGCGAACGGGGTATTGGGCCTCTGGCCGGCACATTCTGAAGGCGACGATATTGTTTTGTTTGAGGATGCCCAGAAAGCCAGAGAAGTAGGAAGGTTCCATCATTTGCGCCAGGAGGAGAAGAAAAAAGAAGGTCCGAATTTGTGTCTGGCGGATTTTATAGCGCCGGCGGAAACCGGGATTGTCGATTTTTGCGGAGCTTTTGCCACAACAGCCGGCATCGGAATAGAACCTTGGAAAGAAAAATTCCTTTCGAAAAAGAATGATTACAAGGCAATTATGCTCGAAGTTCTGGCCGACCGGCTGAGTGAAGCGTTTGCCGAACGATTGCATGAAATCGTGCGGAAAACATTCTGGGGGTATGCCCCTGAAGAAAAACTTAGCAAAGAAGAACTGTTAAAAGGGAAATACCAGGGTATTCGTCCGGCTCCCGGGTATCCCGCATGCCCTGAACATTCGGAAAAGGAAAATCTTTTTAAGCTCCTGGGAGCCGGAGACGTGGGAATGTCGCTAACCGAACATTATGCTATGTACCCAAATGCCTCGGTGTGCGGAACTTATTTTGCCCATCCCGGGTCACACTATTTCGGATTGGGAAAAATCTCAAAACAACAAGTACGGGAATATGCCCGCAGAAAAGGAGTAAGCATTGAATTTGTTGAAAAATTCCTGCCTTCTAATCGTATATATAAATAGTATGTTGTGAAAATCTGCGATCCAAACAAAGACAATCAGAGTATTATTGAATGAACCAATGTGTGCATGAAAGTTATAGATATCATTACCAGAAGCAAAAAAACAGTTTTTTCCTTTGAACTGCTTCCTCCGTTGAAAGGAAACGATGCAGGAAAAATTTACCGAACGATTGAAAGCCTGCTGGATTACCATCCTCAGTACATCAACATTACTACCCACCGTGATGAGGTTGAATTCAAGGAAATGCCCGATGGGTCCATTGTGAAGCGCACTGTAAGGAAACGCCCCGGCACAGTAGCGATTGCCGCTTCCATACAGTACAAATACAACATCCCGGTTGTTCCGCATATTTTATGTGGTGGGTTTACAAAAAGCGAAACCGAGCATGTTCTCATTGATCTTCATTTCCTTGGAATCGGGAATGTACTGGCCCTGCGCGGTGACGGGATCAAAAACCAACATGTTTTCAAACCGGAACCAAACGGGCATTCCAATGCCAGTGAATTGGTAACCCAGATTGCCGGTCTGAAAAAAGGAAAATACCTCGAAGAAGACCTGAAAAATACTACCCCTTTGGATTTTTGCATTGGGGTAGCCGGTTATCCGGAAAAACATTTTGAAGCCCCCAATAGGGAAGTGGATCTTGCCTGGTTAAAAAAGAAAGTGGAAGCCGGTGCAGATTATATTGTGACCCAGATGTTTTTTGACAACCGGGTTTATTTTGATTTTGTATCCCAGTGCCGGGAAATAGGCATTGCTGTTCCGATCATCCCGGGGATTAAACCCATTAACCTGAAAAATCAGCTGACCATCCTTCCCAAGGTATTCAGTATCGACATACCCAATGAACTGGCCCGGGAACTGGAAAGATGCAAAACCAATAAAGAGGCACAACAGGTCGGAACCGAGTGGGCGATTCATCAGGCCAGGGAACTGGTGGCAAACCAGGTGCCCTCCATCCATATTTATACCTACGGAATCTCCGATAACGTTAAAGAAATAGCCAAAGCGGTATTTTAAAAATGCCACCTGGAAGACGGGAAAACAGACTCCTCCTTAATGGGGAGCAAAAACCCTTTCCGAAAGACGATTCGTCGTATTCTGTTTATTCTCTAGGAAGATAAAGGATTCCTATTAATTGGATTTTATGACCGATCCGGGTGCAAAGTAGCGGGCGAACAGCTCTTTATTGTTCAGGATTTCCCTGGTTTTGTTAAGGGCATGATCTTCATCGATCGCAGCCCGTATGGCTCCTTTCTGGTAGTAATACCGGGATACGATTTCATCTTCCAGTAACTCGGAAATCTCGGGTCTGAATCTTCCAAGGTCGGTTTCCAGGTCGGGTGTTAGCTTAGCTTCCAGGGCATGAAATTCTTCGGTTGCGGAATCATAATATTTCTCTTTTTTGGCTGTTTCCATCAAATCCCGGATTAATTCCTGGGATTGTGATTCGTAGTGGAAATTCTTTTGTTTCGCAAAAGCGATAAATTCGGCGTAGATCGCATCGGTAATTTTGAATTCTTCAGGACCGGCTATGGATGAATGGGTATTGGCATATTGGGTTGCGAAATCAAAGATTAAAAACCGACGCGCCAGTTCAAAACTCAGGGTACTTAACTGTTGGGGTTCTACGGGAACGTCCGGTGCCACCCCTCCGCCGTCATAGACGATTCTTCCATTTTTGGTTGTATACTCAGAAATCAGGGAGTCAGGCATTGAGCCCACACTGCCATCCTCGTTGCGATGTGAATAATCAAGAATTTGTATGCATCGTCCGCTGGGGATGTAATATTTGGCTGTTGTGACTTTCAATTTCGAGTTATAGCTTAGATCACGGGTTGTTTGCACCAGTCCTTTTCCGAATGTTTTGGTCCCAACAACCAGTCCCCGGTCGAGGTCCTGCATAGCACCGGCAATGATCTCCGAAGCGGAAGCAGAATTCCGGTTGACCAGCACCGCAAGATGGATGGTTGTGTCCAGAGGCGGGTCGCTGGCCCGGTAGGTATGGTCCCATTGTTTTACTTTACCCCGGGTACGGACTATGACTTCACCTGCTGGTACAAAAAGGTTCATGATGCGTACGGCTTCCATGAGAAGCCCGCCGGGATTGGACCGGAGATCCAGCACCAAAGAAGTGGGTTGGTACTGGGCTTTCAGTTCCTGATAAGCCTTGCGGACTTCTCCGGAGCAGCCCGGGGTAAAATTGGATAACCGGATGTATCCTGTGGTTTCATCCAACATTCCATAATAAGGAACCGCATCCAGGGATATCTTTTCCCGGATGATCTCCACTTCAAAGGGTTTTTTCTCTCCCGGTCTTTTCAATTTCACGGTGACCGGCATTCGTGCCGGGCCTTTTAACAAATTGCTTACATCTTCAGTCGTCATATTCTCTGTTGATTTACCGGCAACCTCAAGGATAATATCCCCGGCTTTAATTCCTTTTTTCTGCGCCGGGTATCCTTCATAGGGGTCTGAGATGACAATCTGCCCATTCTGTTGGCTGATGATGGCTCCAATGCCGGCATATTCCCCGGTGGTATTTAAACGAAACTCTTCCATATCTTCTTCGGGAATATAGTTGGTATACGGATCCAGGGACGTCAGCATCTGGTCGATACTGGTTCTGATTAGTTTGTCCGGATCAACTTCATCTACATAAAAGGTATTCAGTTCATTAAACAAAGTGTAATAAATGTCCAGGTTCTTTGCAATGGCAAAATTTTTCTGGTCGTTGTCAAAACTGATTAATCCAATACCGGCTATCAGAATGATGAACAGGATCAGTGTTAATTTCTTCCGCTTCATAACGTGTATAAGTTGTTTGAACCCACAAAAGTATAAAATCTCCTCATGAATCGCTACTCTTCGTTAGAGATCCTTAACGTTAAACCGTGTTAAAAATCCGGAATGAAGCAGTGAAACAGTTGGAATACATTCCCGGCAGATGTTCTTTTTTGTTTTATTTTGCCGGGAAAAACAATTTTGCCGATCGAAATCCGCAGTTCAACGAAAAAAAGAAGGAATCCCCGGTTTAATGTCTAGATTTGATGGACAATTTACAGAGTTTTAAGCTATGAAACGAGTTCACTGCCTGCCTGTTGGCAGGCATATGATACCTTATAAATTTAACACTTTAATTACATGAAAAAAACGGTTTTAATTTTATTGGTAACTGTATTCCCTGCTCTTTTGTTTTCGTCCTGCCTTTTTTTGGGTTCTTCGGTAAAAGGCAACGGAAACGTGGTTAAAGAGGAACGGGATATAACCGGTTTTAATGGGATAAAAGCTTCACGGGGTGTGAATGTGTATGTTTCACAGGGGGATGAAGAGAAAGTGATGGTTGAGGCGGATGAGAATCTGGTTGATTTGATTGAAACGGAGGTAGATGACAGTATGTTGAAAGTTACGATCAGGAGAAGAATCCGTGAATCGACTTCCTGTAAAGTTCACGTGACGGTTTCCGGGTTAAAGAAAGTCCAGGCTTCAGCCGGAAGCAATATTTATTCTGAGCACGAAATTCATGCAGGAAATATGGAGTTGTCAGCTTCAGCCGGAAGCAATATTAAAATGGAAATAACGGCCCAGGCGTTGGATATTTCGGCATCGGCCGGATCCAATATTTTTTTGGAGGGTGCCTCCCGGGAAGTCAAGGTACAGGCTTCTGCAGGATCCAATGTGAAAGCCGAAGAACTGATAACAGAAGTGTGCAAGGCAAAAGCCGGCAGTGGAGCGAATATTTATATTACCGTGAATGAAAAACTGGACGGCAATGCTTCCAGTGGAGGCAATGTATTTTATTCCGGAAACCCACGGCACCTTGACACAGCCAGCTCTTCCGGAGGCAATGTGAGAAAGAATTGAACCGGTGTAACATCGGGCCAGCGACAGATTTTTTTTAACAAAATCCGGAGACACGGGCCAACAGCGGCATCCATATCCCGGGAATTCTCCGGAAGAAGAAGTTCTATGCATTTTTGGACCGGGATATCACAAAATAAAACGGAGAAATTAAAAAGAGCACAAGAGAAGACGGGTTGCCCGTCTTTTTTTGTGCATTATTCTGCGCAGCGATCCCGTAATCATGATTTGATGACGGAAGATTCTGGCAGGCAACATTCCTGCCTTTTTATTATACATTTGTATTGCATTGAAGTACGAAATGCCTGAACTTTGCACAGGGTAAGGAGAAAGTGAACAAATTGCAAAAAATAGCATGGCTGATGGTCTTCGGACTGAGTGTATGCCAGTTGGAAGCTCAGGATAACCAGACCTTCTATTTTATGGAAGAAGCACCAGGGGCGGGACTGCTAAATCCCGCCTTTGCTCCGGAACATGACCTGGTTATAGGCCTTCCGGTGATCTCAGGTGCCCGGATAGGATTTCACAACGATTTTGCCCTGAATGATCTGTTCAGTAAAGGGTATGGATTCTTTACCGATACAGCAAAGATCAATCTGAACTCATTTTATGATGTGCTTTCCGGTCAAAATGCACTTAATATTAAGGCCAACGTGGCTATGTTCTATTTCGGAGTACGAAATAAGCAAAATTATTATTCATTCTTTATGAATGAGAAAGCGTTGTTCAGGGGGCAGTTTGATAAAAAGCTCATACAGTATTTTATGGAAGGCACAAAACCGTATTACGGAACGGATACGGATCTTGGCAATCTTTCCTTTAGCATCATCCAATACCGTGAGACAGGCTTGGGTATTTCAAGGAAGGTGACGAAAAGACTTACCTGGGGAGCAGCACTGAAAATACTTTTTGGAAGGATCCATATAGAGGCTGATCCGATTAATATAAGGTTACAGACATCCCTTGTAGACGAGAAGTTGTATCTCAGGCCTTCGGGTGAAATGTATATCTCGGGGCCTGTAAGGTATGAGAAGGATACACTGGATCAATCGGATCGGTTGAAAAGTGAGGTCCATCCCACTGATTATTTTTTTAATTTCCGGAACCTGGGTGTTGCTGCCGATGTGGGGATTCGTTACCAATACGATGAACGATTCACTTTTTCAGCGAGTGTGACCGATGCAGGATTCCTGCGTTTTTCAAAAAGCAATTACCTTGTGCATGCTGCACATGACCTGGAGTATACCAGAGAATCGTTGACCCAGTCTTCTATACCGGATGCTTCTGACTATTTTCCCTCCGATTCGGTTATGATGGCATTTCGTGATTCCATTCCATTTATGACCTATTCCGAACCGGTAGATGCACGGGTGATCCCTCTGCCTGTGAATGTTTACCTCGGGGGGAATTATCGTATTGACAGGCGGTGGGAGATAGGCTTTTCCGGAAAACTGAGTATTCACAGGAAGTCGGTGTACCCGGTAGCAACTCTTGCTGCACGGGCTTCCCTGACGGCCCGTTCCACTTTTGTATTTTCCAATTCCATTGTGCGGACCCATCCTGTTAATCCGGGATTTGGGTGGAGTTACACCTCCCGGATTGTCCATTTTTATGTTGTTACCGATAATATAGTCGCCTTGTTTTCCCCGTATTCGGCAAAAAACGTAAATTTGCGTCTTGGAGTGCATCTGTTACTGAACTACTAATAGAGAAAAGGCATGTATGTAGCGGTAATCGCCTATGCTGTAAATTTTGTGAAGACCCTCTTCGTCATTGCAGTGATTTATCTGATCATTCGTCTGTTTACACGGTATATCCTTCCTTACCTGATTCATAAAGGGGTCAAAAATATGCAGCAGAAAATGGAAGAACAGCATCGTGAACAACAACGCCAGGACAGGCACGAAGGAGATGTAACCGTGGAAAAAACACCGGGAAAACGATCAGGCAAAACCCCGGATGAAGGGGAATATGTTGATTTTGAAGAGGTGGAGTAATAACAATTTGTGCTCTTTTCATCCGCTGTTTTCAGATATTCATTTATTTTTGTCCCCGTTATTTTGAAAATCCAAAATATGGCTCAGGAAGATATCTTCAGAAAATTAATTGCCCATTGCAAGGAATACGGTTTCGTTTTTCCTTCCAGTGAACTTTATGATGGGTTGGGTGCTGTGTACGATTATGGACAGAATGGTGTAGAACTCAAAAACAACATTCGAAAATACTGGTGGGACAGCATGGTTTTGCTCCATGAAAATGTGGTAGGACTTGATTCGGCTATTTTTATGCATCCCACGGTTTGGAAAGCTTCGGGGCATGTAGATGCTTTTAACGATCCTTTGATTGACAACAAAGATTCCAAAAAACGATACCGTGCGGATATGCTGATTGAGGATCAGTTAGCGAAATATGAGGAGAAGATCCATAAAGAGATAGCCAAAGCAGCCCGAAGGTTTGGCGATGCTTTTGATGAAAAGCAGTTCCGTGAAACCAATCCGCGGGTACTGGAAAACCAGGAAAAATACGATATCCTGCATGAGCGTTTTTCCAAAGCACTGAATGACAATGATCTGGTCGGGTTAAAGAAAATCATTGAAAAGGAAGGAATTGCCTGTCCGGTTTCGGGATCCCGGAACTGGACCGATATCCGACAGTTTAACCTGATGTTCGCAACCGACGTGGGATCGACTTCTGAGGGTGCTTCCCGGATTTTCCTGCGTCCGGAAACAGCCCAGGGGATTTTTGTGAATTATCTCAATGTTCAGAAAACCGGACGCATGAAGATTCCCTTTGGGATTGCTCAGGTGGGCAAAGCTTTCCGCAATGAAATTGTTGCCCGTCAGTTTATATTTCGTATGCGCGAATTCGAACAGATGGAAATGCAGTATTTTGTGCGTCCCGGAACCGAGCTCCAATGGTTCGAGAAATGGAAAGAGACACGTATGAAATGGCATAAAGCACTGGGTTTCGGCGATGAGAACTACCGGTTTCATGAACACGAGAAATTGGCTCATTATGCCAACGCAGCCGTCGATGTAGAATACAAATTTCCCTTCGGGTTCAAAGAGGTTGAGGGCATCCATTCACGCACCGATTTCGACCTTTCGCAACACCAGGAATATTCAGGCAAGAAAATACAGTATTTTGATCCCGAAATGAACGAATCCTATATTCCCTATGTTGTGGAAACCTCCATTGGTCTGGACCGGATGTTTCTTCAGGTGATCTCTGCTTCGTATTGTGAAGAGGAGGTGGAAGCCAACGGAAAAACCGACACCCGGGTGGTCATGAAAATTCCCCCCGTGCTGGCTCCACTGAAACTGGCGGTTCTGCCGCTGGTTAAAAAAGATGGATTGCCCGAAATATCCAGGAAAATTATCGATACCCTGAAGTATGATTTTAACTGCCGGTACGATGAAAAAGATTCCATCGGAAGACGATACCGTCGCCAGGATGCCATTGGAACACCCTTTTGTGTGACCGTCGATCACCAAACCACTACGGATCATACGGTTACTATCCGGTACCGCGATAGCATGGAACAGGAAAGAGTAGCCATCCCTCAAATCGGGGAAATCATTGGGAAACAGGTGCGCTTTAAAGACTTGTTAAATAAGATTCTGTAAACACCAGGTATCGGGTTGCTTTTCAATGGCTGTACTCCCTTGGAGATTCCAGTTGTTGAATGAATTTCTATTGCTCAGGGGTTAATTTTGAATACGGTGTGGTTTTTCAGTACATAGTTATCCTGGCTGATGGTACAGGTTGCTTTTCCGTTTTTGAAGTTCAGTTTGGCTCCGGCTTCGCTCATCCAGCCGGTTTGCCGGGCAGGATTACCGGTTACCAGGGCATATTGCGGAACATCCCGGGTAACTACCGCCCCGGCTCCGATGAATGCATAACGTCCGATGGTGATTCCACAGAGTATCGTTGCATTGGCCCCCAGGGAGGCTCCTTTTTGAACTACCGTGGTTTTGAATTCCGCTTTTCGTTCAACCGGACTCCGGGGATTCATCACGTTGGTGAAGACAACCGAAGGACCGGCAAAAACATCGTCTTCCAGAATTACTCCTTCGTAAACAGAAACATTGTTCTGGATTTTTACTCCATCGCCAATCTGTACATTGTTCCCGATAAAAACATTTTGTCCCAGAATGCACTGTTCGCCAATAAGGGCATCCCCCATAACATGACAGAAATGCCATATTTTTGTTCCCGGGCCAATACGAGCCCCTGGTTCAATTACCGAGGTAGGATGGATAAATACACACATGGTTATCGGTTTTGTACACAAACATAATCAATGTTTAACATCTTCGGTATTTTTTTTTAGAACAAATACCCTCCGGTATTCTTTACCCTGTGCATGGCAGGGGGGAAGAAATGCAGGTTAAAGGCCGGAAGACCTGAGGATTTAAAAACAATCCTAGTAGGCTGCCTTCTCTTTGCTGTTTCTGTTTATTCCTCAAAACCCGATAATATTCCTATTTTTGTATCTGTACCTGAGAACAATGAAAAAAGTCCTGATCATAACCTATTACTGGCCTCCCAGCGGAGGAGCCGGAGTCCAGCGATGGTTGAAATTTGTTAAGTACCTTCCTCAACATGGGTGGACTCCGGTTGTGTTAACCGTTGATCCTTCAAAAGCGACTTATCCCCAAAGAGATGAAAGCCTTATGGGGGAAATAAGTTCTGAAATTGAAATTCATAAAACATCTACCTTTGAATTGTATACTCTTTATAAAAAGGCCTCACAAAACAAGGAAGTACCCTTTGGCGGTTTTGCCAACCAATCAAAAGATACCTTCAAGGAAAAAGTGCTGAAATGGATCCGGGGCAACTTTTTTATTCCTGATCCAAGAAGAGGATGGAAAAAATTCGCGGTGAACAAAGCAAAGGAATTGATAAAAAAGAATCATATTCATTGTGTCATTACTTCCAGTCCCCCGCATTCGACCCAGTTGATCGGATTGACATTAAAAAGAAAGTTGGGAATTAAATGGGTTGCGGATCTGCGCGATCCCTGGGTCGATATTTATTATTACAACCAATTGTATCCTTCCATTTTTGCTACCGCGCTAAATAAAAAGTATGAGAAACGTGTATTATCCTGTGCGGATCAGGTAATAACGGTAAGCAGAGACCTTCAAAGGATCTTCAGCAGGAAAAAAGAGGGCATCGGAAATAAAATTCACGTTATTCCCAATGGCTTTGATACGGATGATTTTACGAAGACAAATGCTTTCGTGTCCAACGAAAGCCTAACGATATCGTATGTGGGGACTATTTCAGAAAAGTATACCATTCATGGATTCATAAAGGGATTGTTGATGTTGCCGGAAGAGATGCGAAAAAGACTAAAAATCAGATTTATAGGTACTCTTTCCGATGCTTTGTATCAAACCTTTTGTGATGCAGGATTTACCCATCACCTGGAGGTTATTGGATATGTTAATCATGCAAAGGCTATAGCTTACATGGTTTCATCCGACATCTTGCTGTTAATCATTCCGGATGTACCCAACAATGCAGGCATTGTTACGGGTAAATTGTTTGAATACATTGCAACGATGAAGCCGGTGTTATGCATTGGTCCGGTTGACGGGGATGCGGCGAACATATTGTCAGAGACCAATACAGGGTCCACATTTGGTTACAATGACAGCAAGGGAATTTCGGAGTTTCTGATTGAGAGATCGACATCCGGTTTCAGGGAATTCCCCAAGAAAGAAAAAATAGCAGCGTATTCACGGTTTCAACTAACCGGAGAGTTGGTTCGTATCCTGGAGTCAGGGTAGTTTATTTTTTAAGAAAGGGGTGATAATCGCCCTTACGTCCAACCGGTTTGCTGTTTCGGATCACATCGGTTAACAGAATGCTTTCTTTGGCGTCTTCAATGCCGTAGCCCTTACCGTTTAAGATATTCCTGTATGTGGTGGTATGCAGGTCAGTAAAACCGCCGCTGAATTCGATTTCTTTGCCTTCAACGGTAATGGAACGGTAGGTGCGCATGTTTTTTTCGATGGCCTGAATGGGCAAATCATGGTAATCGAGGCTCATAAACCAACGAACCAGGGCATGTTCAAGATGCAGAATCCCGGCGGCTTTCTCGGCTTCATAGAGGTGAACGGTATTTTTTTTCACCTTTCCGAAAATCCAGGTTATCATATCAAAAAAATGGATTCCGATGTTTGTGGCTATACCCCCCGATTTTGTAACGTCTCCTTTCCAGCTTTTCTGGTACCAATTGCCCCTGGTTGTAATGTAGGTCAGATCGATATCGTATGTTTTGTTTCCTTTCTCTTCAATGTGTTTTTTAAGGTTAACGATGGCAGGATGGTAGCGCAGTTGGAGGATGGTGTACACCTTTTTGCCGGTTTCGGCTTCGATATCACTGATTATATGCATATCCTGAGGGTAAATCACCAGAGGCTTTTCACAAATTGCATGGGCTCCGTTTCGCAGGGCGGATCGTATGTGTGAGGGGTGCATATAGTTTGGAGTACAGATGCTTACATAGTCAATGGCCCGGCCTTCACGTTTTAAGTCATCGATGTACTGATCCAGGTTTTCCTGTTCAAGGAAGAAAACAGCATCCGGGAAATAGCTGTCTATCCGGCCCATCACATCAAATTTGTCGGATGCACAAACCAGGATATGGCCGGTTTCCTTAATGGCCCTCATGTGCCTTTCGGCAATGTATCCTGCTGCTCCTATTAAGGCGAATCGTTTCATGGGTTTATCATTGTTCATTTGCATCGGTGTTTTACTGACGATATTTTTTCATTTTTAATTCCCGGTATATTCCAGGATTCCGTATAGCAGGAAAGGAGTGTAATCCACTCCCGGGCAAACAATCGGTTTATCAGGGGGAAGAAATCTCTTTATCTCCTTCATTTTTCAGAAAATTCATTGTGGGTATTCAGCCACGAAAGTAGCGAATTATTTTGTTTGCAATGAAATCCAGTTGTTCTTCGGTAAGTTCCGTATGCATCGGAAGAGATAGCACCGTTTTTGAGAGTTTCTCTGCTACCGGGAAATCTCCTTTTTTATAACCCAGGTACTGATATGCTTTGTGCAGGTGCAGCGGTTTCGGGTAATAGATCATGGAAGGAATGCCTTCTTTCTGAAGGTATGCTTTCAGTTCATCCCTTTTTTCAGTCCGGATAGTGTATTGGTGGAAGGTATGGGTGCTGTAGGGAACTCGTTTGGGTATGGCAATTTCATCCAGGTTTTTCAATGTAGCATCATAATAGTCAGCTGCTTTTTGGCGGGCCTGGATATGCTTGTCGAGGTATTTCAGTTTTACTTCCAGGATGGCGGCTTGCAAGCTGTCTAACCTTGAATTAACGCCGATACGGTCGTAATGGTATTTTTCGGACTGGCCGTGATTGGCAATGGACCGGATTACGGAAGCCAACGGATCGTCACCGCAAAAAACAGCTCCCCCGTCGCCAAAAGCACCCAGGTTTTTTGACGGAAAAAAAGAATTGCATCCGATTGTACCTGCTGTACCGGCTTTTACGTGTTGGTTGTTTTTGAAAATATACTCAGTACCCAGCGCCTGGCAGGCATCTTCAATGAGAGCCAGGTTGTTTTGTTGTGCAATAGACATCATGACTTCCAGGTTGGCACATTGACCAAAGAGATGGACCGGAAGCAATGCTTTTGTTTTGGAAGAAAGGGCACTTTCAATTTGCTTCTCATCGATATTGAATGTATCTGGCAATACATCCACAAATACCGGCTTTAATCCGAGCAGAGCCAATACTTCCACGGTTGCAATGAATGTAAACGGAGAGGTAATGACCTCATCCCCCGGCATTAATTCCAGAGCCATGAATGCCATTTGCAAGGCATCGGTGCCGTTCCCACAGGCAATAACATGCGTATGCAAATAGGCAGAAAGCTTCTCCTCAAAATCGAGTACTTTCCCGCTTTTTATGAACCGGGTGGATTGTATCACCTCCTGAATGGCCGTATCAATTTCTTCTTTCATGGTAAGATACTGGCCATACAGGTCCGACATGTATATTTTTTGCATAACTACGGTATAACTGAAAAAAGAGATCGAAATTGCTTTCTGAATCCTTTATTCTGTATTTTTTGACAAAGAAAATGTACCCCAAAAAAATTGCAATCTTTCAAAAGTAGTATTTTTGATCCAGAACAAAGAATGAAATGACCAGGACCCATTATGCCACAAAAAAAATGAGGTTCATTTTGGGAGTTCCCTGTCTTTGTCGCTTTTGCATCGTTCCTTGCTCTGCCGTAGCGGCTACGCGAAGATGCAGTCATCGGAGCAAAACCCGACCCGGCAGGCTTTGAATTCCAAAAAAATACAGGGAACAAATAGTTGTAATGGATATTCATTTTCTAATGTGTGTTTGAAGATGGGAATAAAAATGTATAATTTCAGAACCCTATGAAAATTGCAATGATCCTTGATGAAGAGTACCCCTATGATCCACGGGTTCAGAATGAGGCACTCTCCTTACTGGAAAATGGTTGCTCCGTGCATCTGTTGTGCTTTGATTATAAAGGATTGCCTGCCTCTGAAATAATTCATGGTATGAAAGTAACCCGGATTAAAACCACAAAACTGCACAGAAAATTTTCAGCTTTGGCTTATACGCTGCCGGTATACAAATGGATGCTCAGAGGGAAAATCAGAAAATTCCTGTTGGAAGGAAATTTTGATGCAGTGCATGTTCATGATATGGCGATAGGAAACATTGTATTAAAAGCTTCAAAGAACCTATTTCTCTCCAGGATCCTGGACCTGCATGAAAACAGACCTGAAATAATGAAGTATTATGAGCACGTAAAATCTTTTCCCGGGAAGATTTTAATCTATCCTTCGGTATGGAAAAGATGGGAAAAGCGATTGGTCCGGCGATATGACAAGGTTGTTGTTGTGACCCCTGAAGCCAGGCAAGCCATTTGCTCAGCGTACAAAATTCCTGAGGGAAAAATCATCGTATTTCCCAATACCGTTTCGCCCTCATTTTATGCGGAATACGATGTGAATGAAAATATCATCGAGCGTTTCAGTAAAGACTATGTTTTGCTTTACATTGGAAATACCGGTGCCCGAAGAGGATTGGAAACAGCTGTGAAAGCGCTTAAGAGATTAAGAAAACCAATTCCGAACTGTAAACTGGTAATTTTAGGGAAAAGCACCAACGATGCCAACCTGAAAAAACTGGCGGCCGGATTGCAGGTCGAGGAACGCATTTCCTTTGAAGGCTTTTTGCCTATGGAGTTGTTTCATAGTTACATCCTTGCCAGTGATGTCTGTATTTCCCCCTTAACACGGAATTTGCATCATGATACAACCCTGGCCAATAAGATATTCCAGTACATGTCTATGGGCGTCCCAGTTTTAGTCAGCGATTCTACTGCACAGAAAAATATCGTACAGATTGCTGAAGCCGGATTGATTCACAAGGCAGAAGATGCAGATGATTTTGCTTCCCAGATATTAAAATTTTATCACGATCCTGATTTTGCCAAACAGTGTGGTAACAATGGTGTTTCTTTTATAAAAAATCATTTTAATCAGGATATTACCTGTAAAGAATTAATCAGTTATTACAATAACCTAAATGCAAACAACCATGTATGAAAATTCCTATCCGGATTTGCGCTACCGGAAGACAATGGAATTGGTTTCGGAATTCCTTTCCCCGGAAGAAAAAATTCTGGACCTGGGTGTTGTCAATCCTTTTTCCGCGCTATTAAAAGAACAGGGATATACCGTTATGAATACCGGTCAGACGGACCTGGATCTACAGCCTGAAGTAGTCAGTGCTCATGAGGTTGAGGCGGTGTTGGCTCTTGAAATATTGGAACATTTGGTATCTCCTTTCCCCCTTCTCAGGGCGCTTCCGGGGGAAAAGCTACTTGCGACGGTTCCCCTACGTTTATGGTTTGCTCCGGCGTATCAACATGTAAACGATCCCCGGGATCGTCATTATCATGAATTTGAAGACTGGCAGTTTGACTGGTTAGTGAGCAAAAGCGGGTGGAAAATTAAATACCGGGAAAAATGGACTATTCCAACAAAAATCCGGGGTATCCGGCCAATACTCAGAAATTTTGTGCCTCGAATTTATGCTGTTTATGCGGAACGTTAGTCTGCGGAGATTGTAAACCCACGGAGTGTTCTGAAAATCTTTAAAATCCATAATTTCAGACGATACCGAAAGGATCTTTTAACGCTTGAATTTGATTTATTGTACTGAAGGTCAAATTCTTTCAGGGCCAGTTCCAGGGATCCGGTGGCTCCAATTCTATCCCAAAAAATCGAAAAATCTTCTTTCACCGTTTCAATGGCAACAACCTGCTGTAACGATTTATCTTTTAAAAACAGGTGAATGTTCGCGTTGACACAATCGTAGTAATCTTCAGAAATCTGTAATTTTTTTTCGTCGTTTAATTTCTCAACCGGTGTTTTTAAAATTCCTTCAGCAAAAGCCTTAATAATGCTATTCCGATCTTTCCACCTTCTGTTATGACTTTTAACGGTTTTTTCCTTATTACGGATCAGATGGACGTAATACGCATCATCCCCGAATTTCGAATCGAGTTGCCCCAGAAACCAACTTAACCGGTTGTCCGACTCGATGTGATGATCGGGATATGAAAATCTTTCTTCTCCGATTTCGGTTGATAGCGTTTCATGTCCCGATGTGTAATTGGTAATGTGCTTACACGCTTTGATAAAGGTCATGGAACCACTTCTTCCTGTACATAAAATAAACACTCTCATTTTAACTATTCCTGAATAAAGTTGAACTACCTGTTTCTTAAAAACCGGATGATACGGTGATAAATCTGGGTGAATAACAGCGTAATATCGTCTGAAATCTTAAACGTAAAAATTAAAAACAGATAAAGCAAACCAACCATTGAACTTTTGACAATAATATTTGGAATAAGACGATCCAATTCCGGCATGAATAAATCTGCTGTAATTATTGCCAGTGTTAATCCTGCAACCAGTACATGTTTCATGCTATAGCAAAACAGTCCTGTTTTTATTTTCAGAAAACCGATGATTGCGAGGGTTCTGAACAGGAAAGTGAACAGAACAGCCATTGCTGCGCCGGTGATGGCATACCGTGGGATAAGAATCATATTCAGTAACACAGCCACTCCGATCTGAAGAATAATAATGTAGGTTAATGCTTTGTAGTGTTTTGAAGTTTGAATAATGGCTCCTCCATTGGTATTTGATACATTGATTAATACGCCAATAGAATAAATGATCAGCACCCATTTTCCCTGGCTGTATGTCTCTGGAAGAATCCTGAAAACATTGGTCAGGTTTACCAACAGCATGATGAGAATAAAAGCTCCCATAATGGTTTGATTAATGCTGGCTTTGGCGTATATTTCCTGAATATGGTTCTTGTTTTCTTCCTTCCACGACTGTGCAATGATTCCTGTGGAAATTTTCTGAATGGCCCGGGAAGGGATGTTGATGACCGTGGCAAAAAGAGCACAAACACCGAATATTCCAACCTGGTCAAGGGAAAGGTATTGATTGATAAATATTTTATCAACGTTGGTGGTGAGAATTCCGCTGAATCCGTTGATCAGTCCAAAGGCACTGATAATCGCTATTTCCCGCACAAGAGGCTTTTTCAGAAAGGTCAAATCAGGCCGGAGGCTGAACTGTGATCTTTTTACCAGTACAAATACCAACGGAAGAGCCGGAAGGCTCAGGGAAACAATATACCCAAAAAAGAATTGCCGGAAATTGATCCAGCTTAAGGCAAAAAGAATAACCAACAAAAGGTTGAGTAACTTATGGATAAACTCATTCCAGAAGGTACCGGTAACGGAATCCAACAATACTTTGTTGTAATTATCCAGGAGAATGAAAAAAATCCGGAAAAATACCAGGGGAAGCAACAATCCCAGGTATTCTACAATAAGGGGGGATCGTTCCAGGTTGGTTTCAATAATGTGGGGTTTAAGAAGAATAAACGCAACAATGCTGAGCAAAAAACCCAACATACCGGTAGCAAGAGCCAAAAACAAAAAGCCGTTGTTGCCTTTTGCCCGGTTTCGGAAAACAGGAAACATACGGTTGATTACAGAAGTAAATCCCAGAGTTGCAAACTGGGAAAAAAGAATGGATATGGCAGCAAATAGTTGTATAAGACCTATTTGATCGGTTTCCATGACCTGTGGCATAATGATACCAAGGTTGATGTAACCTAAAACAAGGCCCAGATAAGACCAGAAACTCCCCTTAATCGATTGCCTGATGATGATGCCCATATGCGTAAATCCGTTTTCAAAATTAGCAAATATGATGGATGTTGAAATAAAGATTGGGAAATTCCCGCTATGGATAGAATGTGGAAAGAAGTATCCGGGCGAACGGAACGGCGTTAACCCGTTAAAACAGCTATATTTGTTTTTTAACAGAGAAAGGATTTTGGAACCCTTTTGATAACAAACCTCTGTATATGAAGAACCAGGAATATTGGACGCTTTTGATGGATACGGCCCTGAAGGCAGGAGAAGCGATCATGCAGATCTATATGACCGAATTTACTGTGGCGTATAAAAACGATATGTCTCCCGTTACAAAGGCAGACCGGGAGGCTCACGACCTTATCTTCAGGGAATTACAAAAAACAGAATTCCCCGTATTGAGCGAGGAGGGAAAGAATATTCCGTGGTCGGTTCGAAGGAACTGGGATACCTTCTGGATGGTGGATCCGTTGGATGGCACCAAAGAATTTATCCAAAAGAATGGCGAGTTTACGGTCAATATTGCCCTGATTGAACAGGGACATCCGGTGATGGGGGTTGTCTATGCACCGGTACCCGATATTCTCTACATTGGTGAAGTACACTCGGGAGCCTATCGAATCGATAAAGCCGCTGAAAAGGGATACCCGGTCAGCTCTTTTTCCGGGTGTGTGGAGGGTGCAACCCGGCTGCCGGTACCCGGAGAATTTTCATCCTACCGGATTGTTGCCAGCCGGTCTCATTCATCGCCGGAAACCGAGGCTTTCATAGAAGAACGACGTACGAAATACGGAGAGATTGAGATCCTTTCAAAGGGCAGTTCACTGAAGTTGTGCATGATCGCTGAGGGTCAGGCGGATGTATACCCCCGCTTTGCACCTACCATGGAATGGGATACCGCAGCCGGCCATGCCGTAGTGAAAGCATCCGGAGCTAAGGTAGTCCTGGCAGATGCAGATGAAGAATTGGTTTATAATAAAGAGCATTTGTTAAATCCCTGGTTCCTGGCTATCCGCGAAAACAAAAATCAATAAAAAGATAATACCCTATATTTACTGGAAAATAAGCCAAAGAAATTTCAACCCAATAACTCAAAACCATGGCCGAGAAAAATATCTATCCGGTTTTTCATAAAATTCTGAACAGGGAAGACAAAGAAAAACTGCTCAATCAACGTTCCAAAGTAATTTGGTTGGTTGGCTTGTCCGGAGCAGGTAAAACAACCCTGGCCCGCAACATCGAAATGGAACTGAACGGAAGAGGATTCCTGACCCAGATATTGGACGGGGATAATATTCGTATGGGATTGAACAACAATTTAAGCTTCTCGGAAGAAGACCGGACGGAAAATATCCGGCGGATTGCTGAGGTCTCGAAGCTTTTTCTGAATTGCGGCATCATTTGTATCAACGCATTCATTACACCGACGCGAAAAATCAGGGAACAGGTTTTTCAGATTATCGGAAGATCCAATGTGATCGAAATTTTTGTAAATGCACCTGTTGAAGTATGTGAAAGAAGGGATACCAAAGGACTTTACAGCAAAGCGAGAAAGGGACTGATCAGAAATTTTACGGGAATTGATTCCCCCTTTGAAGATCCTGTGAATCCGGACCTGGAAATAAAGACCCATGAAATGTCCGTCTCTGAATCGGTAAAGAGATGCCTTGAGGTTGTATTACCGGGTGTCAGGTATGAATACCAGTGCAGGAATGGAATCCCGGGAAGTTGAGAATGCTCACTTATGCTTTGGATTGCTATCCGGCCTCATTTACTTTCATTATATTTGAATTTTATTCTAAAAAAACAGAACCATGGCGGGAATCAGATTTCCGAAAAATAGTGTGTCGCATTTAATTATCGTACTGATAATTCTTGTTGTTTCCATGCTCTATTTTTTCCCTCAACTGGAAGGGAAAGTTCTCGAACAATCGGATATAACGCATTTCAGGGGGTCATCGAAGGAGTTAACCGATTTTCGTGAAGAGACCGGCAAGGAAGCATTATGGACCAATGCATTGTTCAGTGGAATGCCTGGATACATGATCGCAGTAACCTATCCGGGAAATCTGGCACGGTTCATACAGACAATGATCCGCAAAGCTTTTCATCCTGCCTCCATGTTAATGCTTTATATTCTTGGGTTTTATATTCTTCTGTTATCGCTTGGTGTGAGCCGGTGGCAAAGTCTCGTAGGGGCTCTTGCCTATGGTTTTTCCTCTTATTTTCTGATCATCATTGGGGCAGGCCACAATACCAAAGCGTATGCCATAGGCTATATGGCTCCTCTTTTTGCCGGGATGCTGATGATGTTTAAGGGAAAGCATCTTCCGGGGTTTATTCTTTTCACACTGGGTCTCTCACTGAATATTCTTGTGAATCATCTGCAGATCACCTATTATGCTTTTATCACAGCCGTGATACTGGTTGTTGTTCAATTGATTTATGCGATCCGGAAAAAAGAACTCCCGGGATTTACCCGAAGCCTGGTTTTTCTGATTCTGGGGGGGGTTATTGCCATAGGGATGAATTTTTCAAGGCTCTACACCACCTATCAGTATTCAAAGCATACCATCCGGGGACCGTCGGAGTTGACGCACAACACCGACAACCAAACCTCCGGGCTCGATAAAGACTATGTGGTTCAGTACAGCCTGGGCATCGATGAAACGTTGACCTTTCTGATTCCGGATTATATGGGAGGTGGAAGCCAGATCAATCCGGGAGTGGATTCGAAGAGTTACGATGCATTGCAGCGAAACACACAAAATGCCCGGCAGAATCTCCGGGCTATCAGCATGTATCATGGCGATCAGCCACCCACAGCCGGACCGGTTTATCTTGGGGCCATCGTGATCTTTCTTTTTGTCCTGGGACTATTTATCGTGAAAGGGCCCTTAAAATGGTGGTTGGTAGCAGCCTCCCTGCTTTCACTCTTTTTGGCCTGGGGCCAGAATTTTATGGTGCTTACCGACTTTTTTCTCCGGTACGTTCCTTTGTACAATAAATTCAGGGCTCCTACCATGATGCTTGTTGTGGTTGAGTTTTGTGTTCCTTTGCTGGGATTCCTGGGGCTCAACGAAATTTTAAGGGGCAGGGTGGATCGCAAAGATTTCATGCGTGGATTCAAATGGGCAGCCCTATTTACCGGAGGGCTCACATTGCTGTTTGCCCTTCTTCCCGGTATTGCCGGTGATTTTTCATCTCCTGCCGATGCCGGCCGTTATCCCGAATGGCTGATGGATGCTGTAATTGCTGACCGGCGGCATATGCTCAGCTCAGATGCTTTCCGGTCGTTTCTTTTCATAGCCCTCGCTGCAGGGACCCTGTATGCCTGGCATATGAAAAAACTCAAAACACAATTATTGATTGCTATCCTCGGGATATTAATCCTGGGCGACCTGTGGTTTGTCGATAAACGCTATCTCAACAAGGACCATTTCACCAGTAAAAGGCAGGTTGAGAATCCTTTCCCTGAAACGGTAGCCGACAGGGAAATTTTACAAGATACCGATTTAAGTTACCGGGTATTGCCTTTTCGCCAGGATGCCTTTATGAATGCCCGGGCATCATACTACCATAAAAATGTGGGCGGGTACCATGCAGCCAAACTACGCCGTTACCAGGAATTGATTGAAAACACGATATTCCCGGAAATGCAGCAGATGGCAACCGGGATGCAGGCCGGAAAACCGGTCGATTCCGTGTTTATGTCGCTCCCGGTTCTGAATATGCTCAATACCCGGTATATTATTGTGGATAATAACCAACCCCCCCTTCGGAATCCCGAAGCCCTGGGGAACGCCTGGTTTGCTCATACCTACAGAATCGTGGAAAATGCGGATGAGGAGATAGCTGCTGTGAAAGATTTTAACCCCGGTACGACAGCCATTGTGGATATAAGATTTAAAAAATTTGTGGAAGGGAAATCTTTCTCAAAAGATAATCTGGGAGGTGTGGTGCTCACGGAATACCAGCCGAATATTCTTACATACAGCTATAGGGCCGGAACCGAACAGCTGGTGGTCTTTTCGGAAATATATTATGAAGGGGGATGGAACGCCTATATCGATGGGGAAAAAGTTCCACACTTCCGGGTCAATTATGTGTTGAGAGCCCTGGTGGTTCCTCCGGGAAACCATACCATTGAATTCCGGTTTGAGCCCCGATCCTATTATTTCGGAAATAAAATTTCGTATGCCAGCTCTATCCTGTTGCTGTTCATCCTTGCAGGTTATCTGGGCATGAAAATATGGAAATACCGGAAACATAAAAGAGAAACCAACCCCAGGGATTAAATCGCTTAATTTTGCAATTTTACGAATGTACGAAAGGCATACCAACCGGGATCAGTATTTTAAAGAGCAGGTTGTTACCACCCGAAAATATGTGATTCCCTTTTTGGAAGAGCATATAAAAATCAACACCGGAACATCCGTTCTGGAGATAGGCTGCGGAGAGGGAGGGAACCTGAAGCCTTTTATGGATTCCGGATGTACGGTCACCGGAATCGATTTATCGGCCGGAAAGATTAAACTGGCACATGAATTTTTCAGGGATCACCCCAATTACCGGAACCTAATCCTGATTTGTGAAGATATCTATAGGCGAAGCGATCTGGGAACATTCGATGTGGTTGTTTTACGGGATGTAATCGAACATATTCCCGACCAGAAAAGATTTATGGGGTATATGAAGCATTTTCTGCACTTCGGAAGTGTGGTTTTTTTCGGGTTTCCTCCCTGGCAGAATCCCTTCGGAGGGCACCAGCAGATGTGCAGAAGCAGAATTTTGTCGAAATTGCCCTGGTTTCATCTGTTGCCTGGTTTTTTTTACAAAGGGGTATTAAAGCTTTTCGGAGAACCTCAGAATAAAATCCAGGGCCTGATGGAGGTCAAAGAAACCGGGATCTCCATAGAACGCTTCGAGCGAATTCTAAAAAACCACGGGTTTCGGATTCTTACCAGAAGGCTTTATTTGTTTAATCCCAATTACGAAGTGAAGTTTAAGGTACGACCCCGGAAACAGAACCGCTTCGTTGCAGCCGTTCCCTGGCTGCGAAATTTTTTTACTACGGCTGGGTATTACCTGGTAACAACGGACGATCAATAGGATGGACAACCAAAGAGTATCCACGGATTTTTTTATGCGGGAGGTTCTGGATGTAGCCCCGGAGCTTTTGGGAAAGCAATTGATGCGGAGATACAAGAACGGGACAATCGGAAGATTCATGATCACGGAGACGGAAGCCTACCGGGGTTTCGAAGATCGGGCCTGTCATGCCAGCAAAGGCAGAACCCCTCGGTCTGAGATCATGTTCCGTCCGGGAGGTTCCGTTTATGTGTACCTGATTTATGGAATCTACTGGTTGTTGAATTTTGTTACCGGCGGAGAAGGAAATCCATCGGCCGTGTTGATCCGCGGACTGGAAGAAATCTCCGGACCCGGCAGGGTAGGTAAAGCCTTGCAACTTGATCAGTCTTTCTACGGAGAATGCCTGGAAACATCGAAAAGGATATGGGTGGAAGAAAGCGGGATCACACTACCTTACAGAAAAGTACCCAGGATCGGTATTCACTATGCCGGAGAACCCTGGGTCAGCAAACCCTGGCGCTTTGTTGCCCTATAATACCACAAGAAACAGAATGAATTGCTGAAACAAATTTTCCCCGAAATGAAGGAGTTTCGAGGGTGCCCTTTCATGTGTTTGCAATGGTTTGTTTTCAGAGGGTTCCCATGCCTGCCTGTTCAGCTTCGTTCTGCTGACTGCGCCTTCAACCAGTCGCTTCGGCAAAGCAAGGAACTATGCGAAAGCGATGCAGACAGGAAACTCATCATCGTCCCGGTCATCATCGGGAGGGACTCGTTTTAAGCAAAAATCAAGATCAGAATTTTTTAAGCAGAAAATCTTTATTTACGATTGCATACAAGGCAGCGGTGTTTGAAAAGGATCCCGGTTCCGGTTCATACCAGGCTTCCAGCCTTGCTCCCAGGATCACTCCCTCACACAGTTCTTTTTTTAGATCATAAAAGAGCAGGATCATTTCTTTTTTCAGGTTCGGTGCAGCATAAGAAGGATGGATTCCATGCGCAACCTGGAGCAGTTCCATGCCCTTGATCCCGAAGAATTTTTCCGAATTCCAGTATTCCAGTCCGAAGCGTCCTCCTTTGGAAGTTATGGAACCGGAAATCCATGTTCCACTTCCTTTTTCAAAGGGAAGTTCACTGTTTTTTTTATTGTCGAGGAACATGGTATAGTAGGCTGCAAGGTTGATTTGCCTGAGAAATCCCTTAAATAAGATTTCTGTTTGTAGTCCGGCTGCGGTATTGGTCAGGGTTTGGACCCTGAGGGGGCTGGTATCGATTTCGCCTCCCTGGTGGTGGATCAGTACCTGCAGCGGGAGAGACAGGGTTATTTTTTTTGAACGGAAAAGGGATATTCCAGAGGATATTCCGGCGGTAAAATGCTCTTGAAAGGGATCTCCTTCGAAGATAAATTGTTCCCAGTTCAGCCATCCGTCGAAGTGAAACGGGCGGGAATGATGAATGATTTGAAAGCCTGCTTCGGGTTTATCCGTTATAAAACGCTCCGGTTCCCAGATGGGCTTGATGAGTGAGTGATTATTGTTGTTCCGGAGATTTCCCAGAATAAATTGCCAGTTATTCAGAAAGCGTATCCGGGCTGAAAACCAGGGGAGGCTGTGAGTTGCCTTTTCAGTACCGTTAAAACGGAGATAGTGCCAGCCCAGTTCCAATCGAAGGTTTTCCATAGGTTGGTAAACCAGCCTGGGCCGTATCCAGTTTCCAGTAAGGGTATACCCGTCAACCAAAAAGCTTTCAAATTCGTTGTTTTTGAAAAATCCGGTGTTTTCAAATTTCAGATATAGACTTTTCGGATGGTTTGCATCGGGCGTATGGGTTATCAGAAAATCCTGACCTGAAATTGTGGGGACAATTCCTGCAATAATCAATCCTATGATCAACAGTCGGGGCATATACAAAGGTATCTATTTCCTGATTATAAAACGGTCGTAAATCCATAAAAAGATTGTAGCAGAGACTGCGACTCCCGAGTAGAGGATCCAGATATTGTAAGGATGGTGGTTTTTCCAAAGGAAGTTGGTCAGTTCAACCTGTGACATATTCAACCGTTGGGCTGCTTCCCTTAGAAAGTCATTTTTTGTGAAAAATTCAGAAATCTCCGGGAACGACCATCCCCGGCGGATTCCTTCTTTTTGCAGCAGGAATACTTTATCGGCGATGGCTCCGGTTGTAACCGGCAGAAAATAGAGCAGCATGGAACCTGTTCCCATGATGATTCCTTTCTGTGCCTGACTGAATCCCAGAGTCCCCGTATCCTGAGAATTGACCAAAAACAGAGGGAAGGCAATATAAAAACCATACCAGGCCCATCGCTCAAAAAGTTCAATGGTGTTGGATGTCCAAAAGTATACAGGATATTTTTTGATCGTTTTTATAAATCCCATACAGCAAAAAATTCAGAAGCCTTAAAGGTAATAAAAGAAATGAACAGGAAACCAAGAGAACACAAAACAGCCTTTCCGCAGAGCATGGTCATAAGAAAGAAAAAAAGGATATATAGTCATGCGTTTTATAGCCGATCTGCCTATACATTTTCATTTTTCGAGAGCCACACTCAGGCTTTTGGTTCCTGAGAAAGTGAAACAAGCCCTTCAGCAAGGTTGCTGAAGGACGGAGGCATTTGGATCGATGCCTTGAATTCACCTAATGCGTTGCCGCTGTCTCTTAAATTACGGATTATTGCAATCTTGCCTGTAATTCACTGATCACATCCTTGTAGGTTTTAAGAAGGCGGTCCCAGGGCCTGAAATTTTCATCTTCCTGGGCGCTGACATTTTTCGCAATGGAGATTTCACTCACTATTTTGGCGATATAACGCAGGGGCTCGATATTTCCCTGTTTGATGATCACGCGGGTTCGTATGATGGTTCCGTTACTGAATGCTTTTATATGCCAGGCAGTACGCATGTAACCGGTAGCCCGGTCGGTAATTTCCAGAATATCGAATTTGCTGAGGATGATCTGACTCAGCGTTTTCCAGGCGGTTTCCTCATCCATTGCGGGATGAATGGATATGGAGAAATTCACATTGGCCTGATCACTTTGGATCGAGGAAGTCCAGGCTTCATCTTCCGCCAGGTTAATATGATCGGTGATCGGGAGGTTTCCCATAGTAGGGGTGTTGCAGTAGTTTTTTCGTTGTGTATCATAGGCTTCCCGGGAGACCTCAACCTCCACGCACTGATTTTCGAGAACCAACAGCTTAAATCCGTTGTTGCTGACCACCTTGCCGTCCACTTTAATTTGTGCATTGTCGGGGGTGGTATTGATTTGAACCATCCGGTTTTTCAGAACAAAAACGTCGTTGATGGGTGGCGGAGGCACGTTTTCTTTGTTGCAATACGAAGTTTCAATATCAGCATATCCCTCTTTGGAAATTGCTACCGTAACACAGGAACCTCTGGGAATGGTTACGATGGATGCATCTTCCCCCATCTTGACTCCGTCAGCAAGTATGGAGGTTCCTGCAGGATGAGCGGTCACATTAACCACCCGGTCTTCCAGCAAAAGAATATCGCTTATGGGAGGTTCCGGGCGACCGGAAGCATTGTAATAAACCACGGTTTTTGTCAGAAAACCCGGAGATTTGGCCGATATCGTAACATTGGAATTCTCCCGGATCAATACTTCATACTGATTGGCTCCCTTTCCCAGGAGAACCCCGTCTTTAAAAATCTCAGCATCATAAATATTGGAAGTAACTTTTAGGATACGGTTTCTCAGGGCTATTTGTTCGGTTGCTTCCCCTCCACCGTTGCGGATGAAAGTTTTGGAAACCGGTTCAAAACCCTCTTTTTCCACAACAACTGTGACCGGATCTTTGCCCAATTGGAGCTCGAATGATCCGGTACCCAGTTCTGACCGTTCGGATGGGGAACGTACCATATAAATTTTTGCATCGCCGGGGATTGTCTGAATATTTACTCTTCTTTGGGCAGGCAGGTTGGTAGAAACTGCCACAAAAAGAAGAACAATACAAATTTTCTTCATGGTTTAACTATCTATATGTTCCTTTTCATTGGGGATCAAAATACAGAATAATATCTAATTTACAAAACCTTCTGAGCCGCACGGCCATTTTTTCCCGGTTGTTTATTTTGAAGCATGGATATTCCCGGAGTTGGATGCATGAATTCAGTTCATTTCAATGATCTGTAACAGTTCATCCAGTTTGGGGGTAAGGATTATTTCCGTACGTCGGTTTTTTTGTCGGTTTTCAGGGGTATCGTTCTCTTCGAGGGGAATGTATTCACTGCGTCCGGCAGCGATGATTCGTGCAGGGTCCACCCGGGAGTTCCGGGTAAGAATTTTTGTTACGGATGTAGCTCTCAAAACACTGAGATCCCAATTATCCTGTACTTCTCCGGAGCCATGCATGGGAACATTGTCGGTATGTCCTTCGACCATAATATTGATATCCGTATTCTGGGCCAGCACATCCGCCAGGTTTTGCAGGGCTTTTTGACCGTTGGGGTCCACCTCCCATTTGCCGGTTTTAAAAAGAAGGCGTTCTTCGAGAGAAACATACACTTTGCCGTTTTTTTCATAGACCGAAAGTCCGTTGTCATGAAAACCGGTCAGGGCATCGGCCACTTTGGTTTTTAATTCATTTACCGCCTGTTCTTTTTGTTGAAGGATCTTTTCCAGTTCTATTAAGCGACTGTTGCGGGCTTCCAGTTCTTCGTGGGCTACTTTTAACCGATCTTCACGCGCGGTAAGTTCGTCGTGTGTTCCCTGGAGTTCTTCCAGGAGTTTCCGGATTTCCGAGGAACTACCTGAACGCAGGGCGTCGATCTGTTGTTGTAGAGCATCCTTTTCTTCTTCAAGGGTTTCCACTCTCAGGGCACAGGTTTCTGCACGGGTACGCGACGCTTCGATTTCACGGGTGCATGCCCGTTTTGCCTCTTCCAGCCTTTCAATCCGGGATTCCAGTTCCGTAGTGGCAATGCCTAGGTCCATGTTAGCCTGCTTCAGGCTTTTATTCTCGGCTTCCAACCCGGTGAGCTTTCGACTCATCTCTGTGGTTACACAACCGGTTAATCCTGCCAGTAAAAACAAAAAAATAATTGCTTTAAAAAGTTTCATTACCGTAAAATTTTTTGATTTAAAGTTAGTTCTTTTACTGGAACCAACAAGATGGATCCGACGAAAAGACCATGACAAAATACGTTACGGATAAGGTGAATCAGGAGAGCTTCCTGTCCGGTGGACAGGCATGCATCGGGTTTCTGGCGAAATGGATTATTTATGAATAATCCGGGTTAAATCATCGATAAATTATATCTTTGAATACGTTTTTTTAAAAGCACATGGAAGAGTTTACGGGGAGATTTTTAAAAAACATCAACAAACCTTCGGATTTAAGGAACCTTTCGGTCAAAGAGCTTCCCGAAGTTTGTAAAGAATTACGAAATTATATCATTGATGTGGTTTCAACGAATCCGGGTCATTTTGGTGCAAGCCTGGGCGTTGTGGAACTTACGGTAGCGTTACATTATGTATACAATACTCCTTTCGACCAGTTGGTATGGGATGTGGGACATCAGGCCTACGGGCATAAGATTCTTACCGGTCGAAGGGATATTTTTACTACCAACCGGAAATACAAAGGATTAAGTGGTTTCCCCAGGAGGGAGGAAAGTGAATTTGACACATTCGGCGTGGGGCACTCCTCAACGTCTATTTCCGCTTCTCTGGGTATGGCGGTTGCAGCTTCCCTTGATGGTTCAGGCCGCAAAGTGGTTGCTGTTATTGGTGACGGAGCTCTCACCGCAGGGATGGCTTTCGAAGGACTGAACAATGCAGGGGCGCAGAAATCAGATCTTCTGGTCATCCTCAATGACAACAATATGGCCATTGATCCCAACGTGGGAGTGCTGAATCAGTATCTTCTGAAGATTTCCAAATCACATGCCTATAACCGCGTAAAAACAGATGTCTGGGAAGGCCTGGGGAAATTGCACGGTTTTGGGGCCAGGATACGGAGGATTATTCAGAAAAACCAGCATGCAGTAAAGAACCTGTTACTCAAAGAGAATAATTTATTTGAATCGTTAAACTTTCGTTATTTCGGGCCGGTTGACGGCCATGATGTAGTGTATCTGACCGAAGTATTGAGTGACCTGAAAGAGATTCCGGGGCCCAAGTTACTGCATGTAATTACCCAAAAGGGCAAAGGCTATAAATTTGCAGAGTTGAACCAGACTCAGTTTCATGCTCCGGGGAAATTTAATAAATCAACCGGGGAAATTTATACCGGCAGCAGTTCCCGGGGAAAGGTCTTCCGGTTTCAGCATGTTTTTGGGAAAACCATGGTGGAACTGGCTGAGAGAAACGAAAAAATTGTAGCCATCACCCCGGCCATGTCAACGGGATGTTCCCTGGATCTGATGATGAAAAAGATGCCTACCCGCACCTTTGATGTAGGAATTGCTGAGCAGCATGCGGTTACTTTTTCTGCCGGCCTGGCGACCCAGGGGTATATACCGTTTTGTAATATCTATTCCACTTTCATGCAACGGGCTTACGATCAGGTGATTCATGATGTGGCCCTTCAGAATCTGCCGGTGGTGTTTTGTTTGGATCGTGCCGGGTTGGTGGGGGAAGACGGAGCCACCCACCATGGTGTTTTTGATATGGCTTTTATGCGGCATATACCCAATATGATCCTCTCAGCTCCAATGGATGAAGAAGAGCTACGAAATCTGATGTATACCGCCCAGCTGGAAAATGCAGGTCCCTTTTCCATTCGATATCCCCGGGGATACGGGATGGGTATTCCCTGGGACAAACCCTTCAGAAGAATTGAAATCGGCAAAGGACGGGTCCTCTCGGAAGGCAACCAACTGGTCATTCTGACCATTGGAAAACCCGGAATTTTTGCCCAACAGGCCGTTGAAAAACTGGCCCGGGAGAATATTCAAATTGCCCATTACGACATGCGGTTTATCAAACCCCTCGATACCGCTTTGCTGCATACCGTTTTCAAGCGATTTAATACGGTGATGACCATTGAAGACGGAGTCATAAAAGGCGGATTCGGGAGCGCTGTGGCTGAATTTATGGCCGAAAACGGGTATTCGGCAAACATCGCCATGTTGGGGGTTCCCGACTCGTTTATCGACCAGGGAACCCAGGAAGAACTTTATAAAGAATGCGGTTTTGACGTTGAGGGAATCTGCCAGTCGATACGTGCATTAATACCCGCAGTACGCAAGAAAAGGAATCATCTAATACTAACCAAATAACATCCCGTTTTGGATCTATACCTGAAAAAACGCCGTTGGAAAATACTGCTTCTATTCTCAGCTATTCTTATTGGCCTGGGTTCATTGCTCTATACCCAGTGGCTGACCGGTAATATGGCCGAGGAAGAACGCAAGAAAGTAGAACTGTGGGCTGAAGCAACCAAACGCATGGGTATGACCGAACACATTCCCGACTCTCCGGAGTTCAATACCCTTTCAACCCGCTATTATACCCTGATCTATATGATTCTTACCCAGAATACAACCATTCCGATCATTATCGTAAACAGCCAGGGAGAGATCCTGGATGATGCCAACATTGAATATAGCTCCAACAGGAAAACAGCGGTTCTTGAAAGAGAATTGGAGAAAATGAAAAAAAGGGTCGATCCGATTGTGCTGGAATTGGGGGAAGGGCAGGAACAATACCTCTATTACCGGGAATCCTCGTTGCTGCGTAATCTCCGTTTTTTCCCGGTGGTCCAGATGCTGGTTATTGTGCTTTTTATAGGCATCGCTTATTATGCCTTCAGTGCTTCACGAAAGGCCGAACAAAATCAGGTATGGGTAGGAATGTCAAAAGAAACAGCCCATCAGCTGGGAACTCCCATTTCAGCCCTGATGGCCTGGATCGAAATCCTCAAGCTGAAGGATATTGATGAAACCCTTATTCAGGAATTCGAAAAGGATATTCAACGATTGGGGAAAATTACTGAGCGGTTTTCAAAAATCGGATCGGCTCCTGAATTGCTGCTGACCAATGTCGTTGAAGTGCTGAATAATACGCTTGCTTACCTGAAATCCAGATTCTCAAATAAAGTACAGTTTGAATCTGCATACGATGAAAATTCGGTATTTGAGGTGCCCCTCAATGCTGCTTTGTTTTCCTGGGTGATTGAAAATCTGTGCAAAAATGCCATCGATGCCATGGAAAATAAACATGGAATCATTGCTCTTTCCATAACGGAAAAAGAGGACCATCTGCGGATCGATATCTCGGATACAGGCAAAGGAATTCCCAAATCACATTTTAAGACCATATTTCAACCCGGTTATTCTACAAAAAAAAGAGGCTGGGGATTGGGTTTGTCATTGGCAAAGAGAATCATTGAGATGTATCATAAAGGGAAAATCTTTATTAAACAAAGTGAGATCGATAAAGGGACCACCTTTCGGATCATCCTGAAAAAAAGAAGATAACTGCTTAATAATAAATCAGTAAATTATTTTTCCTGATATTTTACGTATTGAAAGAAAATTTATACTTTTGCACCACTTTTAAGGAGCCGTGAGGAATACCTCGAAATATAATATTGCATGGAAAGGCCTGAAAGAGGGTATTACCGAATTTGAGTATCCGATTGGTGACGCGTTTTTTGAGCAGATGGATAAAAGCCTGGTAGAAAAGGCGGAAATTCAGGCAAAGGTAACCATCGAAAAAAGAAGCCAGGTGATGACTTTAGGATTGGAATGGGAGGGTACCGTAGAACTAATTTGTGACCGGTGCCTCGAAAAGTACGACCAGGTCATTGAACAACAGGTTACTTTGCTAATAAAGACCGGTAAGAGAACCTCTGAACCAGGCGATGAAGTGATCTGGGTTTCCCCGGAGGAGGATTTTATTCCTATCGCTCAATTGTTGTATGAGTACATTGTTTTAAGCATACCGGTACGGCATGTACACCCGGATGATAAAAACGGGAAAAGCTTATGCAATCCGGAAATGCTGAAGCAATTGGAGAAATATACCAAAAAAGAAAGAGAACCGGAAACGGACCAACGGTGGAACAAGTTGAACGAATTATTGCATACAAATTAAAATAATACAACATGGCACATCCAAAACATAAAATTTCCAAAACGAGGAGAGATAAGCGTAGGACGCATTACAAGGCAACCCCTGCCACCCTGGCTACCTGTTCCAATTGCGGAGCAACGGTCAGGTATCACCATATATGCCCCGAGTGTGGCTATTACAGAGGAAAGCAGGTAATCGAAAAAGAGATCAGCGTCTGACCTTAAAACACCCGGACAGTTCCCCGGGAGGATCGTTGCTGCCAAGCCATGATCACGGCATAGGCAATGGGTACCGATTCAGAAAAAACTTGAGTAAAAAAAGCCCCTTACAAGGTATTTTAACCTCTTCGTGTCCCCGGTTATACCCGGATCAGCATAAAAAAGCTCCGGTAGATTGCAGGGGATTCATTATTTTTGTATTTTAAGCACCTTGATCCGGAAAGGGGATAAATAATAAACAGGACATAGCATGACAAAATCAATAGTAAAGTCAAACAACGAAGTAGAAGGTCAGAATATTAACCTGGTCAGCAACGGAACCAAAATTACAGGCGATATTGTTACGGATGGAGACATCCGGATGGATGGAGAGCTGAAAGGAAATATAAAAGCCAGAGGACGCCTGGTCGTTGGGGCAAACGGAAAAATCGAAGGGGAAATTAACTGCAACAATGTGGAAATCTCGGGCGAAGTGAGAGGAAAGATAACCGCCCGTGAGTTACTAAACATGAAATCTAGTTCAAGGATCCACGGTGAGATCATCACCGGAAAACTGGCCGTTGAACCGGGTGCTGCCTTTACAGGTAACTGTACAATGGAAAACAGACCCGATGGACCGGAAAAAACAAAATAAAGACAAAAAAAATCTGGATGATTTTATAAAGTATTCAAGTTTGGGATTTGAAATGCTGGTGATCATTGTGGCAGGTACATTTGGCGGATACAAAATCGACCAATGGATGAACAATGATGTTAAAGTTTTCACGCTGGTTTTGATGGTTCTTTCTGTTGTGCTTTCCACATTGTATGGCATCCGAAATTTTTTAAAAAAATGAATACAGAAATCCGGAGATTCCTGGTTATACTAAGTTTGGCTGCTGTGGTCCTGGTGTTGGCAGGATTTATTCTTTTCAAGTGGTTTCTCTCAAGTTATTACCTTCCGGTTTACTGGCTGGCACTGGGTTTTTTTTATCTGTTTACCCTGGCAACATACATCTGGCAGGTAAAAGTGGCCTATAAAGATATGGATCGATTCTCCCGGCTGAATATGGTGTCTACGTTACTGAGGTTGCTGATCTATGTTGCTTTTACAGTTGTTTATCTGATGCTGAATCCAGAACAAGCCGCAGCTTTTGTGGTGGTGATACTGGTGCTGTACATTACTTTTACCTTCTTGGAAGTGCGAAGTATCGCCAAGGTAGTGAGAACCCTGAGTCATCGAAAAAAGAAATGAGTTTCAGATCGGACAAATTCCTTACAGCCCGTTTTTCGATGGATACATTTCGTCCTTGTAAACAAATGGATATAAATTTAGGAATTCCCTCAAGCCTATAGAAAAAACTTATAAATTTGTGGACGTTTTAAAATTGCCAGCCTGCCATGGTGCATTTTATGAAGACCGCATACTTTTTTCTGTTTTTGCTGGTATGGAATCCGTCCGGTGTTTCTGCTGTATCTTTATTGGACGAATCCACCCATGATCCGGAGCAACATTCCGGGGAAGAGGAACCGGCATCAGGATCCCGTGAAGAAGAAGATTTTCAGGCAGGTGAGTTCATCATGGAACATGTTAGGGATTCCTATGAATGGCATTTAACCTCCTTTAATGAGACCCATATCTGTATTCCACTGCCGGTGATTCTCTACAATAAAAATCCCGGTCTGCATGAAGGAAGGCATTTTTTTGTTTTCATGTCCTCGAAGTTTCATCACGGTCATTCCGACTATAAAGGGTTTCGGATTTCAACCCAAAAAAAGAACAACGGTAAGATTGTGGAGCTGGATGAACAGGGAGCCGAAAAGGGGAGGCCCCTGGATTTTTCGATGACCAAAACGGTATCCGGAGCCTTGCTGACTGCCCTTCTTGTGGTGTGGATATTTCTTTCGGTTGCCCGCTCAGCCAGACGCAATAAAGGCAAAGCCCCGAGAGGGTTGCAGAACCTCTTTGAGCCGGTGATCCTTTTTGTAAGGGATGAAGTAGCCAGGCCGGTCATCGGAGAAGAAAAATACGAGCGGTTTATGCCGTTTCTGTTAACCCTTTTCTTTTTTATTCTGATCAATAATCTTACCGGACTGATCCCGGTTTTTCCTTTCGGGGCCAATGTAACCGGGAATATTTCGGTTACCCTCGTGCTGGCCCTTTTCACTTTCCTGGTGACAGTGATAAGCGGCAACAGGCATTACTGGAAAGAGGTATTCAATCCCGATGTACCCTTGCCGTTAAAATTTCCGGTTCCTTTAATGCAGGTCCTGGAGATTCTGGGTATGTTCACAAAACCTTTTGTACTCATGATCCGTTTGTTTGCCAACATGTTGGCCGGGCATATGATCCTTGCTGTTTTTGTCAGTCTGATCTTTGTTTTTGCAGCCGTATTGGGACCGGTAGCCGGCTTGGTTATCAGCCCGGTGTCCATAGGACTTTCCATTTTTATTTTGTTGCTTGATATTTTGGTTTCGTTTATACAGGCTTATGTTTTTACCCTGTTGTCGGCGCTCTATTTTGGGATGGCGACAGCAGAACATCATTAATATTAACTTTTTAAATTACTACGTATGTTATCAGCTATTTTAACCGTATTGCTTCAAGCCACGGAAGCCACGGAAGTCACGGCCGGTGCTGCGATCAGTCAGGTAGGAGCTGCCCTGGGGGCTGCTCTGGTTGCGATTGGTGCAGCCTGGGGAATCAGTAGAATAGGAATTTCCGCCATGGAGGCTATTGCCCGTCAACCGGAATCTGCAGGGGATGTCCGGTCCAACATGATCGTTTCAGCCGCTTTGATTGAAGGCGTTTGCTTCTTTGCTGTTATTGTTTGTGCGCTCGTAATCTTATTGAAGTAACAGCGTATGTTTTTATATCCCGGAAGAACCGGGATTGTTGAATCCGTTAAATAAAAAAACGCAGGGAATGGGACTAGTAACACCAAATCCAGGGACGATCATCTGGTTGGTTATCATTTTTGGTATCGTGCTTTATATTTTGAAACGGTTTGCCTGGAAACCGATTTTGTATCTTTTGAAAGAGAGGGAACGATCCATTGCAGCAGCCTTGCGGTCTGCCGATAAAGCACGGGAAGAGGTGGAAGGATTGAAAGCGGATCACGAAAAAGTGATCCGGGAAACCCGGCTTGAAAAAGAAACCATCCTCAAAGAAGCCAGAGAGCTAAAGAGCAGAATCGTTATGGAAGCCCGGGAAAAGGCCCATCAGGAAACCCTGAAAAGCATCGGGCAGGCACGTATGCAAATCGAAAGAGAGAAAACCGCAGCCCTTGAAGCCATGAAAATCCAGATTGCTCACTTTTCGATAGAAATCGCTGAAAAACTGATCCGCAAAGAATTGACTGCCCCGGGCGGACAAGAAAAAATCGTGGACCAGCTGATCAATGATTTGAAATTGAACTAAGGGAATGAATGATAGTTTAATTACCGTAAGGTATGCCAGGGCTCTCTTTTTACTGGCCAAAGAAAAGAGATTGTTGAATCGATACAAAGCGGATATCGAACAGGTGGCCAATGTATGCAGTCAATCGGCTGATTTTATCCGTTTTTTGACCAATCCCGTAATCCGGACATCGAAAAAAAAGACCATACTCTCAGAAATCTTTGCCCATACGGTGCATGAGGGTACACTGAATTTTTTGCATCTGATCGTTAAAAATAATCGGGAGCATTACATTCCCGGTATATGCCGCGATTTTCTCGGCCTGATACGCCAGGAGATGGATATTAAAATGGCAGTCATAACTACGGCAACGGAGTTTTCAGAAGAAGCAAAAGAGAAGATCAAACAAAGCCTGGAAAAGGCGTTTCATTCAAAAATTGAACTTACAGGAAAAACAAACCCACGAATCCTTGGAGGGATGATCTTACGGATTGATGACAAACAGCTGGATGCAAGCCTGGCCACTCAGTTACGAAAAATCAAAACCACCCTCCTGGAGACAGAATTTGAATAATTGAACAGACTAAAAAAGGGACCCATGGTACAAATTAAAGCGGCTGAAGTATCCCGGATTTTAAAAAGGCAACTGGAAAATTTCAAAACCGGCGCAACCCTGGAGGAAGTTGGCACCGTATTACAGATAGGCGATGGTATTGCCCGTATATATGGGCTTTCAAATGTTGAATCCAACGAGATGATTGAGTTCGAAAACGGAGTCAAAGGCATCGTTTTGAACCTTGAGGAAGACAATGTAGGTGCGGTTTTGCTGGGACCTTCAGAAGAGATTGGTGAAGGCGATACCGTGAAAAGATTGCAGCGCATAGCTTCAGTGAGGGTCGGGGAAGGCCTTTTGGGCCGCGTGATCAATACCATTGGGGAACCTATTGATGGCAAAGGTCCTGTTCAGGGGAAATTGATTGAGATGCCCCTGGAACGAAAAGCTCCCGGGGTGATCTTTCGCCAGCCGGTGAAAAAACCCCTCCAGACCGGTCTTAAATCCATTGATTCCATGATCCCCATCGGACGAGGCCAGCGGGAATTGATCATCGGAGACCGGCAAACCGGCAAAACGGCCATAGCCATTGATACCATTATTAACCAACGGGAAAACTTCGAAAAAGGAAAACCGGTTTACTGTATTTACGTCACCATAGGACAGAAAGGATCCACTGTGGCCAATACAGCCGCCACCCTGGAGAAATACGGAGCCATGGATTATACGGTTGTGGTCGCCGCTACAGCAGCCAATCCGGCTGCCCTTCAGTTTTATGCTCCCTTTGCAGGAGCAGCTATCGGGGAATATTTCCGCGATACGGGACGCGATGCGGTAATTATTTACGATGATCTTTCCAAGCAGGCCGTGTCCTACCGGGAGGTTTCCCTTCTCTTGCGCCGGCCTCCGGGACGGGAAGCCTATCCGGGCGATATTTTTTATCTGCATTCGCGATTGCTGGAAAGAGCAGCAAAAATCATCGAATCGGATGAGGTAGCTGCCCGCATGAATGACCTCCCGGAGGGTCTGAAAGGGAAAGTGAAAGGAGGTGGCTCCCTGACGGCCCTTCCTATTATTGAAACCCAGGCAGGCGATGTGTCGGCATATATTCCTACGAACGTTATTTCAATTACTGACGGACAGATATTCCTGGATTCGAATCTTTTCAATGCGGGAATCCGCCCGGCGATCAATGTAGGAATTTCGGTTTCCCGCGTTGGGGGCAATGCACAGATTAAATCCATGAAAAAAATTGCCGGCACCCTAAAACTGGACCAGGCACAGTTCCGCGAGCTGGAAGCATTCGCAAAATTTGGCTCCGACCTGGATGCCGCCACCATGCGCATTCTGAATAAAGGGCATAAAAATGTGGAAATCCTGAAACAACGACAATTCTCCCCTATGAAGATCGAACACCAGATCGCCATTATCTATTGTGGGGTGAAGGAGTTGTTGCGTCAGGTGCCGATCGAAAAGGTGAAGGATTTCGAATCCGGGTTTCTGGAAAAAATGGAAATGGAACACCGCGAAACACTGAATGAATTGCGCGACGGAACCCTCACTCAGGAAAGTGAAGAGGTATTGCGAAAAGTAGCGGCTGAGGTGTTGGAGCAATATAAAAAAACAACATAAAAAGGGAATGCAGGCCGGCAGGATGTAGAATTCAAACACTCCATATTCGATAAACCGGCACAAGATATGGCAGGACTCAAAGAAATACGGACAAGGATCGCTACGGTGAAAACCACAAGACAGGTAACCAATGCGATGAAAATGGTTTCAGCAGCCCGCCTGAAAAAGGCACAGGATGCAATTATGCAATTCCGTCCCTATGCTGAAAAAATGCATCACCTGTTGACCCTGTTGCGGGCCAATATGGAAAACACCGACGATTCGGTGTTCACACGGCCCGGAAAAGGCAAAAAGGTGCTGATGGTCCTTATTTCATCAAACCGGGGATTGTGCGGGGGCTTTAATATCAATATTACCAGAAAAGCCGCCGACCGGGTACAGGATGCCTACCCTTACCTGATCGATGAAGGAAACGTGGATTTCCTGGCCATTGGAAAACAGGGAGAACACCAGTTGAAACATTATGGTTGCAACATGAAAGAAAACAGAAACGAACTGTACAACAATCTGAATTTTGAAAATGTTTCGCTCGTTGCCTCCGAAATTATGGAATCCTTTGCTACAGGGGAATACAGCTGTGTGGAACTGGTCTATAACAGCTTTCAGAATGCGGCAGTTCAGGAATTAACCATCGAACAATTTCTTCCGGTGGAGATCAATGGGGACGAAAAACAAGAAGTTCGTTTTGATTTAATTTACGAACCTTCAAAAGCATACATTGTTCAGGAATTGATTCCCCGGATCTTAAAAATTCAGTTTTACAAAGCCATGCTTGACTCCCATGCTTCTGAACATGGGGCACGCATGACGGCCATGCACTTAGCTACAGACAATGCCACAGAACTCCTGAAAGAGCTGAACCTGGCTTACAACAAAGCCCGCCAGGCATCCATAACCAATGAACTACTGGAGATTGTTAGCGGAGCAGAAGCCCTGAAAGGCTAATCAGAACGTTTTGTTACTCTTCCAATCACCACTACATTGTTGACCTGCTCCATGCCGTACTTTTCCATCCGTTGTTTGAATTCGTTCACTTTGGGGAGAAGCTCTCTGTATACTGGTTTATGCTTCAGGGGTTCCAGGTGTTTTTTCAGTTGATGGATCCAGTAATCTTCCGGGTGGTTGGGGGTGATGAGATTGATGCCTTCGGAGTACTCAAATGTGGATTCGATGAAAATTCCGTTTTCCCGAATGATGTTTAGTATTTCTTGTTTCGTCCATGTTTCCCGATGAAATTGGCCGTTCAGGCGGTCGACATAGCTTTTCAGATGGTGGTAGAACTTCCGGTTTTCCTGGGCCGGAGTAAGATGATCGCTGATGTGTTCGTTGATAACCATCCAACCTCCGGATTTCGTTACTCTTTTCATTTCTGAAAACGAAGTTTCCGGATCAGGAAGATGGTGCAGCCCGTTGGAGATGGAAACCAGATCGAACTGCCCATCTTCAAAAGCCAGTTTTTCAGCATTCATCGCAAAAAAATGAAGGTTCACATCCTGAAGTATTTCTGCTGCCATGTTTAATGAGGCTGTATTTGGATCGATTCCGGTGAGGTTGGCTCCTGGAAAAAGATCCCTCAGGATGCGGAGAAACTCCCCCTTTCCGGTGGCCACATCGAGAATTGTTTCAACAGGGGTGTTGCAAAAATATTCCTTCAGTTTATCCATCATTCACTGTTTCGATGACAATACCTGGTTCCAGCGGATTCGGTAAGACAATCCTTTCGGTTTCAATGCAAGCTTGCTTTGTCATAATCGATGGGTTGTCCGGTGTATTTTTCCCGGATCTGATCAAGTATATGGTTTACTTCGTTGTAAGTATCTGCGCGCAGCAAGGTTGTTTTTATTTCCCTGAAGTTGGGTAAGCCCGGGAAATATTTCGCCAAATGACGGCGCATCATGAGAATGGCTTTTTTCTCCTGTTCTTTCCATTGGCAGGTTATTTGCAACTGTTCCCGGGCTTTTTCGACAGCCTGATCGACCGTTACGGAAGGGGGGATTTCGCCTTTTGCGAGGTAATTTTTTATTTCTTTGAAGATCCAGGGTCTTCCGATTGCGGGTCTACCGATCATAAGGCCGTCTACGCCGGTTTGTTCCACGAGTTGTTTTGCCTTTTGGGCTCCGGTTATATCGCCGTTTCCTATAACCGGAATTTTCATGCGGGGATTTCTTTTGACTTTGCCGATGAGCGTCCAGTCGGCACGACCGGTATATAACTGATCGCGGGTGCGTCCGTGAATGGCAAGGGCAACAATCCCGGCATCCTGAAGCCGTTCCGCAGCTTCCACAATGGGCTGGTTTTGTTGATCCCAGCCCAGGCGGATCTTTGCTGTCACCGGAAGATGAACCGCCCGGACCACCTGCTTTGCCATCTCCTGCATCTTAGGCAGGTCCTTGAGCAACGCAGCCCCCGCACCCTTGTTGACAATTTTTTTCATGGGACACCCAAAATTAAGATCAATAAAATCGGGACCGGCCTCCTCAACTATTTTTGCTGCTGTAACCATGGTTCCGATGTCGTGCCCGAACAACTGGATACCTGCCGGATGATCAAAATCAAAAAGCTTCATTTTTTCCCGGGTCTTCGGAACATGACGGATCAAGGCTTCCGAGGAAACAAATTCTGTGTACATCACATCGGCTCCGTATTTCTTGCACATATACCGGAACGATGAATAGGTCACATCTTCCATCGGGGCCAGAAACAAAGGAAGCAAACCGGGTTCAGAATTTCCGGCGGACTTCGTGTGAAATGGATTTATGGGGGTCGTTATCTTTTCAATAAAATCGTTCATTTCTTATATTTCCCTTTTTCCGGGAGATAGCCGGACAAAAGTAATGCTTATTTTTGCGTATCAAAAAGGCTGAACCCCCTTGATTTCAACTTGCTGATGCAAAAAAACGGATTCTTTTCCGAAAAACGGTTTGGAATTTGTATTTTCACATGGACAAATTTAACGTAAATGCAACGTAATGAAAAAACTGGTTATTTTGACAGGGTGTTTTTTATTTATGACCGGGATGATGTCCTGTACACATTCTGGCAAGAAAGCAGGTGAATTGAATACTCTTACCCAGGATGAACAGGAAGAAGGCTGGGAACTGCTTTTTGACGGCCATTCGCTGGATAACTGGAAAATCTTTAACGGAGGAGAGGTGACCGGCTGGAAAATCGTGGATGGAGTACTGGAGAATTCCGGAGTAGGTAGCGACCATGGGGGGGATATTATTACCCGAAAGCCGTATAGAAATTTTGAATTGTACCTCGAATGGAACATTGCTCCCCAAAGCAATTCAGGTATCTTCTTCCATGTGGAAGAGGGGGAAGTGGAGGCGCTTTATCAATCGGGTCCTGAATACCAGCTGATTGATGATGCAGGCTGGCCTTCTGAACTGGCCCCCGATCAGTATAGCGGAGCCAATTACGGAATGCATGTTCCGGAAGGGGGCGAAAAAGTCTCCGCAGAAACATGGAATACTTCCCGGCTGATCGTGAAGGATACTCATGTTGAGCATTGGCTAAACGGAGTGAAGGTCGTAGAATATGAACTCTGGGATGACGATTGGTATGCCAGAAAAGCAGCCGGTAAATGGGCCGAAGAACCCCACTACGGAATGGCGGAAACCGGGAGCATCGGACTCCAGGACCATGGTGGACGGACAAAATTCAGAAACCTGAAGATCAAAGAATTATAAACCGCTCCCTGAAAGCTGGAAAAGCAGATTCCCGTCAGCCTGTAACTACCCATGGATCGAACAAGGGGGTCTTCATACCCCTGCTTTCATGCCGTGCAGAACCGCTCTTTTGTTTCCGTACACCGGAAAATATATATTTGTAAAAATTCGTAAACCGCAACCTATGGAGTTCACCGCATTCAGGGGGAGGCACCCTTTTTTTCAGTTGATTCTGTCCCTGTTTATTATTCTTATTTGTTTTCTGGCCTGTACCCTGGTTGCTATGTTGATAGCTATTCCCCTTTTTGGTATTGATTCTCTGACTACCCTTCCTTCCGTTTTGGATGTAACCAATCCTGAGACCATCCGGATTCTCAAATATTTTCAGGTCATGCAAACCCTGGGAATGTTTGTTGTACCCCCCTTTGTTATAGCATGGCTTCTACGGGGGAAGATTTCAGACTTTCTTCTTTTGAACAGAGGGATTCCCGGAGTGTTAATCCTTTTGGTTGTTTTTTTGGTTTTATTTGTTAATCCGTTTATAAATTTTCTGGGGAGTTTAAATGCAGGCATGGTTTTTCCCGAATGGCTTTCCGGGCTTGAAAAATGGATGCGTTCGGCAGAAGATCAGGCGGCCCGGTTGACCGAGATATTTCTGAAGGTGGATTCGTTTTCGGGATTATTGTTCAACCTTTTTATGATTGCTGTATTACCGGCTCTTGGTGAAGAGTTGTTATTCCGGGGAGTCCTTCAGAGAATTATTACCCGGTGGCTCCGAAATGCCCATTGGGGAATAGCAATTACTGCGGTTTTGTTCAGTGCTTTTCACCTTCAGTTTTACGGTTTTTTACCGCGTTTTCTGTTGGGACTGATCTTCGGTTATTTGTTGCTCTGGAGCGGATCAGTATGGTTGCCTGTCATTGCACATTTTGTCAATAATGCAGCTGCTGTTGTGACCATGTGGATGGTGAACGAACAACGAATAAGCCCCGCGATAGAGGAAATCGGGACTACCCCCGAAGGTGCCTATATTACAGTGATCAGCTTGGCCCTGACGGGGATTCTGTTATGGATGATATACAAACAGGGAAAAGAAACAATGCAGGGAAAAAACCATTCCCCCTCAACCGGTTGATGGTTCCCCGGAAATGAAAATTCCCGGAATGCCTTTTATTGAACAACAATTTTCTTTGATGCAGTGCGTTGCCCACCGTATTCTACATAATAATAATATATACCCGCCGGAAAGGAACTGACATCCAGTTCCAGAAAAGGACTATGCCGATCAATAAGGAAGTTGCTGACAGGTTGACCCACTGAATTATAGAGGTACAGAAACCCTGTATTTACATTTTCAGGAAGCTTATATTCCACCTTTATCGATTTTGTTGCTGGATTGGGGTACGAACTGAACAGCAGATCCTGGGAGTCCTCAGCCATGGCCCAGGATACATACTCTTTTCCGGGTAGGTTGTAAATGTTCGTCCATATGATTTCCGGGAACACCGAATAATCATAACAATAGGAAAAGAGCTGGAAGCTATCTTCCCCAGTTTTATGAACATAATTGTAACGTGCCCCGTCAATCGTCAGGATCTCCCTGCCGTCTTCATCCACAATACGCGATTCGTAACTGTAATAATAGGAATCACTTGTAGGTATATACTTGTAATACGTATAGAGTATTTCGATTTCCGGATCGTTGTCAAAAAGCTTTTCCGAGACATATTTAATATCAGCCAGATAGTATCCACCTGGCACTTCACACGGGATGCTTTTATACAGGGAATGGTCCCTGTTGTAGATCCGGCATTGTTCGTTGGGAATATCCATCAGGTAATATTTGTATCCCTGGGTTTCCAGATTTACCACGGTAGTTGAATAATTGTATTTTTTATCGAGTGTGATCTGCCCCGGGGCAGTGACACTAAAAAGGATCAAAGAATAAAGAATGAAAGCTTGTTTCATGACATGGTATTTTTAATTATTTCATCAGATTCAATCCTTCGCGGGCAGATTCATCGCCCGGATTATAGAGGTTCACTTTATTGAAAAGTACTTTTGCCTGGTTGTAATTTCCGAGGAAGTAAGAAGTCCATGCCAGCATCAGCAGTCCATCGTAATCAAAGGGATAAAGATCGACTACTTTCTTAAAAAGCGGGTAGGCTTTGTCATACTCTTTTCGTCCGTAGTATATCAGGCCCAGCCGGTAAAGGGCAATGGTATTCTGGGGGCTGACTTCCAGGATTAGATTATACAGGCCAATTACCTGGTCCCATTTTCCAAGAGCTGCAAGAGGCAGGATCAATCCAAACCGTGATTCTTCGGAATAGGGTTTTAAATCCCTGGCACGCGAATAAAAAATGACGGATTCATCAAACAGGCCGGCATTGTAATTTAACCATCCCAGCCGCAGGTTCATTTCGTAGGATGATGTATCATACACTTTTTTTAACGGTTCCATAGCAGAAGAGAAATCTCCTTGTTTTTCAAATTCGTAACTCCTTGAGAATGCATTCACCAGAACTTCCTGGTCGGTTTGCGCCAGGGGTTGGTAACCAAACAACACCAGAAAGGCCGCTGTGAGTATGATCTTTAAAAATTCCATGATATTCCGCCTGTTATAGTATGTTGTAAATAGGTATATTCCAAAGAATTGCTTTTTACGCCGTAGGTGTAGGCCTGATAAGTCTCCGCAATAGTCTGATTGATATATCGTAATACAAACTGGTATTTCCTGCCAATGGGGAAATAGAAACTTCCGGATATTTTTTGTTCGGCCTGGCCGGGGAAGTTGTAAATTACATAGCCCGCGGATTCCACAAAATTTTTCATGTTTCCTTTCAGATACTGGCCATAAAAATGAACCGGACCCAGCTGAAAACCTCCTGAGATACCCAGCGTATTAAATTCAAAACCATTGGTTTCGCTTCCGTTTTTAAAATATATTCTCGGCGTAATATAAAAATTGTTTGTTGAGAACGGATACCAGGTAATCCACGGGGAAAACTGTGTAAATTTTGAATCGTTGACAGACCCTGCATTTAATTCAATACCGGGTGCTACATTTTTAAAATGTCCCCATACAGAAGTGGAGAAAACCAAATCATCATAGGTGATTTCTGTAAGCGAATAGGTGCGCTCAAGATTGTTGTTCAACCATCCGTAATATACATCGCCTTTTCCATAGATTACTGTTAGCGAAGGAGAAACATGGATTCTTTTTCCCAGCACCCATTGCGGATTTATAAAGTATTGGAATTGCCGGATTTTAACCGGAGAGGAGCTTTCTTCAACCCATGTAACCCACATTTCCCGGTTAACACCGAGATAGGTGAAGTTATGGTTCAGGATCAGATTGGGCGATAGTTTATGGCTCAGGTCAAGGGAATGAAAGGCATAGTTTTTCAGGAAATACCCTTCCCCGTAATCTGTTCCAAGTTCAACTTCGCCGGCAAAATCTCTGTTTGTAAGTTTTTTAAATGATGGATTGAAATTAAAACCGGCTTCGTAACCGATCCGTGTGATTCCTTTTTCTTTAAAGTGTACTTTTTCCTTTAGTTCGGATGTAAAATATTGAGCTATTTTGGAGGCTTCGTATGTTCTGCCACTGAACAGCAGGCTGTAATAAAGGTATTCCTGGAGCCATCCGAACGATTTGTCAGACTCCCAGCTTTTTAAAAACCATTCCGTGGCATTCCTGTATTTTCCGAGGTGATACCAGGCGATCCCGGTCCGGGCCTGAAGGTAAAAAAAGTCAATTCCGTTTTTTCTGGCCTCCTGGGAATAAATAATTAGCTCTTCCCATTTTTGTTCCTGGTACAGGGCATAGGAGAATCTGTCAACAACCGGATAACTCCATGGTTCCTGGGCTTCAGCAAATGCCCATACGAGCAGGAACAATAAGGTTATTTCAAATCGTTTTTGCATAAAATCCGTAGTTCTGATTTTTTGTTTGTTACCTTTATTTTTATATATCCTTCCCGGGATATGCTGGTATGAATAAAATACCGGGAGCTGTTTCTACCGGCAATGGATTGTTTCAGTACGGTTTCCATATGTATATCATCTGAGAAAAGAGAGTCATTGGATTTTGTAAAAGACAATTCATAATCTGCCTTCAGGAAGAGAAAGACAGGGGCCGTCAGATCCTGTATAAATTTCAGCAATCCTCCAAACACCATATTTATCGGGATGCAGTCATTGATCTTGCTGTTGGGTAGAAAACCAACCGGTACCATGTACAAAGACAGAAAAAACCAGAACAGTGGATTTTTTTTGTTTCCGGTAAAATTGGTAAAATAATGCAAACTCCCGTTGTTATAAAGGTACGCCCTGCTTTTATCTTCCTCGCATTGTAGGTATGTGGTATTTAATACATCGGTATGTACAGACCAGTGCCAGGTTCCGTTTTTAATTCTGAAGGTGCTGGATGGATCGTTTGTTTCAACCTCAACATGGAATTTCTGTCCGGGAATAAAGTGCAGGATTTTTTCCAGAAGTTCATTTCCCGGAGGATTTGCAACCATCTGGTCTTTCTGCGGGAAATCAAACGTTTTCAGTTCATAACGGGCCGCTTTTTTTAGCAGATAATGACCCAAAGGATAATCCTGTGTGGGTGATCCGATGTAGGGGGTTCCCTGAAACTGGAAATGAAGATGAGGATAGGGGGATCGGCCTGAATTTCCACATTTTCCGATTATTTGTCCCTGGCGGACGTTATCTCCTTCTTTAACGCTTATAGAATGGCATTTAAGATGGCTTAGTTTAGAAAATGTTTTGTCATTGTGTTGAATGATCACACTATTTCCCCAGTTGTGTTTTGTGTCAACGTTACCAATGGTGTTGTCGGCTATATTGCTGACGGTTTCCACCACTTTCCCGTCCGCAGGTGCCAGAATGGATTTTCCAAAGCAATGGTACTCTTCCGGGGAATCACCCGTTCCTTTAAACTGTTTTCCTTTTTCATCCGTAATCACAAAATCCCAGGCATGTCTCCAGTCTCCTTTGTGGGTATGTTCCCCATTGTGTCCCTGGCTTACGGTCCATTCACCATAAAAAGGCAGGGAAGCTGCTACCGGGTAAGCCATAGGAAATCGTTTCAGGTTTCCTGAAAAGAGATACAGGTTTTTCTCCGGATTGCCTAATTGAACTGGAGTTTCCACAAGCCTCCGGACTCTTTTTTCACGAAGTTTCAGTGCATACAGAAAGGTGAGAACCACAAAATTAAAAGGCAACGAGTAGGGTGAAATTCTATAAATAAGGAAGATCTGTTGGGTGCTGAGGGTGATCAGAACGACGGCAGGGAGCAGAATAAAGATCCACAGAAAACTGCTGCGTCCGGGAACCAGGTAATATCCGCCAATGGCAATGGCAGTAAGAATATAGTTAAATCCAATGTAGGTGTATCCCAGTGAATTGAATTCAATGCCGACGATGTTGTAAAAAAGATAAGCAATGGCATATCCCAGCACCGACAGGACAAAAGTAATGCGCGAATAGATCAGCAGTCCCAGGGCAATGATCATCCCTGCCAGCAATCCTGTCTGAAAGAAGATGGCTCCGAGGGAGTAGAAATAGACTTTCAGAAAGGAACTACGGACCGCGTTTTCAAGCCAGTCGTACAGATTTACCAGGGTCTGACCCCCCAAAGCATAAATTTCATTGTACACATAAATACCCCGTTCGCTGATGTTTAGTGAGGTTAGTTCTCCCCCGGCAAGGCTTACCATCCAGATGGCTGCTAGAAAGGGAACGCTTAAAAAGGGAAGTCCGTACTTGCCAAGAACGCCCTGTAAAACCACAGTGAATAAAAAACAGGTAATAGCTGAGATGACTACCAGGATGTAAAGCTGAACCGAAGGCTCATAAAACAAGCCAATGCCCAATCCTACCAGCAAGGCATTGAATCCATACAACCCACTTTTCAGATAATATTCATTATAGCCAAGCCAGTAGGCAAGAAGATTGGCTATGATGACTGACAATAACCCGCTTATTCCTGCTCCGTAATCGAAAAAACTGATGATAACCAGGAAAACGGCCAGCAAAGAAGAACGGGAAAAAAACACCTGGGAGTAACTGTTTAAAACAGTTTCTGTAATGCGTATTATTTTATTTCGTATGGATGGCTCCATGGTGTCTAATCCTTAATTTTTTTAGGATTGAATTCAGCATTTTTAAAAAAATCCATGCTTTCTTTTTTACGGATGATATGCGTTTTTCCTTTTGTATCAATCAGAACCACATTTGGTCGATAGGTTATAAACTGCATCCACTGGGTAACATTATAGGCACCAATACGTTCGATAATCAGCTGGTCGCCGGGTTTTACCGGAGGAAAAGGAATTGCTTCACGAATGACATCGATGTTCATACATAAAGGTCCGTAAATGGTTGTTTCTTCCGGATATCCAGTTGTTTCCCTCGTAGGATACACAGCCGGATGATACCAGAATGAAGTAAACAACAGGTTTACGCCTGCATCAATTATGATAGCACGTCTTCCTCCTGCAAGTCTTTTATTGGCGAGTACTGTAGTCAACAAATAGCCGGCATCGTCGATCAGGGCGCGTCCGGTTTCAAGGAGCAAGACAGGAAGGTGTTCATGGGGTATTTCAGAGGAGATCAGTGCATTGGAAATAACCTCTGCATATTCGTCAAACGAAGGGCAGGTTTCTGTTCCGGGCATGTAAGCTCCTTTCAGGGTATTTCTGGATGCGAAACCTCCGCCCAGATCAATATATTTTAACCAGAGGTTAAATTTTTTGTGAATGGCTGTATAGAGATTAGCCAGTTTATTGGCGGCGATGCCGTAAGCTGAGGTAGCCATTATGTAGGTCCCGATATGGGTGTGCAGGCCAACCAGCTCCAGCTCTTCAGCCAGCATTATCCGGTTCACGGCATTCCAGGCTTCGCCGTTTTCATAGTTGAATCCAAAACGATCCCAGGCTGGGTAAATACCTGCATCCAGGTTTACACGAATTGCCACACGTGCTTGTTTCTGCAGGGTACGTGCTGTTTCTATCAGAAGATACAGTTCGTCAAAATGGTCAATATGTATGGTGGCCCCTTCATCAATAGCCAGGGTCAGGTCTTCTTTGGATTTTTCGGGGCCGTTAAACAGGATCCGGGATCCTGTAACACACAGTAAAAGAGCTTTGTTAAACTCAAAACCGGAAACCACTTCAGCCCAGGAGCCTTCCTCATGATAAATGGTGCATATGGCATCCAGGTAATTGGTTTTGTACGACCAGGCAAACTGTACCCTGGGATAGCGGGTTTCAAAAGCCCTTCGGGCTTCGGCAAAGGTGTCCCGGATGGTTTGTTCTGAAAAAACAAACAGAGGAGATCCGTATTGACGGATTAAATCAGATACTGCCAATCCATTGATCTCTGAGAGAATTTTTTGTTTTACAGGCAATCCAAATTTGCTGGGCATACCGGTGTTGATTCGGGTAATGATCGGTTTTTCATAGGGTGTTTTTTCCATAATTGTCAGATTTCTCCATTGATTGATATGGTTTCAAATTTCTTCAGATCAACGATCATATCGTATGAATAGCGGATGAACATTTTTCCGGTTTCATAGGATTCCATGGGGGCAACTTCTTGTCCGAGAGCCAGTTTAATTAAAGCTTCGGGGATATTCTGTCCGGCGCCTACCGCCAGGTAAACCCATGCCGGGATTCGGGGATTGATCTCGATGAGAAAATAGTCCTCCTTCGGGGTTTTAATCAGCTCCAGTTCCATTCCTCCTCTCCAGCGGGTTCTGCGGATGATCTTCCGCGTGAGATCCAGCATTTTTTCATCCGAGAGGGTTATTCCTCCCCAGGCTTTCCCCTTATCGGTAATATACTGTTTGCGCATGGGAATAGCTCCGATGGTGTTTCCCTGCCCATCACCCAGGGCAATTACATTCACCTCGGTACCCCGGATGAATTCCTGAATGATTACCGGTACTCCCCATTTGGATGATATTTTGTTGTATGCCTGTTTTACCTGTTCCGGATTATAGGCGAGCAGAGCTTCGTAAAATTTGCCCTTTACCATTACCGGATAGTCAAATTTTTCTTTAATCTCTGCAATTTCATTCAGGCTATTCAAGGGTAAGCTTTCCGGTACTTTAAGGTCATACTTCTTGCCGAATGCAGGTAGGTTTTCCTTACTCCTTTCCTGAAACTGTAGTAAAGTGGGCAGAAATGTGTGAATACCCTTTTCCCTGAGGCGTTTTTCGTTTTTCATGAAGGAAAACAACTCGGCATCAAAGTTGGGGATTAGCATGTCAATGTTTTCCCGTTGGCTGATCGCTTCAATGCGTTCGATAAGTTCAACCGAACCGGATGAAGGATACGGAATCTGAAAAACCCTGTCACACAGTCCTTCCATATAAATTCCGGGTTCGAGATTTTCATAAACCAATCCGATAACCCGTGCATCAAATGCAGACGACTCTTTGACGGCACGAATCACCGGCACACCGGGACCAGGGTTGTCCGTATTGTTCAGCCCCGTTACCGCTAAGGTTATTTTTGTTTTTGTCATGGTCATTGTTCTGTTAGGTTAGATCGGACGGATTATCCTGAGTCATTACTTGATAATTCTTTAACAAAGAACAGAATTCATAAAAATCTTTCTCAAAGGATAACTCGTCAACCTCATATTTTTCAAGAAAGATGGTTTTAATGATTTCAAAATCCTTGCCCTGGGAAATTAACCTGATCAATTCAAGCCCACTGGAATTGATATTAAAAGAATCGCCGGTCTTCGGATTAAAAACAAATCCGTTATCGCTGATTTTTATCTCTTCTGAAATTTTCACTGGTATGAAATTAAATTAAAACATGGTTCCTGAATTTCTAACAAACAATAGCGTTTTAACGACTGCATTGAACTCGCGGTACTCATTTCCTTCTGATCCCGACGGATCAGAACAAGGCTTGTTTCAATGAATGTACAGCTCGTTTTTCAGGTGCTAAAATAAAGGATGTCCCTATCTTTAACGTACGAAATTCTGTAATAGATTTATAAAATACGGTATACATCTTTTTCGTTCGTTATGCATTGTTTCCCAAGACCCTTTTGTTTAATATAATTTGTCGATTGGTTTTTTGTAGGCAGCCGGGTCTTTTTTATAATCAGAAAGCGAGACTCCGGTAATGTTCTTAAACTGGTTTGAAAGATGGTGTGGGCTGCTGTAATCCATCATCCAGGCTATTTCACTCAAGGTAAATTTATCGTCAAGGGCCAATTCCTTAACCCGTTCAATTTTCTGGAGGATGATGTATTTCTCCAGGGTTATGTGTTCCACCCGGGAAAACACTTTGGATAATACCTGGTAACTGCGACCCATTTTTTCCACCAGGTACTCCGATTTTCGTGCTATGGAATCGACGTTATTCATCTGATGGATCAGTTCGATAACCGTGTGCTTGATTTGTTCAACCAGAACTTCGTTTTTATCCACGATCAAGGCTAATCCCAGGTTTTCTAATGTCTTGGCAATCCAGGTTCTGGAAATCACGGAAGGATCATATTGAACTATTGCTTCTCCGGGTTTGACATCCAGTACCGTTATTCCGGCTTTTGTCAACTCTTCACGGACCAACCGTATACAACAGGAACTCAACATATTCTTGATGAGAATGCGTTGCCTGGTGTTTCCCTCCATTGATTTATCGATTTTCATACAAACCCAACCTTCTGATTCCGGCCCGATCTTTTGTTCGATTAAGATAACACAAATCAAGTAAAAAAGAAAATCAGCGCTAAGGAAGAGGAAGGAAATAGAATTCGGGTCGTTATATCCGGGTTTCGTTGGCTTCTGTTACTGGGATTTGCCTGTTTGGCATTAATCTTGTCATAAGCAAAAATAACGATCAGAATCCATTAAACATGAAACGAGCATATAAAATATTTACACCCAGGGTGATGATTAATCCCGATAGCTATCGGGATCGGGAATACCTTATAAATTTAACACTTTAATCCTATGAAAATCAGGAAAACACTACTTGGAATAATCACACTGGCTACAGCTGTTGTTTTGCTATCGTGTGAAGGAGAGCCGGGTCCTCCCGGCCAGGACGGAGTTTCCTTCTTAGGCCATGTATTTGAAATCCAGGGGGATTTTACCAGTCAGAACAATTATGAACTGTTCTATGAATTTCCGGTTAATTTTGTAATGTATGAGACCGATATCGTGCTTGTCTATATCCTTTGGGATGTAGTGGAAGCCAATAACGGTGGAACGATGGATGTCTGGCGTCCTTTGCCCCAATCGGTGGTCCTGAATGAAGGGATCCTTCAGTACAATTTCGATTATACCTTTGTGGATGTCCGGATTTTTCTGGATGGGGACATTCGTTTCAGCACCCTTCTGCCGGCAGAAAAGGACAATCAGGTTTTCAGAATTGTTGTTTTCCCGGCTGACTTTGCCGAAAATGGTCTGGTCAATGTGGAGAATCTTCAGGGGGTGATGGATTTTCTTGCCATCGAAGAGAAGGGTATCCGGAAGGTTGATTTCTGATCCTCAGAAAACGAAATTTTCCGTTACGGGTATGCACTTATCACCAACCGGCTGTTTTTTTCCCGGAATAGTGTGTTATGCATTCCCGCTGAACGTTTCAACACAAGCTGCCAATGTTCCGTGCGACAGATAAAAAAACGGCTTCCCGAAAAAAAATTCAGGAAGCCGTTACGGCTAGGTTACTTCCGTTTCCGGCAAAAAAAGGCTTACGCTTTCTTTGTTTTATTTTTCCGTAAAAGAACAAATGCCACTACTCCGGCAACGACTACAGCGGCCACCACAACGATTACCACGGTATTGTCTGATTTTTCCTCTTCGTAATATTCATCGAAGTTTAGCACATTGTCTTCCATGTAGGAACTATCCTGGGGCGAGGCATTGTCTATGTAGGTTCCTTCTTCCTGAGCATATAGGGTACCTCCCCATACGATCAATGAAACGATCGCTGATACAAGGAATAATTTACACTTTTTCATTTTGCTTCTTTTTTATTGGTTATACATTATGCTGTTTTTTCAATTTTTGTGCTTTTTCTGTATGGCCTGTTTTTTCGTAACATTCAATTAAATAGGGAATTGCAATTGAATAGCGGGTATTTATTTTCAGTAATTTTTCTAACAATACCAGCCCTTCCGAATAGTTCTTTTTTTTCATCTCCAATTTTGCATCCAGGAGCAAAAAAGGTTCATACCAGGGATGTTTTGTTTTTGCTTTTTGCAGCACATTTTGTACTTCTTCAAACTGATTCATAGCCAGGTAGCTTTCCGCAAGGCAGGTTGCAATTTGCAGGTCTGAAGGCTCTTTGGCCAGGGCCAAAGAGAGTTTGGATGTCGCCTTTTCAAAATCCTGCTCTTTGAATGCCTGATAACCTTCCCGGGCATCCGCATCTTGTCCTTTCAGAATGACCACGGTAGGATTTCCCTTGTGATAAAATGTTTTCACCACGTTTTCGGGTTTCCATGTATCGTTTTTGAGTTGCCAGGGGTGAATATAATTTACTCCCAACAGGGCATAGTCCCATTCAACAGCCATTTTATTGTAAAAATGAACGTATGTAAAATGGATGTTTTCTCTGTCCGGGAAATAAGCAGAAAGGATAAAATTGGAAGCTACCGTACATTCTGATGGGTTGTTTTCGTGTTCTTTGTCAAGCCAGGAAGCGGCTTTTTTCATTTCATGCCAGTAATAGTCGTATTCATAATGGCTCCAAGCCTTTTTATTTCCTCCGACGAAGGTGTTGAAATAGATGTATTCCGAGGGGTATGTCCGGGCCATATGGATCACTGGCAGAGAAATGAACACCAGGCATAGGGTAGCCATGGCAATACGGGCCGGTTTCCGGAAGCATTTCCATACATGCATTAGTCCCAACGAAGCAATGACCACAAGGGGTGGATAAATAAAAAACATTTGTCGCCAACCACTGTATAAATTGGCTTGTATAGCCAGTACATAGATCAACGGGAAGAGAAAAACAAAAGCAACTATTCCGCAGTCCAACAAGCTTTGCGATTGGTGATTTTTTATTCGATCGACCACAGAAACTACAAAAAGAAGGACTCCGGCGATCACTATTTCAGGAATGGATATGAGAAGCCATTTGGGCAGATAGTACCACGGCAGGTTGGTACTCCATTCCCGGGTACCTTCAAAGATTTGTTGAATGCTGATGGTGTAATGTTCCATAATGGTTAAAGCTTCCCATGGATTTTTTAAGGGATGCATCAGTCCGAAAGGCCAGAAGATCAATCCGCCAAAATATCCAATACCGGTAATTACCAGGGCTTTTCCCAGGATTTGTTTCCACCAGCGGGGATTTTTGTATATTTCCCAGGAGTTCTTATCGGCAAACAGAAGCCAGGCACCCAAAAAGAGGGCGAGGTAAAAGAAGAATACCATTCCGCCGATTCTCACAGAATGGGTAAAAGCAAGGGCGAATCCCAACCAAAGAACATTCCTCCAACGGGGAAACGGCATTTGTTTTAAAATCCGCAGGGTTAAAAGCAAACTCCAGGCATACCCCAAAGCAAAAGGGATATCTTTCAGGTTCCCATAGGCCTGTCCCATTATTGAGGGTGAGATGAACAAAAGAATCAGGGCCAGGATTCCGGTCAGGGGACTTCCCGAGACTTCCCAGGCGATCAGCCCGGTAACCAACAGCAAAAGAAAGGAAAAAAGCCATCCCAGATAATGCCTGGACTGATATACGGCTTTGATAGCGAATACCCGGTTAATCAGGGCGCTGATGTTATCCGGTGATTGACCGTAGAATTTGAGGTTGCTGTGTGGGGTCTCCAGACAAGAGGTATCCTTCCCCAGGGTTTCATACCAGGAGAGGACCTTTTGGGCATGTTGGTAGTGAACCGGTTCATCAATATTGATAGCAGCCCCGGAAGCCATGAAAAACATAACAAGCCCTAACAGGGAAGCAACCAGGTAAAAAAGTCTTTTTCCCCGATTTGTAGTTGCTATGTTTTTCTTTTCGAACACTCTGTTTTTGTTTATTCAATAATTTCTTTGATAAAATAATGGGGTCTGTTTTGCGTTTCTTTGTAGATCCGATATACATATTCACCGATAATTCCCAGAAAGGTAAGTTGGATGGCTCCCAGAAAATAGAGGCTAAGCATGGTGGATGACCAGCCCAGGGGGGCCAGGTGGAGAAATTTACTCATCAGGGTGTACACAAAAGCCACCAACACAACCAAAATACCGGTCACCCCAAGGTAAAGGCATACTTTAACCGGCCAGTTTGAAAACGAGAAAAGGGCATCCAGGGCCAGGCCCAGCAAATGGGAAAAATTCATCTTATTCGGCCCATGCTTCCGTTCCAGTCTGTTGTAATCAAAATAGAAATGGGTGAAACCGGCGAAATTCCGGAGACCCGGAATGTACCGGTTTTTCTCTTTCATGGAGTTGATCGCTTGGGCGACCTTTTTTTTCATCATACAGAAGTTTCCTTCATTTTCTATCTGGGGGAAGCCGCAGGTTTTCCTGAAGATGGCATGAAACATGCGGATCATCCATTTTTTCCTCTTCGGTTCTTCCCGATTGGTTCTTCGGCCGGTGACTATATCTACCGGTTCTTTTTTCAGAATGGAAAAAAATTCCGGCAGCAATTCGGGTGGATCCTGGAGGTCTCCATCCATTAAAGCGATGTAGTTTCCTTTTGCCAGGACCATCCCTGCCGTATAAGCGGCCTGGTGGCCGAAGTTTCTTGATAATGAAATGATTTTCAGTTCGTTGATTTTCTTTTTATTCTGGAGTAAAAAAGGAACGGTATTATCGGTGCTTCCATCGTCAACGCACAGTATTTCAAACGGTTCTTCTGTTTTGGCAAGGGCCTTTGCAATGCGTTGCACAAGCTCTGTGACCAGGGTTTCTTCATTGAATAAAGGTGTTACTACGGAAATCATAATGGTTTGTTTTTTTGTTTCTTCAATCAGGCTTTATGCTGGATACCCGGTGTAGGCACCGGAAAATCCTTGTCCACAGGGCCCATTTCAATGGTTTGTGGGCCCAGGATTTCTGTTGAAGACATCATTTCTTCCCAGGTTACTTTTCGCCCGGTATAGGCAGCCGTTCGTCCCATGATGGCTGTTAGCGTAGAGATCGCAGTCTGTTCAGCTTCCTGAACCGGGCGATGGGTCCGGATGGCTGTGACCAGGTGTATATGTTCCTGCACATAGGGTGATACTTTCACCGTATTGGTTGGATTTCCTGCGTTGTCCCGGGGGTATTCATATTCCCATTTGATGGTTCCGTCGGGATGGTAAATGGTATTCTGGCAGTTGGTATATCCGCGGGTACCCATAATAAATTCCCCCATTCCATTGGCACACCCGTCAATCTGACGTGTGAAGCTGTGGGAGAATAACCCCTCGTTGAAGTGGAAATCAATGCTGAAGAAATCGTACTGGTCGCCGGTGATTCTGCGGTGTCTGCCCCCGAAGCCCACCGCACTTTCAGGGTGTTTTCCGATGAACCAGTTGATCACGTCAATGTTGTGTACATGGGTATCGAGGATGTGGTCTCCGCACAACCAGAAGAAATTGTTCCAGTTTCTGATCATGTATTCCATATCGCTCCAGCCTTCTTCCCGGCTTCGGAACCATACATGGGATTGCATCCAGAAGGCGCGTGCCGATGTGATCTCTCCGATGGCCCCGTTAGCCACCTGTTTGTAGGTTTCGATGTAATCGCGCTGATGTCGTCGTTGGGTTCCGGTAATTACCGTGAGTCCCAGTCCTTTTGCTTTTCGGGAGCTGGCAATGATGGAGCGTGCTCCCACCGGATCTACACAGGCCGGTTTTTCCATGAAAACATGTTTGTTTGCCTGAATGCAGGCTTTTAGGTGTTCCGGCCGGAACTTGGGGGGTGTCACCAAAAGTACAATATCCAGGTCAACATCCAGAAGCTTTTTGTAGGCATCAAAACCCGTGAAACAGTTTTGATCGGGCACTTCAATTTTGTATTGTTTTAATTTTTTCCGGCAGTCCTGAATTTTGTCTTCAAAGACATCGGCCAGGGCAACAATTTCAAGGTTTGGTCCGGCGTCCATAAAATTGAGGGCTGCTCCGGTGCCCCGGTTTCCGCATCCCACGAGGCCGGCGCGCAGTTTTTGGCCGTCCGGGGCCTTATCCGGAAGAGGAGGCAACCCCAGTTCTTCGGCTGTTTTATTTCCTTTGCAGGAGGGCAGAGCAGAAAGCCCAACCAGCCCTGCAGCACCTGCCAGTGCAGTGGTTTCGAGAAACCTCCGTCTTGAAAACATTGCAGATTTCATGATTCTGTACTTTATTTTGTATTCCCTGTTTTTTTATCGTATTCACAGACGACCCTAAATCCTACCTCTTTGCAATCGGAATACCACCAAATGCTTTTGGGTATCTGCGGGTCGGTTAAGAGCCATTCCCGGGTACGTGTATGACTGCGGTCAGCTGACCGTAACCCAGCAGCACTGCTCCTAAAAGAGCCTCCCCGGATCACATGTTCTGTTCCGTTACGGGGTCCCCGGGGATTTGTTACCGTACCGGCAGGATATTTCCCGTATACCTGGGGATCGTAATAGTCGAGGCAGAATTCTGCTACATTTCCCAATATATTCTTTAATCCATAGGGATTGGCTTTTACAAAGGAAGGTTCCTGCGTGCAGTTGGGGCTGTTTTCCCGGTACACGACATAGCGGGTTATCACGGCTGTATCCGGGCCAAAAAGTTTATTCCAGAGGCCATCCCGTTCGTAATCTTCGGGATTTCCCCCAAAGAAATAAGCTTCCTGGGAACCTCCTCGGGCAGCATATTCCCATTCAGCTTCTGTGGGCAGGCGATAGGTTTTTCCTGTTTTCAGGCTCAACCAGCGGCAGTAGGTCATGGCGGCATGGTGGGTCATGGTGATGGCCGGTCGGGATCCTTTTCCCCATCCCTGGTCGGGAGCACCCCACGGAGGAGTGGCTCCGGTAATGGCATCCACGGAATCCCCTTGGTTATCGTTGCCTTCTTTGCGTCCCTGGGATCCGGTTTCGTTGAAAAAAGCCAGGTATTCATCCCACGTGACTTCCACCTCGCCCATAAAAAAAGAATGAACGTTCACTTCGCGCCGGGGTCCTTCATCGGGTGAACGATAGGGCTCCCGGGGATGGCTGCCCATAATGAATTTTCCTCCCGGAATAGCCTTCATGCGGAAGGATACGCTGGTTCCCGGTATTTTCTCTGTGAAATCTGAAAACCCCTTTACGGTTTCAGCTTCAGTAAAAAGCGCTTTTTCCGTAAAATCGATCAGTCCAAAGTCGGTATTTACCTGGTCTGCTTCCGGATCATAATGCCCGATGCGGGGATGACAGGTTAAACAGGTTCTGCCTGCGGGATTTTTTTCGTAGTTCAGGTGTGCTTCGCTCCCTTCATTCGAAAGAGTCGCCGGGTAAAGGTTCGAATGGCACCTGATACACGACGCTTCATACGTAAAATGACGGGCTTTTTCAGGGGTCCGTTTGGCCTCCCAATCAATCTCCTCCGGATCTTTGGCCAGGTATCCGTACACATCTTTAAATCCCTGTTTTGCCTTGGCCCAGGTATAGGCCGGCAATCCATCTTCCCGGGGAGGAAGATGGCATTCGGTGCAATGAACAACCACACCCGATGCATTGTTGCTATGCGTCGAAAGCCTCCAATTGGTTTCTGCATGTGGATGTAAATGACAAACCATGCAAAAAGAATCGGTCGACGTGTAGGTCATCCCTTTGTTAAAAGAAAAAAACAACAGCAATACAACTCCAATTGCCACAGCAAAAACAACCGGGGGCTTCTTCAAAAATTTCAGTTTACGACCCATCCACCATTTCTCTCTTGATATACAATACTAAAGAGGGATTGTTACCTTATTTCTTAACCGATTGTTAAAAGGACGCTTAATTACCTGTTAACATCCTCTTAATATATTTTTTAATCAATTAGTAGATAATTCGTTAGAATTAGTGAAAATTTATTATTTTTATGGGTTCATGGTATTAATGGAAGTATTAATCTGAACGTATTTTGTGAATGGGAGTCAACCTATGAACCTACCGAGAGGGAGTTTTTTTTACGGGATAATTCCCGGGGTGTTGTTGTTTTTTGCGACAACAGATGGGCATTCACAAGCATTCAGTGATCAGACCTACCTGATTGCCGATCTTTCGGAAACAGCGCTTACGGAGCGGGTTATACAGCGGGAGGCCGGTACAGGGCAGGTTGGGATTTGTATACAGTTATCGTACGACAGGGACAAAGAACGTTTGATTGCATTCCCGGAAAATGGAGGGATTCCCTTTGAAGTTCTCTCGGAGATCATTCTGACGAACCTGGAGAATAACCGGGAGAAGATTCTTCCGTTGTTCATTAATTATGCAGGCCCTGTCAGTATTTTAAACGATGCTGTGGTGACCAGCGGTCTTTCTGAGCGGATGTATTATCTGCCTCCGGGAGAACGGTGGCCTCAGGTGGCTCAAATCCTGGAGACAAACCGGAATCTTGTGTGTTTTATTTTTCAGAATCCCAATCCAGGCAATATTCATTTTCACTATGCCTGGGATTATATGGCAGAGTATCCCCATTCGGGCATGGAAGATCCTCCTTTTGACGGGCATTATATCAATGGAGACATCACCAAGGAATTGTTATTGATCCGGGATTTTTTTATTCCGGAGCCGGCTGCCAGCAGAGACCGTTCTATATGGGATCTGAATCAAAACCAGTTTTATATCAACCATCTGCTCAACCGGTGGAAGAATACCGGCAAACAACCCAATTTTATTTTTACCACCCGGAGTACCCGTTTTCTTTCGCCCCTGATTCCGTGGCTTAGTACCTATAAAAGCGTAAAAGGTATCGTCAGGATCAATGAAAAACCCATGGAAAAGGTTTTTTGGAAGCATTCCAACAAATGCATAACCAACGGGTATTTCAGTTTTCCCTATTCCGAAGGGGAAGAACTGAACCTCACGCCTTTCAGTCCGGGGTATCGGTTCGATCCCCAGATGTCGGTTGTTTCCACAGAGAATCTTCTGCTCTCGGTGATCTTTAATGCAAGCCCCCTTTCGCTGGATGAAGGATTGACAGCCTGTTTTCCCTTTGATAACGGATGGCAAAATGAAGTGGATAAACAGGATACCGGAATTCCGGTTCAGGCTTCCATCACTTCGGATGTAAACAAAGGGGAAGTAGCGAAGCTCACGGATAGTAGTTTTATACAAATCGGCTACCCTCAAAAATACGGGATCCGCAACAACAGTTTTACCGTCAGTGCGTGGTTTAAACTCAATGTGCTGGATATGAACAGTGAATACAGCATTCTGGGGACCCATGAAGGAGTGTTTCGTAAGGGTTTGCATTTGGTGATCAGACAGGGAAGACCTTATTTTGGATTTTATGGAAACGATCTGTGGGCAGATAGAGTGGTTTCTCCCAATGAATGGTTTCACATTGTGTATCGCTACAATTACTTCAACGGAGAGCAGGCTATTTATGTCAACGGCCAGAATGTGGGAGCTTCCCTGAATCATGCTTCGTTTATCGGAGATTCCACCCTGGTGATTGGTCAGTCTATTCGATCGGATAATTTCCTGAACGGGTATATTGATGATCTCTTTATCTGGAGCCGTCCCCTGGGAGAGGAGGAGATACAGATTCTCTATAATTCGGACTATAAACCTGAAATGGAACAAACCCCGGGATTCCCGCATAGAAGGATGATTCTGGCTGGTATAGTGATATTCATCGTTCTTTTCACGGGGTTGATAGCCGGTACCCGAAAAAGAAAATCCAGGGAAATGCCGGCTGCCGGAACCGAAAAAGAACCGGTTCCCCAGTTGAAAAATTCCCTGTTTATTTTTGGGGATTTTCAACTTTTTGATGCCCTGGGCAATGAGCTTTCCACACAGTTCACTCCCAAAATCAAAGAACTGTTTCTGTTGATTCTGCTTTACACCGTTAAAAACAAACGGGGAATCCGGACCGAACAACTAACCGCGGTTTTATGGCCCGGGTTTCCGCCTTCAAAAGCTGCCAATAACCGAAGTGTGACCATCAACAAGCTCCGCAAGTTAATCAGAAATGTAAAAGGATTGAACGTGAGCTATCAGAATGGATACTGGACCCTTGAAATGGGGAAGGATTTGTATTGCGATTACCTGCAGGTAATTACCATGCTGCAAAAACAGGATCTTGTCACCAAAGAAAAAATGGAATTGTTTTTTAACCGGGTAAAAAGAGGAGGATTCCTGGATGATCTGGATTGGGAATGGCTGGATGAATTTCGCGGATCGATGGTGAACGACATTATCGACAACCTGATTTTGTATGCCTCCCGGTTGGATGAGAAAACAGACTGCCGGCTGCTCACGGAAATTGCCGAACGGATTCTGATCATTGATGAACTGAACGAAAAAGCCATACAAATCATCATTAAACAATTGCTGCTGAATAACAATATCAATAAAGCGCGATACCGCTTTGTTCAATTCACCCGGGCATTTGAAAAGGCAGTGGGTGTGCCATACACAATGTCTTTCGATCAGTTCAGGAACATGGCATTCTGATCCATTGCCGGGTTTTGGGTCCGAAGAGAGGACGGATCAGTTTAAGTCCCGGATCCGCACTTCCACATTTTCCATGTCTTTCATTAATTCCACCAATAGTGAGGTATCGGTATTCCCGAAATGATACGGATAGAGGATTTTTGGTTTGCATAAACGGACCGCCTCCACAACCATCGTGGGGGTCATGGTGTAGGGAACGTTCATGGGGAGAAAAGCGATATCGATGTCTTGCAGGTCTGCCATTTCGGGAATATTTTCCGTATCTCCTGCGATGTATACTTTTTTGTTGCCGAAGGTAATCACATACCCGTTTCCGGAACCTTTGGGGTGGTAGGGTACATTTTCGCTCCGCATGTGTTGGATGTTATACGCCGGAACGGCTTCAATAAAAAGATCTTTCACGGTTGCGGACTCTCCGTTTTCCAGGATTTTCCCGGAGCCATACAGCCCGGCGCAGATTTTTGTCAGCACAAGTTCCGTGTCTGTTTTTTTTATTTTCTCTATGGCATCCCTGTCGAAATGGTCGCCGTGTTCATGGGTGATCAGGATCAGGTCGGCATCGGGCATTTCTGCATAGTCGGCATACCGTCCTACCGGATCAATATGGATTACCTTCCCGTTGAATTCCATCATTAAGGTACCATGTCCGATAAAGGTGATAACCAGGGATCCCTGGGAGGTTTCGAAAGTATCCTTTTCAAAATCAGCAGCCCTCGTGAAAGACATCACAGGGAACAAAAAAAGACCGGTTAAAAGAAAACAAATGACAGGTTTCATGATTCATGGTTTTATGGTACTATACAAAATTATAAAACAGCCGCAATAAAAACCAAAAGAAATCAACTTCTTTAAAAAGAAAACCCTAGAGGGAAATAATAAATATCTTTCAGACTTGCCGGGCACAAGGTTTTTGCATATTTTTGCAGACCTGAAAAAAAGGTCCCATAGTTCAACGGATAGAATAGCAGTTTCCTAAACTGTAGATCCAGGTTCGATTCCTGG
>CAYPAW010000115.1:0-41980 GCA_964408795.1 uncultured Mariniphaga sp.
CATACTATTAAAATTATTAATTTTTAAAGGTATAGTATGTAACTCGCATTTATTTTAATAATGATCCTGGGTGTGAATATTTTACATGCTCGTTTCATATGATAAAAGTATTAGGAAACAATTATATGATATTAGTCTTAAACTGTCAAACAGATGGATTTAACCAAAAAAGTATCAACTCATAATTTCAAAGCTTTTTTATGGCATGCAATATTTTTGGCATTTGCTAAAAATTTCATGGATGTGGATACTATTATTCCGGCAATGATAATAGAAGCCGGTGGTGGAGCTATGCATATTGGAGTTTTAACAGCAATAATGATGGGAGGTTCAAGTTTAACCCAGCTAATCTTTGCTCCTTTTGTCAGCAACAAAACTTACAAAAAAAAATACCTGTTATTTGGAATTAACACCCGTGTTTTTGCTTTGCTGGGTTTGGGTGCTTTGTTGTTTTTATTACATAATAGCCAACAAGGGTATTTTTTATGGTTGATATTCTTTTTTATAACAATCTTTTCACTTGCAGGTGCTTTCACAAATATCAGCTACGTTGATATTTTAGGAAAATCAATTACTCAGGATAAAAGAAAAACCTTTTTTTCATCCAGACAAATTATTTCCGGTGTAATTATACTCAGTTCAGCATTCTTAGCCAAAGAAGTATTAGAATGGAAAGAATATCCGGTAAACTATGCCTTGATGTTTTTTATCGGTGCCATACTTTTATTAATTGCAACAGCAGGTTTTTGGAAAATTAAAGAGGTAGTGCCTTCCCGATTAAAAATTTCGAATATAAAAGAACTGTTTAGGGTGCTAAAAGCCGAATTGAAACAAAATAAAAAACTCGGCTATTTTTTAGGGTATATTAATACACAGGGAATTGCTATTTCGTTTTTACCTTTTATAATCTTTTATGCCAAAGAAACGTTTAATACTCAAAGTTCTGATACAGGAATATTTTTGATTTACAAAATTATAGGAGTTGTTTTTGTGAGTATTTTGGTTCTGCTGGGAGCAAAAAAAATAAAATACAACATTCTCCTTTACAGTAATGTTTTTTTTTCAGTTCTTCTCGTATCCTTAGCCTTCATTATTAATGACGGAGCCTCACTAAAATATGTTTTTGTTCTCGGCGGAATTGTCTTTTCACTGTTTACCATATCAATGAATGGTTTGCTGCTTGAAGTTTCAGAAAATGAAAATCGCGCGTTATACACCGGTTTTGCGGGTGCAGGAAATGTTCTTCCTGCAATTTTTCCACTAATCGGCGGGGCAATAATCAGCTGGTTTGGGTTTCAAACTTTTTTTATCCTTTATATGGGAATAATTGCATCAGCAGCGTTCTTTATTTTTAAAATAAATTGTAAAAAATAAATTATGAATAAGAAAAATTATCCCGATTCGGGGGTTGAATTAACAGATTTTACGGCAAAAAACTACGACAAAATAATGAATATTATGTCGTTTGGTTTGTATCGTAGTTTTATCAATAAAGCCATTGCAGCTATGGAAATTAAGCCGGGCAACTCGATATTAGATTTGGGATGCGGAACAGGCAGAAATGCAAGTTTAATGGCAAAAAATATCGGCGAAAGCGGCCAAATAACCGGACTGGATATTTCTGAAGATATGAAAAAACAATTCTTACAAAAATTTCAAAACAGGCCTAATGTAAGTTTTGTTAATAAACGGATTGACCAGCCTTTCGATTTAGGAAAACAGTTCGATATCGTCTTTATCAGTTTTGTCATTCATGGTTTCCCTCATGAAATCCGAAACACGGTTATTCAAAATGCACGCACGCATTTAAAGTCCGGCGGATTGTTTTATATTCTCGATTTTGCTGAATTTAACATGGAAAAGATGCCTGCGCATCACCGATTTGTTTTTAAAACAATAGAGTGTAAATATGCTTTCGATTATATCAAACGCGACTGGAAAACAATATTAAAAGAAGCAGGTTTCGACAACTTTCAGGAGCATTTTTATGTTAAAAATTATGTCCGCTTGCTAAAAGCAGTAAAAGTCGAAAACCAAATTTAATCGCGAAAAAATTATTCATTAAAATATTAGTAAAATGACACAAACTAAAAAAATAGGAATTATTATTTGCGACCGATACCGGAACTGTGCCGGGGGCAAATGCTTTCGTGCTATGAAAAATCATGAGGGAGCATTTAGCCAATACGATAAGGACACAAACTTAGAACTTGTAGCATATACCACTTGTGGTGGTTGTCCGGGAGGTAATGTGGAGCATGCTCCCGAAGAAATGCTCAAAAATGGAGCTGAAGCCATACATCTTGCTACCGGATTAGTAGTTGGGTATCCACCCTGTCCTTACACCGATCATTTTAAACGCTTTATAGAAGAAAAATATAAAATTCCGGTGGTTATTGGCACACACCCGATTCCGCAAAAATATTGGCTAACGCATACTAAATTGGGAACATGGGAATCAGCAGAATGGCAAAAAATGATTGCTCCTACCCTTTGTGATGAAGAAATCAGGTTAGCTTATGATTAATAATAAACAATGCAAATGGTTTCCGGTTTGTCCGATGAAATATTATTGGGAAGCGGGTAAAATTGATGAATCGTGGATACTACAGTATTGTCAAGGCAATTGGAACGACTGCATTCGATATCAAAAAGAAGAAGCGGGAATTTATCACCCGGACAACATGATGCCGGATGGACGGGTTAATAAGAACTTAGAATAAAATACGGATTATGTATAAATACCTTTTTGGACCGATACCTTCACGAAGATTAGGCATGTAGCTTGGAATTGATTTAATTCCCAAGAAAGTGTGTTCGTTGAATTGCGTGTATTGCGAAGTTGGTGAAACCACAAAATTAACGACCGAAAGGCTTGAGTATGTAAAATACGATAAAGTAATAGCCGAACTAAAACACTATATGAGCAGTAAACCCAAAATTGACTTTATTACCTTTTCCGGTTCGGGCGAACCAACTCTCAACAGCAGGATTGGTGAAGTGCTTAATTTTATTAAAGAGAATTATCCGGAAGTAAAAACGGCTGTTTTAACCAACGGAACACTATTATCCGATAAAAAATTAAGAGCAGAATTAAAACCGGCCGATATAATCCTTCCCTCTTTAGATGCTGCCACTCAACAAGTTTTCGAGAAAATAAACCGTCCTCAAGCTGAAATTTTAATTGAAAATTATATTCAGGGACTTGTTGATTTGCGAAAAGAATACCCGGGCAAAATCTGGCTCGAAATACTTTTTATAAAGGGATACAATGACTCTGAAGATGAGTTGGTACAATTAAAAAAAGCTATTTTAAAGATAAAACCGGATAGTATTCAGCTAAATACCCTCGACAGACCCGGAACAGTGAATGATTTAATTCCCCTGTCAAAAAAGGAATTACAGCTAATTATTGATTTCTGGAATTTACCCAATGTGGAAATAATAGCCAGTCAGTTTGAACGAACAACTGTTGAATCGTATCGCAAAGATGTTGAATCGGCCATCTTGGAAACCATTGCCCGACGACCTTGTACCCTCGATGATTTACATCATTTTTTAGGCATTCATGTAAATGAAATTAATAAATACCTTGGAACCTTGGAAACCGAAGGGAAAATTATTACTAAAAGCTCAGAAAGAGGTGTTTTTTATGAATTAAGAAATAAATAATTTATTAGAAATTAAAATCCATAAACTAAAAATATTTTAATATGAAAGTAGCAATTCCTTCTGACAATCAAAAAACAATAACCAAAAGAACCGGTCAAAGCAAAGGTTTTATTATGAAGTAAAAAACAAGAAAATTATAAACGCTGAATACTGAGAAAATACTCAGGAAGAACACGATGAGGAAGTAGAACATTCGCATGCTCAAATAATCGAATTACTGAAATATGTAAATGCCTTATTAACTGCAGCTATCGGAAAATATATAAAAAAAGATGTTGATAACAGCACTGTAAAGTATCAAATAGTACAAGAGAAAAATTTAAATCAAATTATTGAAAACTACTTAGTACATGACAAAAAATATATAACTATCAGATTGTCAATAACTTACATATGATTTGTTGATAACAAAGCATTCAAAAATTTGGATAAGCCCCTGACATTCAATTGGTTAGATTTTTATTAGCCAGTAAATTTCTGACCATGAACATCAAGGACAAAAACCTCAACAGCTGAGGTGAGTGATTTAGAAAGTAAGGTTGGTAATAATTATCCAGACCCTTCTAATAGTTATACTACTCTTCCCTATACTCTTAAAAAAGACGCTAATGTGAATATTTTAATTTATGACATAACAGGAAAACAAGTTTATTCTCAAAAAGTTAAAGGGCATAAAGGAGAAAATGAACAAAGAATAGACATCTCTGATTTACCTTCTGGACAATATGTTCTCAATGTAATTTCTGGATTTAAACGAATTGGAACAGAAGAGTTTATTAAGGAAGAAAGGAAATAAGAAAATCACCCATCTCAATTTTATTCTTTTCGTGGAATGAGAATAATTATAATTTCTGTTCTTTATTTTTTATAATTTCCTTATGAATATACTTCTTAAAATCTTCAACAGATGTAAAACACCTAAATCCAGCATTATTTGCAATTGCTATCGTTTCAGCACCTTCATTGAGCAGAACAGCAACAGGTTCATTTCATTCTTCCTGGATACCATTAGGCCATGCTAAAATGAATATGGCTTCTTTCTGTCCGGTTTCAGGATTGGAGTAATCGTATGCCATTTCACCTGGTGTAAAGTTTTGTTCTTCTACCCATGAAGCAAATTTTGCCATTTCTTTTTCTTCATCTTCAGATGAAATTCTACCATATATTTTTTACAACAGTTCAACAGTAAGACCAGCTAATCATTTGGTGTCACCATGATGAATTATACGATTTTGTTGGATATCGTTACTATTTTGTTACTCATTATAATTTTTTGTCTCATATATTATAGAAAATCAGTCATATATAAAATAAATTCGATTCCCACTCAGGGTACCTGGAAGATACAGCCGATTCGAAAGAGTCGGCTGTATCGACAGATTTGCTGTGTGCTTCTGTTCGTATCCGGAAACGAACAATTCCTGCGTCCTGATCTTCAACAGTGCCAAATCAAAAAACCAACAACAGCTCCATTGCTTGCTTCTGTACCACATTCCATGTACCGTATGACATTCCGGTTTTTTCATTCATCAGATTATGCTCAACCCTATCAGGGATTATGGCAAGGTTTGAAGAGATGGTTTTTTTGGTTTATTGTTTTATCACCATGAATGTTTCCGGTTTTTCTTTTATCAACCGGATAAAATACATTCCTGGTTTTAACTCATTCAGCTGTATTTCTGAAACCGGGTCGTTCAGGATAAAGTTTTTAAGTGCCTGTCCGGTATTGGAATAGATGGTTCCGGAAACGGGTTCAGAAAACGGGGTTATGTGAATATTCAATTTGCTTTGAAACGGATTGGGAAAAACCACCATTGCACTCTCTTTTTTCTGTATATCGCTATGTGTAATTGTTTCCTCCGGTTGATCGAAACCCTGGGTAAGAAAGTGCGATGCACCCTCGAGTGTTTCAATAACTACTTCACCAAGTGTCCAGCTTAAGGAACCGTTATTTTTGAGATAATATTCTCCGCCAGAACCGGTAACATTCAGCCATACCTCGATTGAGTCAAGGGGATTCTCGTCACCGCTTCCGTTTCCATTGCCCCCCTCTTCAATACCGCCACTGGCAAATGCTGTTTTAGCCGTATAAGTTATCGTTCCTCCGATTTCTTCATCAAAAACAAAAACGGACAACACGGAAATTTTAATTCCCGGTACATACCACACATATTCTGTTGTTTTCAGATTTTGTCCTCCGGTCGTTCCATCATTATAAAACGTGTCGTTTGAATAATTTACATAAACAGAACCGGCGTAAAGCGCATAAGGCACTGAAACCATTTCAGCGGTTCCCATTTCGATAAAACTGTCGCCCCCGCTTAAATCGAGAAACGTTTTCAGAAATATTTTCCAAGCCCCCCAGTTTATGGATTCAAAATTTCCGGACAAAACAGAACCTTTGCCAATGTGCAGGTTTACAATGCCAAACGGGTTGGTTGTTTTTACATGCTTTTCGGAATAAACTTCCTGTCCTGAAACAGCATGCTGATAAATGGAAAATTTCAGACTTATAGACTGGTCTTTGACTAGCTGTCCAGAACTGTTTCTTACAACAGTTTGATAATTAATACATTGTGGCGCCTGTGCTGCCAAATGATAGATCGTAAAAGAGATCATACAAACAAAAAGGAAAATTTTTTTCATGTTGTTATAATTTAAATTACGGTTATTGAAGTGTTACATGTTTTCTGAGTGTTTATTCCCTGGTTTTATTTTCGTAAGGATTTTTCGCAAAGCCTTGGTTTGTGTTTCGAGTTTTTTAATGATGTCTTCCTCTGTTTTCACTTTCCTGGATTTCTTTTTTCTGTTCATTGTTTACAAAACGATACACAAGATTAAGGCAAATTCATGAAACAAACCGCGTAAAAAGGGTTACAAAGAGTTTATGGGGAGGTTACAAAAAGTTGCTGATGACAGGCAATGAATTAAAGTCTCAATAAAAATGCCACAAGATTGTCGTTTGCAGAGATATTGAGTTTTTGTCGCAGCCTATGGCGGGTGGTTTTAATGGAACTTTCAGATTTAAAAGAGATGGCTGCAATTTCTTTGGTAGATAAATTGAGTTTTAGTAAAGCTGCAATTTTAATCTCAGAAGCCGTAAGATTAGGGCAAGCTTCAAGAAGCTTTTCATAGAACCGGTTGTGTACTTTACTAAAGGCATGGTCGAACTCTTCCCAGATATTGTTATGCGTTGCCGGTTGAATGTCGTGTAGAATATCTTTCAGATGTTTTTTTTCTTATTGGGATTCCGATTGAAAATCGTTGATTTTGGTGCTGATATTTTTCAGGGTTTCATTTAATTGTATCGGCTTGCCAGTTCCTTGTTTTTCAACTCAAGGTCGTTTGTCAGCATTTTCTTATCATTTTCAAACATCTTGTTTTCCAAATCGATGAGGTGGTTCTTTTTTTCCAGTATTTCCTGTTTTTGCTGCAGGTTTTTGTTTTTCAACCTCAGGAACCGGGTAAATCCTATTGTGAAAAGGAAAATCATGCCGAAAAAAACAATAAGGATATAGATTTGTGACGTTTTAGCCTTGTTTCGTTGCATAAGAAGCTGAATATCTTTTTCATTGGCTGAAAGCTGAGCCTGGAATTCTATTTCCGAGATTCGTTTGGCATTATTTTTCGATTCCAATTCCGTTTTATTCGCATGGTAGGTTTCAAATAGATCAAGTGCTTCGGAAAAATCTCCAATTGCCTTATAGGCTTTTGAAAGTTGCAGTAAAGCTTCGGTAACCAGGGGCTGATTATTGATTTGCATGGAAAGGGTATACGCTTCGTTACCCATTTGAATAGCCTGTTGGTAATCACCTGATTGCAGGTATACGATACTTTTTTGATTGATTACCATAGCCTGGCCGTATTTTTCATCCAGATTGCTGTAAATATTCAACGATTCATCCAGTTTAACAATCGCATCACGATACTCACCCCCTAGTGACTGCACTTTAGCCATATTGTACAGCGAAAGGGCAATTCTTCTCAGATCACCCGTTTCGAGGAATAAATCATACGCTTCTGTGAATAATTTTCTGGCAATGTCCAGGCTGTCCTGCACTATTTTTACATTTCCTTTGTTGATGAGAACAATGCCAAGAACATCTTTTTCTACGGCTTTGTGGTTTGTATCAAGCGCCAGATTAAAATAACGTTCTGCCCTTTCGTATTCCCCCTGGTTCAGGTAGGCTTTTCCAATGGCATTGTAACAATTGGATATTCCGGTATAATCCGATAGGTTTTCATAAACCGCAAGGGCTTTCAGATTCATTTCAATGGCCAGTTCATGGAATCCCAGGTATAAATTCACCAATGCTCTTAATGAATAAAACCGGGCTAGTTGGGGCGTGTCAAGGTCGGGTGAAAGCACTTTACCCAACGAATCAAGCATCATGAGCGCATCTTTGTGCCGGTCGTCATAATAGGCAATCTGAGATTGAAGTAAAAAATACTCCTGTTCTCCTTTTTCATACGGAATTCCCTTCATAAGCTCTTTGCCTTTTTGTGCGTATATCAGGGCTATCGCATTGTTTATACCTGCATTGGAAAGAGCAAGAGTAAAAAGTGAATCGATTATTTGTTGATGTTGATTTTCAATGGGTTGATGTGTCCTTTGATGTACCCTGCAAAAACCCGGATTCACTGCGAGTGAAAAAAACGCGAGACAAATGAATCCAAAGGCTGTTTTTGGTATCGATATCCGATGGTTGAATTTCTTTTAACTTTAAAAAACAGGAAATGCTACTTCTCCCAGAACGAAGATAAACAAAAATGCTTAAATCAACCGGTAGGAACATGAAGAAAACAGGAGTACGCATTTATGCCGAAGATCGTTATTTTTAGTTATCATCATCTTCCAAGATTGTATCTGAGTCGTAGAAGAGAAGACGGGGTAGAAAAAAATTAATTTTCGAGGATAAATTGCAAATTATTATGATTAATTATGGTAGTAATTTAAATTTTTCAATTTATATTTACTGCTTGATAATTTCCTGAAAGGAAAAGGGAAAGAAGACGATCATACACAAAAGCATAAATTCAACATACGTGATTGGATAGGTTTATTTTGTTAAACTAATTATTACTTCAAAAATGAATGCTAAGTTTGTTATGGTGAGTATCGCTATGGTGATACTGTGTGCCAGTTGCAAAGACGATGAACCGGTTATTGAAACACCGCAACGCGAATGGACAATTATCGGTTATTTCAACGGGAACAACAATCTGGATGATACCCAGGCTGGTACCAGTTATATCATTGGAGATGTTCAGGAAATGGAACATGTTGGGGGTACGGATTCGGTGACCTCAATTGTTATGTTAAGCTCCCTTAAAACCGGGGGGAATGCGCACTATTATAAAATAGAGAAGGCGAATAATCAGTTGCCGGATCAGGTTAAGTCCACGATGCTGGAAGACCTGGGATCGAAAGACATGTCGGATCCGCAGACCCTGATCAGTTTTATTAAGTATGCGGTGGATCATTATCCGGCCAATCGCTACATGTTGATCATAGACAGCCATGGAGGAGGATGGTATGGTTTGAGCCCGGATGAAGCAAACGGAAGCGGTGATATGATGAGTCTTACGGAATTGCGGGGTGCCCTCGAAACCGGTCCTCATTTTGACGTCGTGGTTTTTCATGCCTGCCTGATGGGCATGGTTGAAGTTGCTTATGAGATAAAAGGACTGGCTGATTATATGGTTGCCAGCGAAATAACCATGCCAACCCTTAGCGTTCTGGGAGCCGATGTATGGTTAAAGGAGTTGGTTGAAAATCCTTTTATATCATCCTTCGACTTGTCGAAACGGATTGTTCAGTGCGTTTATGATAATGGAAAATTTGCGCAGAAAACCACCCACATGGCAGTTACCGACCTGTCGAAAATGGATCAGCTTGCATCGGATATAGCCAATCTCGGAAATAAGCTGACCACAGAAGTCGGAGACAAATGGAATGAAGTGTTTGAGGCCTGGACAGAAACCCATTATATCAATCCGGATGCTCCTTCATTTACTGATTTACGTGAATTTGTAAAAAAACTTCAGCAAAAACCCGGGCTTAGCCAGATTAACTATATAAACCAGGCTTGCAACAATATGATCTCTTCCCTGAACGATGCCTGTCCGTTCACAAAATCTCACCTGGAAAATAGCAATCAGCCTTACGGGGGAATAACCATCCATTTCCCGCAACAGGAAAATCATTTCAATGAGACGGAATATAAAAAGTTGAAATTTGACGAAACAAACTGGACGAATTTCCTGCGTATTTTTATTGATAATACCCAGAATATCGGAGGACAGGTCGGCGAAAATGAAGTCGGATTTGCAGGGACCGTTACCTATCCCGGACATACCCTGTCAGGGTATACCTATGTTTTTGTGTATACCTACGAAGCAGGAAGTTATAACCCCCAGGGATATGTCCAAACGGCAACGGATGGTTCGTTCAGTACAGTTATTTCCGGGATTACCCAACCCACCATTTTTGCTTTCGAAGCGATTGATGATGTCAACAACAGTGGTTCGTTTGATGACGGGGATGGATATGGCTATTGGGATTACAACGGCAATAATGTGGATGATGACTTCCTGGAAACTCAACCCGGGAATGTCTATAGTGGAATCACTATCGTTTTGGAAGAAACCACCCAGTATGCTGTGGCTCCGGATGGAGTGACGTTAAGAACAAAAAGCGTGAATGCATCCTCCGGATTATAAAGCCGCACGTATCCGGGGGATCCAAAACAGGAACTTGCCTTCTTGAAATCAGGGTTCATAAAGAATGCAATGGATTTCTGTACCTGGATCGTTTGAAGGGAATTTTTGCGAAATACAGAGGAGGGCTGCATCATAAGCAGCTCTTCTTTTTTGTTCAGCAAGGGGCAGACGCAAGATGAATTCCCCACTGCCCGCGGTGGGTAATTTTCTATGAGAATCTCCGATGATTATTCAATTTTACGCCATTCATGGCGATTGTATTCCGATTTCTCATTCGGGTTTAATTCCTGATCGGTCAGAATAACATCCCCATTGGCACTTATCCAGATGTTGTCATAGGTGTTTGGGAGCATTCTTGTTTCCCCGTAAAACGGGTCTTTGTATTCGGATATTTCCCTGAAGGCTTCGCTGTAATTTTTCATGGCATTATCCAGGGAAGCTTCCCTGCTTCGGTACATCGATTCCATGATCTTCTGCGTATATTGATTGGCATCGAAAGCAATGTTTGCCAACTGAGCCCTGTGCTTTCCCAGTTTTACCAGCCATGATGGATTCAGGCTATATCCGGCAAGAATCATCCGGTTCAAGGATTCGTTTTGTTTCAGTTCTCCTTTTTTTGCAAATGTTCCGTAGATTCCTGAGAGACCCCAGGTCATATTTCCGTTTTGGTCCGTTAGGTATTGAAATGCATATTCGAAATTTGCCTCCACAGGAGTACCATCGAACGTAAAAACCGCATCCAGTTCCATGACTTCATACCGAACGCGGGCAAACCCATGGGAAATCATCATAGCCAGCTCCTGGTCATTCTTCAGGGTAGCCTGGTATACGTTTTCTGCTTTCTCGGGATTGATCCGCAACCCGGTGATTTCAAAACCCGGAAAGGATTGCTGGTTGCCCGGATGGAGATACTGATAATAGTAGTCGTTAGGTGATAAGGTACGGTGCACCAGATATCCATAATAATTTTGTCCTTCCATATTGTACAAAAGTTGCCCTGCCATATTGGATGATTCCGTAGGCCATATATTCCTATGGCCCATTTGCGCAAGGATTAAACCCCGTTTCCCGGAAGGATCGGTAAGGGTGCACTCCATATTAAACGTTAAGGTAGGTACCGGTCCAAAGGTCACATTCCCCTTTATGTCCCAACCTTCAGGTACCAACAACGAAAAAGCATTGTCGTTGTATTTGGGCTCAAAGAATGATTTCTTCCTGAGAATCAAAGCTCCGGTATTTTGCCCGGATGAGGGTTTGTTTCCTGAACAAGCTGCCAGGCATAGCATGGCTATACATACGGTTGTCCATTTTCCTTTCATGTAAACCTCCTTTCATAAAAAATAAGCGTGAAATCACTGTTGAATCAGTTTCTTCAATACTCGTTAATAAAAAACTGTGGAAAGCAGTCTGACTGGCTGTTTTAATGCATCCATGCCGGCCGGTACTGGTATTCAAAAGTAATAAATACTTTGGATTTTACTGCGCATTATTTTTTCGGATGAAATATTTTTTGTCGGTTGGGATAAGCCCGTTTAAACCAGGAAAATAACATTTACGAACCTTGATAGGAGTGGAGTCTCTGTATGACCGGGGGCGAATCAGTGAATCCAGATCTTGCCTGATATGAAACGACCGGTTTTGGTATCTTGAATTAAATACAGATACGGTCCTTCCGGCAGAGAGGATACCTGAATCCTGGTAGAGGAAAACAGTTTTTCTTCGGTTATTTTCTGTCCTTGGAGAGTATACAGCCTGAATTTGTACCGGTTGTTCAATGTTTCCGGGATTTTAAAAAAGAGGGTATGGGTTGCGGGATGGGGGTATACGACCACCGGTATTTCCGGATCGGATGGTTTTTTCACCGGTAAATCCGCCCGGTCCGGCATGCCGTTGCTTCGGAATGTATAGGTTCCTTGTGGAGCTACCCAGGGTTTTCTCCCTTTTTTTCCCGAGTTTGCTTCCGATTCAATGAAATAATCGATCTGCGTGTTGGCGGGTTGGTGAGGTATGTAGCCGGTATAGGTGTGTTGGGTAGTTGAGTGCATGGGAACTTCCATAAATAGAGAATCGTTTTTTGTTTTCCAATGAACTGTGGCAGATTGTACACCGCTCCGTGTGCGAATGGAAGCCGTTACTTCATAGTTACCTGAATGGTTTGTAACGTTCTGTAGTGATTTATGTTGTATCCAGATGGGTTCATCCGTAGCGATGGAATGGGTGATGCAATGAATCGTTCCTCCTTTTTCTGCCAGATACCGGGAGGTTACGGGAACAATTGTATAGCCGGGCATAGCTTTTCGGTATATTTCCAGGGCTTGTGCATCGGTTTCCGGGTGTTTATACTGGGGAACAAAAACCACACGGTTTACAATGAATGAACCCACATAGGAGGCATAGGTTGTCACATAGGTCAGCCCGCTGGTGTTCGATTCAAAAGAAGGAGCATTGGGTATCGGGTAGATTTTTAAGGGCCTTCCATACCGGGAAAGGACATTTTCCTGAATGTACAATAGGGCATGGGTAAGAAACCGGACATCTTCTTCATAGGTATACTGTTCGATACCGGTGGTATAGTTCCAGGGTTGTTGTTGAGAAATAAGCAGAGTTTCCTCATCGACCAGCTTCATATAATAGTCGATATGGCCCAAATAATGCGGTATGGTATGAACAGTATCCAGTCCGAACAGAGAGGCATAAAAAGGCAGCTGAGCCTGGTCGTTCTGGCTTCCCTCATCGATGATAGCCATCCTGTTCCCGTCAACCATATAATTTCCCCCGTCGGAACAAAGTTGTCCGGTAGCCGGGTCGGTAATCTCAATGGCGGGTATTTCCAGATAATCACTGATGATCTTACCGGTCCCGGTAAGATCATCGGCAAAAAGAATGCTATACAGGGTATCTACCTTGTTCTGATAGACATTCATCGGGCCGTTGTCGCGGATCCAGAGACCGGGTTGAATCCGGTTTCCGTCGATCTCAACCACATGAAACTTCGGATGATGTATATCGACCCCATACCGGTGGTACAGAGTATCCAGAACCGCCGGATTGAATGAATGCGTAGCAAAAGCCGTATCCAGCAGATAATAGACATCTACCTCCTGTTTCAACGTTTCGTTGATGAGGCATACATAAATGCTGTCAAATTCTTCCGCTTCCCGGATTACCCAATCCGGATCATCCGGAGCAATGCTGCTCCATTTGTACGGCTGATTGATAATGATCCCCCTGGTTTCTTCAAATTCTGCCCATGCCCTGGGATTGGCGATCTGCGTGTAACTCGCTGCAGAAAAAAAAACAAAACTAAGAAAAAGCAAAAAGTGCTTCATGACAACGGTTGAAAAATAATGTAACCTGTATTTATATCCTGTTCCCGGGCTTCAAAAGTAAGGAAAAATATTTTGCCTTTCGAATGGGCCCGGAAACCCGTTTGACCTGATGGGGCAAAAAATAAGGGTGATGTTTTGGATCTTCCGGCAAGGATCCTTCAGCGTTTTGCTTTCGCTGTGCATAGAATGTATGGACATCATTTATTCGTATCCTTTGTTGAACAGATTGTCGAGGCTATGTATCATTTTTTCGGTATCGGAATAAATCAGGTTGTAACAGGGCAGAGAGGCAACCCAATGAAGAAAGTGCTTTGCATTATCCGGCTCAGGAGAAATCCATGAATCAGGGATCAATTTTTTAATGGCTTCCTGTTTGGGTATTTCTTCAAAAACAAAACCTGAATGTTTCCGGTATTGCATAAAAATCAGTCCTTTACAAGGTACACAGAGGGGCTTTTGGGAGGCCAAAGGCAAATAGCGAAATGTTTTATGCAATACCGGATTCGTGTGTTCTTCTGAATGGATCATTTCCGGAAATTCTGGTTCCAGCAGTTCGTATGCCTCTTTTTTGATGGAGATGGCTGCCGGGAACCGGCATACCAATGCCTCTTTGCTCATGACCGGCAAGAAATCATCGGAAAGAACTTCATATCCTGTTGCCATGAGCAGGGCAGACAAAACACTTTTTCCGATTCCGGAATTTCCTAAGAACATCATGCATCTCTTTCCATCCGAAATGCCGGCGGCATGAAATACGCCCATCCACTCCTTTTCTTCCTTCCGATAGGTCTTTTGGAGGATCTCCATGGATACTTTCCCTGCAAGCAAATGCCTCTCCTTCTTTTTCCAGGTTCCTTTCTCTTTGCCATCGACCCGGAGATGATAGAAAGAACCGGTATCCCCGATCCGGAAATGATGTGCAGATTGGGCTTTTTCTGGTATTTCCAGGTGCGCAAATTTCGGGTGTACAACCGATTCAGCATCCGGTGAATCATATTCAATAAAAAATATTTTATCGTAAACTTTATAATATCTCGCGGAATAGGAATTTTTCCCTGGGATTAATTTTTCAGGGGTTTCTGAAGGATCTGTATTGGATGCAATGGTTTCTTTTTTTAATGCCTCCCATGTATTTTTGAAGTCTTCTGTTACCTCCCGGGCCTGATAATGTTCCATATTCAGTGAAGTGATACAGAAATTCACTACGGACGACAAATCCTCAGTTTCTGCGATACGGCGAAGGATCTCATCTGCCGGAGGGGTGGTCAGGATGTATTTGTTGATCTCCCGGAACCATAATATGGTATGATCTTCCAAAGGAAGGCTTATCACTTTATATGGCTGGTATTTTGTTCGGGTAGTCATTTGATAACAAAAAAAATTACCGGTGAATGGATCGGTAGTTCAAATATACTATATTTTAACTATTTAATTTACAAGCATTACCATCCCGGTGATGAAGAAGCAGATAGTACCTGTGACGCTTTGGGGTTAAATACAGTAAGCATGGTCGCTACAGTAAAGGCAGTATATCTGTCTGCTTTTTCAGGGTCTCTTTTCGTGTTATTTCTTTGTTTCCGGCATCCCCGGCATGGACGGGTATGCGATTCGTTTTTATCTTTTTAGGTTTTTGAGTTCATTGAATAATGATCTTTTCGAATTTTTGGATATCCTCCGAAGCGACAACCAGGAAATAGATTCCCTTGCTGACATGCGAAACTGTGAATTGTTCGGTATAGTTAGCAGGAGCAAAGTGAACCCTCCGTTCTTCGATGACCTGTCCGGTGGCTGACATCAGTTTCAGGGTTAATGCATGGGTCTGGCCGGATTCAATCCGGAAGACAAAATTTCCCTGGTTGGGATTGGGAATAACAGCGTATTTCAGGTTTTCTGTCAGGTCCGGGCTTGCCGAGTGGATCACCTGAACGGGCTCCGAAACATGCTGACAACCGTTTTCTCCGGTTACTACCAGCGTGTAGGTCCCGGAGCGGCTGATGACATATTCGGGGTTGTTCGCGCCCGGGATATCACCGGTTTCGTCCCTCCATTGGTACGAGAGATAGGTATCATCAGCCCGCAGTGTGTCGGCTTCGACCAGAATCTCCGGTACAAAGGAAGGATACAAAGATAGGATGGTTGTGACCACACTGTCGCACCCTGCTGCGGAGGTTAATGTTCGCTGGTGAATGCCTGCCGTGGTGAATCCTTCGTACGCATCACCGTTGCAGATGGTGACAAATTCCGTTTTATACACCTTGGGAATGACAGTGAGATGTGTTATCACCGTACTGTCGCATCCTTCTGCGGAAATATATTTCTTTTGATAGGTTCCTGACCGGATCCAGGTTTTATAGGATTCACCCTGGCAGATGGATATGGATTCTTCCATGAGGTAGGAAGGATGCACGGTAAGATGGGTTGTTACGATGCTGTCGCAGCCATTCGCGGCTGTGAGGGTATCGGCATACTGCCCGGACAATTCCCATCCTTTGTAGTTTTCGCCCTGGCAGATGGAGACATATTCGGTGGTTTGGATCTCTCCGCAGATGATTACCGTCCGGATATCGCTGTAGGTTGTATCCTGGCCATCGGTAGCTACAACCTGCCATTCGATGGGTTTCCCCAGGGCGATGTCGGGCAGGCCGAAAATGGTGAAGGATGTTTCGGTGCCGGTATTTTCCGATCCGAGCCACTCTTCCGAGCCGGCAGCCCGTATGCGGACGTCAAAAGTCACAGCATCCCCATCGGCATCGGAGCATTCCCAGGCGACATCAAAGGGTTGGCTGACCGCTGCATGGTCCCCGGGAGCTATCAGGATGGGTTGTTCCGGAGGATTGTTCAGAACGGTCAGGTGGGTGGTGATGATGCTGTCGCAGCCATGCACCGAAAGGAGGGTGTCGTTATACTGTCCGGATGTGGTCCATCCCTTGTAGGAATCGCCGTTGTAGATCTCCACATGCTCGGTTTCATGGTATACCGGATAAACAGTCAGAAAGGTTGTTACAATGCTGTCACAGCCAAGTACGGTTGTTAAAGTATCCACGTATTCGCCTTCGGTATCCCGGCCTTTCCAGGATTCCCCTTCACAGACAGCGAACTGTTCGGTTACCAGGGATGGCTGGAGTACGGTCAGGTTTATGGTTATAAGGCTGTCGCATCCATGAATCGATTCTAATTCCTGCATATACTGGCCTGTTGCTGTCCAGCCAAGGTAATGCTCTCCTTCACAAATGGTTACTTCTTCGGTTACATCATACGAAGGGTGCACGGTTAACCAGGTTGTAACAATGCTGTCGCATCCGTTCATGGCCGTAAGGGTATCGGTATATTGTCCTTCTGTGGTCCATCCTTTCCAGGATTCCCCTTCACAGATTGTGATGTATTCGGTTGCATGGATCTCTTTTTTAATGGTAAAACATTGGGTATCACTGAAGGTAGTATCCCGGCCATCGGAAACTACAACCTGCCATTCAACCGGGATCCCCAGGAGCGAATAGGGTACTCCGCTCATGGTAAGAAAATTCGCAGTATCGGTAGGATATGAAGCAGTCCATAATTCATCTCCCTGGGGTCTGATCCGTACGGTGTAGGTCAGGGTATCTCCATCGGGATCAGAGCCTTCCCACTGTATATCAAAAGGTTGCATCACGGTAGCATTGTTTGAAGGGAAGATCAGGGTGGGTTTATCCGGTGGATTGTTTAAAACGATCAGGTGGGTGGTGATGATGCTGTCGCAGCCATGCACCGAGATCAGGGTGTCGGTATATTGTCCGGATGTGGTCCATCCTTTGTAGGAATCGCCATTGTAGATTTCCACCTCCTCGGTTTCATGGTATACCGGGTGGACGGTCAACAGGGTGGTAACGATGCTGTCGCAGCCGTTGGCAGCGGTTAAGGTATCTTTGTATTGGCCTTCCGTGGTCCATCCCTTCCAGGATTCTCCTTCACAGACTACTATAGATTCTGTGATTTCCACATTCTCAATGACGCTTAGGATGGTTGTGACAATGCTGTCGCATCCCAGCGATGAAACCAGTGTGTCAATGTAGGTTCCTGCCTCGGTATACCCTTTGTAGGTGTCTCCTTCGCAAATGGATATGTGTTCTGTGGTTTCTGATGGGGCGACAACTGTAAGGATGGTGGTTACGATGCTATCGCATCCCTCTATGGTGGTTAAGGTATCTTTGTATATCCCATCCGTGGTCCATCCCTTCCAGGATTCTCCTTCACAAATAACAATAAATGCTGTTGTTTCCACGCTCTCCGCGACAGACACGATGGTTGTTACGATACTGTCGCATCCCAGCGATGAAACCAGTGTATCCGTGTAGGTTCCTGCCTCGGTATACCCTTTAAAGTTATCCCCTTCGCAAATGGAAATATGTTCTGTGGTTTCCGACGGAGGGATTACCGTAAGGTTGGTGGTTACGATGCTGTCGCATCCGTACCGGGAAACCAATGTTTCTGTAAAGCTTCCTGTTGTTGTATGGCCTTTGTAGCTTTCTCCCTCGCAGATAAAAACCTCTTCCGTGACCGAATCTGTTGGCAGTACGGTCAGGTAGGTTGTTACCAGGGTGTCGCACCCTGTGTCGGAAGGTATAGACCACTGATAGGTCCACGTTTCACTCCAGCCGCGGTATTCTTCTCCTTCGCAGATAAAAACCTCTTCGACAATCTCGTAATTGGATTCCACGGTGAGATGGGTGGTTATGATGCTGTCGCAGCCATTGGCTGCTTTGAAAGTGCGGGTATAAATTCCTGTTTCGGACCAGCCCAGGTAAGTTTCATTGGCGCAGATGGTTACATGTTCGACCTCATGGATGGGAGTGCAGACTGAAAAAGACCATACCGGGCTTTCTGTAACCTCGTAGGTGTCGTCGGCACGTACTTTCCACTCATAGGTGTTGCCTGTGTCATCATCGGACAGGTTTAGTGAATAAGTGGGATTCACCAGTTCCTGACTGCAATTCCAGGGTGATCCAGTCTCACGGGAACAGAATGTATAATACAAATCATCATCGTCATCATCCTGGCAGTTCCATGAGAAGTCAACAGTTCCGGGGGATAGCACCGAATGGTCTGCAGGTACCGGGGAGCCGGTAAATTCCGGGGGGTGATTCATCCCGGAAACCGTAATGGTCCATATATCCCCTTTTGTTTCCAGCTCTCCGTCAGAAGCTGTTACCTGCCATTCAATCGGTTTACCGTATCCTTCTTCGGGAAAATAATGATCCCTGGAATCAAACCTGCTTTCAGTACCTGTATCTATGATCCGGTGAAAAACAACCACTCCGTTTTGTCGTACAGTAATTTCAACGGTGTAGGTCAGCACATCGCCATCCGGATCGGAACATTGCCATTCCACAATAACAGGAAGACGTACCGTGGAACCATCGGGAGGAGCAATCAAGACGGGCTTGTCCGGAGGATGATTGACTGCTAATGACGAAACGGCAGGATCTGTTTTTTGTGCCGGAAGAACCGGGAGTTTCCCGGCAGACAAAGTGTTGCCTGTCAAAAGAAGACTTATTAACAGGGTAAGTATGATTCTCATGGTTATCTATCCTTTATGAGAGGCTGTTTTGTTCGTTTCATGCGTGAGAGGATGTTGAGCAATAAGCAGCCTGTTAACAAAATTAAGAAATTCAGAATTCTAAAACGGATAAAAGCCATTTAATTTTAACCCGGATTATTCAAAAATAATCCTCCCGATTACCCCGTGACGACTATGATTATGTAATCCTTTTTTTATTAGCTTAACCTCCCAGAATCAAGTCCGGGGGTCGGGGTTAAAGATCCTGTTCCGGCGTATCATTACGCCGGCTATGTATATAAGTCAACCCTGAAAGGGTGTTGCTGCATATGGAGTTCACTACGCCCTGTTCTTATTGAATAATGATCTTCTCAGTCTTCCTGAGATTATCCGAAGCGACAACCAGGAAATAGATTCCTTTGCTAACATGGGAGACGGCAAACTCTTCGCTGTGGTTTGCCGGAGCGTAGCGAACGGTTCGTTCTTCGATGACCTGTCCGGTGGCAGACATCAGCTTCAGGGTTAAGTCATTGATCCGGCCGGATTCCACCCTGAAGATAAAGTTTCCCTTGTTGGGATTGGGAATAACAGCGTATTTCAGGTTTTCTGTCAGGTCCGGGCTTGCAGAGTGGATCACCTGAACGGGTTCAGAGACATGCTGACAACCGTTTTCACCGGTTACCACCAGGGTGTATGTTCCGGAGCAATTGATGACATATTCGGGGTTGTTCGCGCCGGGGATATCTCCGGTTTCATCCCTCCATTGATACGAAAGATAGGTATCATCGGCCCGCAGTGTGTCGGCTTCCACCAGAATTTCCGGTTCCAAAGAGGGATACAAAGAGAGGATGGTCGTAACCACACTGTCGCACCCTGCTGCGGAAGTTAACGTTCGCTGGTGAATGCCTGCCGTGGTGAATCCTTCGTAAGCTTCGCCGTTGCAGATGGTGACATATTCGGTGGTATACACTTTGGGGATAACCGACAGATGAAGAATGATGGTGCTGTCGCATCCGTTTGCAGAAGTCAGGTCCGTTTGATAGGTGCCGGTTTGGGTATAGCCCTTATAGGATTCTCCCTGGCAGATGGATACGGTTTCTTCCGTGAGATAGGAAGGATGCACGGTCAGATGGGTTGTTACGATGCTGTCGCAGCCATTTGTGGCTGTGAGGGTATCGGCATACTGCCCGGTCAGTTCCCAACCTTTGTAATTTTCGCCCTGGCAGATGGAGACATATTCGGAGGTTTGGATCTCTCCGCAGATCACCACGGTATGGATCTCGCTGTAGGTGGTATCCTGGCCATCGGTAGCTACAACCTGCCATTCGATAGGTTTCCCCAGGACGATGTCGGGCAGGCCGAAAATGGTGAAGGATGTTTCGATGCCGGTATTTTCCGAGCCGATCCACTCTTGCGAACCGGCGGCCCGTATGCGGACGTCGAAGGTCACTGCATCCCCATCGGGATCGGAACATTCCCACTCCACGACAAAGGGTTGGCTAACCGCTGCGTAGTCCTCGGGAGCTATCAGAACCGGTTGTTCGGGAGGATTGTTCAGGACCGTCAGATAGGTGGTGATGATGCTGTCGCAGCCATGGACCGAGATCAGGGTGTCGTTATACTCTCCGGAGGTGGTACATCCCTTGTAGGAATCGCCGTTGTAAATTTCCACATTCTCGGTTTCATGGTATACCGGATAAACAGTCAGATAGGTTGTCACAATGCTGTCACAGCCATGCACTGTTGTTAAGGTATCAGCGTATTCCCCTGCTGTATCGCGACCTTTCCAGGATTCCCCTTCACAGATAGCTACATTGTCCTCCTGTTGAAACGTGGGATTCACCGTTAACCAGGTTGTGACAATGCTGTCGTAACCGGCAGTTGTGGTTAATGTATCTTTATATTGTCCTTCTGTGGTCCATCCCTTATAGGATTCTCCTTCACAGATTGATACGTATTCGGTTTCGTAGATATATTCAGCAATTGTAACAGACCAGATGTCGCTGTAGGTTGTATCCTGGCCATCGTGAGCCATGACCTGCCATTCGATAGGAATGCCAAACACAAAATCAGGCAGTCCGTCAATCGTATAGTAGGTAATCGTATCCACATTTTGTGAAGCAGCCCACAGGATATTTCCCTGGGGTCTGATCCGTACGGTGTAGGTCAGGGTATCCCCATCGGGATCCGAACACTCCCATTCCACATCGAAAGGTTGCATTACGATAGCATTGTTTGGCGGGGCGATCAGTGCAGGTTTATCCGGTGCGTTGTTCAGAACGGTCAGGTGGGTGGTGATGATGCTGTCGCAGCCATGGACAGAGACCAGGGTATCATTATATGCTCCGGTTGTGGTCCATCCTTTGTAGGAATCGCCGTTGTAGATTTCCACCTCCTCGGTATCATGAAATACCGGATTGACGGTCAGGTGGGTGGTAACGATGCTGTCACAGCCGTTTACAGCGGTTAACGTATCTTTATACTGGCCTTCGGTATCCCATCCTTTCCAGGACTCTCCTTCGCAGATTGCAATATCCTCTGTTACCCTGAGAGGCTCAATGAGGGTGAGGTGGGTGGTCACCATGCTGTCGCATCCATACATTGATTCCAGTTCTCTTGAATAGGTACCTTCTGTGGTCCATCCTTCATAATTATCTCCTTCGCAGATGGCTATATTTTCTATAACATCGTAGGTAGGATTTACGGTCAGCACGGTGGTTACAATGCTATCGCAACCATGTTGGGATATGAGTTCCCGGGTATAGGTTCCTTCGGAGGTCCATCCCTGATAACTTTCCCCTTCACAGATAGCGATGTATTCTGTTGTTTCGATAACATCCACAATGAGGATGGTTGTGGTCACTATGCTGTCGCATCCATGTACGGATACGAGGTTATCAACATAGGTGCCGGCTTCCGTATGGCCCCGGTAGGAATCTCCTTCGCACAGGGTAACGGTTTCCGTGACATGGTAAGGTTCGATAACGGTAAGGTTTGTAGTTACCACACTGTCGCACCCGTGTGTTGAAACCAGTGTTTCGGTAAAGCTGCCGCTGGTTGTATGGCCTTTGTAGCTTTCTCCTTCGCAGATAAAAACGTCTTCGGTAACAAATTGCGCAGGCCAGACCGTCAGATGGGTTGTTACCAGGGTGTCGCAACCGGTGGTGGCAGGTTTGTACCACTGCCAGGTTCCGGTTTCATTCCGGAAAAGGTACGTTTCTCCTTCACATATTTCTACGTATTCAATAATTTCAGGATTGGATTCAACGGTAAGGTTTGTAGTTACAATGCTGTCGCAACCGTTGGCTGCCTTCAGGGTGCGCGTATAGGTTCCGGTTTCGGACCAGTCCAGGTAGGTTTCATTGGCGCAGATGGTTACATCTTCGGTTGTCTCAAAAGGTGTGCACACGGAAAATAACCATTCCGGGCTTTGGGTTACTTCATATCCGTCGTCAGCACGTACTTTCCATTCAAAAGTTTTACCGGCATCATCTTCGGTAATGTCCAGGGAATAATTGGCAGATAATAATCCCTGGGCACATTCCCAAACAGGAGCTCCTGCTTCCCGGTAACAAAAGGTATAACGCAGAAAATCGTAATCGGCATCCGTGCATTTCCAGGAAAAATCGATTCTTCCGGGGGCTGTCAATGATTGGTCAGCAGGGACTGGAGAACCGGAAAATACTGGGGGATTGTTCATGCCGGAAACAGTAACGGTCCAAACATCCCCGGTTGTTTGTAGTTCCCCGTCGGAAGCGGTTACCTGAAATTCTATGGGCAGGCCATACGCTTCCTCCGGAATATTATCATAATCCCTGGAATCAAAACGGCTTTCGGTCCCTGTGTTCACGGTTTCCTCATACACTATCTGGCCACCCATTCGTATGCTGACATGTACAGAGTACGTCAGTACATCCCCGTCAGGATCTGTACAGTCCCATTCCACAACAGCCGGAAGACGTACCGTGGAACCATCGGGAGGAGTAATCAGAACGGGTTTGTTCGGGGGATGATTCACAGGCGCCGATCCATCAGGAAGCGGGGTGCTTGATGAAGAATTATTAAGAGGAATACCGGTAGCCGAAAGCATACCAAGTAAAAAAACATGCCAAATAAAGACACTGATTCGTTTCATTTCTGAGGATTTAATAAGTAAAAAACGCAGCATGGTTGCATTGCTGTATGCCAAAAGTAACAAAAAGGGTTAAACAAGTTCACAATAATTTCTGAAAAATACGAATTTTATTACCAACATACATCCACCGGTATTTCGCTTCCAATCATGGATTTAGTATTCAGGCAAGCGATGTTCGGCTGCTGTTTACTGTTGAATGTCCATTTTTGCCATTACAATGCTGTATCCCGGCACCTCCAGGGTATTTCTTTTAAAGGTCAATGGAGAAGTTTCAATTTTCACCCTGGGTTCCTGATCCGGTTCGTTGTAAATCTCCGGATCGGGGTGGTGTATGATCCATTGTTGACCTTTTTTGGAAGGTTTCAGGGTGTTAAAACTGAACGGTACTTTTTCAGCGTTGGGTGTACTGTTCACAACGGCAAGGGTCAGTTGTTTTTTGTCTTCTGTGAGAGCCACAGCCACATCGAGTCCGGGTTGGTTGTTTTCGATTTTCACGGGGATGGTTCCGAACTCATTGCGGTATAGAACCAGCGGAAGTCCTGTGGTAGCGAATCCTGCGGTTGTCCGGGTTGTTTTGATACAACCGATCACATTCACAGTTTGGGCATAATTGGCCATGAAAAAGAGGTCGCTGTTCCGGAAATATTCATGCAAACCCTGGGCTACCCCCAAAGCATCTTTCAGGTGATAACGGACGCCCAGTTCCCCATAAATATAATCGCCGTACCAGTAATTCCATTCATCCATGGCAATGCGGATATTTTTCTCTGCCAGTCCGGGTATTTCATTCCGGTAGTTCCGGTGGGCCTCAGCGACATTTCGAATGGCGTTTTTCAGTTGGGCAATATGGGCTGTATCTTCGTTCATTTCACGACAGTAGATATGTTCGCTGATCAGGTTCATGGCTTCCGAGCAATGTTCCAGCATGGTTTGGCTCCATTCGCCTACTGCACCGACCCCGATCAGTTGAGCTTCCGGGTCAATTTTCCAGATGGCTTCAGCCATGGCGTTGTGTTTTTTGACATATTCTTCCAGGGGCATGTGTCCCAGTTGCCAGTCGCCATACATCTCATTGCCTACGGCCCACCATTGGATGTAGTAAGGTTCGGGGTGTCCGTTTTGGGCTCTCAGCTGGCCCATTTCGGTATATTCTGAGCCGTTGCAGTATTCGATTTCCCTGGCAACTTCATCAACGGTTCCCAGTCCGGTATTTACAGCAATGAAAGGTTCTGCCCCGAGGAGTTCCATGAGCTCCATGTACTCATGAATTCCCACATCGTTGTGTTCCACTCCTTTCCAGGCAGGATTTTTCCGTGGGGGTCGTTTATCGCGTTCTCCGATGCCATCCATCCAGTTGTAGCCGCTCACAAAGTTGCCTCCCGGCCAGCGGTAAACCGGTGCATTCAACTCTTTAAGCAATGCCACCACATCTTTTCTCCAGCCTTTGATGTTATCGGAAGGCATCAGGGATACGGTGCCGATATGAAATTGCCCGGCTCCTTTGCTTACAATGGAGAGGGTAACCTCATCGCTTGAAAAATCAGGCGTAAAAGCAAAAGGATAACGGCTATATTCGTTGCTAATCTCCTTGATTTCTTTTGTGAGGGTATTGCCTTCGGGGGTTGATAACCGCACAATCACCGGTAAAACCTCCCGGGCACCTGACAGCACAACATGGCCGTTGTATTCTTTATGGGCTACCACCGCAAGCCGGCCATGTTGAATGCCTGCTTCGGAACCATCGCCGGGGATATTTACCTGTACCGACTGTTCTCCGGTATAAGGATGCTGCCGATCCATGGTCACCGCATTCATCCCACCAACCATTTCCCAGGGTGAACCATTCAGATAAGTGTAAGGACCGGTATTCCAGAAGCTGTCTGAATCCTGGGCCCAGGGATCAAAATCAGCTTTTACAGGGTAATAAAACTTCCGGTCTTCAAGCATCTCTGCCCAAATGCCACCGTAGATACACTGACCCAGGTGTTCAATAAACTGACCATAAATATATTTCTCAATGGGTTCTCCGGTATGGCTGAGGTCTACCTGAACAGCATGCTCAGGAACTGCCGGCTGACACTTAACCAGGGTTAAAACAACAATCAGAAGAAAAAAGGGGGGAAGCAAATGGATTCGTTTCATGATCGATTTTTTTAGGTGAATGATCTTTTTGTACACGCCTTAAAAATAACAAAAATTTTATGGAGGATAAAAAGAGGGAACATCCCTATTTCGGAATTTTTAAATCTGCTGTTTTAATGATACCTTAGAATCCTGAATGAACCGATAAAAACCTGACTATGAAAAAACTTAACCGACGCAGTTTTCTCCGTGCCACAGCAGCCGGGATGGCAACTACAGTAATATTCCCCTTTGGTTTATCGGGTTGCAAAAGATCAAAACTGGAATTTGGTTTCCAGTCATGGACACTTCGTGAACAACTGGCTGAAGATTTTTCCGGTACCTTAAAGAGAATGGCAGAGATGGGGTATAGCAGCATTGAAATGTGTTCTCCGTTAGGCTATAAAGACTCAGGTTTCGGATCCTTTCAGGCCATGAAAGGTTCCGAAATAAGAAAAATCATTGAAGATGCCGGCCTGGTGTGCCAAAGTGCGCATTACACTTTTGATGAATTGAAAAACAACCTCGAAAACCGGATTGAATGGTCGCATGAAATGGGCATCAAGCAGATCATCTTATCCAGTTTCTGGATCCCCGAAGGATCGCTGGATGAGTACCTTCAGGCTTGCGATCAGTTGAATCGCATCGCCGGGAACATCCAGAAAGCCGGCCTGATAACCGGATTTCATAATCATCACATGGAATTTGAGAAAAGGAACGATACATTGATTTATGATGCATTGATGAACCGGCTCGATCCGGACCTGGTAAAGATGCAGTTCCAGGTTGCCGTCATCAACATAGGGTATAAAGCGGCCGATTATTTCCGCCAATATCCGGGCCGGTTTATTTCGGCTCATCTTGCCGACTGGTCGCAGGAAAAAGAGACTCAGGTACCTATCGGGCAGGGAATGGTGGATTGGAATGAATTTTTCGAGGCGGCCAAAGTGGGAGGAGTTGAAAACTATTTTGTGGAGATGGAACCGGCAGCATTTGAAGAAAGTGCCAGATTCCTGAAAACTCTGTAATCATGCAGGTTCTATAATACTGGAACCTTTCGTATGGCATGTCGAAAAGTTCCGCTGGGAAAAAGGAATGCCCGGATGAACCGTATCAACCCGTACAAAGGGAATTTTCTGTCATCCTGACAAGCATGAACGGCCGGAGGGGGAAACGACCTCCACATGATATTTTTTATTGACGATCAGGTCGGCTTTGGGTTTCAGACTTAGCATCTGCTGATGTTCCATTTCGAGAACCTGCATACGGAAATCGTTGTTATCTTCTTTCCCCCTGTTTCCTCTTTTGTTCTTGGTGTCGTGGTACGTAAGATCAATATATACTTTCAGGTCGATTTTGTTCAGGGCAATGGCATACAATCCATCCACAACCAAAATATCGATATCCGAAAAATCAGTGATCAGCTTATCAATTTGTTTGGAAACAATATCAATACAGGGCATCAGGGCTTCCCGGCCTTCTTTAAACTCTTTGATGTTCCGGATCAGCAGCTTCCAGTCGTATTCATTCATTCCGATCCGCTTAAGGCCATGTTTTTTTCTCCATTCATTCCGCAGGCCGGGGGGTATTTTATAATAATTATCCGTATGAAGAATTTTAACCCGCTGCCCTCCTTTTTTTAACAACAAGGCAAGAGAATGGGAAAGTTCCGATTTGCCGGCTCCTGATTCTCCTGAAATGGCTACTATGAACCGGTATCTTTTTCTTTTATGTTTCAGTCTTTCTAAAACGAACCCATAAATTTCTTCCGCTGCTTTTTTATGTAATTCATTGATAAGAAGTACATCTCCCAACATGTAAGCCGTACTTTTTTGGTTAGTAATTCAAACTGATTTCTTTATTGGCCGGCAAAATTATTTTTTTATTTACAAATAATAAACCAATTTGGTCAGAATTTTCGCTGTATATTTTAATTTTTAACTGATTGTGGGTAAGGTGCAGGAAGTAGTGATTGTTTTTAAACCCGAAGTTGCATTGTATGGATTTCCATTGATCGGGCAATTTCGGATGTATTTCCACTATTTCTTTTTTGAAGTTGATGCCGGCAAATGATTTCAGCACCATAAAGACAGTTCCTCCCATCACCCCGGCATGGATTCCTTCGGCTGTTGTTCCTCCCTGAATATCGGTAAAGTCACTCTGAAGGGCTTCGAAGTAAAGTTTATTTACCAGTTTTTTGTTGTTGTAAAGATTTGCCAGGTAGGAATGCACCACGCGGCTCAGGGTTGATCCGTGGGATGTCCGGTTTATGTAGTAGTTATAATTTCTTTCCAGGTAATTTTCGGGCAGGGTATGGCCGCAGTCCTTCAGAATCTGCGTGACGACTTCCCGGTCGAGGATATAGAAAACCATCAGGGTATCGGCTTGTTTGGCCAGTTTATAGTCATCCGGTGATTTGCCTTCGGCTTTCAGAATACGGTCAAGCCGGGAAATATTGCCGTTGTTTTGGCGGTAAGCGTTCCAATCCAGCTCTTTCAGGTTAAAGTATCCTTCAAACTGTTCAATGATTCCTTCTTTGGAGACCCTGATTTTCAGTTTCCGGGAGATATCGAGCCATTTGGCGGTTTCGGAATCCGTGAGGTTTATTTTGGATGTTATTCTTTTTTTGTAGGATTCCGGAAGAGATCCAAGTACTTCCAGTGCTTTTCTGAAGAGCCAGGAAACCATAATATTGGTGTAGGCATTGTTTTTCAGGCCTCCTCCGGGGCTGGCTTCATGGGTTTCATGGAATTCATCGGGGCCCATGACATTCTGAATGCTATACGATCCGGAAGTTTGATCCTGCGAAGTTTTGCTGGCCCAGAATCGGCAGATTTCAAAAAACATCTCGGCTCCGTAGTTTTCCATAAAATCCAGGTCTTCGGTAATATGAAAATAATACCAGGTATTGTACGCTACAGCCAGGGATATATGGCGTTGGAGGGAGCTGTAATCCTCGCCCCATTCTCCGGAGATAGGATTGAGGTGGATGACCTGTGTTTCTTCGCGTCCGCTGCTGCCGCTTTGCCAGGGGAACATGGCTCCCTGGTAGCCGTGTTCCCGGGCGTAGGTCCGGGCTTTGTCCAAACGGCGGTACCGGTAGAGTAAAACGGATTTGGCTACTTCCGGAAAATAAAGACAATACCAGGGCATAATATACAATTCATCCCAGAAAATGTGGCCCCGGTAGGCTTCACCGTGCAACCCGCGGGCCGGAATGCCTGCATCTATATGTTTGTTGTGGGGTGAAACGGTAACCATTAAATGATACAGGTGAAGACGAATCAACATCTGTGATTTGGAATCTCCCTGGATTTCAACATCTGTTTTTTCCCAGATCTTTTTCCAGGCTAGGGCGCTTGCCTCCCGGATCTCCGCAAAGGAACCGGCATGTTGTACCAGGTCAATGCTTCGTTCCAGGGGATTGTCCACATCATCCTTTTTGGACGTAAAAAAAGCAACTGTTTTTTCCAGGCAAAGTTCTTCCTTTTCATTGAGGTGGATGCGGAAAGCCGTGTGAATCATTCCGGGTTGGGATGTATGGATGAGAGATACTGCTTCCGGTTTTTTGTTTTTAAAAACGGTGAAACGGGCAGCCTGAGTTACTTCAATTTCGGATTGGGTGGTTTTAACCGAGAGCCAGGTAATCCGTTCGTTGTTGCCTTCAGCTACAGGCATCAGATGGTGCTGGTTCAGGTCGTTGTAACGGGGAACCCCCTGGTTTCTGATTTTTCCGTCGGTCACGGATTTCATTTCGATCCATCCGGAGAAATTCAGGGGTACCAGTTGGTATTGCAAGGCAACCAGGTGTGGATTGGCCATGCTGGCAAACCGGCGGCTTATTATTTTAAAACGTCGGTTATTCCGGTCTTTGACCATCCATTCTTTCTTCAGTATTCCGGATTTAAAATCGAGTACCCGTGTGGAGGCAATGAGCGTGGTCTGATGCATGTTGAACCAATCGCCGTTGTCGATCCGGAAGGTTACATGATGCCAGTTGGGGCAGTTAACAAAATCCTCATTTTCAACCTCTTTGCCTTCAACCTGTGAAACCAGCCGGTTGTACAAACCGGCGATATAGGTTCCCGGGTAATGGATATCCCCGGGGGCTGATTCTTCCGGGGCACCCCGGGAACCCAGGTAGCCGTTACCTATTGTCAGCAGAGTGTCCCTGGATTTCTCCCTTTCCGGGTCATAGGTGTAATACACCAATGACCAGGGGTTATATTTTGAAGGTATGGGTTTTTCTTCCATTACCGTTCTTCGCATTTTGATCGATTTTCAAGAAACAGTTTGTTGAGGCCCTCCACGCCGTTTACTTCATCCAGGTCTTCCACGACGATTCCGGCGCCTGCCTGAGCCAGTTCTTTTTTATTGTTTTCGCGTGCTATTCCGATGGTTAATCCGAACCGACCTTTGACTCCTGCCTGCACGCCGGATACGGCATCTTCCACCACAATGGCATCGGCATAGTTGACTCCCATCATATCGCAAGCTGTAGTGAAAATGTCGGGTTCCGGTTTTCCTTGCAGTCCTTTTTCCGCGGAAACCACCCCGTCTACCCGGGCATCGAAAATTGTCAGCAAACCTACGGCTTCCAGAACAGGCTTGCAGTTTTTACTCGAGGAAGCGACTCCCAGTTTGATCCCGGCGCTTTTCAGTTCCCGGAGTAACCGTGTGGTGGAAGGATATACTTCCGCTCCTTCTTTGTTCAGAACTTCGTTAAACGCTTCATTTTTCCGGTTTCCCAGACCACAGCAGGTTTCGGTTCCCGGTGGATCGGAAGGATCTCCATAGGGAATATCAATTCCCCGGGACGCAAGAAAGGAAGCAACTCCTTTGTACCGCGGTTTTCCGTCTACGTAAGGTAAATAATCGCCCGCATGCGTGAATGGCACAAACTTCTCACCGTGTTCGGCTTCCCGTTTATGCAGGTATTCATCGAACATTTTTTTCCAGGCGGCTGCATGGGTGAGAGCGGTTTGGGTAATTACACCGTCCATGTCAAATACCACGGCACGGAAAGCTAAGGTATGTTGCATATTCATTGTTTTTCAGTACAACCTACGTGTATTCTGATGGTTAATAATAGAAAATAATTTGCGGGTGGCAAAATAAATTGTGTAACTTAAGCAAAAATATATGCTTATGGATCGATTGTTTATCATAGCCGACAGGTTACCGGTGGAGTTCGAAGAAACGAATGGTGAAATAGAACTGGTTCCGTCAGCGGAGGGATTTGATTCCGGATTGGAAGATTTCTATGCCTCCCACGATGTCACCTGGGTCGGAAGGCTCCAGGGCAGCGGGAGGGAGATCAACGAAACAGAAAAAACCCGCCTGGAGCCGGCATTCAGAAAAGCCCGTTGTATTCCGGTCTATCTGGATCCCTCCATACGCGAAAAATGCATCGAAGGATTTTGTGATAATACCCTTTGGCCCCTGTTCAATTATTTTACCCAGCTTACCCGCTATCCTCCGGTCTGCTGGGATGCATATACAAAAGCAAATCAGGCCTATGCGGAAACAATCTCCAACCATATGGATGATGGAGATACCCTTTGGATTCATGATTACCACCTGATGCTGTTGCCTTCCATCCTACGCCGCCGGTTCCCGGATTGTAGCATCGGGTATTTTCAGCATATACCGTTTCCTTCGTTTGAGGTTTTCCGCCTTCTGCCCTGGCGTATGGAGTTGCTGAAAGGATTGCTGGACGCTGATCTGATAGGATTTCATACCTATGACTACCAACGGCATTTTATGAGTTGCGTCAGAAGATTGCTCGGCCATGAAACTTTCTTTAACCGGATCCGGGTAAACGAAAGAGTCGTGAAAGTGGATGCGTTTCCCAAAGGAATCGATTTTCTGTTTTTCAACCAGACAGCCGCAAGAGTACGCAGAAATTCAGGAAAAGAAACATCGGCTATTCATAAGGAACTGAAAGAATTTCGCCGCCAGGGAGAAGAGCGGAAAATCATTCTTTCCATAGACCGCCTGGACTATACCAAGGGAATCCCGGGCAGAATAAAGGCCTTTGAGCTGTTTCTGATGCAACATCCGGAATATCGCGAGCAGGTAAGCCTTTTTTTGTTCGTGAATCCCTCGCGCGAGAATGTGGCCGATTATCAGCACTTAAAAAAACAGATGGATGAACTGGTAGGCTGTATAAACGGAAAATACGGGACCATAGGCTGGATGCCGGTGTGGTACTTTTACCGGCCGACGGACCGGCTTGAGCGGATTGAATTGTATAGCAGTGCCAACATCGCCCTGATCACCCCTATCAGAGATGGTATGAACCTGAATGCCAAGGAATTCATCGCCTGCAGAACCGATGGTACCGGGGTTCTTATTTTAAGTGAAATGGCGGGTGCAGCCAAAGAGCTCGGAGAATCCCTGATCGTTAATCCCAACAACCGTACCGAAGTGGCAGAAGCAATCTTTCAGGCCCTTAACATGCCTGCCTCAGAACAGAAAAAAAGAAATGATGTGCTGCAGAAAAGACTCGAGATTTATGACGAAGAACGCTGGGCTTCCGATTTTATCAAAGGACTCGGGGAAGTCAAAAAAATGCAGGAATACAACTTTACCCATAAAATCAATGCACGGATTATCAAACAGCTGCTGGAAGATTATAAAAAAGCAAAAACCCGGATGATCTTTTTGGATTACGACGGGACCCTCACGGGTTTTCATAACGATCCCCAACAAGCCGGCCCGGATGATGAACTGTATACCCTTCTTAAAAAGCTGATCGCACCGGAAAAAAATACCGTAGTGATTATCAGTGGCCGGGATAAAGAGACCTTATCGGAATGGTTTGAGGGGTACGAACGGTTGGCCTTTATCGCGGAACACGGAGTGTGGAACAAAGACCCGGAAGAGGAATGGAAAATGACGGACGTGATCGAAAAAGAGTGGATGAAAATTATTGAACCGGTTTTGCAGAGCTTTGTAGACCGTACACCCCGGTCGTTTATCGAATATAAAAATTATTCCCTCGTATGGCATTACCGGCATGCCGATCCGGATATGGGGCAACAACGCGCCTGGGAATTGAAAGACGACCTGAAGAATTATATTGCAAACCTCAACCTGGAAATCATGGACGGGGATAAAGTGATCGAGATAAAAAATGCAGGCATCAATAAAGGACGGGCTGCACTGAATAAATTGGGAGATACCTCCTATGACTTTATTATGGCTCTGGGAGACGATTGGACCGATGAGTATACATTCAATGCCTTGCCCGAAAAAACCTATACCATTAAAGTAGGAACGAAAACAACTTCGGCCAGGTATTATATCAAAGATGTTCAGGAAGTCAGAAACCTTCTGACCCAACTTGAAGATTGAATAAACGAAAAAAAACAGGGTGAAAACAGGGATTTTTTATACCTTTAAAAAAGGTACATATCGGTACTGAGGCGAGGAGCATCCGGCTTCGGGGGATTCGAAAGAAGAGGAAGGATAAAATTATGCGATTCAGGGGATTACTTTTTATTCTGCAGATTATTACCGGAACAATTGCCGTGGCATCGCTTGTTGCCTGTCGCAGCACAGAGAAAACGGTTTCAACCGGAGCATCCGATCGTATACCGCGAAAGATTGTAACTCCGGATGATCTGCCTCCCGGCATTCAGTTTACGCATACCGGAAGAACGCATTATGTGCAGTTGTATCCCGAGGAGAAACCGGAGACCCGTCAGCCGGCCATTGAAGAAAAAACAATACCCAAGGAGGAGCCCCGACAGTCAACCAAACCGAATGAAAATCAAGCCGGCAGGGAAGATGCGGTGAAGGATCTGATCAACACCCGGACTCATCCTGTCTATTATATTGTGGCCGGAAGCTTTCAGATTAAGCAGAATGCACTATCCTATGCTGAAAAGATGAAAAAACAGGGCTTTGAGAATTGTGAAGTCCTGATTTCTGATGATCTGTACCACCGGGTCATTCTGGAGAAGTTCATCTCGGAAAAAGAAGCAGTCGGGTTTGTAAAGGAATTTACTGAAGCTCAACGCGGGGGTCCGAACATGTGGATTTTGCAAAACAAATAAGAATGATGGCATCAGGAATTATTTCCCCTTGCAGGGAACCAGAATTTGCCGGCAAGTTTTATCCGGCCGGTAAAGATGAACTCCGGAAGGAACTAACCCGTTTATTTCATAAAGCGCAGCCGTCTCAGTATGGGGAGCCACCCCGGGCCCTCATAGTGCCTCATGCAGGGTATGTATTCAGTGGCCAGGTGGCTGCTTCAGCGTTTCATCAGATTCCTGAGAAGGCCCGCTATGAGAGGGTGTTTGTGTTGGCTTCAAGCCATCAGATGCGTTTTCCTGGGGCTTCGGTATTTAGGGAGGGTGCGTATAAAACGCCCCTGGGTACGATTCCGGTAGATCAACCCCTGGCCCGTGAGCTGTCGGAAAAACATACCCTTATTTCATCCCGGGGGGATGCCCATTATTATGAGCATAGCCTGGAAGTTCAGCTTCCGTTTCTTCAATACCGGCTGGGTGACGGATGGACCCTGGTTCCCCTGGTGCTGGGTACGGAATCACCCGATGAATGTCGTGAGATAGCCCGGGCCCTGGAACCCTATTTTCACTCGCCCAACCTTTTTGTCATCAGCAGCGATTTTTCCCACTATCCGGCCTATGAGGATGCCATTCAGGTGGATTCGCTTACCGCAGAAGCTGTGGTATCCGGAAAACCCCGTGTTCTGATGGATACCCTGGCTTCGAACAGGGAACAATCCATTCCGGGTTTGGTAACCTCCCTGTGTGGGTGGACTTCGGTACTCACATTGATGTATTTGACCGAAGAGAAACCTTTTGAGTACCGGAAAGTACAGTATATGAATTCCGGAGATAATCCCCTCTACGGAGATAAATACCGGGTTGTGGGGTATCAGGCAATCGCCGTGTATTCCAAAGAGGAAAGGGGATTCTCCCTGTCGGACCAGGAGAAGGAAACCCTGCTGAAAATAGCCCGGAGATCCCTTTACGATTCCTACGGAACGGAACCTTACCACGACGATGACCTGGATCTCGGGGGTGGGTTGAATGAAAAAAGGGGAGCTTTTGTGAGTTTGTATGCCGGAAAAGAACTGAAAGGATGCATAGGAAACCTGCAAAGCGAAGAGCCTCTCTACCAGGTAATACGAAGAATGACCGTCTCGGCATCCAACGACAGAAGATTTGAAAAACCCGGGGTGGAAATGCTCGGAGACCTCCGCATAGAGATTTCTGTTCTTTCCCCCATGCGAAAAATTCATTCTGTGGATGAAATCGAACTTGGGAAGCATGGAATTTATATAAAAAAAGGAGGTTTCGGAGGAACCTTTCTGCCCCAGGTTGCCCTGAAAACCGGATGGTCCAGGGAGGAATTCCTGGGTCATTGTGCACAAGATAAAGCCGGCCTGGGATGGAACGGATGGAAAGAGGCTGAAATCTTCATTTACGAGGCTGTCATATTCAGTGATCAGGAACCAACCAAAGGATCCTGAAACGAAAAGAATCCATTAACCGGGGAAGAATACTTCTTTTAAAACAGCCAATGACTTGATTTCCCCCAGAGCGTCGAAATGATGTTGATAATAGGTGATCATCTTGCGGAGTAAAATTTCCCTGGTTTCCCTGTTGATTGTGAATTCCGGGAGGTCTCTGAGCGATATGCCTGTCAGCTGCCGGAACAACTGGGTCTCGTAAAGATTCATAACCTCGGAATGGGCTGGTTCAACGGATGTGGAGATTCCGGTTCGCAAATCCAGCCAACTTCCCGCCCCGGAAAGGTGAATATGGGGAAGAATTCCTAAAAATCCGGTGAGGCGCGCAAGAAAAAAAAGATGAAAATTGACCAGTCCTTGTTTCGAATGATCCAGATAAAGAAGAGCTTCTTCACAAAAACGATACAAGGCAGGATTTGATTCTTCTTCCCGTAGCAGTTTGTAAAGGATCTCAGCCAGAAAAAGAACCTGGGTCGATTTTTTAATTTCAAAAGGGATGGAACGAAAGGTTTCGTAGGTTGTAAATTCTTTGATTCGTTGTATTTCCCGGGACGGTTTGTAATAGGCGACAAGGTCAATCAGGAAGAGGGGTTGCAGAACCGATGTTTTATTGCGGCTTTTTTTTCCTGTGGCAGACTGCACAATGAAAACCTGACGGCCGAATTGTTCCGTATACAGGGTAACGATCAATTGGTTGTCCCCATAGCGTATACTGTGTAACAGAATTCCTTTGGTGCGTACAAGCATTTTCCTTTGAGGTGTATGACCTTCTCGGGTCAGTGAATAAAAAGGATTTTGGCAATATGGGTTTCATCGCCTGTTTTATCCGATAGAAAGATCAGGTAAACACCTGTTTTCACACGATTTCCGTTCAGGTTGAGTCCGTTCCAGGTTGCTTGCCCTCCCAGGGATGTGGTTTTATGAACCAGGTTACCGGACACATCGGTAATTTTCACATCGGCTTCCCGGGTGAGGCCTGTGATGACCACGGGTCCCTGGTAGGTTTCCCTCACCGGATTGGGGTAAACCAGCACGTTTTCAAAATCGGGATTTTTCTCTACGGCGTCTCCCTGATAGGAGACAATTCCTTCACCGGTACCGATAAACACTTCACCGGTTTTCTGGTTGATAGCCAGGCTGGTTATGGTGTTGGATAGCAACGAACTGTTGGATACGGTGAAATGAAGGATTTCCTCTTCGCCGTTTTCAGAAATCAGGTAAACCCCGGAATTGCTCGTTCCCATCCATTTCCGGTTGGCACCGTCCACAGCAATTGCTGTTACGTTTTCGGTTTCCAACAGCGGATGGTAAAGCCCGTCATTCAGGTCCAGTCCGGGCTGGGTAGCATACATGAATCCCGGTTCCCATATGCGTTCCGGATGGAAATAAACGGCAACTCCTTTGGAGGTGCCAATCCATACCGAACCGTACAGATCTTCTGCAATGGAGTAAATATCGTTCATGTCGGTTATGAGTTCGGTCTCTCCGTTGTTGAAGTACGATTTAACCGGTAGATACTTCATTTCCGAACCGTCCTGATTGACTATATAGAGGTTGTGTCCTCTGGGAATTACGAGCCATTTATCGTCGTTTCGGGTTACAATCAACGGACCGATGCTTCGTTTGTTGGCCACCTCGGGAAGATGAAAAGACTCCCACTCACCGTCGGGTCTGAAGACGCTCAGAACGTCCACCACATCGGAATTGGATATCCAGAGGTTTCCTCCGGAATCAAAAGCCAGACCTCCGATGCGCACGTAGGGTTCTTCGGGTTGGTCTGGTAAGGCGGTTTGCAGGGAGCTGTTCAACTGGGTGAACCGTTCGACCCATTGTCCGTTCTGTATTTCCAGGAGGCCTCCGCCCCAGGAACCTGCGAACACATGGTTTTTATCGGAAGGATCTGCAGCAATGCAGACAATATCCCAGAAGGATGCCATCTCCGGGATCTCATTTTTTGTAAATGAGTACCAGCGGCCCTCACGGAACAACTGAAACTGAGGGGCCGTCCAGGTATTGTTCCACGATGAAGTATACCCCCCGGAAGCTACCCAAAGGTCGTTTTCATTGGTATACAGGGTGAAAGCCCGGTTATCAACCGGTCCGTCCGGGAGAATCGATTCATAAGAAGGTTCTCCCGCTTTCACCAAACCAAGCACTTCATCGGCAATCCATAGTCCGGAAGATTCCGTATAGAGAGCCTGCACAGGACGACGCTTGTCCGGATCTTCTTCCAAACCCGGATAATGATCAACGCAGGCATATTCCTGATGATTCCGGTTAAAAATATAAATATTCTTATAAGCGGTCAGGGTCAGATATTGTTCGGAAGCACGGATATCCCTGATGTAGCCGACATAGGAGAGATACCGGTCCCAATGATCTCCGTTCTTTAGGTACATTTCATTTTCTTCCCACCGGTCGGTTTTGTAGTGGGCAATCATCCTGCCGTCAAAATTCTCTATGCCCTCATACCTTTCCCCGGCATGAGGAATCTCCGTGAGGGGGTTCCAGTTCCGGTAGTCGAGCAGATTCGGATCATCCAGGTCGGCCGTGTAAAGGCCTTTGTCGGTAGCGGCATAGATCGTGTTTCCATCCATATCGATATCAAAAACTGCCAACTGGGATCCTTCTTCCCCGATCAGGTAGGTATCTTTGATCTCCTGACGTTCCAGGTTAACCACAACAATCCCGAATCCGCAGGACAGATAGGCCTCCTGACCGTGAAAAAAAATGTTGTTGACCGATTTGTCTCCCGTGATCGATTTTCTTTTTATATCCGAAAGATTGGTAATGTGGGTTTTGTAGATCAGATCGATGTTGCTGTTTTTATAGACGACCATCAGTACCTGGTTTTCAGGACTGTATTCAATGGTTTGTATCGAAAAATCATTCAGTCCGTTCAGGCGGGTGATCGTATGGATGCTCTGATCCGAGGTGTCGTAATAAAACAATCCTCCTTTGGTAGAACAGTAGATCTTATTACCGGCAGCAACCACCTGCGTGGCACGGGCAAAAGAGAGGTATTCTTTCCATTCCCCGATTTTTTGTGCAGAAGAAAAAAAAGCCATCCAGATTCCCAGGGTAACCAGGCAAATCTTTTTCATCGAACGGTATGTTAGAAGTGCTTTCGTCGGCTTGTTCTTAGATGCATTTTTTCGTATTTCTCACGCGGTGCCTTTTTCCTGATCCAGGTTTTTCAGGTAATGAACCAGTTTTTCAACCGCTTTTCCGCGGTGGCTGATTTGATTCTTCCGCGACAGATCCATCTCAGCAAACGTCTCAGTGTATCCATCAGGGAGAAAAACCGGATCGTAACCAAATCCTTTCGTTCCCCTTCGAGTGGTTAAGATGGTTCCGTTCACCATTCCTTCAAATTGTTTTTCTTCTCCTGCGATGATCAGGGATATGACAGTTCTAAAACGGGCCCTGCGGTTTTTTATTTTAGCCAGTTTATGTAAAACTTTGTCGATGTTGGCTTCTGAATTTTTGTCCTCACCGGCATAGCGGGCTGAGTAAACGCCCGGTTCGTTGTGCAAGGCTTCTATTTCGAGGCCGGTATCGTCGGCAAAACAGGAATACCCGAATTTGTGATATACAAAAAAAGCCTTTTGGGAAGCATTTTCCTCCAGGGTTTCCTGCTCCTCAGGGATCTCTTCCGTACAACCGATGTCATGAAGACTGAGCAATTTAAATGCATCTCCCAGAATATCCTGAAGTTCTTTTCGTTTGTGTTCATTGTGGGTGGCAAATACCAGTTCCATGCAAAGCATTTTGTGAAAAGGCGATAAAAATAGTCAATTCTTCCGTTAATCACAGAACCGGTGCGCTTTCCACCCGTTCCATTTCGTAGATTTCAATCCGGTTGTCTTCCCTTAATGCAGTAAATATCATTGTATCTTCCTCAATAAGAATATTCCAGCAATCATAGAATTTGTAGTTTCCTTCGGCAACCTGGGCTGCGGTATAGTTGGTCACCAGAAAATCACCGTACAGAAAATAACGGGATTCCTCATCGGCATCCACCTGCCAGTTGCCTTCATCATCCTGGTAATAGAATGCAAAGCTTCCGTCGGTCTTGTACTCACTGTAAAAAGGTTGGAGGCCGGCAGTTCCCGGTGTAGAGCCGTTTCCGTACCATATGCCGATCAGTGCAGAAGTGTAATCCTTGGTGGCTCTCTGACAGGTATAAACTGCCGGATCAGGCAATTCAGTATCGTTCATTAAAAAACGTGTGACCGAATAGGTGAAGGATTCTTCATCCAGCGTTTTAATCTCCATTTCGATGTGGAAGTCATCATCCAAGCCGTCTATTCCGTCAAGAATGATGTTTTTCCCCTCCACAACGTAGGTGAAGTTTTTGCTCTCAATCCACGATTTGTTGTTCTCATCGAGTTGATATCCCTGGGCATACATCTGCATCCCGTCCGTGCCGTATTGGCATACAAAGGATGAATCGGCAGGTATGTCTTCCCCGCTGATCCGGGTGTTTATCCAGGTTCCGGTTAACAGACAGGCATAGTCGGTTCCTTCTTTATGACAGCCATAAAACAGTAGGAAAACGAATAATCCTGTGTATAAAAAATTTCTCATAGGATGGTAATTTTACGTTTTGTTTAAACCATATGTTCTGTTCTGCAATCCGGCTTCCCGGGGCAATGCACCGGGAATTTTTATAGTGTTCCACCCCTGGTTTGAGCATCAGCCTACAGACCACCTCCCGGATATTTTCGTTCGGCTGATCGGTGGAATAACTTCCCTTTGGGTTGTTTTTTTACTCTTTGTTTTTCCCTTCCTTGGGTTTATCTATATAAATGGGTTTTGCCGAGCTTTCAATGGCTTTGATGGCAATATCTTTCACGCTGGCTTCGGCGGTGACAGCTTTTTGCGAGAGTTCTTTCAGAGAGGCTTCCATATCTTTTATTTTGCTTTTCAGGGTTTCAATGATATGGTCTTTGAGCTTCAACTCCCCTTCGGTTTCTTTGGCCATCAGTTCTTTTTTGAAACGGAAATCAGCTTCCAGTTTTTCTGTGTTTTCCTTCACGGCCTTGTTTACGGCTTTTTCCAGTTCATCCGGGAAAGCTGCTACGTTGGTACGCAATCCCTCCAGTTCTGCTTCAGCGGCTTTTATTTTTTCTTCGCGTTCGGCATATTCTTTTTCGTAGGCTGCTTTTTTATCGGCAAGTTCTTTTTCGAGTTTTTGTTTTTTCTCTTCATAAAGGTCGGCCTCTTTTTTGCGTGTAATTTTCAGATTGTACTGATATTCTTCCTCCTCGCGGGCACGGCTTTTTTTCTTTTCTTCCAGGGCTTCTTTTTCACGGGTTGCATAAAGCTCCTGTTCTTGTTTCCATTGATTTTTCTTTTCAGCCATTTCGGCCTCGAAGCGTGCTTTTTCGGTTTTCATGGCCTCCTCGAGTTCGGCTTTGCGTTCTGCCATTTCCTGTTCGAACTGTTCTTTCTTTTCTTTCTGAGCCAGGAGCATAGCCGACAGCGAATCGGTGTTTGCCGACAACTGGTACAGTTCTTCCAGGTTCTTTTTTTCCAGGCTGATGGCTTCCTGCAACTGTTCGAATCGCTTGAACTCCGACAAAAAACGTTCGCCCAGCTTATCGAGCTCCGAGGAAAGTCCTGCCTTCAACCCGCCAATGCTCTTTACAATACCCTCATTGCTCAGGGTTGAGGCATTTTTTATTACCGCCTCCTGTTTTTGCTGCTCCTGCACCTTCTTGGGTTCTTCTGCTTTTTTCTCCTGTACTTTTTTAAGCAACTCCTCGTACGCTTTCAGAATTTCACTTTTTGTGTTCCTTGATGTGACTTTTGATTCCATGTTTACAATGGTTAATTTGTTATTTATTCGGTTGGTATTGTATGACACAATACTTCATTCTTCTTCAAATGTAGTACATAATTTTGAAAAGACGGGGTTCTGTTTTTTTCTTATCTCCCATGTTTTTGTTGCAATAAATACCTCAGGACAGAGCCATAGGGGTGGTTTATTTAAAAGATGTATTGTTTATAGTTTAATAGCAGGAATCGTATTTTTTGTTTCAGAGATATCATACCCGATAAAATGCAGCGGGTATTGCGGGTAATTGGTGATAAATTTTTTGTATTTCGATAATTTGATATTCATGGTGTTGAATTTTACTTCATACGCTTTGTTTTCGCTTAACGGATTGTTAATGACAAAATCCACTTCATTTTGGTCGGCTGTTCGCCAGAATTTAATGTTTTCTTCCCGGTATATTTTTGTTTTCTGATTGCAATTTGGAAAACAGTTTGTGAAGAATTGTTATTTTACCGGTTTGTCATGCACCTGTAATTATTGTGAATTCTTTTTTATTTAAATGCCTTGCAATAGGGTTCGATTACACAAGTATATTAATCACATAGTTATTTTACTATTTCAATTGCTCCCTCCCACATTCCTTCACACCAGCCGGTCGCGATTCCTCAGGGCACAGAAAAGAACATCCCCAAAAGGATTATTCGTAAGTGTCACAATTAACATATCATGGTTGTTTTCACCCTTCGGAATTGCTCCTTCCCTCATTCCGTCGCACAGGCCAGTCGCGATTCCTCAGGGGGATGATTGAATGATCTGGCAGTTATGTTATCAGGTTTAATAACATGCTTTTAGTAAACAATAGTGTTCCCTTCGGAATTCCAGTATGGTGCGATTAAAAGCAACCGACAACCGACACGTAGCGAAGCGGAGTACCGATTTCCTATCGGGAACCGACAACCTATCCCGATGAAATATTCTCCTTCGTCGAATTTCACGGGAAAAGCAACTTTTTACTATTTCAATTGCTCCCTCCCACATTCCTTCACACCAGCCGGTCGCGATTCCTCAGGGGATGATTGAATTATCTGGCAGTTATATTATCAGGTTTAATAACATGCTTTTAGTAAACAATAGTGTTCCCTTCGGAATTCCAGTATGGTGCGATTAAAAGCAA
>CAYPAW010000116.1:0-40003 GCA_964408795.1 uncultured Mariniphaga sp.
TTAACCCGAATAATTCATGAATTATTCCTGTCTCCGACAGCGACTAAGATTCAGTAAAACTTTCTTCCAAAGTTTAACTCCATCTAAGTCGGGGTTAACCTGAGCTTTCTTCATATTTTTTAAAATTTATGAATAGCTCAGGTTAAAAAAACAAGCTGCAAGTTATAAAAAATACAGTTAATCGCCTCCTCTTTTTTTAGGGGATGATTCTTTATTCTTTTCTTTTTTAATCCGGGATCTTCCCGTCGTAGCTTTCCATTTTCTCTTCTCTCCCACAAATTTCGGTTAATACACCCAGGGTGGATTTGGGATGGAGAAATCCGATGTCCAATCCTTCGGCGCCTTTTCTGGGATGGGTGTCAATCAGCCGGATGCCTTTTTCTTCAGCTTCGCGAAGGGCTCCTTCCACATGAGGGGTTGCAAAAGCTATGTGATGAATCCCCGGACCCTTTTGGGCTATAAACCGGCCAATGGGGCCTTCCGGATCCGTCGATTCAAGCAGTTCAATTTTGGTATCCCCCACCTGAAAAAAGGCTGTTTTTACTTTTTGCTCAGGAATTTCTTCAATGGCGTAACAGGTAAATCCGAACAGGTTTTCATACAGGGGAACAGCCTCCTGCAGGCTCGAAACCGCAATCCCAATGTGTTCAATGTGTGAAATTTCCATGGTTCGATGTGTTAGTAATGTATGTATACAAACAGAGTGTAAAGGTATTTACTATAGCATAATAATTGCTAAGATTCATCCATATTATGATCGGAAAGATTCTGTTTTTTAACACCGGATTGAAAGCATTGGAATCCGGTACACCCGGGATGACCCGCCCAACCCTTTTTGCCAACCCTGAAAGACTGATTGTCAGACTGCAACTTACAGAGAAAACATCGATTTCATTGTTGATATTTTTGTTTGTAAATATCGGGTGGAACCCTCATTTCTGATGGGTTATTTATATCTTTACGGGGTGTTATAGAACATGCAATATCCCAAAAACTACGGTATAATGATCATTTTTTTCAAGACGCAGAATGACTCGGTTTTTGTTGTTGATTCCAGGGAAAAGGTAAGCCAGGAGTCCCTGAAAAGACTCCGTTGGTTGTTCGCCGGGGCTGAACACTCTGAATGCGAAAAGCTCGAAGGCTGGTATGTGGGTCCCCGGAGGGAGATGCTGACACCCTGGAGTACCAATGCCGTTGAGATCACTCAGAACATGGGCATTCCAGGACTTGTACGCATCGAGAAATTCTTTCAGGTGGACAATGAAAAAGCGGAATACGACCCCATGCTGCAGCAATTGTACAAAGACCCGGGCCAATCTGTATTTACCGTAAGAAAAACTCCGGATCCGGTTAGGGAAATCGAGGATATCTCTTTGTACAACAAGGAGGAAGGCCTGGCATTGAGTACGGATGAGGTGGATTACCTGAAGGCTGTATCCCTAAAGCTGAAACGAAAACTGACAGACAGTGAAGTGTATGGATTTGCCCAGGTTAATTCAGAACACTGCCGGCACAAAATATTCAACGGTAGCTTTCTTATCGACGGGAAGAAAATGGAGTATACTCTTTTTGAGTTAATCAAAAAGACCTCCAGGGTTAATCCCAATCACATTGTATCGGCATACAGGGACAATTGTTCTTTTGTACAGGGTCCGGAGGTGGAACAATTTGCTCCATTGACGCAGGATAAACCGGATTATTTTGAGATCCGGGATATTGAGACGGTTCTTTCCTTAAAAGCTGAAACCCATAATTTCCCGACAACGGTTGAGCCGTTTAACGGGGCTTCCACAGGCACAGGTGGGGAAATACGCGACCGGATTGGAGGAGGAAAAGGCAGCATTCCGGTGGCCGGAACCGCTGTTTATATGACGTCTTATCCCCGGACAGAAGGCTCACGAAGCTGGGAACAGGCTACAGAAGAGCGGTCCTGGTTGTACCAAACACCAGAACAAATTCTTATCAAAGCTTCCAACGGAGCCAGTGATTTCGGAAATAAATTCGGACAACCTCTGATTGTTGGATCAGTACTGACCTTTGAGCATACCGAAAAAAACAAAAAATACGGTTACGACAAGGTGATCATGCTGGCCGGAGGAATCGGATTCGGAAATAAAAAAGACAGCCTGAAAGGAGATCCGTCCAAAGGAGACCGGCTGATCCTTTTGGGGGGCGATAATTACCGGATTGGCATGGGGGGAGGAGCGGTTTCCTCGGTGGCCACAGGTGAGTTTGGACAGGCCATTGAACTGAATGCTGTCCAGCGGGCGAATCCGGAAATGCAAAAACGGATTTTTAATGCCATACGCGCCCTGAGTGAAGCCCCGGAGAATCCCATCATATCTCTTCATGACCATGGCGCCGGCGGTCATCTCAACTGCTTATCGGAGTTGGTGGAATCATGCGGTGGGAAAATCGATACCGCCAAATTGCCCGTGGGAGACCCGACCCTCTCACAAAAAGAAATTATTGGCAATGAATCCCAGGAACGCATGGGACTGCTGATGCACAAAAAAGATGTCAACTGGTTGAAACGGATTGCTGAACGCGAGAGAGCTCCCCTCTATGATATCGGGGAAACAACAGGAGATATGCAGTTTACGTTTGAGAATTCCGAAACCGGGGAGAAACCCATCGACTGGAAATTGGAATATATGTTTGGCAATCCGCCCCGGACCGTTCTGGAAGATCATTCGTTGCCGGTGGCTTACGATCCCCTGAAGTATCGACCGGAAAATCTCATGCATTCCTTAGAAGAGGTACTCCAAATGGAATCGGTAGCTTGCAAAGACTGGCTTACCAATAAGGTAGACCGTTCGGTAACCGGGCGTATTGCCAAACAACAGGGTGCCGGTATGTTGCAACTTCCCTTGAACAACGTTGGGGTGATAGCTCTTGATTACCAGGGGAAAAGGGGGATGGCTACCTCCATCGGACATGCTCCGGTTGCGGGGTTGATAGACCCCAGGGCGGGTTCGATCCTTTCCATCGCCGAGGCACTGACCAATCTTATCTGGGCACCCCTGAAGGAGCGCATACGCAGTGTATCCCTGAGTGCAAACTGGATGTGGCCGGCAAAAAATCCCGGTGAGAATGCCCGGCTGTATAAAGCAGTGGAAGCAGCCAGCGATTTTGCCTGTAAGCTGGGAATCAATATTCCGACAGGCAAAGACTCCTTGTCGATGACGCAAAAATACCGGGACGAGGTGGTGTATGCCCCGGGAACCGTCATTATTTCTGCGTCCGGAGAAGTAACGGACATAAAAAAAGTAGTGGAACCTGTCTTGCATCCCGGTCGCGAGAAAAAAATCCTTTTCATCGATTTTTCCTTTATGGAGCGAAGACTTGGGGGAAGTGCATTCGGACAGTCGCTGAATACGATCGGGCAAAGCGCCCCTTCGGTTGCGGATCCTGAAAAATTCGTGGATGCCTTTGATGCGGTTCAGGATCTGATCGACCGGGAATTGATCGCTGCAGGCCATGACATTGGCTCGGGAGGATTGATCACCACCCTCCTGGAGATGTGTTTTTCACGCAACGATACAGGCATGGTTGTGGACCTTTCGCCCATGAAGGAGAAAGATACAAGCAAGCTGCTGTTCAGTGAAAATCCGGGAATTATTATTCAGTGTGAAGACGTTGCGGAGGTTACTGCAGCCCTGAAAGCCCGGGGCATTGATTATATGCTGATCGGCCATCCGGAGCCCGGATCGATTCTCGAGGTGAACAACCTGGGCAGCACCTGTCAGATGGACATCCATGCTTTGCGGGATCTGTGGTTCAAAACCTCCTATCTGCTGGATCGTAAGCAATGTGGAAGCCGTCTGGCTCTGGAGCGTTTCAGAAATTTCAAAACCCATGAGCTGACTTTTGATTTTAAAAATTTTAGCGGTAAGGCTTCCGATTATGGGATTGCGCTAAACCGGAGAAAGAAAACCGGGATCAAAACGGCCATTATTCGTGAAAAAGGAGTCAACGGCGATCGTGAAATGGCCTATGCCATGTACCTGGCAGGTATGGATGTGAAAGATGTGCATATGACCGATCTGATCAGCGGCCGGGAGACCCTGGAGGATATACGAATGATTGTCTTTGTAGGGGGGTTTTCCAATTCGGATGTGCTGGGGTCGGCAAAAGGCTGGGCAGGTGCATTTACTTACAACGATAAAGCCCGAATAGCCCTTGAACGGTTTTACAAACGAAACGACACCCTGAGTCTGGGGATATGCAACGGGTGCCAGTTAATGGTTGAATTAAACCTGATCTGTCCGCAACATCTGAAAAGACCTGAAATGCACCCCAACGATTCCCGTAAATTTGAATCCGCATTTCTTACTGTGGAGATCCAAAAAAATGATGCTGTGATGCTGAAGAGTATGGCGGGAATGAAGCTGGGTATCTGGGTAGCGCATGGTGAAGGGAAATTTTCTCTTCCCTATGAAGAGAGTGCCTACCATATTCCCCTGAAATATTCCCATGTGCAGTATCCGGGCAATCCCAACGGATCGGATTGTTCAACGGCGGCCCTTTGTTCAGCGGATGGACGGCACCTTGCCATGATGCCTCATCTCGAACGGGCTTTTAAGCCCTACCAATGGGCCTACTATCCCGGAGATCGTAGAAAAGATGAAATCGCCCCCTGGATTCTGGCTTTTGTGAATGCAAGAGAATGGCTCAGGCATAGAAATTAAGCAACGATCATTTTTTCTTTCAGTGAATCTACCCGGTTTTTTCCCTGAACCGTTTCTACAATCTTCAGGGCAAAAGGAATGGCTGCACCCGGTCCTTTGGCGGTAATCATCGTTCCGGAACAGGTTACGTTCTTACCGGTAACATGAGCCCCTTCGAGGTATTTTTCAAAACCCGGGTAACAGGTTACCTCTTTTCCTTTTACGATTCCCAGCTTACCAAAAACCAGAGGTGCTGCACAAATGGCTCCCAACCATTTCCCGCCGGTATGAAACGCTACGATTTGCTGTGCAAGTCCTTCATGTTCAGAGAGGTTTTTTGCTCCCGGCATACCTCCGGGAAGAACAATCATTCCCGCCTTCCCGTAATCGGCATCTTCGAAAAGCAGATCTGCATGTACAATAATCTCATGAGCCCCGGTGACCTCCCGGTGGCCCGTTATTGATACGGTGGTGACTCCTATATCCGCTCTTCTCAAAACATCAATGATGGTTATGGCTTCAATTTCTTCAAAGCCCGTGGCCAAATGGATAAATACGCTGAAGGGATGATCAGTACCTGTTCGTTTCATGGTTGCAATGCGTTAGATGCAATGTTCTTTCTTTGGTTTTATAAAAATACGAATTTTCAGGAAGATTTGCATCTTGCCCCGAATGGTTCCTGCCCGTTTATTGCACTGCATAGTCGCTGAGCAATTTTTCAAGCTTTTTACGGGTGAAGAAAATCCGGCTTTTCACGGTCCCCAAAGGAAGATCCAATTTCTCTGCTATTTCTTTGTATTTGTATCCATCCAGAAATAGGGTAAACGGAACCCGGTATTCCTTATCCAGCGCATGAATGTTTTGAGTGATTTCCTTCGAATGGTAAAACGAATCAGGACTTGGATACACTTTATCCTTCGAAATCTTCAAATGAATATTGTTGGGAGAATCATTCATGGTAGTCCTCATTTTAATATTTCTCCGATAATCATTGATGAAGGTGTTCTTCATGATGGTGTAAATCCAAGCTTTAAAATTGGTGTTTTGTTTAAATTTATCCCTGTATGTCAATGCCTTTAAGAAGGTTTCCTGCAACAGGTCATTCGCTCGCTCCTGATCTGCCGTAAGACTTAATGCATAATAATGCAATTTATCTTGTAATCCAAGGAGGGCATTATTGAATTGAATTTGAGTCATGATTTTCGTTTTTTATTTTTGTTTTTGTTCAGCACAAATATAATGGCTAACGGTCTCGAAAAAAAGATTATTATGTCTTTTTTTAGTTGATTTTTTCTATCCCGTATAAAGAAAATTTATACGATCCGGAAAGATTTGAATTCCTTTCTGTATATGCCTGATTTACAGAATAGAAAGAATATCTTAGTTCTTCCGGATCATCCGTACGTTTGATCAAGTAGTTGTTTTAATTTACGTAAAAAGCCGGGAGGGTGTTATATTTGCAATAAAAATAAAACAGTATATTCGTAAAAAAGAGGGACTATGTTGAAAGGAATTTTATCCATTTCAGGACACGGGGGATTGTTTAAAAGGGTTGCAGAGGCAAAAAACAACATCATTGTTGAATCCATCTCCACCAAAAAGCGGATGCCGGCCTACACAACTTCCAGAATAAGTGCTTTAGAGGATGTAGCCATTTACACGGAAACAGGGGAGGTGGTCCTTCAGGATGTTTTTAAGAAGATACATGCATTTGAAAAAGGGGGGCCGTCGATCGATCCCAAGGCGAATGAAACGGAATTGAAAGAATATTTCGGGAAGATCCTTCCCGACTATGACAGGAACCGTGTGTATGTTTCGGATATCAGGAAAATTATTTCCTGGTACAATCTTTTACTGGAGCATGATATGATGCATTTTGAGGAGGAAGAGCCGGCCCCTGAAAAGGAGGATAATGAGGGATCTACTCCCGAAGAGGAATCATAACGTGCGATCCTGGAAGAGGCGAAATTGCCCCGGTATTGCAGAGCGGGATTTCACCCTGTTTTCAGCCAGCAGGATATCAAATAATTTCACCGTAGCCAGGGCATCCCCTCCGGCACGGTGGCGGCCTTGAATTTCAATATCCAGATCTGAGCATAAATTGCCCAACGAATACGAACGGTGCCCCGGAAGCAATTCTCTTGAAAGTATTACCGTACACAACTTTTTTCGGTGGAAATCGTACCCCAGTCTTCTGAACTCTTCCCGCACAAAGGAATAATCAAAATGAACATTGTGGGCTACAAAAATTTTTCCGGAAGTTAATTCCACAATTTTTTTTGCCACTTCAAAAAAACGCGGCGCTCCCGCCACCATTCGGTTATCGATACCGGTTAATCGGGTAATAAAACGGGGAATATCCATTTCGGGATTTAGTAAGGTCTGAAACGATCCCGTTATCTCAATCCCATTGTGCAGGTATATCGCTATTTCAGTTAGCTTTCCATATTTCGAAGAAACTCCGGTTGTTTCAACATCAACAATTGCATACATAAAAATACCCCGGTAAATGATTCGTAACTCCTCCGATCCCTTTTCGGATCATTCACGGTTGAAAATTACTTCCGAAAGAAAGGAAAATTAATGAAACGGATGTTTATATCCGGAAGAAGTTTTTCAATAAACTCCATAGTTTTTTGTCTCCAAGAAAAGCATTATCCAATAAATAATTGTAAATTTGAACATAATTAATCTACCGACAGTTTTGTTGGATGGAAATAATTTTTTAAATTGCTATAAAATTAGAAATTCAAAATTATTTGCTATGAAAAAAGGTATACTTATTCTCTTCGCTGCATTTTTCATCTTTTCAGGAAATGCACAAACTTCTGAGAAAAAATGGGGTTTAGGTGTTGGAGCCGGCTTATACAACAACATGTTTAAAGAGTATGCAGGACTGACACCCGAATTCTATTTGAGCCGGTATTTGAATCCTTCTTTTGATCTGATGCTAAAAAATGAAATGGGATTTAAAGATCAGGGGGCTACGGGTACGATCGATTTAAACAATATTTTGCTGAATCTCAGGTATAAACTGAATAATGGATACCTGCTGAAAGAGGAGAGTGGGATCAAACCATATCTTTACGGAGGAGTAGGCTATTTAATGGATAACCAGGATAACGGGATCAATTTCGATGGAGGGATTGGTACCAAATTTGCCTTGAGTCCAGCCATGGCCTTGTACCTTGAAGGAGGATACATCAACGGGATTACAACGGGTGTGGTTGTGAAGCCCGGGGGTGCTGACCGTTCGGATGATTTCTGGAAGGTTACCGGAGGTCTTGAATTTAGTTTGGGCAAGGCGAAAGACAGCGATGGAGATGGTGTCCCGGACCGAAAAGACAAATGCCCGAATACTCCCGCCGGTGTTGCAGTGGATGAAGATGGCTGTCCGGTAGACAGCGATGGGGATGGCGTTCCCGATTACCAGGATGATTGCCCGGATGAACCAGGATCTCCCGCTTTGAACGGATGTCCCGACAGCGATGGAGATGGGATTCCCGATAAAGACGATGAATGTCCCGATACCCCGGGATTGAAAAAATTTAACGGATGCCCGGATAGCGACGAAGATGGCGTTCCGGATATCCGGGATAAATGCCCGGATACACCTGCCGGAGCTCCCGTTGATGAAGACGGTTGTCCTCTGGACAGCGATGGGGATGGCGTTCCGGATTATCTGGATGAATGCCCCAATGAACCCGGATTGGTTGAGAATAATGGCTGCCCCGCTGAATGGGAAGAAGTAACTTACGGACCGGTATTATTCGACTTTGATAAATCGGAAATCAAACCTCAGGCAGCTGAAATACTCGATGAAGTAGTTGCGAAAATTATGGAAAGTGCAGAATATGACCTGACCGTAGCGGGACATACCTGCAACATCGGAACCGAACAGTATAACCAGGGACTCTCGGAAAGAAGAGCACAGGCTGTCGTGAAGTATCTCCTGAACAAAGGAGTGAACAATGCCTTTGTGGGAGCCGAAGGTTACGGCGAATTGCAACCGGCTTACCCAAATACAACCATCCCGAATAAACAGAAAAACAGAAGGGCTGAAATGGAAATTAAAATCAGAAGAAAAAGATAGCTTTTATCATAACAGACCTTTGAAATACCCTGCCTTCCGGCGGGGTATTTTTTTATTGTTGCGTTTTATAAAATAGTATCTTTGCCTTTCAGTTTTTTAAAAAAAACCAAAAATGGATATCGGATTTACTTTGCTTGAGGAGATAAAAAAGGCGTTGTTATTCCTTTACGGACAGGAGGTCGATGAAGCATTGATTCAACTTCAGGAAACCCGGAAAGATTTTGAGGGCGATCAGACCCTGGTCGTCTTCCCGTTGTTGCGTATTTCGAAGAAAAGCCCCGAACAAACGGCAAGGGAAATCGGGGAATTCCTGAAATTGAATTCGGAAAAGGTTGTTCAATACAACGTAGTCAAGGGATTCCTAAACCTGATCATCCATGCATCCCACTGGGTAGCAATACTGACCCAAGTATTTGAAGAGCCCCGTTTTGGACTGAACTCTCCAAAAGAAGATCCCAACCTGGTGATGATCGAATATTCTTCGCCCAATACCAATAAACCGTTGCACCTGGGGCATATACGCAATAATTTGTTGGGATATTCCTTAAGCGAAATCTTCAAAGCCAACGGATACAAAGTGGTCAAAACCAATATCGTCAACGATCGGGGAATTCATATTTGCAAGTCGATGCTGGCATGGAAAAAATGGGGCCACGGACAAACCCCTGAATCAACAGGCAAAAAAGGCGATCATCTGGTAGGGGACTTTTATGTAAGATTCGAACAGGAAAATCAGAAACAGGCCCAAGAACGGATCACTTCAGGGGTGGATGCTGAGGAAGCAAAGCTTGCAACACCCCTCATGGATGAAGCCAGAGAACTTCTGCGAAAATGGGAAGCCGGCGACCAGGAAACACTAAATATATGGAAGAGGATGAATGAATGGGTTTACGAAGGATTCAACGAAACCTACAAAAACCTGGGAGTGGATTTTGATAAGATATATTACGAATCAGATACCTATACCGAAGGGAAAAAAGAGGTGATGCGTGGGGTAGAACAGGGCGTTTTTTACCGCAAGGAGGATGGTTCCGTATGGGCTGATCTTTCATCGGCAGACTTCGAAGAGAAGCTTCTATTGCGTAGCGACGGAACCTCCGTGTACATGACCCAGGATATCGGAACAGCTAAAATGCGTTTTGATGATTATCCCATTGATAAGATGGTGTATGTGGTTGGTAATGAGCAAAACTATCATTTTCAGGTGCTGGCTCTTCTATTGGATAAACTGGGATATCAATGGGGGAAGGATCTTTATCATTTTTCCTATGGCATGGTCGAACTTCCTTCGGGAAAAATGAAATCCCGGGAGGGCAAAGTGGTGGATGCAGATGATTTGCTGACAGAAATGATCGGGGTAGCCCGGAAGATGTCCACAGAACTGGGAAAACTCGATAATCTGTCTTCCAAAGAAGCAGACGATACCTACCGGATCATCGCGTTGGGTGCTCTGAAATATTTTATTCTCAAGGTAGACCCCAGGAAAAATATGCTTTTTAATCCGGAGGAGTCGATCGATTTTAATGGAAATACCGGTCCGTTTATTCAATATACATACGCCAGGATACGCTCTGTAAACCGCAAATCCGAGGAATCCGGGATGAAAATGCAAATTCCCCAACCGGATACAACCCTGATTGAAAAAGAGGCTGCGCTTCTCAAGCAAATAGCCCGGTTCCCGGAGGTAGTTGCAGAAGCCGGAAAGAGCTACAGCCCGGCACTGATTGCCAATTACTGTTATGAACTGGCCAAAGAATTCAATCGCTTTTACCACGACCATTCCATCCTGAAAGCAGAAACAGAGGAAAAGATAAACTTCAGACTGGTTCTTTCGGAGGCAGTGGCCAGAGTATTGAAAAACGGCATGGGACTCCTTGGAATTGAAATGCCTGAAAGAATGTAGAATGGAACGATCCCCGGTGAACAACGGCTTTTTACAGCCCGCAGGAAATAAAGAACTTCAGGACAATTCCTCCCATGGATCCTGTATGCAAACAGCCCGTTTTAAGGAATCTCTTCCAAAGCGGTTTCGTACTTTATCCATAGCCTGATAGAGCCTGATCATTTTTTCTGAATCCTCAAAGAGTCTTATCTGGTAACTTCCTCCGGTAAGATGACTGAAACGAAGACCTATAAGGCGAAGAAGAACCCGCCGGTTGTACAGTTTGTTAAACAGGTTCAAGGCAGTTTCTGTCAGGGAATGATCCAGGGAAGTATAGGGGATTCGTTTTTGCATGCTGTGGGTCATAAAATCTGAATACCGGATTTTCACGGTTACACAGGAAGTCAGTTTGGATTCTTGACGCAACTGATAAGCCAGATCCCCGGCCATACCATATAATATACGTTGTAATTTTTGAATGTCGGTCGTGTCTTTATCAAAAGTTCGTTCTGAGGAAATTGATTTGCGTTCCTGGTATTGCACTACCGGTGTATTGTCAATGCCCCGGGCTTTTTTCCATAGAACCATGCCGTTTATTCCTAAAACGCTTTCCATCATTTCGACCGGTATTTCCTGGATCGTTTTGATTTTAGCAATTCCCATGCTGCGTAAAAAACGATAGGTTTGAATTCCTACTCCGGGAATTTTTCGTATCGATAAGGGAGCCAGAAACATTCTTTCCTTCCCCCTTGGAATCTCGATTCCGTTGTTTGGTTTGGCTTCACCGGTACCTACTTTGGAAACGGTTTTATTTACCGATAACCCGAAAGATAAAGGCAGATGGGTTTCCTTCAGGATTTTTTCACGCAATTCTTTCACCCATACATAGCTTTGCCTTACAAACTGGTCCATGCCGCTTATGTCGATATAAAATTCATCAATAGAGGATTTCTCAAACAGCGGAGCCTGATCCCGGATTATGTCCGTAACTGTATCAGAAAACTGGCTGTACATTTCATGGTTTCCCCGGATGACTACAGCATGAGGACAAAGCGCATGGGCCATCTTCATGGGCATAGCGGAATGAATGCCATAGGTGCGGGCTTCATAACTACAGGCTGCTACCACACTCCGGTCAGATAGGCCCCCAATCAATACCGGACGATTGTTTAACCTGGGATCAAAAAGCCGCTCACAGGAAACAAAAAAAGTATCCATATCAAGATGTACAATGGTCTTGTTCATAAATGACAATATTATTGTCAATAATATGACTATAATATAATCAATTTTTATTATCTTTGAAAGGATGGACACAAAATATTAAAAACGAAACGGATGGAAGCAGAGGATATATCGTTTTACAGGTTGGAGGGGAGAGAGAGCCAAAGCCTGCCTGAGTGGAGGAAAAATCCGTGAATTTTGTATTCACTTGTAAGAGCGTAGATTATGTATTTTGCAGAGAACCTGAAATTTCTCAGGAAGCGCAGGAAGCGGTCTCAGGCTGATCTGGCCCGGTCGTTGGAGTTAACCCGGACCACCCTTTCGGGGTATGAAAAAAATGTTCAGCCACCATTTAAGGTACTGGTCCGCATCGCGGATTACTTTTCTGTTTCCTTGGATGCCTTGATTCGATATGATTTAAAACAACTTTCGGAGTTTCAGCTTTCGCAGATTGAAAACGGTTTGGATGTGGATGTGACCGGAAAAAAGCTTCGGTTGCTCACCATCTCTGTCGATCCGGAAGGCAAAGAGAATATTGAAATGGTTCCGGAGAAAGCTCATGCCGGGTATACAGCCGGTTTTTCTGATCCCGGTTTTATCGCTTCGCTTCCTCATTTCTCCATGCCTTTTCTTCCCGGAGGGAAAACCTACCGGACTTTCCAGATCCGTGGAGACTCCATGTTACCGGTATCGGAAGGATCCTGGGTAACGGCTTCCTACATTGAAAACTGGCAGGACGTCAAAGATGGGACACCCTGTATCCTGGTTACCAAAGACGAAGGGATTGTTTTTAAACTGGTGTATAACCAGGTGAAAAAAAACAAAACTTTTCTGTTGGTATCAAAAAATCAACGTTACAAGCCTTATGAGATGGAATTGATGAACATTCTGGAGATGTGGAAATTTGAAACCTTTAATGGATTTCGTTTTTAGCTTATGTATCCGGCTAATTGGATGCCGGTCGGATAATCCGGTAGTTACCACTCAGGTGCATGAGACTGAAAAGATACAGCAATCCATCGTAATAAGGATCAAAATACCCGTCTTCATAGGGTTCCAGTTTAGCGTTCCACAGGGCATCGATGAATTTCCAGCTTTTAGCCTGGGTTCCCATGATGGAGGCTGCTGCCGAGGTGGCGACCAGTCCCAGGGAATGGCGCAGTTTCTGGTATCCTCCGGCAGGAAGGATCCATTCAGGGAGGGTTCCGTCTACATTAAACTGATCTTCAAAGGTGTCAATCCCCCGGCAGAAGAGAAAATTTTGGAACCGTTTGGCGTAATCCTTTTGCCATTCGGTATCTTTGGCATACCATGCATAATCCATGGCAATATTCATGGGCACTCTCCAGGAATCATAGCGGAAGGCAGCCCCCATACGTCCCCGGCTCAAAGGTTTTCCACTGAATTCGGTAGCATCGGCGTTGAGAGCTGTTTCCCGGTTGCAGGCCCTGTGCAGAAATACACGGGCTGTATCGGCACAGTCACGGTAAAATTGCTCATGCCCGTCGTGGGCATATTCCGCCCAGATTTCCCAGAAGGCAGGCAAATGGTACGAAGGATCGGTCCAGGTATACCCGAAATCATCGGGCACAAAGGTGATCTGTTTGTGTTCCACATTGATCACATTCCGAATGCCCCCGGTTCCGTCTTTGCTCCACATGGCATCCAGGATCCTTCGGGCTTCTCCATAGTAGTCAATGCCGGTATCATTACCCCAGCGGTTTGAGGCAAACAACAAAGCGGTTACAAAATAAAATTCTCCGTCGGAAGCAGATCCTTCGGCATTGTGTTTTCCTGTTTTGGGTTCTACACTCCAGGCAAAGTAGGCATCCCTGGGGCCTCCCTGGTGTTGCATGTATTTTCTTGTCCACCGCCACAAGCGGTCAAAAACCTCCTTTTTATCCAGCTGAACGGCTGCCATCATTCCATAGGACAACCCTTCTGTACGGGCATCGTGATTTTTTATATCCGAAACATAAGCCATCGAGTCTCCCACCTCAAAATAAACCCTGTCGGGGCCTTCGAAAAGATCGTAATAGGCCCGGGCCAGCTTGGCCTCAATGGCTTCCTGTGTATACCCTGCTTCCAGGAAAACATTGCGGTATTCGCCCGTTTCCCAGGCTCCTTTTTCCCAGGGAACCATCTTTCCCCGTGGATCTTCCACATCGTTCTCACAATCCCCGGATTCCTGACCGGAAACTTCGGTTCCTAATAGAATACTGAAAATAATACACAGCAATGAATGAATGATAGACTTCATAAAGATCAGTTTAGCCCGAATAATTCATGAATTATTCCTGTCACCGACAGCGACTAAAATTCAGTAAAACTTTCTTCAAAAGTTTAACTTCATCTAAGTCGGGGTTAACCTGAGCTTTATTCATATTTTTTAAAATTTATGAATAGCTCAGGTTAGGTTAAAAACCGAAAGGTACCATTCCATTTTTGTTTTTACAAACATAATTTGAATCTGATATTTTTCTTAATTTGTAAAACCATTCAATGGTTCGTAGTTAATCGAAGAGAATCCGGAATAAAGAGACTGTAAATCGTTTGATTTTAGAAACACGATGGATTTTGCCATACTAAAAGATATTGTTGTCATTTTTGCCCTTTCTACGCTGGTAAATTTGGTTTTTACCCGTATAAAAATACCCACGGTTGTAGGGTATCTGATGACCGGAATTATTGCCGGACCCCATCTCCTGTCGTTGGTCAAAGGAGAGCATGAGATTGAGATTCTGGCAGAGATTGGGGTGATTCTGTTGTTGTTCACCATCGGCATGGAGTTTTCCCTTAAGCATCTGCTGAAGATCCGGAGAATTGTTTTTTTTGGAGGATTGTTTCAGGTTTTGATTACTGCTGCTGTATTTTATGTGGTTGCCCGGTTTTATCATCTTGATTGGCAGACCGGTATTTTCATAGGCTTTCTTACCGCATTGAGCAGTTCAGCCCTTGTTCTGAAGTTATTGCAGGAACGTTCGGAACTGACATCCAATTATGGACGCACGGTTCTGGGAATTCTTATTTTTCAAGACCTTATGTTGGTTCCCTTGCTGTTATTCACCAATTTATTCGGAACCCAGGAAATAAACCTGTCCCAGGAATTGCTGGTTCTGGCCATGAAGGCTGTTTTCATTCTGGGTTTTGTGTATGCAGGGAACAAATGGTTGTTGCCGAAACTCCTCCATCTGATCGCAATGACCAAAAACCAGGAACTTTTTATGATGAGTGTTTTCCTCATTTGTCTGGCTATCGCGCTGTTAACGTACCAATTAGGTATGTCCCTGGCATTTGGAGCTTTCCTGGCAGGATTGATGATCTCTGAATCCCCATACAGCCACAATGCATTTTCCAATCTGATCCCTTTTAAAGACACCTTCACCAGTTTCTTTTTTGTCTCCATTGGAATGTTGCTGGATTTAAATTTCGTAGCCGATAATTATTCGCTGATCCTTCTCAGTGTGGTTCTGGTTATTCTTCTGAAGGCACTGATTGCCGGTGGAACGGGATTTCTTTTGGGGCATACGTTCCGGGGGCTTATATTGGTTGGGTTTGCCCTAAGCCAGGTAGGAGAGTTTTCCTTTATATTGGCAAAAATCGGACTTGAAAAATCCATTCTGAATGAATACTATTATCAGTTATTCCTGGCGGTTGCAGTCATTACCATGGCATTGACTCCCTTCATTATGAAAGGATCAATACCTCTGGCGAATGTATTGTTAAAACTACCCATTCCGGAGTATTTGAAAAACGGAATTTTTCCCTTGCAAGAAATTGAAATACCTGAATTCAGAAATCATCTGGTAATAATCGGCAAAGACAACAGTGCGTTGAAACTATCCAAAATGGCAACATTGAATCATATCCATCATGTTTCCATTATTTTTGATCCTTTAATAGCCAAGGAGAGAATTCAAAAAGGAGAATGGGTTGTTTACGGTGATGCTGTGAATGAACCGATTTTATTAAAAGCGCATGTGGACAGTGCAGATATTGTCTTGTTGTCGGTGGGAAGCCTGATTCCCTCAATGGCGATCATTGAGAAGGTAAGGCATCTGAATAAAAAAGCGTATATCATTGCCCGGGCGAAACACATTGAGAATTTAGAACAATTATACACCCTCGGTGCCGATCAGGTATTACCCGAAAAACTGGAGATTGCTATTGATCTGTTTAACCGGGTTCTGGTTCAGAAATTATATCCCCAGAAAGAGATCAATCGAATCTTAACCCATATCCGGAATCTGAATCTGGGAGAATTCTCGGAAAAAGATATTCTGAATCAACCGACGATTTTTGATGAGCTTCCGAACATGAACATCTCAGCCATTACCGTAGAATTGAACTCCAAAGCTTCGGGTTGTTCGCTGGCTGATTTGCAGCTGAGAACCAATACCGGAGTTACTCTTTTGGCTATCCGGCGAGGAAGTGAGATTATCGAACATCCCACACCCAAAATAATCTTTGAACCAGAGGATACGGTCTATGTGTTAGGCAACCCGGAACAGGTTAACCTGGCTTTTGAAGTCTTTTCCAATGAGAGCTAATCTTCATCCGGAGCAACATCCGAAAGCCCATTCTATGCCAGCTCAAAGATTTTCATGTCTTCCTCAACGGTTTTGATGGTTTGCACGCCAAATGCATCCTGAACAATCTTCAACAGATTGGGTGTTAACCAGGCCGGCAAAGTCGGACCCACATGGGTATTTTTTATTCCCAGGTACAACAAAGCAAGATGTACAATAATGGCTTTTTGTTCGTACCAGGCGATATTAAAGACGATCGGAAGGTCGTTTATGTCATTCAGTTTCAGGATTTCTTTTAGCTTAAGTGCCACGAAAGCCCATGAATAGCTGTCGTTGCATTGTCCTGCATCCAACACCCTGGGGATCCCGTTGATGTCGCCTAATTTTAATTTGTTATACCGGTACTTGGCACATCCTGAGGTGAGGATTACCGTATCGTTGGGCAATTGCTTTGCAAATTCGGTGTAATATTCACGGGTTTTCTGCCGAGCATCGCAACCCGACATAACAACCAGTTTTTTTATTGCTCCTGTATGTATAGCCTCCAGAAGCTTATCGGCCAGGGCGAGCACCTGGTTGTGTGCAAAGCCGATGGTTATTTTACCGGTTTCAATTTCTGCAGGCGGAGGACAGGTTTTAGCCCGTTCGATGACCTCGGAAAAATCCTTCTGTCCGTTGGGTAATTTTTTATCAATTCTCTTCCATTCGGGCATTCCCGTTGCACCGGTGGTAAAAACCCTGTCGTTATAGGTTGTTGTCTTACGTGGCGGAACCAGGCAATTGGTGGTAAACAGAATCGGTCCGTTAAAAGTCTCAAATTCCTGCAACTGGCGGTGCCAGGCATTGCCGTAATTGCCAACCAGGTGTTTGTATTTTTTTAGCTTCGGATAGGCATTGGCCGGAAGCATCTCGGAATGAGTATAAATATCAATTCCTTTTCCTTCGGTTTGAATCAACAACTGCTCCAGGTCTTTTAAATCATGTCCGCTGATGAGTATTCCGGGATTTTTGCCTACTCCAATGTTTACCTGGGTAATTTCAGGGTTCCCGAAAGCACTGGTATTGGCCTTGTCCAACAAGGCCATGGCTTTTACTCCGTATTCCCCTGTTTTTACAACCCGGTTGAGGCCTTCGTTCAGGGAAAACGGTTTGGTGATCATCACGAGCGTCTCTTCCATGAAGGTATATAAATCCTGATCTTCAAAGCCCAGATTGAAGGCATGTTCGGTATAGGCAGCCATTCCCTTGACTCCAAACAGGAGGTACTGCTTTAATCCGCGAATATCTTCATCGGCATCGTAGGTTAAGGTTCCTACCTCTTTTGCTTTTTCGTGAAATGCTGCTTCCGATTCGCCGGTCCAGCGAATGGAAGGATGATTATCCGAAACCGCTACCTTTGATTGTAACTGATCGCGGTAGGCAAGGCAATCTTTGATCGCCTGCAAGATAGACGAATCATCAAAGTTGGCGTTGGTAATAGTCATAAACAAACAATGGGTAATGTGTTTGCTTTCCGCATGGGTATCCATTCCTTGTTTGCGTGCTTCCATCGTAAGAAACGATAGCCCCTGGCATGCAAAAATTAATAAATCCTGAAGATTGGCCGTTTCTTCGGTCTTACCGCAAACTCCCTTCACCGTACAGCCAATATTCTTTACGGTTTCCTGACATTGGTTACAAAACATACTCATCGTCGTTGGTTTTTTACTTACTATTCAAACTATGCATGGTTATTCTCTGACTTGAACGAATCATCTGTTCCTGGGGAATGAATTAACCCGGTTCGGTTCTACGCATTGAACTCCCTTCCGGCATTTTATTTTCTTTTTCAGAACGGACTCAATGTTGTAAAAATACCAAAACCATTCAAATATGCAAATTGATGCAGAAGGATGCTTCCAAACTCTTCTCAGAATGACCCGGACGAAACATACCTCTTCGCAGCTTCTCCGGTTGGTTTGTGAATATTTATTCCTGATATCCTTCCCTATGTATTGGGAGACAAGAAACTTGCATGAATTTTAAAGATTCTTTCGTGGGATAAACAATAGCCTGCTCATTTCATCTTCTTACAACGGCCTTTATTGCGGTGTATTATCCGGAGTTTTTATTTCCCTTTCTATTCCTACATAATAGAGATCGAATCCCCCTTTTCCGCCCGGCCGGTTGGAAGAAAAGATCATCATGTCGTTGTCGAATTCCCAGGGTTGTGATCGGACTATGGGTCTGTATTCATCATATTCCGTGTTTATTTCGCGGCCGAAATGAACGGGTTCACTCCATTCTCCGTTTTCGAAATAGGAATAGTACAGGTCATACCCTCCAAAGCCTCCCTTTCTGTTTGAGGCAAAAACCATGGTTTGATTCGTTATGGAAGGGCATTTGTCATCATCCTCCGAATTCAAAACATCGTCTTTTATGACAGGATATCCTCCTCCATGAGCCATATCTATCAGAATATCACCCGTTTGATCCAATTCAGTAAAGTAGATATTAAAGGGACCGTCTCTGTTGGATGACCAGTAAATTTTTGTTTTTTCTGTATTCAGCGTGGGATAAAAATCCTGTGCCTTGGAGTTCAGATAATCCATGTTTATGATGGTATCATACCGGTTGGTAAGGGTATTATGGGTCAGTTTTATGTTGTAATTTCCGTTTTCATTGTTTGCATACAGAAAAATATAGTTTTGAAAACTCTGATATCCATTTCCATCTGAAAAAAAACCCTCCCCTATGGGAATGGAATAGGGTCCCAGTTCATCATGGGATGTATTGATTTTGTTGAGTGCCTGCCGTATATTGCTGTTTCTAATGTATACATCCAGGTTACTCTGTGTGTTCTCATAAATGTCGAGTTCTCCTGTTTTCTTGGAGAAATAGACCGACATTAATTTGTAGACAATATCGAAATGGTTTCCATGGCTGTCTCTGTTCGAGGAAAAACAAAAGGGGAAGGTTTCTCCAAAAACCGGAATGTCGGAGTTGTAATCATCGTATTCCGTATTGATTTCCTCCAGATTAACAGGGTCTTTCGGGAAATGCCCGATGGAATACTTATTCCCGGGACTCCAGGGAAAAAGATCACAGGAGAAAAGAATGAAGGAGGCAATGAGCACAAACAGGAACTGTTTCAGGGAAAAAGTTGTTGTGTTTTGCTTTTGATTTTTTGGGTTGAACCGGTTTTTCACGGACGCTTTTTTTTTTATATAGGATGTGTTAAACGGATAATGGGTTGCGTTCGGGTTTCCGGTTTCTTGTTTTCTTCCAGGCAATCAGAAAGATCCCCAGGGCCATACAGGCAAAAAGAAGATTCCCCAGCAGATCCTGCCGGGGTGTAACGTTCCCTACCGAAGGAACCTGAACAAACCCATACCAAATGTAGGTGAGAAGAAGACCTCCGGTTCCCATCAGGGAATGTCTGTCGGTCCATCCGGAGCGGATCGACCATCGGCTTAACAGAACACAGCCGGCGGCAAAGATCACGATCATTCCCCCAATGGCGGCCCATGCAGGGATAAAGGGGATAAGAAAGGATGTAGCCATAAATCCGGATCCCAGAAGAAAGGCAGTGGACCCTATGGCAAGTGAACCGGGAACATGTTTTGCAACCATCTGTTCAGGCTGCTTCTTTTTGAATGCAGAAAGAGCCAGAATGACCAGAAGCACAACGACCCATCCTGTTAGGATCAATGGAAGCCCGGAAGCCCTGAATGCCTCTTCGGATTGGGTCACCAGGGGAAGAAAAGCGGCGCAAACAAACACCAGGGCGACAAGGATCATCCCTAAAGTGCCAAGAACCGGCTTTCCTTTCGACCCAGGGAAAAGTCCGTTTAGCATAGCTATGGGAACCGCTCCATCCGTCGCTCTCACATAAAAATTTATTCATTCATTTTTGTGTAATTTTTGAATGAAAAATTTCATGTTCGTTTCATTTTATTCGTAGTTTTTTTATAACGTAAGATGGAATTCCCAAAATGCAATCATTTTGTTTGAACGGGATGCATCCGGATCAATTTATTCGTCTTTGTTTTAATCTTTTTATTGGTATCATTTTTTATGTTTCATTACTTTTACAAAAATTAATTCAGACGGTATGAGCAACGAAACCAAATCCATTCACGAATTTGACTTCTCATTAATCTGCGCGTATTTTTCAGAAATTGAAAGACAGGGGCCTGGTAGTCCGGAGGTTACGGTGAAAGCATTAAGCTTCATCGACCATCTTACGGACCAATCCCGTATTGCCGACATTGGCTGTGGAACAGGCGGTCAGACGATGGTGTTGGCGCAGCATGCGCCGGGAAACATTACTGGGCTTGACCTGTTTCCTATGTTCATCGATTTATTTAATCGCAATGCAAAAAAACTGGATCTCCGGGAACGCGTTAAGGGGATGGTCGGTTCCATGGATAATCTGCCGTTTCAGGACGAAGAACTGGACCTTATCTGGTCCGAAGGAGCCATCTACAATATAGGTTTTGAACGGGGTGTGAGAGAGTGGAGAAAATATTTGAAAACAGGTGGCTATCTGGCTGTATCTGAAGCATCGTGGTTCACAGATCAACGACCCGAGGAGATTCACGCATTCTGGCTGGATGCCTATCCGGAGATCGACACCATTCCCAGGAAGGTCGATCAGATGCAAAAAAACGGATATATTCCGGTTGCAACCTTTATTCTGCCTGAGAACTGTTGGACCGAACATTTCTATATTCCCCAGGCGAAAATGCAGGAAGCATACCTCGAAAAATACAAGGGAAACCAAAGAGCCATGGAATTGGTAGAAAACCAACGGCTCGAGGCGCGATTGTATTCCCAATACAAAGCTTATTACGGATATGTTTTTTACATCGGAAAGAAGATCTAAGCCAAAACACAAAAAGGATGGATCAATTGAATATCCTTATCAATTACAATTTTTCCCTGGTCTCTGCTTATGTTGAAGCCATCCCAATACGGATAAGAACGATGGGTAGAAATCCTTTTTTCATCATTTTGTCAATTTGTTACCCTTTGATCAAGTTTTCTATCAAAAAATCGCTTAACCGTAGGATGTGGGGCGTAATAATTTTTCAAAAGGAAATGACATGAAAAAAACAATGAAATATTTTACTGTTTGTATGGCAATAGTGATTGCATTACACAGTTGCTCTAAAAAAGATGAAAAACTATCTGCAATTCAATTAACCGAAGAATTAGCCATTACCGAAATCGAAAACAATATTTTTTTGGTTACGCACAGTTTTCCTTGGCCGGGCAATTCTTTGATGATTGTGATGGATAAAAGGAATATTCTTTGGCTCGATACACCATATACGTCGGAAGCAACTGCTTCCGTGTTGAACTGGATTGAAAAAGAGTTTGGTAAAGGGTATTCAATTACAGAAATTAATACAGGGTTCCACATTGATAATTTAGGGGGTAATCAAGAATTAATAAGAAGAAATATACCAATCTATGGCTCTGATTTGACATGTGAACTTCTTGAAACAAGAAGTGAAACTACAATGTCGAACATGATTGGTTTGCTAAAAGGGGAAAAGAATAAAAAATACAAAGATGTATATTCAAATTTTACATTTTATAAACCGACCATTACTTTTGATATTCATGAAGAACAAAAAATTGTATTGGGGTCAAATGAAGTAATTATCTATTATCCTGAGCCAACCCATACAACTGATAATTTGGTTGTCTATCTCCCGAGTCAAAAAATCCTTTTTGGAGGATGTATGATACTATCCACCAATGCCGAGAAAGTTGGTTATATAGAAGATGGAAACTTAGATGAATGGTCAAATTCTTTAATAAATTTAGAGGAGCGTTTTGATCATATAAGAATTATTGTTCCCGGTCATGGTAATCCAGGTGATTCAACGTTAATAACTCATACAAAAGAGATCGTTGATGCCTCTAAGAAAGAGATCGAAGAATGAAAAATTACTGCACCTAAGGATTTTTAAACAGGTAAATCACTATGTCCATTCTCAATCCGTGAAATACAATTCTTCATGTGCCGGTACTATTTGCTGGTTTTTCCTGCCTATAAATTTCAGTATTTTTTGAATTTTCATTGACACAGCCATTCCTCAAAAAAAAACAAATCGAGAGAAGATCCGTTATTTGGGAAAATCCGGAAGCCAATAAAAAAGGGCTTTCGTACGAAAACCCTTTTTATTGCATTCCCTGTGCTATTTATTTTTTGATGTTAGCCTGGGCGGCTGCCACGCGTGCAATAGGCACCCGGTAGGGTGAACAGCTCACGTAGTCCATGCCTACACTGTCGCAGAACATTACCGATGACGGTTCGCCGCCATGTTCTCCGCAGATTCCTATTTTCAGGTTGGATTTTACACTGCGTCCTTTGTCAACTCCCATTTTTACCAGTTGGCCAACGCCTTCCTGATCGAGGATTTGGAAAGGATCGTTTTTCAGGATTCCTTTCTCAAGATAGACAGGCAGGAATTTACCTGCATCATCACGGGAATAGCCGAAAGTCATCTGTGTAAGGTCGTTGGTTCCGAAGGAGAAGAATTCAGCTACTTCGGCCACTTGGTCTGCCGTAATGGCAGCCCGGGGTATTTCAATCATGGTACCTACCAGGTATTCGCATTGGGTGCCTTTTTCTTCGAAGACTTTTTTGGCTGTTTCATGAATAATGTCGGCCTGTAATTTCAGTTCTTTCACGGTACCGATGAGCGGAACCATGATTTCCGGGCGTGCATCTACGCCTTTTTGTTTCAGGTTTACGGCTGCTTCGATGATGGCCCGGGCCTGCATTTCGGTGATCTCCGGATAGGTATTTCCCAGACGGCATCCGCGGTGACCCAGCATCGGATTGAATTCGTGCAGGTCGTCAACCAAGGCTTTTACCTGATCGATGGAAATACCCATTTCATCGGCCATCTCCTGTTGGTTTTCTTTTTCGTGGGGTACGAATTCGTGCAAGGGCGGATCGAGCAGGCGGATGGTTACTCCATAGCCGGCCATGGCTTCCAGGATACCTTCGAAATCATCGCGTTGATAAGGCAACAGTTTATTCAATGCTTTGCGCCGCGATTCCTCGGTTTTAGCCAGGATCATTTCACGCATGGCTTTGATCCTTTCTCCTTCAAAGAACATGTGTTCCGTACGGCAAAGGCCAATTCCTTTGGCTCCGAAATTGCGGGCTACTTGTGCATCGTTGGGAGTATCGGCATTGGTACGCACCGACATACGGGTAAATTTATCGGCCAGTTCCATGATTTTTCCGAAATCGCCGCTCATATCGGGATCCCTGGTTGCCACTTTGCCATCGTACACTTCGCCGGTTGTTCCGTTTAGTGAGATCCAGTCGCCCTCAATGATTTCTTTTCCGTCGATGGTCATCACCCGTGTTTTGTAGTTTATCTTCACGGCTCCGGCACCTGACACACAGCATTTTCCCATTCCGCGGGCTACTACAGCAGCATGGGAGGTCATTCCTCCACGGGCGGTTAGGATTCCTCTGGCTGCATGCATTCCTTCCAGGTCTTCCGGGGAGGTTTCCACACGCACCAGAATCGACTCTGGATATTTGGTGGCTTCGTCGGCAAAGAAAACAACCTGTCCGGTGGCAGCCCCTGGTGATGCAGGCAGTCCTTTGGCCAGAACGGATGCGGATTTTATGGCTTTGGTATCAAAAACCGGGTGAAGCAATTCATCCAGTTTGTTGGCATCGATGCGTGAGAGAGCCGTTTTTTCATCGATAGAGCCTTGTTCCAGCATGTCAACGGCAATTTTGGCCATGGCTGCTCCGGTGCGTTTCCCATTCCGGGTCTGCAGAAGCCACAGTTTGCCTTCCTGAATGGTGAATTCCAGGTCCTGCATATCGCGGTAATGATCCTCCAGTTTTTGCTGGGTTTCATTCAACTGGTTATACAGTTCAGGCATGGCTTCTTCCAGGGAAGGATACCGGGAAGCTCTTTCTTCTTCGCTGATAACCTGCAGTTTGGCCCATTTTCTTGATCCTTCAAGGGTTATCTCCTGGGGCGTGCGAATGCCGGCTACCACATCTTCACCCTGTGCATTGATCAGGTATTCCCCGTTGAATACATCTTCGCCGGTAGCTGCATCCCGGGTAAAGGCTACCCCGGTTGCTGAAGTATCACCCATATTCCCGAATACCATAGCCTGCACATTCACGGCTGTGCCCCACTCATCGGGAATCTGCTCCATGCGGCGGTAATAAATGGCACGTGGGTTGTTCCAGCTGTTAAAGACTGCAGCAACGGCTCCCCACAATTGTTCCCACGGATCGGTGGGGAAATCCTTGCCGGTTTGCTTTTTTACGGCTTCTTTGAAACGCCTGGAAAGCTCCTGAAGATCTTCCGTTGTAAATTCGGTATCGAGGGTAATGCCTTTTTCTTCTTTTAATTGCTCAATGATCTCTTCAAAAGGATCATTTTCTTCCTTGCTGGCAGGCTTCATTTCCATCACCACATCGCCGTACATTTGCACAAAACGACGGTAGGAATCCCAGGCAAACCGCGCATTGCCCGTTTTTTTTGTGATCCCTTCCAGGGCTTCGTCATTCAATCCCAGGTTCAATATGGTATCCATCATTCCCGGCATGGATGCCCTGGCACCTGACCGTACTGAAAGAAGGCACGGATTGTCTTTGTCGCCAAATTTCGTGCCGGTAAGCTCTTCCACATGTGAAACAGCCGCTTCAACTTCTTCTTTGATGAGATCAAAAGTGGCTTTTTCCCCCCGTTCGTTGTACATCGTACATACTTCCGTGGTGATGGTAAATCCGGGAGGAACCGGAACTCCGATACGGTTCATCTCCGCCAGGTTAGCTCCCTTGCCACCCAGAAGATTCTTCATATCTGCTTTTCCTTCCGCTTTCCCTGCTCCGAATGTATAAACATGTTTTGTCATAAATCTGTTTTTTTTTATATTAACATAAATGAGATACTTTCCTGAAAGTATACGGGTTCGCAAAATTAGCTTATTTTTTTTAACATGTAAAATTTATTGCCCCTTAAAACACGTGTTTCCGTTTTGTTAACAGTAAGCTAACCAAAGGGAGTAACGATGCTGTTTTTTACATTTTGTTATTTTTCCCATATTTGTTGAAGGTTATTTATGGATAAGAAGATGGATAAGAAGAATGTAAAGAAGAAAGGTATTCTCGGACTTATTGAGAGGGGAGGGAATGCTCTTCCTCACCCTGCCAGTTTGTTCGGGATTCTGGCATTGAGTGTTTTGCTGTTTTCATTGCTTGGTCATCTGTTTCAGTGGCATGCTGTGCATCCCGCGACCGGGGAAACGATAACCACAATCAATTTGTTATCGAAAAGGGGGTTGCACAGGATATTGCTGGAGATGGTTGATAATTACACCAGCTTTGCTCCTCTTGGCATCGTGATGGTAGCTCTTTTGGGCATAGGGATTGCTGAGAGCAGTGGCCTTATCAGTGCTGCAATAAGGTTCCTGGTTTCTAAAGCCCCTTCGGGGATGTTAACCTTTGTGGTTGTTCTTGCCGGTATAATCTCAAATATTGCTTCCGACCTGGGTTATGTACTCATAATACCCCTTGGAGGCATTATTTTTTATTCGGTTGGTCGGCATCCTATAGCAGGGATAGCTGCTGCTTTTGCAGGTGTCTCAGGCGGCTTCAGTGCTAATCTGTTCATAGGAACCATAGATCCGCTGCTTGCCGGCTTATCTACCGAGGCAGCAGGTATAATTGATTCTGAATATTATGTGCTTCCCACAGCCAATTATTATTTCATGATGGCATCTACCATAATGCTTGCCTTTGCCGGTACATGGGTGACACACCGGTTTGTGGAACCCAAGCTTGGCAAATACAAGGGAGATGTACCCTGTGAATCCCTCGAACAACTGCGCCCGGAGGAGAAAAAAGGACTTAAATGGGTGGCGGGGATAAGCCTGGTCGTAGTGGCAGTGATAGCAGCCGGACTGATACCTGAGAACGGAATACTCAGGGGAACCGGCGGATCATTTTTTAATTCGCCCGTATTGAAAGGTTTTATTGCTGTGCTCTTTGTTGTGTCAGCTCTCCTGGGCATAATATTCGGAGCAATAACAGGAACCTTTAAGAATGATACAGACGTCGTAAAAGGAATGGTGGACAATTTCAAAGCACTTGCAGCATTCCTGGTTCTTGTCTTTTTCGCGGCTCAGTTTGTGGCTTTTTTCAAATGGAGCAATCTGGGTTTGATAATAGCCATAAAAGGGGCGGAAGGACTCCACACCCTTGACATTGGTCTTATCCCTCTTGTTGTATTTTTCATCCTTCTTTCTGGATTCATTAACATGTTCATGGGGTCCGCATCAGCAAAATGGGCCATACTGGGCCCTGTGTTTATCCCTATGTTCATGTTCCTGGGTTACTCACCCGAACTCTCACAGGTCGTCTACAGAATAGGCGATAGCATCACAAACATGATATCTCCCATGATGAGCTTCTTTGTCCTGATCATAATCTATTTTGAAAAATACGATAAAAAAGCCGGCATAGGAACACTCATGTCAACCATGATCCCTTACACGGTTGTTTTCTTTATTTTCTGGTCCCTGCTGCTTATTGTATGGATACTACTGGATCTACCCCTTGGCCCGGGAGCAGGACTGTACTATGGATGATTTGGTGGGGGGTGAATCTCCTGAATCCGAGTGAAACGACGGATCTCACGGGTCATAACTTGCCTGAGGGTAGTCAGGTTCCTTTACCCATTTTATTCTTATCAGCGATTCATGCTTCAATTGTTGATTGCATACGATACGAACAACTTCTAACATATTAACATTCTTTAACTTTGCTTTATATGTGTTAACGGTATTATGCCGTATTTTTGTATAGTACAGATAAAATTTTTTTCATAGAAAAGTAGGTTTGGTTAGATTTGAAAACAGGGGTGAGAGGTTTCATCCTTGTTTTTTTTATGCAATCCTTTGAACGCTGCTTTTTATGCATTCTTTATGGTTGCACATTCAGCCATGCCATTTCTGCTTTTCCTGTGCAGAAAAATCCGCATAATTTTCATAGACTGATGCAGGGTAAGGGACAAAATGTCCTGAATTTCTCCATGGTCGGATTTTTGATTGTTGGTATCCAAAAACGGGCACTTATGAATTTTAACCATTTTACAATCAAGTCGCAGGAAGCGCTGCAGCAGGCTTTTCAGATTGCTCAGGGGAACAATCAGCAGGCTATTGAGCCGGCGCATATTCTAAAAGGATTGTTCTTTTCAGCGGAGAATGTGACGAATTTCTTATTCCGTAAACTGGGAGTGAACACCGGCGTGTTCACCCAGGCCGTGGATAAAATCATTGCGTCTTATCCGAAGGTTTCGGGGGGCGAGTCCTATCTTTCTTCGACATCGAACCGTATGCTCCAGAAGGCCATGGATCAAGCCCATCAGATGGGGGATCAGTTTGTTTCGGTGGAACACATTTTACTGGCTCAGCTTGAGGGGGACCATGAGGTCAGCCGGCTGCTGAAAGACAACGGGGTGACGAAAAACGAACTGAAAAAGGCGATTGATGCATTGCGTAAAGGAGCCAAAGTGGATAGCCAGGCAGCGGAAGATACCTTCAATTCACTGAACCGGTTTGCTCTGAATCTCAATGAGCGGGCCCGTTCCGGGAAGCTTGATCCGGTGATCGGCAGAGATGAGGAGATCCGGCGGATTCTTCAGATTCTCTCCCGGCGAACCAAGAACAATCCGATTCTGATTGGCGAACCGGGAACAGGGAAAACTGCTATTGCGGAAGGACTGGCTCACCGGATCGTCCGGGGAGATGTTCCGGAGAATCTTAAATCCAAACAGGTATTCTCACTCGACATGGGCGCTTTGGTAGCAGGAGCCAAATACAAAGGGGAATTCGAGGAACGCCTCAAAGCAGTGGTCCGCGAAGTGGAAAGATCCCAGGAGCAGGTGATCCTTTTCATCGATGAAATACATACCCTCGTGGGAGCCGGAAAAGGAGAGGGAGCCATGGATGCAGCCAATATTCTGAAACCGGCTCTGGCCCGCGGTGAATTAAGAGCCATAGGAGCAACTACCCTCAAAGAGTACCAGAAATATTTCGAGAAAGACAAAGCCCTGGAACGCCGATTCCAGGTAGTACACGTGGACGAACCCGATACATTGAGCAGCATATCGATCTTGCGAGGATTAAAGGAACGGTATGAAAATCACCATAAGGTGCGCATTAAAGACGATGCCATTATCGCTTCGGTGGAATTGTCACAACGGTATATCACCGATCGTTTTTTACCGGACAAAGCCATTGACCTGATGGATGAAGCAGCTGCCAAACTACGCCTCGAAATGGATTCCGTACCGGAAGAACTGGATGAAATTGCCCGAAAGATCAAACAACGGGAGATTGAAAGAGAAGCCATAAAACGGGAAAAAGATACCGTAAAACTGGAATCCCTGGGGCGCGAAATTGCCGAACTAAAAGAGGAAGAAGCCCGCTACCGTGCAAAATGGCAGTCTGAAAAGGATATCATTGATATGATACAGAAGATAAAAGCCGATATTGATGACGCAAAACGGGAAGCCGAAGAGGCAGAACGGCAAGGAAATTACGGAAGAGTGGCGGAATTGCGCTACGGAAAAATAAAAGAGGCAGAAAAGGAAATAAACCATTGGAATGCCGAGCTTGGCAAACTGCAGGACAACGGAGCCATGATCAAGGAAGAGGTGGATGCGGAAGATATTGCCGATGTGGTGTCGCGGTGGACCGGAATTCCCGTTGCCCGCATGCTGCAGAGTGAAAGAGAAAAATTGTTGCACATCGAGGAGGAATTGCATAAAAGAGTGGTGGGGCAGGAGGAAGCAATTGCAGCAGTAGCTGATGCAGTACGCAGAAGCCGGGCCGGCTTGCAGGATGAAAAAAGACCCATCGGATCCTTCATCTTTCTGGGAACAACCGGTGTGGGAAAAACCGAACTCGCCAAAGCCCTGGCAGAATACCTCTTCGATAACGAAAATATGATCACCCGGATTGATATGTCGGAATACCAGGAGAAATTCTCTGTTACCCGCTTAATAGGAAGCCCTCCGGGATATGTGGGATACGATGAAGGAGGACAGCTTACAGAAGCGGTGCGCCATAAACCCTATTCTGTAGTTCTCTTTGATGAAATTGAAAAGGCCCACCACGATGTATTCAATGTTTTGCTTCAGGTACTGGATGATGGCCGCCTGACCGATAACAAAGGACGCAGCGTGAATTTTAAAAATACCATCATCATCATGACCTCTAACCTGGGATCCCAGATTATTCAACAAAGTTATGAGAACATGAAAGAGAACGGAAATGAAGAGGTCCTGGAAGAAACACGCTTTATGTTGCTGGAATTACTGAGAAAATCCCTGCGTCCTGAGTTTCTGAACCGGATTGACGAAACCATTATCTTTACCCCCTTGTCAAAGGAAAACATCCGGGAGATTGTCAGACTTCAGTTTCAGCAGATTGTCGAACGCATGAAACACCAGGGGATTGATATTCGCATGACTGATGCTGCAGTGCAATGGATTGGAGCAGCCGGTTTCGACCCGCAGTATGGAGCACGGCCCGTGAAACGCATTCTTCAAAAACAGGTTCTGAATGAACTATCGAAAATAATTCTTGCCGGTGAAGTGGTGAAAAATAAACCGATCACAATCGACATAGCAGAAAACCGGCTGGTTTTTACAAATGAATGAACCCAGAGAAACGATCAGAGTGAATCAGCATAATCCTGCAGTTCTTTCATGGCAACCCTGCTTATTTTTTTGAATTCCTCCACGTAGTCCGGATACTTTTCCACATCTTTCTTCTCTTCTGTGAGGCGTTGCAGCTCTTTGAGTTTGTCCCCCAGATCGTTCAAGCCTACGATGATAACGGAAGATTTGGCTTTATGGGCCTCTTTACCCAGCTCTGCATAGTTGGCTGTGGCAAGAAACTTCTCCATATGGGCAATGAATTCAGGGACCTGCTCCAGGAAAATGCCAATCATCTGTTTGATAAACGCTTGATCTCCTCCGGAAACCTCATTCAGGTAATGTAAATTGGTGTATTTCAATTCAGGCATGCTAAAAGCGATTGATAAAACTCACCTACAAAGAAATAAAATAAATACGATACTTTTCCCGGCCTTTTTGTAAATGCTCGATTTTTCTGATTTTTTTCATAGGAGGAACTTGGGGTTTCCCTACCTTTGTATCAGGTCAGACCGAATGGATTGTAGCCGGTTAGGGTTCCGGAATGGTGAAAACGGTACTTTAAGAAAAGCCATCCAACCGTTTTTTATCGGATGCGAAGGAGTTTTTCCGGTTGGCAAATTTCAGAGGCCATGGATAACGAATGATCACTCAAATGAAACAAACTGCTTTAAATTTGATGCATAGGCAACTGGGAGCTAAGATGGTTGATTTCGCAGGCTATGAAATGCCTATGGAATACAGTGGAATCATTGACGAGCATATGACGGTGCGGAAACAGGTTGGGGTTTTTGATGTTTCGCATATGGGGGAATTTCTCGTGGAAGGACCCCGTGCTCTGGACCTGATAAATAAAATTTCTTCCAATGATCCGCGTACCCTGGTTCCCGGAAAGGCTCAGTATACTTGTTTCCCAAACGGGAAAGGGGGCATTGTGGATGACTTGTTGGTATACTGTCTGAGCGAATCCCGCTATATGATGGTAGTGAATGCATCCAACATCCAAAAAGACTGGAATTGGGTGAATCAACAAAACCAGGTAGGTGCCGGTCTGAAAAATGTCTCAGACGAAATAAGTCAACTCGCCGTTCAGGGACCTGAAGCCTTGCCGTTACTTCAGAAATTAACCGGGGTATGCTTGCCGGAAGTGAGTTATTATTCGTTTTTAACCGGCGTCATTGCCGGCGTGGAGAATGTGATTATTTCCGCAACAGGGTATACCGGTGCCGGGGGATTTGAACTCTATTTCCCCAATCGCTACGCTGAAAAAATATGGAATGCCCTTTTTGATGCGGGGAAGGAGTACAGCCTGAAACCAATTGGACTGGGAGCACGGGATACCCTCCGTCTCGAAATGGGGTATTGCCTGTACGGAAACGATATCGATGATACTACATCTCCCATAGAAGCCGGATTGGGATGGATCACAAAATTCAACAACAACCGTGAATTTATCGATGCCCAGTATCTTACGATGCAAAAAAAGGAAGGCGTAAATAAACGCCTTCGCGGATTCGTCCTGAAGGAACGGGGAATCCCCCGCAAAGGGTATGACGTGGTTAACAACGAGGGAATTCCCGTTGGAAAAGTTACCTCCGGAACATCCTCTCCGGTCCTGGAAAAAGGAATTGGATTGGGATACATCGAACAAGCATATACCCCGTTTGGAACGACTCTCTTTATTAATGTGCGGAATAAACAAATCCCGGCTGAAATTGTCAAAACACCCTTCATATAAAGAATAATTTCTTTAATGTGTTTTTTTGTTGATGATTAATTAACATCTGACAATAACATACCGATTTAGGCATTAATCTGACAGGATTTTTCTATTTTTGGTTTGAGTTGATAAGTTCACATGAGTATGTAATTATAATATGTTGATTTTTAATAATCAGCAGATTGATTGATCCCGACGTATGCATATTTCTTGAAGGGATGAAAAGAAAGAAAGATTGATTTTTCTCATCCCTTACCGAGAAAATATTCCGTTTCTTTGTAAAAGAGGCAGGCTTGAATAAACCAAATGAGGAAATTTATCTTTAAAGGAAGGCTTGCCCGGACCAGGGAGACAGCAACACAACAAGGAGTAGAATATCGGGATATAGAAAGGATGCATAGGAACCGGGTTAACGCAAGGAATCACTTAATTCAATGAATATGAAGAAGCACAATTTTTATGCGGGTCCCTCAATTTTACCCGATTTCACCAAACAAAAAGTTGCAGAAGCTTCGATCGATTTTGCCGGAACGGGCTTATCGGTTATGGAAGTTTCCCACCGGAGCAAAGAATTTGCAGCCGTAATGGAAGGTACCGTTGCGCTGGTTAAAGAGTTATTGCATCTCCCGGAGGGATATGCCGTTCTTTTTCTTCAGGGAGGAGCGAGTCTTCAGTTTTTAATGGCTCCCTACAACCTGATGAACAAGAAGACGGCGTATCTCAACACCGGATCCTGGGCAACCAAAGCGATCAAGGAAGCGAAACATTTTGGAGAAGTTGTCGAGGTAGCCTCTTCCAAAGATGCGAATTTCACGTACATCCCCAGGGGGTATGAAATTCCCGGGGATGCAGACTATTTTCACTATACATCGAACAACACCATTTTTGGCACCGGTTTTTTCAAAGAGCCGGATTCTCCCGTGCCTTTGGTTTCGGATATGTCGTCGGATATTTTCAGTCGACCGGTGGATGTTTCAAAGCACGATTTGATCTATGCGGGTGCGCAGAAAAACCTGGGTCCTTCAGGAGCAACGCTTGTGATTGTAAAAGAGGAAGCATTGGGTAAAACCGACCGTCCCATCCCAACCATGCTGGATTATAAAACTCACATCGACAAAGGTTCGATGTTCAATACTCCATCCACTATCGCTGTATACGGATGCCTGCAGACCCTTGTTTGGCTCAAGGAACAGGGTGGGGTGGAAGCAATCGAGAAAGTAAATATCCGGAAGGCTTCCATGTTGTATGAAGAACTCGACCGGAACAAACTGTTTGTGCCTACGATTAACGTGGAGGAAGACCGTTCACGGATGAATGTTACCTTTGTCATGGCTCCTGAATACCTGGATCAGGAAGCTCCCTTTCTTGATTTTGCTATTTCCCGGGGGATGATAGGCATCAAAGGACACAGGTCCGTTGGCGGTTTCCGGGCTTCACTGTACAATGCACTGCCCATAGAAAGCGTTCAGGCTTTGATCGATACCATGAAGGATTTTGAACGCAGCCTATAAATTGCAGATTTCCGGGATGGAAGGATGCTTCCGGGAGACTTTTTGGGGTTGATGTCTCTGCAATGATACGAGGCGGTTACTAAATAAACGAGGATTATGAAAAAAGTATTGATTGCAACACAGAAACCATTTGCCCCGGCAGCCATTCCCAAAATCCGGAAGATCTTTGAACAGGTAGGCTACCGGCTTGACCTGCTTGAGAACTATACAGAAAAAGGCCCGTTGCTTGCCGCGGTGGTTGATGCGGATGCCCTGATTGTTCGCAGCGACCGCGTTGATGCGGAACTCTTGGATGCTGCCCAAAAGCTGAAAATCGTAGTCCGCGGAGGGGCTGGATACGATAACATCGATTGTGAAGCAGCCTCAGCCCGCGACATTGTGGTAATGAATACCCCGGGGCAAAATTCCAATGCTGTAGCTGAACTCGCCATTGGGCTTGCTATTTACGGACTGCGGGAATTCTTTTCGGGAAAACCCGGGGGGGAACTGCGTAAACGAACCCTGGGATTGCACGGATTCGGATACGTAGCCCGCAATGTGTTCCGGATAGCCCGTGCTTTTGGTATGAAGGTGATTGTTTTTACCCGATACAGCAAAGGAGCTGCTGCTGCCATCGGCCTGAAAGTAACGAAGTCGCTGGAAGATCTTTATAAAAAAGCCGATATCGTTTCGGTGCATGTGCCGGCCCGGGGAGAACACATCCGGTCGGTCAGCTACGGCATCCTCAGTAAACTCAACGATGACAGCATCCTGATCAATACCTCACGCAAAGAAGTGATTAACGAAGACGATCTCATCCGGATCATGAAAGAAAAACCCGGAATCAAATACCTCTCGGATATTGCCCCGGATGGCGCCGATATCTTTCAAAATGAGTTCCCGGAACGGGTTTATTTTACACCCAAAAAACTGGGCGCTCAAACCACAGAGGCTAACATCAATGCCGGTGTGGCTGCAGCGGAACAGATCGTTGCATTCTTTGAATCCGGGGATCAGTCATACCGGGTCAACTGATCGTAAGTTGAACCAGGCTGTTTTCCTTTTTTTTGTGAATTCGTGTTTTCGTGGTTCGGATGTTTTCACCCCCCATGCACGAAAACACGAAATACCTCCAAAAAAGAAGGAAAAGTGTAAACAATGCTGATTCAATAGTTTTATCTCGATACGATTTACATGCGAAACATTCATCAATAATCATTTACTGTATTCATGGCAACAATAAAACCATTCAGGGGGTTACGGCCCCCGAAAGCGATTGCCGGACGGTTGGCATCCCTGCCTTACGATGTGATGAATTCCGAAGAAGCAGCTTTGATGGCTGAAGGAAAAGAGTGTTCGCTGCTTCACATCACCCGGGCTGAAATTGATTGTCCGCAAGGGACCGATACGCATGATGAGAAAGTATACAAAAAGGCGGTGGATAATTTTACCGCCTTCCGGGAAAAAGGATGGCTGTTACAGGATCCGGAACCCACGTACTATATTTATGCACAAACCCGGGACAGGAAAACACAATATGGAATTGTAGGCGCTGCAGCATGTGCCGATTATCAGAAGGGAATCATCAAGAAACATGAACTGACACGCCCGGAAAAAGAAGACGACCGGATGCGACTGACCCGTTACCTGAATGCCCATATTGAACCGGTTTTTTTTTCCTACAAAGCGGTTCCGGAAATTGATGCCCTGGTAGAACAAATCGTCCGTAATCAGGAACCGGAATATGACTTCACTGCAGAAGATGGTTTCGGGCATCACTTCTGGGTGATCCGGGATCCGGTTATTAACCGGAAACTGGAATGGCTGTTTGCTGATCAAGTTCCTTTTACTTATGTGGCCGACGGACATCACCGCACCGCAGCTGCCGCCCGCATCGGACTGGAGAAAAAAGAACAGAATCCCCACCATACCGGTAACGAGGCGTATAATTTCTTTATGGCAGTGCATTTTCCCGATAACCAACTTAGTATAATCGATTATAACCGTGTGGTCAGGGATCTGAATAAGCTGAGTGATGCACAATTTCTGGAGAAACTGAAACATTCCTTTGAAATAGAACCCCGGGGAACAGACATTTATAAACCCGGGAAATTGCATGATTTTGGCATGTACCTATCCGGGGAATGGTATAGGCTTACAGCCCGGAAAGGCACCTATGATGACAACGATCCGATAGGCATTCTGGATGTTACTGTTCTTTCCAGGCATGTTCTGGATCCGGTCCTGGGGATCAAAGACCTGCGTACTTCCGACCGGATTGATTTTGTGGGAGGCATCCGGGGATTAAAGGAATTGGAAAAAAGGGTGAATAGCGGCGAAATGAAGGTGGCTTTTGCCCTCTATCCGGTTTCCATGCAGCAACTGATCCATATTGCCGATTCCGGAAACATCATGCCCCCCAAAACGACCTGGTTTGAACCCAAACTCCGTTCCGGACTGGTGGTGCATACCCTGGAGTAAAAAAGGGTCAATCGGCTTTTCGGGGGTATTTGCGTTTTCGCCTCCACAACACAAAACACAAAATATTGTTAAAAAGTGAATTTTGATCATTCCGATTCAATATTGCATCAAAATACGATTCAACTGCAAAACTTTCGTAATTTAGAAGTCATAAAATTCAAAAAGTAACCAAATGGCAAACCTGGAAACATCCTATCTCGGATTGAAGTTGAAAAATCCCCTGGTAATAGCAAGCTCAGGACTTACCGACACAAAAGAAAAGATAGAAAAGCTGGAACAGGCCGGGGCCGGTAGTGTGGTGTTGAAATCGATTTTTGAAGAGCAGATCAACAATGAAGTGGGGCATTTGCTGGAAAAAGATTCCTACAACCAGGAATATCCGGAAGCTGTGGATTATATCAGGCATTATATTCGTGACAATTCCATGGTCAGGCATCTGGAATTGTGTAAAGACGTCAAAAAAGCGGTTTCCATACCGGTCATTGCCAGTATTAACTGTATCGATTCCGATGAGTGGACCGCTTTTGCGGGCGAATTCGAAGAAGCCGGTGCCGATGCCCTTGAACTGAATGTATTTTACCTCCCCACCGATCGTACGCAAAGTGCTGACAAGGTGGAACAGATCTACCTCGACATCCTCCGGAAGGTGAAAAAGCAGGTCTCTCTTCCTGTTTCGGTAAAAATAGGTCCCTATTTTTCCAACGTTGTGGCTATGGCTGAAAAGCTCAAAGCGGCCGGAGCCCGGGGAGTGGTTCTGTTTAACCGTTTCTATGAACCCGATATCAACCTGGATAGACTGGAATTGACGGCTTCGGAAGTGTTGAGCTCACCCCAGGAATTGCGTCATTCCCTGCGTTGGACCGGGCTGGTTGCTTCAGAAGTATCCAATCTCGATATTGCCGCTTCTACAGGAATCCACAATGCCGAAGCCGTCATCAAGCAAATCCTGGCAGGAGCATGCATTACCCAAGTATGCTCAACCATTTATAAAAACGGGCCTGAAATGATCGGAAGCATACTAACCGGTATCCAGGAGTTTATGAAAAAATGGAATTTTAAAAAACTGGACGATTTCAGGGGCCGCCTATCCTATAAAAGTATTCCCGATCCGATGCTCTACGAAAGATCCCAGTTTATGAAATACTTTTCGAACCGAAAGTAGCGAAATGTTTTATTCGAGGTCTGCTTTGTTTAAGTTGTGTAAGGGTTTGTAAGGAAATGTCCGTTTGATATTTTCTGTTGACAAGGTAAGGATCAGCGATAAGGAGCCGGAAAAAGCCAGGGAATGAAGACGGGTTGTGGAGCCCATTCCACCCGAAAGAACCAACCGGAAATCATCGTTTTTGTACCCTGCTGAACCACCCACGATGTGCAGGTCGCTGCTGATATTGTTCAGCATAAAAACCGAATAGAGATACGATTGTCCCGCAACCCGTAATTCACTTTTAACCTGAAACAAGCCGTTTTCATATTGCAGGATCAACTGCGGACTGATCTCCTTCGAACGAATCAAAACTCCGTTACCTGAGCTGTTTATCCGTGTGGAAAAATGAAGCAGAATCTTATAAGGAAACAGAGAAGAAACAACATTTGTATCTTTGACTATTTTGACTGTCTCTGCTGAATCAAGATCTGTGGTTTTTGTGAGTCCGTAATAACCAGAGATCCCGACTTGCAATTGTTTTTTCAGAAGCAACATACCTCCTCCCAGTTTATACACACTGTTACGGAAATAGGGCCTTCCTGGAAGGACATCGTATTGATCTTCGGGGATATTTTTACGCCATTCATCCCAGGCATATACGAACCACTGTTTCACAGGTTGGGTAAATCCCAGATAGAGCGATGGGAAAAAAGTTCCCTGAAAGCGCTTCATCCGGGGGGCATAGGAAAATCCAAATTCCAGGGTATTTACATGGGTCCTTGATTGTAATCCCTGTTTGAAAAAAAAGGCGGTTCCTCCCTTCAGTTTCGGGGAATACCGGTCGTAAACCAGGGTGTACTCATTGAAGATCGAATCCTTGGATTTGAAAAACAGGGAATACGAACTCGACAGGTGTGATTCGTATTGGAACCCTGCATAGGACGGATTGATGAGGATCCGGTTGTAATTATTCAGGGAGGTATAGGTTTCCTGTCCCTTTGCCAGTCCGCAAACAAGGAAAGAAGAATAGACAATCCATATGATCCGTATCCATTTCAAATTTCGTTCATTTCGTCTTAGTGGGTTAGAAAATCTTCCATCATCCGGAGGGTTTCATCCAATACATAGCGTTTTCTTCCTTTTGTTTCCTGCAGATGGGATTTTATTTTCGCAGCTTCTTTGCGGAGCAGATTGTTTTCCGGGATATATCCCATGTTCTCGATGACTGTAAAGGCCTCAAAAGCGATTTCTTCGGATCCATGGATCATGAGATCGGTAAACAACGAAAAATGGGGCGCAAAGTCCAATCCGTTTTGCCAGCATGCTTCCACCAGTTCTTTGCGAATGGACAGGTATTGTTCGTTTCTGATGGCATCCGCCAGGTAGGTAGTTGCCTTTTTATGTTTCAGCTGATTCAGCAGACGGAAGATTTGTGATTTCACCGTGTCAAACCGGGTTGCATGCGCCAGGTCAATCAGATAGGGAAGATATCCTGCTTTCCCTGAGGACATCAAGGTTTCAACCACCGATAGGATGGTCTTCTCATTTCCTGATTGCAGTTGCTTGATGATATCCTTGTCCGGCGTAAATTTTTTATTTTCTTCCATGACTCTTGCGTTGCTTGATAAGGCAATTTATACAGCAAAAGTAAGGCAAAACAATGCAATTTTCTAATTGTTTGTATTAATCTCTATTTTTGTGCAGATTTAAAAACAGTATGGATAAGATATGGGAACTGAATGAAGCCAGGATCGGGCCTTTGATGCTTAAATATTTTATACCGGCATTTATCGGGGTTTTTGTCAATGCATTGTACAATATTGTTGACCGTATATTTATAGGACAGGGCGTAGGTGCAGAAGCTTTATCGGGGATTTCTGTGGTTTTCCCGATTATGTTGATCATGATGGCTTTTGGGATGTTGGTCGGGATCGGCACTGGAGTCTATGTATCGATTAATATGGGGAAGAAAGATCTGGATCGTGCTGAGCGAACCCTGGGCAACGGTTTTCTTTTGATGTTGGTTGTTTCCGTCTTCATCATGATCATTGGTTTTACCCTGAAAGGGCCGGTTCTGGAATTGTTCGGAGCTACAGAAGAAATCATTGGATACGCCAATGATTACCTTGATATTATTCTGTGGGGCGTGGTTTTTCAGGAAGTAGGGTTTTCACTGAACAATGTGATACGCTCCGAAGGGAATGCCAAAATAGCCATGTACTCTATGATTCTGAGTGCAGGAACCAACCTGATTCTTGATCCGATATTTATTTTTGTCCTGGATATGGGTGTTAAAGGAGCAGCGTATGCGACCATCATCTCGATGTTTGTTTTGATGGTATGGGTTATGGCCCATTTTCGTGGCAGACGGTCCGTAATTAAGCTAAGGAAGAAAAATATAACCCCTGATAAACGTATCATCAGGGAGATTGTTGCTATCGGGATGGCTCCCTTTTCCATGCAGATTGCCAACAGTGTAGTCCAGGGCTTGTTGAATAAAAAGCTGATTGCCTTTGGAGGAGACCTGGCTGTGGGTGCAATGGGAATCATTAATTCGGTGGTAACCATGGTAGTAATGGCTATTGTGGCCATTAATATGGCTTCCCAACCGATTTTCGGATTCAATTACGGAGCGAAAAATCCCAATCGATTGAAAGCAACCCTTCGGATCAGTATCCTCTCTGCCACACTCATATCCATTGGGGCTTTCAGTCTGATTTTGGCCTGGCCCGAAGGAATCATCAAACTGTTTAACAACAATAGCCAACGGCTTTTTTCCTTGACCTATACCGGACTACGGATTGTTGTTCTGGCTTTTCCGGTTGTTGGATTTCAGGTGGTTGCTTCGAATCTGTTTCAATCCATAGGAAAAGCCCGAATTGCCATGTTGGCTACCCTTCTGAGACAGGTTATTTTTCTTATTCCGTTGTTGTTTATTCTGTCGGAGTGCTTGGGACTAAAGGGAATATGGATTTCTTTTCCGGTGGCTGACATGCTTTCGGCAGGAGTCGTTAGTTTTCTGCTTATCAGGGAATGGAAGAACCTGGACAGAATGGCTATA
>CAYPAW010000117.1:0-27878 GCA_964408795.1 uncultured Mariniphaga sp.
GCCTCCTTCGTTGTCGTAATGAAACTCATTGATCCATACATCGGGGCCCGATTCCTCCAGACCGCTGCAGGTCACCCGAAGCGTATCCGGAAAAACCAAAACCTCACCACAATTGTCATTCAGACTGTCTGTCAGGGCCGCTGTTGGAACGGATGCTTCACCCCGGGAATCCAGATATAGAACCGTATCCCGACAGGCAATAAACGGCCCCAGGGTGTCAACCACCGTGACATTCGCCACGCATTCAGAGAAATTCCCTTTCCGGTCTTCTATTCGTGCAGTTACCTCATTTTCCCCGATATTTTCACACCCAAACCAGGAAAAGTCTATTGAATAGGACGTTATTTCACAGTTGTCCGTACTCTCACCACAAATATCCAAAGGGTAAAGATGAGCCAGTCCATTCTTGTCGAGGTATACGAGTGTATCCTTACAGATAGACAGGGGTTTTACTGAGTCGGTAACCTGTATGGTATCTGCCAGTATAAGTATGCATCCGTTGGCATCCGTGATGGTTGCCTCATAGATCCCCTGATGTAAATTCCTGATTGTAACCGTTTCCTGTTCTGTTGACCATAAGACCGAGTAAGGAGGAGTTCCGCCGGAAGGGACGACCGTCATCTTGCCATAGTGATCTTCTGTGCAAAGGACATCCACCTTATCGATCATAGCGGTCAGTTCCGATGGCTCCGAGATCGTTATGCTTTTGGTTATTTCATTCATAAAGTCATCCCGGATTGTTACCGTATACAAACCCGCTTTCAGGTTACTTAATGTATTTGAGGGACCCGAGAAAACCGAATCGCCTGTTGACCATATATACGTGAAGGATCCGGAATTTCTGGCTACTTCTGCCAAAATGGACCCATTCTCATCGCCGTTACAAAGAACATCGGTATGGGACAGGTTAACCGTAAAGATTCCATTCCCACGAACCGAAAAAAGAAAGGTAGGATTTACCGGATCGTTGTTCCGGATGACAATTTGAGCTTCCCGGATGCCAATACGCGTAGGACGGAAAGAAATTTCAAATTGGGTACTGTCACCCGGAGCAATCGTGCTTTCGGGTAAAAGAGAAAGCGAAAAAGAAGCTACATCGTTCCCGGTAATTTCTATTTCAGGAGTCCCTTCAAGATTTAGGATCCCTTCTCCTTTGTTGATGATAAAAAAAGTCTGGGTAACCGTAAGATCATTAATTTCCACCTTTCCAAAATCGGTAAAATCTGCCTCTTCGGGAGTAGTATCGTTGTTGCATACCGGCATTCCGTTTCCTGAAAGGCTGATTTCAGGGGAAAGCCTGTTTTGTAATCCCGGGGTTGGATAATCCACCCTATACGAATGCGTGTTTCTGTAACCTCCTAAACCGTTGGGGATCCGTTGAAGGGAATGATGATCTTTCTTTTTGTTTGCATTCTCATTCAGTTGAGGCTCTCCCGGATGTATCAGGGGCATCAATCCGGTGTCATCTGCATCATCGGTCCCATAAACAACGGCATCGATCAATCCGGATGCTGTAATGGACGTTCCATTTGGAAAATCGTTGGCGTTGCCCATGAAGAGGGCAATAGCATCGGCTCCATTTTGAAGTGTTCCGTCGGGAAGAACCATATCTGAAGCAGAAAGTCCGGCATTTCCTGCAACAAAATAGCCACAATCATCCGTCTGATACCCATTTAGTCCGACGGAAAAATACGATTTATCGTTGCTCCCGTTAAAAAAAACCATTCCGACTCCTTCCAGGGAGATATTCCCGGTTCCCCCATCAAATAATTCAATAAATTCCTGATCATCGGAACCAGGCGTATCTGCATCTATCTCATTAATAAACAAATCGTTCTGTGTAAACACAGCCCGATTACCTGGGGTGTATGTAGTGTTGTATTTAATAAAATCTCCTTCCTGATGGTATTCAAAAGCCATAAGACCATAGGAGGAACCGGGTATTAAACCTCCGGCAACGACCTGTTCTCCTTCACCATTGTATATACAGTACCATTCCTTGTTTTCCGAGGGATCGCCCCTGGCAAACAAGGTATCGGCCCGATAGATTCTATTGTTTACAGGAATTGCACTTCCGGCAGTTCCTTTCTTTATAAAAACAACGCACCGGGCTCCGTTTCCCCGTTCCCAGGAAATCAACGCTTTGGTAGCGTGGATCTCCGCAGCAAGTAAGCTATGCAACTGAAGTGTTGGTACGGGGACTTCCACACCCGATCCTTTGATTCCAAAGCTGAAATTCCCGTTTTCTTCATCCCCGTTACGAAGGGTTACGGTTGAAGAATAAGTACCTCCCGTCGAGGGATGAAATGCAATTTCAAGGGAAAACGAGTCCCCCGGTGCAACCGATTGAGGAACCGGTGAGAGAAGAGTGAATTGCGATGAATCAGAAAGCCACACTGCCTGGATGGGCAACAGTGTATCTCCGCTATTCGCTACTTGAAAAGTACGAACAACCGACCCGGAATCCGCTTCACTGATTCCAAAGTCGGTATGATTATCAGGTTTCGGAGTCCAATCTCCGTTTACAATCAACTGGTTGTTCCCAAATACTTTTATTTCCGGAGAACGTAAAACGGTAAAAGAAGGGCCATCGTTTACCCAGTTGTTCTTATGGCAGATTGATTGCAGCAACTGCCTTCGTGTTCCTTTTGTCCCTTTGGAAGCGTCATACCGGATAAGGGTGTTCTCATTTTCAATTTCGGGGTGGGGAAACAGGGCCATGCAATTTATTCCGTTTTCCAATCCTGAAGGCACAGCTGAAGCACTAACCGAAGGGGTCCCGGACGCAAGAAACGCCTGGTTGGTCCATCCGGTCAACGGATCGTTGCCTCCCAATGAAGCTCCATCATCCATGTGCACTCCTGTAACAAACCCTGGATGGGCAGGCCTGGGACCTTCGCTGCTCCGGTATGCGAGTAGCTGATCGCCTGACGTTAAGGCAAATCCCGTGTATCCCGGGGCAGAGATCAGAGTTCCTCCGGCACCCGAAATAACAAACGACGTTCCATCAGAATTTGCTTCTGTATAAACCACATCACCGGGGATCAATCCGGGAGACGTATATACCAGATGGCCTTCCGGACTCCCAATCCAACCACTGCCACTCCACCCTTCATCTGTAAAATAGATCGTTTCGCCGGCTTCGATCTCTCGCAACACCAAAAAGGCAAATCCACTGTTTGTGCCTCTCTTCACCCTTACGAAAGCCAGAATACCCGGATCTGAATGGTGGGCTTCAAGAACTGGAATAGAAAAAAAAACTCCTATTAAAAATATGAGCAAAGATCTTGTCAGAAAACAGATTCCCTGACATTGCAAATTTTGGGGATTAACAACTGTCATCGTGATTTGTTTGGGTTAAACATTTTAAAAGATCCAATCAGTATCTGACTAAATCCATTTCAAGGTACGGATAAAATCCGAAAAAACAGAAAAAAAGATGGATTTTTTACTCCATCAGACAGGTGAAATGCGGATGGTTTTGTCTGTCGTGAAGGCAGAAAATCAAAAGGAAGGAATTTCTTTAATCGGAGTCGATCCAGTCGCCATACTCTCTGATCAGTTGTTCCAGTTCCTCCACTGCTTTATCGTAAGGAATATGCTTTTTTTTGAGTTGTTGCCCCTTATAGAGATTAACCATACCGGGACCCGCGCCCACGAAACCATAATCGGCATCGTTCATTTCACCGGGTCCGTTCACAACACACCCCATTATTGCTATTTTCAAATTATTCAGATGGTTAAAATGTTCTTTCACCCGCCTTGTGGTTTCATGGAGATCAAAAAGAGTACGTCCACATCCCGGACAGGAAATAAATTCCGTTTTGGAGATTCTCATCCGGCTGGCTTGTAAAATTCCAAAACTTAAATCCTTAAGTTCGGTGAAGGTTATCACCTCTCCCTCATTATGGATGCACAGTCCATCGCCATATCCATCAATCAGCAGTCCTCCAAGGTCAGCTGATGCTTTGATCTGTAAATCCTCTAATTTCTTTTCATGATATTTCCGGTAGAGAATGACCGGAACTTTCCAAATATGGGTTTCCAGCATCATGAAAAACGCTCTGAGTTCAGCATAGGGGTTTCGGTTATAACTTTCAAGGATCAGGACGGTCTTCCGGGTTTGCCTGAGTTTTGTAATAATTTCCGGATTCTGATCCATAAACCGGTCAAATTCTGCTTTGTTGGTCCGGATAAATTTCATTCGTCCCCAGCGTGTACTTTCAAAAAGATACTCATCCAGGCTAATAATCGGGTATTCATTTCGTTGGATATCGAGGATTTTATTATCCGAAATAAAATAATCGGGGATCAGTTTTCCTCTGATTGGCAACAATTCTTTCAATGAACGTTCTCCGAGATGGGCAACTACAACTGGCAATTGTCTGCCTCCGAATTTTAATACCGGCCGTGTTGATCGTCTTTCATACTCAAAGGGATTGGTTTGGGCATGCAAAGGTGCACTGATAAACGGATGATCCTGATAAGACTGGAAATGGTGAATCAACTTCCGGGCAACAGGAACTTCGTTCTCCGGGGCTTCTGTAAGGGATACACGAAGGGTATCTCCAATCCCATCGGCCAGCAAAGCCCCCATTCCTACCGCTGAACGGATCCTCCCTTCTTCGCCTTCCCCGGCTTCGGTAACTCCCAAATGAAGAGGATACTTCATGCCTTCCAATCGCATCTTAAAGTTGAACAACCGGACCGTATAGACCATAATCCGGGTATTGCTCGATTTAATGGAGATCACCACATCTTTAAAATCCACCTTTTGACAGATCCGCAGAAACTCCATTACCGATTCAACAATGCCGGCAGGTGTATCGCCATAGCGGCTCATAATGCGGTCCGATAAAGAACCCTGATTGGCCCCTATGCGCAGGGCCGTTCCCGTTTTTTTCAACATTTCAAGAAAAGGAACAAACTGCTTTTCAATTTTATCGAGTTCTGCACGGTACTCCTCATCGTTGTACAGGATCTTCCTGAACTTAGCTCTTTTATCGTAGAAATTACCCGGGTTAATCCGTATTTTGGAAACATAATCAGCCGCTATTTCTGCCAACCTGGGATTAAAATGAATATCCGCTATTAACGGTATGTGAAAACCCCTTGTTTCCAACTCCTCCACGATGTTTTTCAGGTTCTTCGCATCCTGAACACCCCTGACTGTAACCCGCACATAATCGGCTCCTGCTTTTATGATTCTGAGAATCTGAGTTACGGTTGCCTCCGTATTACAAGAATCTGTATCGGTCATGGATTGTATACGAACCGGATGATTCCCACCCAACGGTTTATTGCCGATCTGAACTTCCCATGTTTTCTGACGCTGATACCTGGTTAAATCCTTTATGTAATTAAAATGGTAATCTTTCATCCGATTGTTCTGATCATTCGTTTACGGTTTCAGTCGCCTGCCTGTCCGGTTTTGCGCTGTAAAAGCGATGTAGACAGGGAATATCCATCCTTCGAATCATTTTTTTCCCAGGTCACAAGAGGACAAGGTCGTTTCATTTACGTTTCGAATTGCCGAAATACAAATTTAAAGGAATTCTGTTAAATAAAAAGAATAGATTATTTTTGTTCCCGTTAGATTATTATGTCGATTGATAGTAAAAATATTACCCATTTCTATGGCCGCAAAAAAGCCCTTGACTCCGTTACTTTTTCAGTGAACAAGGGTGAGCTTACCGGTTTTTTGGGTCCCAATGGAGCCGGAAAATCCACATTGATGAAGATCATTGCCGGATTCCTGGTTCCCTCTTCCGGTGAAGTTTTTATTCAGGGAAGCCAGCTGACGCCGCAAAACAGGTCGTTACGGGGAATGCTCGGATACCTCCCTGAAAACAATCCCTTATACATGGATCTGTATGTCAAAGAATCGCTTGAAATAACAGCCGGCTTCTACGGATTAAAAAATAGCAGGACCCGGATAGCTGAAATGATGGAGATTACGGGATTACGCGGAGAAGAACATAAAAAAATCGGAGCCCTTTCCCGGGGTTACAGGCAACGTGTAGGTATCGCCCAGGCTTTAATTCACAATCCGCCTGTTTTGATTCTTGATGAACCGACCTCAGGGCTTGATCCAAACCAACTGGATGAAATACGCAGGCTGATCCGGAACATAAGCCTCGACAAAACGGTTATCCTTTCATCCCATATCATGCAGGAAATAGAGGCTATCTGTAGTCGTGTACTGATCATTCACCAGGGACGAATGATTGCTGATGGCCCGGTAGATGAACTGAAAAACAGAAACTTCAAAAAAAACAGATCCTTTATTGCTGAATTTTCAGGAATTGCCGACCCGCAGGAGTTAAAAAAAATAAACGGAGTTACGAATGCAATGTATGAAAACGGCCTGTGGTTCATTGAAGCCATCCCGGAGAAAGATATCCGGTCCGACCTGTTTCATTTTGCCGTTCAACAGGGACTCGTTTTGCTTACTCTTCAGGAAAAAAAGCAAAGCCTGGAATATGTCTTTCAGCAATTAACCCGTTAATGCATCGGTTTCCTTCGGCCTGCCCGGCCAAAAAACCAAAGGGTACTTTTTTATTTCCTGAAAAAAGCTACCTTTGCATCTGCTAGTGGAAAGATTTGTGATTGATTGCAACCACCGGAAAAAATGCTAAAACAATCGGATTCCAGATTCCATTCAATCACTTTTCCTCCCTGATTTACGTTTCACCCTTCCGGTTTTTCCGGAAATAAAATGAATTTATCTATGAGTTATCTATTTACAAGTGAATCGGTTTCGGAAGGTCATCCGGATAAAATATCCGATCAGATTTCGGATGCATTGCTGGATCAGTTTCTGGCTTTTGATCCTCAATCCAAAGTAGCCATTGAGACCCTGGTCACCACGGGTCAGGTTGTCATTGCCGGTGAGGTAAAGTCCACCACCTATGTAGATGTTCCGGAAGTAACCCGGAATGTTATAAACAACATAGGCTACACCCATGCTTCCTATCGGTTTGATGGGGATTCATGCGGAGTATTGATCGCCATTCATGAGCAAAGTCCGGATATCAACCGCGGAGTTGAAAAACCGGATAAAAACGATCAGGGAGCCGGAGATCAGGGAATGATGTTTGGCTATGCCTGCAAGGATACCGACGATTATATGCCGTTATCCCTGGAACTTTCCCACCGGGTACTGATGGAACTGGCAGAAATAAGACGGGAAGGGAAGGTCATGACTTATTTGCGTCCGGACTCCAAATCACAGGTTACCATTGAATATTCCGATGATAACATCCCCCTGAAGATTCAAACCATCGTTGTTTCAACCCAACATGATGCATTCGATGCCGATGAACCGATGTTGGCAAAAATCAGGGAAGATGTCATCAACATATTGATTCCCCGGGTAAAGGAAAAACTTCCCGTAAGGATTCAGGCTCTTTTCAGGGATGATCTTGTATACCATGTAAATCCCACCGGGAAGTTTGTCATCGGGGGGCCTCACGGGGATACCGGTCTTACGGGCAGAAAAATCATTGTTGACACCTACGGTGGCAGAGGAGCCCATGGCGGAGGAGCCTTCTCAGGCAAAGATCCCTCCAAGGTGGATCGTTCAGCAGCCTATGCTGCCCGACATATTGCCAAAAACCTGGTAGCCGCAGGTGTAGCCGATGAGATACTTGTGCAACTCGCTTATGCCATAGGCGTGGCGAAACCGGTAGGGATCTATGTAAATACCTATGGACGCAAAAATATTTCCTTATCAGACGGAGAAATAGCAAAATTCATCGAACAACTCTTTGACCTGCGCCCCGCAGCCATAGAAGAAAGACTGAAACTCAGAAATCCTATATACCAGGAAACAGCCGCTTATGGACATATGGGAAGAACCCCTGTCACGATCCTGAAAAAATTCGAAACTCCCTATTTCGGGAAAGTGGAACGTGAAGTAGAGTTGTTTACCTGGGAAAAGCTCGATTATGTGGAACAAATAAAAAAGACCTTTGAGTTATGATCAAGCCAGACCCCCCAGGAATTATCCTCACTTATCCTTTGTGATCAGGTAATTCACGCATCTCCCGAAGAAGGATTTTTGAGATCTCACGGATGGATGCATCGATGCTTTTATAGCTGAATCCGGGCAGTTGCTTTGTGATCTTTGTTCCATCAAAATGGAATTTTCGGTTGGACCCAACCAGGGTATCACGGGTCAGTGCCGGAGGTTTTCCAGTGAAAACGCTACCCAGAGCAGCTGCCCGCCATGCAATCCCCAACAAGGCATCCGGAACATAATAACGGGGCCGTGGTTTGTGCAGTTCATCGGCAATAGCTGAAAATAACGCCCGATAACTCCGGTTTTCCGCACTGAGAAGAAACCGTTGATTTTTGCATTTCCGGAAATTCTCATCCTTCATTAAGAGTATGATGGCCTGAATAACATCGGCCACATCGACATATCCGGAGACTCCCCTGGTATAAAACAACAATCTGTCATATACCGTTTTAAAGAGCCTGGGACTCCCTGAGTTCCAATTGCCAGGCCCCAGGATTATGGACGGATTCACAACCACTGCATCCAATCCTTCCTGAACGCCACGCCATACTTCTGCTTCAGAGAAAAACTTGCTTACCGAATATCCGGTATTCTTTTTAGAGGGAAGCCAGCTTGTTTTTTCCGTTACCGGGGTTCCATCGGTTGTGCGTCCCAATGCAGCAATGGAACTTACCTGGCAAAATTTCTTCACTCCCCGGAATAACGATGCATTCACCAGATTGGCCGTGCCTTGAACATTGTTTTGAATCATCTTACGCTCCTCAGAAGTTAAAAAGGAAACAAGAGCAGCACAATGATACACTTCATCGACCCCGGACAGCATATCCTCCATCGTAAGATAATGGAGAATATCCCCCTCAACCCAGGTGATCTTGTCAAACAGTTTTTTGTAGTCTGAAGTGTAAAAGGAAAAAATTTTGCGGGTATGATTGAGGTTGCTGCTTTTGCGTTTCAGGGCAATGACCGGCTCTCCGTTTTTCACCAATTCAAGCAATAAATGGGCTCCAACCAATCCTGTACCCCCAGTAACAAATTTCATGATTTCTTTTTTATTGCTTTTTACTTCTCATACAAATCCTTGGCATCGTATTTTCCCAGGTCGATTAAAAAGTCAGCTATTTCAGACACCACAGCCTCCAGGAATCTTTTTCCTTTCTCAGGGGTTGCTTTTTTGGGATTTCCGATACCTGTATCTTCCGATACGTTGGCCCAGTTTCTGGGAGTCCAGGCTTTTTTCCGGTTCAGTGCTTCCACGTTGAATTTTTTTGCATTTCCGGTTCCGGCTTTCTCAAGGGGAAGAACCAATTCCGGGAAATAGTACAGCATAATGCTTGTTTCCATTTCGCCGGCATGGTCACCTTCTTCCTCAAAATAATCGGTGTTTGGAAACAATCGAAACCATTCGATCAGGCCCAGAAAAACATCCCGGTAATCCATCTGCAGTTCACGGATGATGGATTTAAAATCATTGCCTCCGTGGCCATTGGCAATCACCACTTTTCGTATTCCTTGCTCATAAAGAGCCTCCAGCAGATCCTTAAAAAGGGTCCGCTGGGTAGAGGGACGTACGGGCAGACAGAAAGGCAATTCAATCTGTCCGGGATTTTGCACTCCAAAGGGAATAGCCGGCAGAACCATCACCCGGCATCCGCGTTCCCAGGCTTTACGGGCAGCTTCTTCAACAATACGGGTTGTTTCAAGGGTATCGGTACCATAAGGTAAATGGTAATTGTGCGGTTCGGTAGCCCCCCAGGGAAGAACAGCGATGTCAAAGCGATGCTCTTTTACCCCACTCCAGTTGGCTTCCTGAAGAATATATGGTCTCATCTTGGGTTGGTTAGTAATATCCGGTAAATTTACCCTTTTCCCTGAAGAAAAAAAAACTCCGGTATGTACCGGAGCTTCCCAGGGATTGTCTTTCCTTACAACGCATTATTGAATGATCTCGACCCACCTATAGGGATCCGGTTCATCGCCATACTGGATAGCCCGGAGCTTGTTATAAAGTTTGACCGACCATTTTCCCGGTTTTTCGCCATACCGGAACCATTTATCGTAATCGGAATCGTAAATTCCTTTAATTGGAGAGATTACAGCGGCGGTTCCGCAGGCCCCCACTTCTTCAAATTCAAACAGTTCTTCATAGGGCACTTTGCGTCGTTCCACCGTTAATCCCATTTCTTCGGCCAACACCATCAGGCTTTTGTTGGTTATAGAGGGTAAAATGGAATCCGAAAGGGGAGTGATATAGGTATTGTTTTTAATTCCGAAAAAATTGGCCGGACCGCATTCATCCAGGTATTTTTTCTCTTTGCTGTCGAGGTAAAGAACGGCCGAGAATCCCCCCTTTTTGGCTTTCATCCCTTCCACCATACTGGCCGCGTAATTGCCTCCCACTTTGTATTTCCCGGTTCCCTGTGGTGCTGCACGGTCGTATCCACGCATGATCACCAGATCTGTAGGCTTGAACCCTCCCGGAAAATAAGGCCCTACAGGAGTTACAAACACCATAAACAGATATTCATCGGAAGGCTTAACTCCAATTTGCGGGCCGGTGCCTATTAGCAAGGGCCGGATGTATAAGGATGCCCCCGATTCATAAGGAGGAATATACTTCAGATTCATCTGGACCGCCTTGCGTACCGCTTCCATAAACTTCTCAACCGGAAGCCTGGCCATTAAAATTCCATCGCAGGAATGCTGAAGCCTTTGGGCATTCTCATTCATGCGAAAAATCCTGATTTTCCCATCTCTTCCTTTGAATGCTTTTAAGCCCTCAAAAGCTTCCTGTCCGTAATGTAAAACAGTAGCTGACATATGAAGATTGATGAATGCCGATGAACTTATTTCCAACTCTCCCCATGTGCCATTACGGTACCAACACCTTACATTGTAATCGGTATCCCGGTATCCGAAGCCCAAATTTTCCCAGTCAAGATTTTCCATAGCTTTATTTTCTATGTCGTTGTTATCACTCTTTTTTCTGCATCATAAAATAACAAAAAAAACCGATACCCGCTAACGAAAATTCTCAGTTCCCCTCTAAAACACGAACTTTTTTATCGTTGATGGGAAGGAATATTGCACGAAACCAAAACGAGAATAATCCGATCGACATTAAATGTTTATCCGATTCAGGTTTCAGCCTGTAAACTGAAAGAAAATGTTCTCTCAATGCGATGGATTATCAAATGATCGAATTTGCTTTTCTCTTCATTTTTTCCCTACTTTTCAATTTATTACCTTTGCAGCTCTTTACGATCTGGAATTTAAAAATCAACCGCATGGCATTTATTAATGAACATTATTTAAAGCTGCAAGCCGGGTATCTGTTCCCGGAAATTGGGCGAAGGGTCTCGGATTTTAAACTGGCACATCCGGGCCGGAAGGTCATTGATATGGGAATTGGCGATGTTACTCAACCGCTGGTTCCTTCTGTAATCACGGCATTCCATGAAGGAGTGGATGAGATGGCACACAGGGAAACCTTTAAGGGGTACGGACCGGAGCAGGGATATGGGTTTCTGAGAGAGTCCATTGCCCGGCACGCATATCTGTCGCGTGGTGTGGATATCCATGCTCCTGAGATTTTTATTTCCGACGGGTCGAAATGTGACACCGGCAATATTCAGGAGATCTTCGGTCACGAGAATACAATCGGCATCTGTGATCCGGTTTATCCGGTTTATTCCGATACAACGGTAATGTACGGGAAAACTGGCCTCTGTAAACCAAACGGCTATTACGAAGGGATTGTTTACATGCCCTGCACCGAAGAAAACGGTTTTATCCCTGAACTACCTGAAGAAGTACCCGGCTTGATCTTTCTCTGCTTTCCCAATAACCCTACCGGTGCTGTAGCTACAAAAGAAGAATTAAAAAAATGGATCGATTATGCCATTGCTCATAAAAGCATTATTCTTTACGATGCTGCCTATGAAGCATTTATCCAGGAGGAAGGCATTCCTCATTCGATCTATGAAATCGAAGGAGCGAAAACGGTAGCCATTGAATTCCGCAGTTTCTCAAAAACCGCCGGATTTACCGGAACCCGTTGTGCTTATACCGTTATTCCGGAAGAACTGGTTGCATACGACCGCGAAGGAAAAGCCCATCAGGTCAAAAAATTCTGGAACCGGCGGCAATCCACAAAGTTTAACGGGGTTTCCTATCCGGTACAGAAAGCAGCTGCAGCTGTCTATACCGAAAAAGGACAGAAAGAGGTCAGCGAAGTTATTGCTTACTACCTGGAGAATGCCCGTCTCATGGGCGAAAACCTGCAGGATGCAGGGTATACCGTTTTCGGAGGAACCAACGCTCCCTATATATGGCTAAAAACCCCAAACAACTTGCGTTCGTGGGATTTCTTTGATAAGCTGCTGAACGAAGCCCAGGTTGTGGGAACGCCCGGCTCGGGATTCGGTCCTTCAGGAGAAGGCTATTTCCGCTTCTCGGCATTTGCCGACCGGGAAAACGTCCTGGAGGCTATGAAACGAATTGAAAACCTGAAATAACGGGAAAAATTTCATTTTTTTATCAGACGAAACCCTTTTTAAACAAGACAGGGTTTGGCTTAATAAAACCACGCCAATCAATATAGAACGGCTGTTTTATTTGCTTTTCGGGAGAGCAATTTTCAGGTCCTTATCTATTTCCTCTACAACAAATTGTTTAATTTCATTATGCCGGGGAACCGTAGAAACGTATGTTGACTGTGGATTATAAAAAAGACTATGCTTATTTCCTTCCCGGATAAACCTTCAAAGCCTCTTCAAGAATTTTCAGTGAAACAGCCAGGTCCTCCTTTTTCAATACATAAGCGATTCTGACCTCGTCTTTGCCGTTTCCCGAACCGGTATAAAAACCTGAAGCCGGTGCCAGAAACAAGGTACTTCCCTGGTATTCAAATTCCGACAACATCCAGGCACAAAATGCATCCGCATCATCAACCGGAAGCCTGGCAACCGTATAGAACGCCCCCATTGGTATTGGGGAATACACTCCATCGATGCGATTCAATCCGTCAATCAGGAATTTTCGCCGGCTCACATATTCGTTATAATTTTTCAACATGTACTCTCCATCGGTTTCCAGGGAGGCTTCAGCGGCAATTTGCCCAATGAGAGGTGGACTCAGACGTGCCTGGCAGAATTTCATTACGTTTCTGCGTACTTTTTCATTTTTGGTTACCAAAGCCCCTATCCGGAGTCCGCATTCGCTGTATCGTTTGGATACCGAATCAACAAGAATCACATGATCTTCGATTCCTTCGAGGTGAAATGCAGAAATATAAGGTGCTCCGGTATAACAAAACTCACGGTATACCTCATCGGAGAAAAGGTAAAGATCATATTTTCTGACGAGATCGCGGATAGCGGTCATCTCTTCCCGGGTATACAAATAGCCTGTCGGATTGTTGGGATTACAAATCATCATTCCTTTGGTTCTGGAGGTGATGAGTTGTTCAAACTTCTCAATGGGGGGCAAAGCAAATCCATCCTCAATTTTGGCCGGTATGGATTTGATGACGGCCCCGGCTACCACAGCAAAGGCTTCGTAATTAGCATAGGCCGGTTCCGGAATAATAATCTCATCCCCCGGATCAAGGCACGACATAAAAGCAAAGGTCACGGCTTCGCTTCCCCCGCTTGTGATGATGATATCCTCCACATCCACATCAATTTTAAACCGATGGTAGTATTCTGCCATTTTTTTCCGGAACGAAAGCAGTCCCTGACTGGGAGAATATTCCAACACCGTGCGATCAATGGCCCTGATCGCGTCCAATGCTACCTGGGGGGTTGGCAAATCAGGCTGCCCGATATTTAAATGATAAACGTTTACTCCTTTGGCCTTTGCTTTTTCGGCCAAAGGAGCCAGCTTCCTAATGGGGGAATCAGGCATCATCGATCCCCGTTGTGATACTCTTGGCATGGCAAAATTCTGTTAAAAGCCGGTAAAGATACAACTATCAATCTGAAAATAAAATGCATCGATTCATTTCATTTGTGTTTTTTTATAAAAATTTAACTTCCGGATTATTAGCTCTTTTTGGAAGGTCAGCCATCCTTCTAAAAATTCAAACCGATTGTTAAGTTTTATCATATTTTTGTATTCATGGGATGCCTACATTTGATCAAAACACTAAAACATAAAGAAATGATTATTGGTATACCAAAAGAGATCATGCAGGGAGAAAAAAGGGTCTCCGCCATTCCTGAGACTGTAAGAAAGATGGTAGACAGTGGAGCGAAGGTTTTGTTTCAGAAGGGAGCAGGTGTAGGTTCTCATTATTACGATAAGGCCTATCAGGAAGCAGGAGCTCACCTGGTTTCGGATGTTGAAGATTTGTATGCTGAATCAGAGGTGATTCTGAAAGTGAAGGAGCCTCTATTTAATGAGGATAAAAACAGGCATGAACTGGATATGATGCATGAAGGCCAGTATCTGATTTCTTTCATTCATCCGGCGTCTCCGGCCAACCACCAGATGGTTAAACACATGGCTGAGAGAGGTGTGATTGGGCTCACACTGGATGGGATTCCCCGGATCAGCCGGGCCCAGGCGATGGATGCCCTTTCATCGATGAGCGCCTGTGCAGGATATAAGGGAATGATCATGGGAATCAACGACATCAGTAAATTTGTGCCTTTTGTAACCAGTGCGGTAGGAAGGCTGAAACCGGCTACGGTTTTTGTGATCGGAACCGGGGTGGCAGGACTTCGAGCACTGGCAACAGCCAAAGGACTGGGAGCTACTGTCTATTCAGCAGACATCCGCGATGAAGCCAATAACAATGCCCGTTCACTGGGTGCCCTTATCGTGGAAACAGGGGTCCCGGAAGAAGACGCTGTGAGTCCGGATGGCAAACATGCCAATCAACTGAATAATAAATGGTTGGAAATAGAACGTGAACACATTAAAGAGATGGTTGCAAAATCCGATATCGTGTTCTGTTCTGCGCTGGTACAGGGAAAAGTAGCTCCTATCCTGATCACCGAAGAAATGGTAAAACAAATGCAGCCAGGAAGCTGCATCGTTGATATTTCCATCGACCAGGGAGGAAATTGTGCCATCACCACACCCGGAGCAGTGGAGGTAAAACACGATGTCATCATCCAGGGAATTAAAAATATTCCGGGAATGTTATCAACCAGCTCAACTATTATGTTTTCAAAAAACATTTACAATCTTTTAACCTATCTGACAAAAGAGAATGCCATCCACCTGGATCTGAACGATGAAATTACTGCATCCATCCTGGTAACCAAGGACCATGCTGTGGTTCATGAAGGAACCCTGGAAGCCATGGGTTTGAAATAAAGCTCCGGGATGTTACCTTTGTGGGCGCAAGAAAAACAAACGGTATGGAATTAATACAATTCATTTTAATTGGAGTATTTCTGGTAGCAACGGTCGTAGGATATATCCTCATCAACAATGTACCCAGCCGTTTGCATACTCCGTTAATGTCTGGAATGAACGCTTTATCAGGTGTTACCATTCTGGGGGCACTGCTTGCCACAGCTACAGCTCTCTCCGGAACCAATCCTGTTGTAGGATATATCTTCGGGAGCCTGGCCATTCTCCTTGCCATGATTAATGTGGCAGGGGGATTCTCCGTAACCAACCGCATGTTAAAAATGTTTGGACGAAAGAAAAATAACAAGGATGAATAATACGCTCTCAACAAGCTTTTCAACAGCCAATCTGTTGTCTGATGCCGTTTATTATATCGTATGTGGGATCCTCGCTATGGCTGTTTTGCTGGGCATACACTTCATGAGCAAAGTAGAAAAGGCAAAACTGGGAAACAGGATCAGTGCCTTGGCTATTGCGTTGGGTATCATCATTACCTTATTTAAGAAGGACATTGTACCGGTTTGGTTAATCTATCCGGCCATGGCTGTAGGAGCACTGATCGGACTGATCCTGGCCAGAAAAGTTAAAATGATTGAAATGCCCCAATTGGTAGCTTTGTTGAACGGCATCGGAGGAGCCGCTTCTGCCATTGTTGCCTCTTTTGCTTTCACTTCTTTATACCTTAGCAAGGAATTTTTCGGTAAAACCACTGCTTCACTTGCTGTTGTGGTGGGAACCGTCACCCTTTTCGGAAGTCTTGTAGCAGCCGGAAAACTGCATAAATTAATCACGCAAAAGCCCATAATTTACCGTTTACACCAAACAGCTACCGTTGGTTTGGCATCTATTCTGATCATCCTGGTTTTCCTGGGAGGATTCTTCAACATCATCCCGTCTGCCATTCTGCTTCCCATCATGGTTATTGTTGCAGCCTTGTTTGGGGTACTGTTTTCCATTCGGGTAGGCGGAGCGGATATGCCCATTACCATTTCCTTACTGAACAGCCTGAGTGGGGTAGCAGCTGCGATTGCCGGTTTTGCTGTTACCGATATACTGCTTGTTGCGGTAGGAGGTATTGTGGGCGCTTCCGGACTGTTCCTGACCCAAATCATGTGCAGGGCCATGAACCGGAAATTATTGGATATCCTGCTGGGCAAAACAGCGCTGAAAAAAAGCAAAAAAGAAGCCATTGAAGCAACGGAAGAATCGCAGGAAACCGGGGAAAAGGATCCTGTGGATCCGGTAACAATCATGAAAAATGCAAAAAAAGTACTCATCGTCCCCGGCTATGGAATGGCCCTGGCACAGGCCCAACACCTCATAAAAGAGCTGGCCTCCAAACTATCTGAAAATGGAGCTTCGGTTAAATTTGCCATTCATCCTGTGGCGGGACGTATGCCGGGACACATGGATGTACTCCTCATTGAGGCAGGAGTAGCTTTCGAGGATGTATATGAAATGGACTCCATAAACGATGAGTTTAAAGAAGCCGATGTAACCCTTGTTGTGGGAGCCAACGATGTTCTGAATCCGGCAGCCCGTAATGCCGAAGGAACACCCATCTATGGAATGCCCATCCTGAATGTTGATCAATGCAAGCATATTGTCATCTTTAATTATGACCTGAAACCCGGGTATTCCGGAGTTGAAAATCCAATCTACAAGAAAAAAGAAGGCGTTTGGATTATTCAGGGCGATGCATCCGTTACCCTGAAAGAAACCTTAAAGAAACTTTAAGAAGATGCAATAGATCCCAAAAATTCACATTCTTTACGTCTGTTACCGAGTCCTTCACCCCGTCCCGATAGCCATCGGGATCGGGCTTCAGCCACCGGAAAAAATAGTAGAGACACAGAGGGGAATCACGGATTTGTTGCTTTACAGGATTGAATGAACGAAAGTCCAGAGACAAAAATGTTTATACCCTGACGTATTGGTTTTCCTAATTCCATGCATTATATTTAATGTCTCCTTCTGTGACAGTGGATTCTTTGTTCTTGGCTTTTTCTTGCGATGTTATCGAATGTGCTGGCATGAATTATTGAGAAACCGGATGAGTACTTTGAGAGATAAATTATATGAAATCATTTTTGAGGCCGACACCCGCGCCGGAAAAACCTTCGATATCGCCTTGCTGATCATCATTCTCCTCAGTGTCATCCTGGTTATGCTGGAAAGTATCCAAAGTATTCGAAATCAGTATCATACACTTCTCGTTATTTCTGAATGGACCATCACGGGAATATTTACCCTTGAATATCTTCTTCGTATATGGGTGGTAAAACGCTCATGGCGTTATATCTTCAGTTTTTACGGGATCATTGATTTCCTGGCCGTGATCCCGACCTATTTGGGTTTGCTGGTGGCAGGATATCAGAGTTTCCTTGTAATACGGATTCTGAGATTGTTGCGTGTTTTTCGTATTCTTAAACTCACCCGTTATTCACAGGCAGGCCGCAGCATGGCACGGGCTATCTGGGCCAGCCGTGAGAAAATCAGCGTATTCATTTTCTTTGTACTCATTCTCGTTGTTGTCATAGGTACCCTCATGTATCTCATTGAAGGAGAAGCAAGCGGATTTAAAAGCATTCCGGTCAGTATATACTGGGCTGTTGTGACTCTTACAACAGTAGGGTATGGAGACATCAGTCCAGTAACGCCCACGGGCCAGTTTCTGGCCAGCATCGTAATGATCATGGGTTATGCCATTATTGCCGTACCTACCGGAATTGTGACTGCTGAAATGATTCACTCTTCCCGTAAGAACACCCAGGTCTGCCCCCATTGCCTCTACGACAAACACGACAATGATGCCCGGTACTGTAAAAAATGCGGAACCGAACTGAATAAATGACTTTCCGTTAAAGGATTGGATAAATTTGACAACGATACAGACTCACCGATCATTGCCCTTAAAAGAACCAGGGACTTGAAATTGCCCGTTAGCATTTCGCTGATGGTTTAAAACATCTCATCTATTGTGGATATTTAAATGAAGGGTGTTCTTCCTGCTGTTCCGGATTTGGTTACTTTTGTAATACAAGACGGGGAATTATGGATACCGGTCTACATCCATTGGATGCAACAGATACGCAACGTATCGATCCGGAAGGATGAATTCCCGGGTGTTCAAAGTACAGAAAAATGAAGCAATATTTAGATTTATTGGACCATGTACTTCAACATGGGGTAAAAAAGGACGACCGCACGGGTACCGGTACCCTGAGTGTTTTCGGTCATCAGATGCGGTTTCCCCTGGATGACGGCTTCCCGGTACTCACCACCAAGAAGCTGCATTTGAAATCCATCATACATGAACTGTTGTGGTTTCTGAATGGCGATACGAATGTAAAATATCTGCAGGATAACGGGGTACGCATCTGGAACGAATGGGCCGATGAAAACGGCGACCTCGGACCCATTTACGGATACCAGTGGCGAAGCTGGCCTACCCCCGATGGCGGGCATATCGACCAGATTACCAAAGTGATTGAAAGCATTCAAAACAATCCCCATTCACGGCGCATGCTGGTGAGCGCCTGGAATGTCGGCGAACTGGATAAAATGAGACTTCCCCCCTGCCATATCCTCTTTCAGTTTTATGTAGCCGGAGATAAACTCTCCTGCCAGTTATACCAACGCAGTGCCGACATTTTCCTTGGTGTACCCTTTAATATTGCCTCCTACTCGCTGCTGACCCTGATGATCGCTCAGGTAACCGGGCTTCAACCGGGCGACTTTGTTCATACCCTCGGCGATGGACATATCTACCTGAACCATCTCGAACAGGTAAAACTCCAGCAAACCCGCAAACCGTATGCACTTCCAACCATGAAAATCAACCCGGAAATAAAAACAATCTTTGGTTTTAAATACGACGATTTCGAATTAATGAATTACCAGGCCCATCCGCATATCAAAGGAAGGGTGGCCGTGTGATAAAAACGCCAGGATGAACATCTGATCCCTTCGTAACCATTTCGTTTAAAAATGTTCGAATGATCCATCAAAATATATCCATCATTGTAGCCATAGCCGAAAATTATGCCATCGGCAAGAACAACGATTTGCTTTTTCACCTTCCGGAAGATCTGCAACGGTTTAAAAAAATAACGACCGGCCACACCATCATTATGGGGCGTAACACCTTGCTTTCGTTACCCAAATGGCCGTTGCCCCATCGGAGACATATCATTCTGACCGATAAACCGAATGATCGGTTTCCCGGATGCGAAGTAATCTATTCCATGAACGAAGCTCTCGAAAAAGTAAAAAACGATGACGAAGCTTTTGTTATCGGAGGAGGTTCCATATACCGGCAATTCTACCCGGTGACAGGAAAACTATACCTCACCCTGGTGCACAAATCGTTTGAGGGCGATGTCTTTTTCCCGGAGATCAACTTCCGGGAGTGGAAAGAAATCTCCCGTGAAGAGGGATATGACGCAAAAAACAACTTTCGCTATTCTTATCTGAACTTGTTGCGAAAACTCCCACCGGTGATTTCATAACACAAAGGGAAATGAGCCCCGATGCTATACCTCCCGGGGACAGAAGACAAAACGACAGGCACCTTTCACCGTTTAAAACAAAACCGTTTTAATAGACTAAAAAAACCAATTTTTAATAATCCTGATTAACTTTAAGGCGTAAAACAGACAAACAGTAAAACCAATCCGGTAGCCTGTAGCAAATACATCTGTAAAAATAAATTGATACACGTGAAAAAACTACCTTTTATTCTTTCAGCAACCCTTCTTTTTGTTTCTTCTCTTTCATATCCACAAAAAGAACCGCTTCTTCACCTCCAATTTGAAGAAAATTATACCCCCACCTATGATGAAGTAATCACTATGTACCGCTTGCTGGATCATCACTATCCGAATGCAGTGCTTCAGGAACAAGGAAACACCGATACCGGCAAACCACTTCATTTGTTTGTCATAAACCATGAAGATGTATTTGATCCGGCTGCAATAAAGGCAGCCGGCAAGAGTGTTTTATTGATCAATAACGGCATTCACCCGGGGGAACCGGCAGGGATTGATGCCAGTCTGTGGTTTGCCGATGACATCCTGCGGAATAAAAACAACATGGCTTCCCTGCTGGATCAAACGGTCATTCTCATACTTCCCGTGTATAGCGTTGGTGGACACCTCAACCGGAGCGCCTACAATCGTTCGGGGCAAACAACACCCTACGAAACCGGATTCCGGGGCAACGCCAAGAATCTTGACCTGAACCGCGATTTTACCAAGTGCGACTCAGAAAATGCCAAATCGTTCAGTAAAATATTTACCGCATGGGATCCGGATATTTTTCTGGATACGCATACAACCAACGGTTCCGATCATCAGTACAGCATTACCTTGATTCCCCCCAGTCCGGATCTTTTCCCTCCGGTAATGGAATCTTTTATCCGGGATCATTTTATTCCAACGATATACAAAAAAATGGAACTGGGGGAATACGAACTGATCCCTTATGTCAGTTTTCTGTTCCGTGATCCAAAACGGGGAATCAACATGACCCAGGAAGGGCCCCGTTATTCATCGGGTTATGCTTCCATGTTCCATTCCTACGGGATGATGACCGAAAACCATATTTACAAACCCTACCCTGACAGGGTAAAATCGTGTTATCAGTTCATTGTAGCATTGGCCGAATATACTTCGGAAAACAGTCCGGAGATCCTTCGTTCTCGGGAACAAGGCCGGAGGCAATCAATGGAAGCCGATCTATACCCTATTGCCTTTGAACTGGACACTACCCGGTATCAGATGATTGAATTCAAGGGCTATGAAACCGATGCCCATCAGATCAGTCCGGTATCCGGACTGCCACGTTTTGGCTACGACCGGTCAAAACCCTGGACGGAGAAAATTCGGTTTTACGACACCTGGAAACCTACAGAACAAATCAGAATCCCGGAATACTATGTTCTTCCGCAAGCCTATGGAGAGGTCATTGAACGGCTTGATAATGCAGGGATCAGGTATCGCCGGCTTTCCCGGGATACCACTCTGACGGTAACCGTCGAATACATCGATGAATGGACCAGCCCCCCGCAACCTTACAACGGACATTTTTACCACGACCAGCTTTCAACCCATAGCGAACAACAGGATGTACCGTATTTCAAGGGCGACCTGCTCATTCCGGTCCGGCAGCCAGGCATAAAATACCTGCTCGAGATGCTGGAACCCAAAGCCAGGGATTCCTTTTTCCGCTGGAACTTTTTTGACAACATCCTCGACCAACGCGAATATTTCTCATCCTATGGTTTTGAGGAAAATGCCCTGAAATACCTGGAGGAACATCCGGAATTCAAAAAAGATTTCCAGGAAAAACAAAAAAGCGATACAACATTTGCCAAAAACCATCGTGCTCAGCTGGCGTATATTTATAACCACACCGAATGGGCGGAAAAAACATGGAAAAGGATTCCGGTAGGGAAGATTTATGAATAACCGCTAGGCCAGGATGGCTTCTGCCCTATTGCCTGCTTTATCGACGGCTACCACGGCAATGGTTCCCCTTTCACCAGGAGTTTCAAATACAAAAGGCTTGCTCCTCAGGGTTTGCGGTTTATGCATCACTTCCCCGGCTTTTTGCCCGTTTACCATGACTTCATAGTGGGATATAGGTTCATCGCCTGCAAAAGCAGTGCTCCAGGTTAGTATGTTGCCCTCTGCGGTAAGGTTCCCCGGAGGGGTCAATCCCCTCTTTTCAATCTGGAAATAGTTTGAATTGCCCTTAGCCTCCATGGCTTGCTTTTCAATGCGGGCACGTTCGCTCTGAGGCATTCCGTCGGGGCTGATCTGGGCAGCATAAAAATCCTGGGTCAGCTGGCACTTCACCGGGTCGTCATCGATCTGTCCGATTCCGATAATCGCTGTATGGATCCCGGGTGTTGTCAGGGAATATTCCACCAGGGGGCGGCAGGGTAATTGAGGCGATCCTACTTTACGGTACACATCCGCAGGTTCCTGCGACCATTTGGGCTCTTTGTGGTACATCGCCGCATCAGCAAATACTTTCATGGCAACGATGCCCATGCCTTTGGCAGAAGCCACAGGAATCACATTGTGCTGCATGTTGAACCGGGTTTTGTCGTTGGCATTGATGGCCACCAGCAATCCCTCCAGGATCCCGTATTCATCTCGCTGGATAAACTCCGTCATCACCGAGGGATCCTGATGACCGGAAAAGCCTATGTGTTTTATCAATTTCTCGTTTTGGGGATTCATCCCGGTGAGGTTTGTTCCGTCGCGCAAATCACGAAGAGCAACCAGTGCCCCGAAGTTCCCCTCAGGATCAAGGGATGTTTCCAATCCTTCATACAGTACATCGATCTCTTCTTTTCTGTGCAGCGAGTGGATCAATACCATATCCAGGTAAGCCCCTTCAGGATACCATCCTTTGTTGTCGCCGAAAATCTGGGTGAGCGAACGCTTCACGTCATCCACGGCACATTGGACCTCCGGCATCCCGTTCGACCAGTTGACCACTCCTTCGCGCTCCGGCCATCCGGGTTTTCCCCAGCGCATAGCCGTTTTGCTTGTCAGCCATATCGATTTTCGCAACGCTTCATCGTATCCCTCTTTGCCTGGAATAAGATTCAGTTGTTCAAAGGCCTTATGGTAATTCATCTGGCTGCCGGCATACAGATTCGATGTGTCAAAATAATTGATTCCCAGCTGAAAAGCCTTTAAAATAATCGGCACGGGATCGACATCTTCCGGGGTCCATTGAAGGGAAGCCTGGCCTCCCAATCCCAGGGTGGTTACCTCAAAATCGAAATTGCCGAACCTCCGTTTCATGGGAGCCGGTGTTTTTTCTACATTGCAGCTGCCCATCGAAAGCATGGATAGACCTGCAGTGGTGGCCGCTGATACTTTTATAAAATCACGGCGCGAAACAGGGTATTTTCCGGATGGTTTCATGTGAATAAAATTAATTTAAAACTTTGTATATCTGGCATATAACGTAATCAATGCCTCTTCAATTTCCATGGCCTATGGAACTCGTTCCCTTCCGATGAACCGGAACGGTGCTCGCTGCATACGATACGCTTTTGCGTTTATTTAAAAGTACAAAATATAGTAACAAGAAACAATCTGCATTTGTTTAAATAAGGATATTCCCCTATCTCTTGTTTCATCGGGTTACGGGGTCCCGTCTACCCTTCCCTGCACTTGCGGTGAGGGGTAAAAAACTGCCAACGGAGCCTGCCAGCAAAATCCTTATTTACGTGCCCCGGCTTTCCCGGTGGAGGATCCGGTAATGGTTGGCTTCCGATAGCTCACGGAACGGCACCGGCACTATCTCCATGTGAATGTCGATCCGTTCCGGCAACGGTCCCGAAATGCGGTTCAGGTATTTCTTCACTATACCGGAGACACATACACATGCTTTGGTCGGATGGTTGTAGAATCCGCAGGGACACGGGTTCATCGCCATCTGTCAAATCAGATTTAGAGTTATAAAACCAAACAGAAAACCATATCCCGGAACATAGCCCTTTGGGTACATCCCTGAGTAAATCCAGTTTAGAAAACGGGAAAAACAACACGATTACTATATGAGTCCGACTGTCAATACCCTTGTTGTGCGTATCAGCATCGTATTTTTTACAAGCGTTTTGAATGAGTTCATGGACAGTGATTGAGTTATCGGTGCAAATAGTGTTACATTTATCTTCATAGCCAATTAGTATTTTTATGATTGAGAACCATAAAAATAATCCCTCCAATGTTTCGAAGCTTAATTGTCATTATGTAGGGCAGATCTGATTTTTTTAAAAAATATTGTTTTTGTTGTGTAAAAATAGTATCTTAGTAAAATATAGAAGAACATTGATCAGTTCAAATTTGTTCGCTGGAATCCAAATTTGCTAATTGATGTTGCGAAGCTTTGTTAAAATGTTTACCCCAAATTTAATCCCATACGAACATGACTTACCAAAAATCCCAATGGTTTGTTTTTTATACCTTCCCAAGAGCTAAAAAAGTTGTAGCCCATACTTTGCAGCAGAGAAAGTACGAGTCATTTTTGCCTTTATTCAAAACCATACGTGTGTGGAAAAACAGACAAAAGAAGAAAATCTATCGTCCCTTGTTTCCTGGATATATTTTTGTAAAAACTGTGGAAACTGAAATCCACAATATTCTACAGATTCCCCAAATAAGTACCTATATAAAAATTGGGAATACCCCATGTGTCATTAAAAATGACGATATCAACAAGATAAAACGAATACTTAACTCAGAAACGAGTATGTTCGTTGACGATAACTTCCATTGTGGAGATCCTGTAAGAATTATTCATGGAACCTTATCCGGTTGTGAAGGAATATTAATTCAACATAAAGGAAAACACCGTTTCGGAATTCAATTGAAAGAAATTAATCATACGGTAATTATTGATATGCTTCAATGCTTGAGAGAATAGTGTGAGTTATTTCTTACAATGGTCTTTTCAGGACAGAGCTATTTTTGATTTTTTCAAATTCCATATCAGCGTTCTGAAAATATTTATAACGAAGAAAAGATTGACAAATAATATTTTCTAAAACCCTGAATGAATGACACATAGTATATAAAAGTTAAGTTAACCTAACAAATTTATTGAAATCTATTTGTATCCAAACACCACTACTTATGAAAATAGCCATTATTGGTACTGGACCTGCCGGAATGACAACAGCATATGTACTGGCTAAAAATAATATACCTGTTGATGTATACGAAGCTTCATATAATATTGGCGGGCTATGTCGCTCCATGGAGCTGTGGAATCAAACGGTTGACCTGGGCCCCCATAGATTCTTTAGTAGTGATAAACGAGTTAATGAATTATGGTTAGATGTAGTGGGCAATGAATATGAAATGGTTAATCGTCTTACACGTATTTATTACAAAAACAAGTTTTTTTATTACCCCTTAAAAATCGGAAATGTTATTTCGAATCTTGGACTTTTTGAATCTGCCGCCAGTGTATTAAGCTATATTTATCAGAGGTTATTTGGCAGTCATGGAGATCAAAGTTTTGAACATTGGGTGAAAGGCAGGTTTGGAAACCGGCTTTACAAAATATTTTTTCAAACTTACACAGAGAAACTTTGGGGTATTAAATGTGTTGATCTTGACGCAGATTTTGCCGCCCAGCGCATTAAAAAACTCACCATGTACGAAGCCATTAAAAACGCCATATTTGCTGGCAGGAAGAATACTCATAAAACTCTTGTTGATCAATTTGCCTATCCTCTTGGTGGTACTGGAGCGGTTTACGAAAAAATGGCAGCTTTAGTTGAAAAAAAGGGGAATACCATAGTCCTGGATTCTCCGGTTTATAGAATTATCACGCAAAACAATCGAGTGACAGGTATAGAATTGATTGATGGCAGTTTTAAAAAATATGACCATGTGGTCACATCTATGCCTTTTACTACTATGGTTAGTCGCTTACCTGAGGTCCCCGATAAAGTAAAACAAAACGCTGATCAGTTAACTTACAGAAACACGGTATTGGTATATATTTTATTGAATTCTACAAAAGTTTTTAGTGACAATTGGTTATATGTACACTCCTCAGATTTGCTAATGGGCAGGATTACCAATTTCAGAAACTGGATCCCCTCGTTGTATGGTAATGAGCAGAAAAGCATTCTCGCATTAGAATACTGGTGTTATGAAGAGGATGAAATGTGGTCGTTCGAGGATAAGAAATTTATCGAATTGGCTTCTTCAGAACTTGTCAATACAGGCCTGGTAAAGGAAGATATTATTGAGGATGGATATGTAGTTCACATCAGTAAATCTTATCCGGTTTATAGCAGAGGGTATAAAAAGATTTTAGCACCCATTGAGGAATATGTTGCTTCAATAAAAGGATTACAAGCTGTTGGACGCTATGGATCTTTTAAATATAATAATCAGGATCATAGTATATTGATGGGCTTGATGGCTGCAGAGAATATCATGGTAAATGCCAGTCATAACCTTACTGAGGTTAATTCAGATTATGAGACCTATCAGGAATCTTATATTGTAACGAAAACAGGCCTGGCTAAACAAGATTTATAATAATGATTCGTAGGTTAAAAGAAATGTTGAGCTTTTTATCAAAACAAGAATTGTTTTGGTTAATGCTGTTTGGCTTTACTATAAGAAACAATTTCTATCAGCAACATCTTGCCATGTTCTACAATACTGATTCTGTTACGTATTACTATGCTGCTCAAAACATTTTTCACGGGTTAATAGATGGTTCCAGACCACCTGTATATCCTATACTTATAAAGATATCTGAGTGGATATGGCCAGGTTCTCCTTTCAAAGGTCTAATTATTTTTCAGCACTTTTTTTCCTTCTCTGGTTTATTCCCATTCTATTTGGTGTCAAAGAAAATCATGGTTAACCGTTTTGTGCGTATTTTGGCTAATATTGTTTGGATATTTTTCCCACCAGTACTGGCTTATAACAACGGTTTATTTGCCGAATCAATTTTAATTTCTTCTATGGTTTGGTTTATCTGGCTTTTCTCAGAATTTTTTAAAAGGCTAACTTCTTTAAAAGCAATTTTACTGAACCTTGTGCTGTTTATTCTGGTAATGATTAAACCAGTAGCTTTAGCATTTTATGGTGCATTGGGAGCGATTTGGATTTTTACTATTTTGTTAAAAAAACATAGAAATTTATTTAAGCCTATTTTTATTTCTTACTTATTCAGTATTGGTCTGATAGCAGGGTATTCTGCGTTAAATAAATACCAAAATGATTATTTTGGTATTACAACAGTTAGTCACGACAATACATTTATCAATGTAATTTTAAGTGATGCTTATAGAACACTGCCTGATAATAATTTCATTACTACTATTGATACTACCTTATACAAAGGTCATTACTATACGGTCTACTTTTTAAATAACGATCACGATAAATATCATCGCGCATTTGAAATCTTCCCATTGGAGTATATGGATAAATGGGATATGAAAGGGGTATATGAGACCCCTCCGAACCAATTGGGATACAATTCAAAAAATATTGCACCATACCTGAAAAAGGCTCAACAGCATCGAATTTACAAGGCATATATGTTCAAAAAGCCTATTGATTTTTTAAATTATAAATTTCTATATATAAACGGTATGTGGCTGTATTTCATGCTTCTTGTTGAGATTGTTAGTATTCTATACTTTTTTGTACAACGACATCAGTTTTTACAATTAAGGTTATTAATTTTTCTGATGGTAGGTGGATTATTGATGGCGTTTTTTATGAAAGGGGTTTTTGATGGTACTTACCAACGTGTTCTTTTCCCACTGGCTCCTTTTTTGATTCTCATTTTTTTTACCATCTGTGATACAGTAGGCCGGGGTCTAAAGTTCACTAACCTGAAACGTTTAATCCATTCTTCAGATATTTATAAAAAAGGGAAACTCATGTGAAATAAATTAGTTTTTATTGACAGATTATGGGAAAGA
>CAYPAW010000118.1:0-21803 GCA_964408795.1 uncultured Mariniphaga sp.
CGGATACGCTGGTCAACCGTTACGGGTGCGATTCGGTAGTGACCCTGGATCTCACCGTTCATCCGGCAACCCATACGTTCCTGATGGAGACGATTTGCGAGGGCGACAGTCTGGTAACAGCCCATGCCGTTTACAAAACCGAAGGGGTTTATACAGAACATCTGGTAAGCCAGTTTGGGTGTGATTCTGTTGTGGAGCTGGAACTGACCGTAATCCCCCTGTTTGACACCACTCTTTATGTGGAACTATGCGAAGGGGAAGAATACAGGGTTGGCGATTCTATATGGGATGAGGAAGGAACGTATCAGGCCACCTTAACCAATCGCTATGGCTGTGATTCGCTGGTTACCGTACATCTTACTATGCTGCCCGTTTCAGATACCCTGATCGAAGCGGAGATCTGTGCGGGGGAAACGTATTGGGTGGGGGATTCGGAATTTACCGATTCCGGGGAATATACGGAGATCCTTCAAAACCGGAATGGCTGTGATTCGGTCGTAACCTTACTCCTGGGAGTCAGGCCGGTTTCAGATACCCTGCTTGAAGCGGAGATCTGTGAAGGCGACAGTGTGGTTGTAGGGGGTTCGGTGTACCGAACCAACGGGATATATACGGTTGGGTTGGAAAACCGGTATGGTTGCGATTCGGTGGTAACCCTGAACCTGACCGTCCACCCGGAGTATGAACAATGGGTGTCAGAGACCCTTTGCGAAGGAGACAGCATAGTCATAGGCGGAGTGAGTTATCAGGAAACCGGGATCTATGAAAATCACCTGACCACACGGTATGGTTGTGATTCTCTGGTAGTCCTGGATTTGACTATTCATCCGGTGGATGATACCCTTCTCACCCGGGAGATCTGCAACGGGGAAGAATATGCTATGGGCGAATATGTATTTCATGAAGAGGGAACCTATCAGGTATCCTTGTCCAACCGTTTTGGCTGCGATTCCCTGGTAACCTTAATTCTGAATATTCTGCCGGTGGATGATACCCTTCTTGAAGCGGAAATATGCTCAGGGGAAAGCTTCAGGGTTGGGAATTCGGAATTTACCGAAGCAGGTACCTATACAGAGATTCTGCAAAACCAGTACGGATGTGATTCGATGGTTACTTTAATCCTGCAGGTGTTGCCGGTTTCAGATACCCTGCTTGAAGCAGAAATCTGTGAAGGCGATAGTGTGGTTGTGGGGGGGTCGGTGTATCGAACCAGCGGGGTGTATACCGATGTGCTGGTGAACCGGTACGGGTGCGATTCGCTGGTAACCCTGAACCTTGCCGTTTATCCGGTATATGATATACTGATCGAAGAAACCCTTTGTGAAGGAGATAGTGTGGTGGTTGGCGGAACCGGTTTCAAAGAAACCGGGATCTATGAAAATCACCTGACCAGTCGGTACGGATGTGATTCCCTGGTAACGCTTAACCTGACCGTCAGTCCGGAACACGATACAACCGTGAACCTGGAGTTATGCAAAGGGGAGACCTATCAATTGGGTAATGAGGAATTAACGTGGCCTGGTACGTATTCTTCCGTTTTAAAGAACCGGTATGGTTGTGACTCCATGGTTACGGTTAACCTTGCGTACAAACCGGTTACCTATGCCAGCACAACCCGGACGATCTGCTCAGACGACAGTCTTGTAGTGGGTAGTTCGGTATACAGAACCAGTGGTACTTACAGGGATACATTACTCAACCGGTTCAGTTGCGATTCCATAATCACCACCTACCTGACGGTCTGCCCTGTTTCTGATACCGTATTGCATGTGGAACTGTGTGAAGGAGAAAGTTATGCCATCGGTACCAGCAATTACTATACTTCGGGGACATATTCCCATACCCTGACCAATCAATGGGGTTGTGATTCAATGGTTACGCTTCACCTGGAGATACATCCTCGCAGCTATACGGAAGTTACAGACACCCTTTGCGAGGGAGAAGTGTATTTGTTTGGAGGAGAAGTTTATACCGCTTCCGGGGTATACAGCCAAGTGTTCACAAACCGGTATGGCTGCGATTCGGTGGTGACCCTGAATCTTACGGTACACCCGGTTTATGATATCTTGCTGGAGGAAACCATCTGTGAGGGGGATAGTGTGGTTGTCGGAGACATGGGTTATAAAGAAACAGGTATTTATGAGAACTTCCTGACCAGCCAGTATGGTTGTGATTCCCTGGTAATTCTTGATTTGCTTGTTCACCCGGTTTATGATACGGTTCTGACCGTGACCATTTGCAAAGGCGACAGTGTGGTTGTGGGGAGCAGCGTGTACGATACTACGGGTATATATACCGAAGTGTTGATGAACCGGTATGGTTGCGATTCGGTGGTGACACTGGACCTTACGGTGAAGGACACCGTACAGGTAGTTGTTCCGGAATATGATCGCACGGCCGAGGGGATTGAACTGGATATTTATCCCAATCCGGCGCGTACGTTTGTGAACATAGAGATTTCCGGAGCAACGGGAGGATACCGCCTGCGGATCGTCTCCACGGAAGGGAAAACCATGTATGTCGTTCAGGGAGAGATTTTTGATGGATGGCATATGGAGCGTATCGGGCTGCACCGGTTCAGCCACGGATACTATTCGGTAGTGGTTGAATCAGGAGGCAAGCGGGCAGTACGGCATCTTGTTGTAAAATGAAAAGTGAAATAGGGAAAGAATCAAGAGCCAGGAGCCAGGAACCAGGAACCAGGAACCAGGAACCAGGAAAAGTGAAAAGGTGGAATAGGGAAAGAATCAAGAGCCAGGAGCCAGGAACCAGGAAAAGTGAAAAGGTGGAATAGGGAAAGAATCAAGAACCAGGAACCAGGAACCAGGAACCAGGAACCAGGAACCAGGAAAAGTGATAAGGTGGAAAAGTTGTCGGATATTCGGATTCTCAGATATTCAGATCTTTAGATTTTCAGACAACCGTCAACTGACACGAAGCCAAGTCCCGATTTCCTATCGGGAACTGACAACCGAGCCCGCTTCATTGCATTCAGCCCCGAAGGATCGAGACAGGCTGGGATTCCTGCCTGGCGGCAGACAGGAATCCCCGCATCGTCATTTCATTCGCCAGGCTCTGAAATTCCGGGTGTCATCAATATCCAGCATCAGTCTACTTCTATGTCTACGTCTCCAACGTTCAGGTCGAGTGATTTGGTTAGTTTCCCGATGTTTTCGGGATCTATTAATCCGCGGATGCTGATCAGGGCGTTGTCATCGCCTCCGACGATCAGCAAGAGTTCTGAAAAACGGTTTCCTCCGGCATCCCGGCCCAGAAAGCGGACGATCTCATTATCTTCGGTCACTTCCATGAGTACTTCGTAATCGTTGTTTTTGAAGAATCCATCTTTTTCAAGCTCCGCATAGAAATCAAGGCTTTCGTTGAGGCTATCGTCTTCGACGGATAAGATCCGGATTCCATTTAGATTGGCCAGCATCTCGGAGACATTCTCATCCCCGGTATCAATGTTGCTGGCAAATCCCAGGAGTTTGCCCGAGATATTCACGGTGGTGAATCCCTGTTGGTTGGCATATTTTTCAAAGAGTTTGTCAACCGGACTTTTCTGAGCCAGTACGGCCATCGGCAATACTACGGCTAAAATGGCTATGAACTTTTTCATGGTTTTGATTTTTTTATTTTGTTATTTCATCTGTTATTTCAAATCCTTTACGGATTGTATTCATACTTTTCCTCAAGGGTTGGGGAGCGGTTTTTACAATTTCCATTTTATCCAGGAGGGCAAGGGCCTCGTTGTATTTTTGTGTTTTGGAAAGTTGATCCACCCCGGTTTGGTATTTTCCGGATATATATTTCAGGGTTTGTTCGGCCACCACATAGGCTTTTTCCGGGTCACTGAAGGTATCTTCGAAGGGTTTTTTCTGTTGTTCGTAGATCAGCAGACTACTGAAGACAATCAGCAGGGAAGCGGCTATTCCGGTGACGGTTCTCCACAAACTCAGTTTTCTGCTTTTTTGGGTGTTTTCCTGATCCCGGATATATTTCATTACCTCTTCTTCAATGGAAGATCCTTCCGGGTGAGGTTGTGCCAGTTCAGCGAGGCCTCCGAAGAATTCCGTGTATTCACGGAGTTCATCGGCTACCTCTCCCGAGCGGAAATAGGTCTTCAGCATTTCTTCGTCTTCGTGGGAAGATTCGCCGTTAAAATATCGTTGCAAAACTATTTTTACTTTGTTGGGTTCCATGTTTCGTTGTTTTTAAAAATTCATCCCGTACTTTTTTTCTTGCCCTGGAAAGGGTAACCCGTATCGCATTGATTTCCTGATTGGTAATTTCTGCAATCTCCTCGTATGTATGTTGTTCAATATCGCGCAGGTGCATTACCGTACGTTGTAAATCAGGCAGCTTACTGATCAGGTGCTGAATGATCGTTGCTGATTCTGATAATTCAACCTGTGAATGAACATCGGTGGTTTGCTCCTCCATCTGTCGTTCTACTTCCTCATGGATGGGCACCACCCTTTTGGCGCGGATCACATCGAGACACCGGTTGCGCGTCATACGCATGGCAAATGCCTCTATGTTCTTAATCTCTCCCAGGGAGTGGCGTTTTTGCCATAACTTCAAAAACACATCCTGGACTACATCCCGGGCTTCCTCTTCGTCTTTCAGAAAGCAGGAAGCAAACCGTAGAAGTTTATTGCTTACAGGCAGCACTTGTGTTTTAAAGTCTTGATCCACCATGTATCCCGTAACGTTTGTTTGTTCTTTTCAAAGGTAAGACGGAGGATCCGTTTTTTCATTACATCGGATGATGAATTTGAACCCGAATAATTCATGAATTATTCCTGTCTCCGACAGCGACTAAGATTCAGTAAAACTTTCTTCCAACGTTTGACTTCATCTAAGTCGGGGTTAACCTGAGCTTTCTTCATATTTTTTAACCCGAATAATTCATGAATTATTCCTGTCTCCGACAGCGACTAAGATTCAGTAAACCTTTCTTTAAAAGTTTAACTTCATCTAAGTCGGGATTAACCTGAGCTTTCTTCATATTTTTTAAAATTTATGAATAGCTCAGGTTAAAATTTATGCATAGCTCAGGTGAAAAAGCATTGACTGTTTTTTGCTTTTTGGGGGATTGCTTAGCACAAAAGAAGAATTGATCTGCAAAGCGAAGCTTCCAGGTTTTTTTGTGTTTTCCCTTCTCTTTTTGATTCGGGATAGAGGATCTGTCAGGTAACAAGCAGGGATGTCAGTCGGATGACTGACATCGGGGTTACGAATAGTAGGCGTTTTGTTTTCTTGTTCTTGTGGTTTTTCCGTAATTTTTCTTATTCTTCCCGGATTTTCTTTCTCCCCTGAAGAATTCGTTGTTTCCGGGAGAAAACGGCTTCGATTCTTCCACCAGGATGCTGTCTGTTCCGTGGATTGCATTTTTGAATGAATCGATGATCAATTGTTTGTTGGAACGATCCACTTCGAAGAAAGAGAATTTTTTCATCAGGTCGATTTTTCCGATGGGGATGTTCCGGTTGCGGGTGGTTTCTTTGATCAGGCCGATGAGACCCGGGACATCCAGACCGCGTTTGGTTCCCAGGTTTATAAAAAACCGGGTTTGTTCATTTGTTGTGGTTTTGTATGCCGGTCGGCTAGTATGGCTTCGGATATCGCCCCGGTTATTTCGTTTATCATTTCGTGTCCGGCCTTCTTTGGGGTTGTATTCATTCCGGTTTTTTTGTTCTTCGACATTCAGGTCGGGAGCATTCTTGTAGTAATTGAGAAAACGGTTGAATTCCACCGAGACCATATGTTTGATCAGCTCTTCACGGCTGAGCCATTCCAGTTTTTTAAAGACATCCGGAAGGAATGGATTGATTTGTGTTTCATCCACGGTGACCTTTTCAATGGCATCAATCATGTTAAAGAGTTGTTTTTCGCAGATCTTTTTCCCGTTGGGAACCATTTTTCGTTCGAACGATATATTGGCAGATTTTTCGATTTGTCTGATTTTCCCTTTTTCGCGGGTATGGATAATGACAATGGAAGTGCCTTTTTTCCCTGCCCGTCCGGTACGTCCGCTACGGTGGACATACACATCCAGATCATCGGGGAGGTTATAGTTGATGATATGACTCAGGTCATTGACATCCAGACCCCGGGCTGCTACATCCGTTGCCACGAGTATTTGGAGCTGGCGCGAGCGGAAACGGTTCATCACGGTGGTACGCTGCGCCTGTGAAAGATCGCCATGGAGGGCGTCGGCATTGTATCCGGCCTCCATGAGCTTCTCCGCAACTTCTTTGGTTTCAGCACGTGTTCGGCAGAAAACAATTCCGTAGATTTTCGGATGGACATCCACAATCCGTTTCAACGATTCAAAGCGGTCGCGTGCATGGACCATGTAATAGGTATGGCTGACATTTTCGGCTCCGGCGTTTTGGATACCCACAGAAATACGTTCGGAAACAGACATGTAGTTTTTTGCCATTTCCGAAATTTCTTTGGGTATGGTAGCCGAAAAAAGAAACGTTCGTTTATGCTGAGGCGTTCCTTCCAGGATGGCATCCAGCTCTTCTTTAAATCCCATGTTCAGCATTTCGTCGGCTTCGTCCAGGACCAGCCACTGGATATGATGAACCCGGAGGGCTTTTCGTTTGATCATGTCGAGGGTACGTCCCGGCGTGCCAACCACAAACTGGGCTCCTTTTTTCAGGGCCCTCACCTGGGTTTCGATGCTGGCACCTCCATAGACTGCGACCACTCTGAATCCTGGCGAAAAAGCCATGAATTTCTCAAAATCGGACGTGATCTGCATACACAATTCCCGGGTAGGGCACAGAATGAGACCTTGAACGTTAGGATTCTCTTTTTCGGCCAACTGCAGTAAGGGTAACCCGAAGGCAGCGGTTTTGCCGGTTCCGGTCTGGGCCATGGCAATCAGATCCTGGTCTTCATGCAAGATAAACGGAAGGGTTTTTGCCTGGATCGGCGTAGGGGTTACAAAGCCCATTTTCTCAACAGACTTCAAAATATCGGGATTCAATCCCGACGTATTAAAACTTTCAATCATAAAACAATTTTACAGATTAAAGAAGTCGTTTTCTTTAATCAATTTATAACTATGCACATCCGGGAATACACACCCTTTGCTTTTACCGAACTGTGCTTAGCGCCCGGCTCCCGGGACTCCTGTTTTATGATGTACCGACCAAACAACTTTCCGGTATTGTGCTGTCATGCCTGTTTTTGATCCTTCAGGCGTGCAAAGCGGGCGCAAAGGTAAACTTAAAATTCAGACCAACCCTGTTTTGGATGAAGATTTTCAAAAAATTAATATTCAGGGAGTAAAAAATAACCGGCCCCTTCAAAAGGCCGGTTCTTTTAAAGGGCTGGGTTGCTTCTTCCCTTGAATTGTTTAGTTTTCGTTCGAGAATCATTTGCTATCGTTTTTGAAAGTCCATACGATCCGGGTTTTTTCATTCGAAGGAAAGCATCCCCCCGGATCGTATGAAAGGCAGACTTGCTTGGGTCTACGGATTATCATCTTTTCTGTTATTATACATTCCGTAGATTGACTATCTTTGTTCACCAAAAAATGTTTTCATGGCAGACAAACCCTATATTTTAGTAACCAACGACGACGGCATTCATGCCAAGGGTCTGAAGGAACTGGTAGATGTAATGCAGCTTTTTGGCGAAGTAGTCGTGATTGCCCCGGAATTTCCACAGTCGGGGAAATCGGCAGCGATCACAGTGTTGGATCCGATCCGGGCTTTTCCTTACCAAGACGGGCAAAGTGAACTGGAGATGTACAAATGCAACGGCACCCCTGTGGATTGTGTTAAGCTGGGCTTTAACCAGGTTCTGGACCGCAAGCCCGACATGGTGGTTTCGGGGATCAATCACGGGTCCAATTCAGCGATCAGTGTGATCTACAGCGGAACCGTCGGAGCTGCTATGGAAGGATCCCTTCACGGTGTGCCGTCACTGGCTTTTTCCCTGCTGGATTATGATCCGGATGCTGATTTCAAATATGCCAAAATCTATTGTGCCAAGGTGATTCAGGCTGTACTCGACCACGGGTTGCCTGAATTTATCTGCCTGAATGTGAATGTCCCGAAAGGAAAACCCAAAGGGATTAAGGTGGTTAGACAGGCCCGGGGAAAGTGGATTGAAGAATATGAAAAACGCATCGATCCCCGCAATCATGCCTATTACTGGCTTTCCGGTTACTTCAACAGCACGGAGTACGACGACAACGATTCGGATATGAACACCCTGGATCAAAACATGGTTTCAGTGGTCCCGGTAACCGTTGACATGACCAGCTACCAGACTCTCGAAGAAATCAAAGGCTGGAAATTTTAATATGGTACAGAAACGCAGGAAGAACGATAAAACGAGCGTAGGATTTGTAATAGGAATGGTGTTGCCTTTTCTGATTTTTATGATGATTTACCTTCTACGCGATCCCGATGTTCCGGTCTTTCACTATCTTTCCGGTTTGTGGCAGTTTAATATCTTACTGAAAATCATGAGCCTGTGCGTTTTGCCAAACCTTTTGATTTTTATCTTGTATATCCGCAGGAAAATGGATTTCGCCGCCCGGGGTGTATTGGCGGCTACGATTGTTTATGCCCTGGTTGTATTGATATCTAAGATTGTCTAGATTGTATGAAGTATTACCTGATTGCCGGTGAAGCTTCAGGGGACCTGCACGGGGCCAACCTGATGAAAGCATTGAAAAAAGAGGATGTCCATGCGAGGTTTCGTTTCTTTGGGGGGGACCGCATGCAGCAGGTTGAAAACAACCTGGCCGGCCATTACCGGGATCTGGCATTCATGGGAGCCATCGATGTGGTAAAAAACCTTCATTCCCTGAACCGACATCTTTCGTTATGCAAAAAAGATATCCGGGAATTTGCGCCCGATGTGGTTATTCTGATCGATTATCCGGCCTTTAATCTGAAAATTGCCGCCTTTGCCAAAAAACAGAACATCCGGGTTTTTTATTATATATCTCCCAAAATATGGGCCTGGAAAGAGTGGCGGATAAGGAAAATAAAAGCCCGTGTAGATGAGATGTTTACCATTTTTCCCTTTGAAGTGGATTTTTATGCCCGTCACAACTATCCGGTTCATTATGTAGGAAACCCGTTGCTGGATGAAATGCAGGTTTTCGCATCGGAAAGAGGAACTGAAGCCTTGAGAGAGTTATTCGTTCCGGATAACCGGCCGCTTGTTGCCCTGCTGCCAGGCAGCCGTAAACAAGAGATCAAACTGATGCTGCCGGTCATGATTCAACTGGTAGACTTTTTCCCTGCCTATCGGTTTGTAATATCCCGTACTGTTTCCGTGGAGGAATCCTTCTACAGGCTGTTTATCCGGGAGAAAGATATTCCGCTAATCACAGGAAATACCTATGCTCTGCTGGCACATGCCCATGCCGCTGTGGTTACTTCCGGTACGGCTACCCTCGAAACAGCGCTTTTCAATGTTCCCCAGATTGTATTGTATAAAATGATAGGTGGAGCACTGGCCTATAAAATCTTTCAATGGCTTTTCCTGAAAGTGGACTATATATCGCTTCCCAATCTGATCTGCGGAGAGCCCGTGGTTCGGGAATTCGTAATGAACGAAATGAAATTCAGCCTCATAAAGCCTGAAGTGGAAAAACTCCTGGACGATGCAGAATACCGGGAGAAAATATTCCATGGATATACCCGTTTAAAGAAAATACTGGGCGGACCAGGTGCCTCGCAACACGCTGCGGTTCAAATGGTCGAACTTTTAAAAGCCGGATCCTCAGAAAAGAGTTAGTACGAAGCGTTGTATGTTGAAGTGAAAACAATGAATTCTTCCATGCGGAGTCTTTTTAAAAAAGAGATAACGATATTTTTCGGGTCGCTGACCGGATACATTGTTGTTCTGGTGTTTATTCTGGCCAGTGGCTTGTTTCTATGGATTTTTCCGGGGAACTACAATATCCTGGACAATGGGTATGCCACGCTTGACGGGCTTTTTTCGCTGGCACCCTGGCTCTACCTGTTTTTAATACCGGCTCTTACCATGCGGATGTTTGCCGAGGAAAAGAGGCTGGGAACCCTGGAAACACTGATCACAAAACCCATTGGTACTTTCAGTGTGGTTTTCACCAAATACCTGGCCGGTTTGGTGCTGGTTCTTTTTTCTCTTTTGCCCACTTTGTGTTATTATGCGTCGGTTTATTGGCTGGGGAGTCCGGTGGGGAATATGGATACAGGAGGTACATGGGGAGCTTTTATCGGGTTGTTTTTCCTGGCAGCTGTATATACAGCCATCGGCTTGTTTGCTTCCGCTTTGGCTGCCACTCAGGTGGTTTCTTTTCTGGTGGCCATGGTTTTATCTTTTGTTTTTTACATCGGTTTTGAGTTGATCGGAAGCTCCGGAGTTCCCTATTTTCCGGAACGTCTATTGACGTGGCTGAGCATCAACGAACATTACCTTTCGATCAGCCGTGGGGTGCTTACTATCCGGGATATAGGCTATTTCACCGGCTTATCGGCTTTGTTTCTGGTTGGCACAGTGCATCTCATCCGGCCCCGTAAACAGGCTTCCTTCCGTTCTGTTTTCATGGCCTTGCGTGTGCCGGTTCTGATTGTTCTGCTGATGGTTGTCTCGTCGAATTTCCTCTACCGGATTGACCTGACCCGCGACAAACGGTATTCGTTGGCAGCGGTCAGCAAATCGGTTCTTCAGGAACTTCAATACGATGCGGATGTGGAGTTTTACCTCGATGGAGAACTTCAACCCGGGTTACGGAGGTTACAGCAGGCCGTTGTGGAAAAGGTGGTCGATATGAACACCTGGTCGTCCCGCCGTTTTCGGATGCGCCTCATCGATCCCTATGCGATTTCGCATCGGGCCCGGAGAGATACATTCATACGCAGCCTTATGGAGCGGGGAATACGGCCGACCAGCTTCCGGCAGAATACCGAACAGGGAGTGGTTACCAAAATGATTTTCCCGGGAGCTCTTATCCGGTATGGCGATAAGGAACTGGCGGTCAATTTTCTTCGGGATAACCCGGCTTTCACCGGCGAGGTAAATTTGAATCATTCCATTGAAAACATTGAATATGCGTTGATTCATGCTTTCAGAAAACTTATGGTTCACGAGAAGCCCGTCCTTGCTTTCCTTGAAGGACATGGGGAGTTGAACCGGTATGAAGTTGGGGATCTGAGTGCTTCTCTGGCGGGGGAATTTGAGGTGACCGGGATAACAGCCCGGGACCTGGCGCTTACGCCGGAAAATTTTCACCTTCTGATCATTGCCGGTCCTGTACAGCCTTTCTCCGAAACGGATAAACTGGCTGTTGACCAGTACATCATGCAGGGAGGACGGGTCATGTGGCTGATCGATCCGGTTCAGGTGAGTCTTGACAGCCTGCAAAATGGATTCATGACCGTTGCTTTTCCCCGGAATCTCAACCTGGATGACCAGCTTTTCCGGTATGGCGTACGCCTGAATTACGACCTCCTGCAGGATGTTTCCTGTTCCCGGTTGCGTGTGAATACCGCCCTTCCGGGAAATCCACCCCGCTTTACTACCGAGCCCTGGTATTATTCTCCTTTGCTCACACCCAACGACCACCATGAAATTGGCCGAAACCTCAATCAGGTGATGGCCGAATTTGTCTCTTCGATGGATACCCTGAGTGCGGAAAATATCGATCCATCGGTCATTCTGACTACCTCTCCGAATGCACGTCGGGTAAAAACTCCGGCTGAAGTAAGCCTTGAAATGATCAATATGCCTCCCGACAGAAGGCTTTTTACGGAATCATTCATTCCCACCGGCGTACTGTTGGAAGGAACCTTTCCTTCGGTGTTCAAAAACCGGATGGTCGATGAATGGAATTCCTCAGGCAAAACCATCCGGGTTGAAAGTCCGTTTACGAAAATGATGGTTTTTTCGGATGCCAGCCTGATCGCCAATACTGTAGAGTACCGTTCCGGGCAACCTGTCTTGCACCCCCTGGGATTCGACCGGGTTTCAGGGTTTACCTTCGGGAATAAGGAGTTTATAACAAACGCCATCTATTATTTGAGTGATTCCCGGGGAATCATGCAACTGCGAAACCGGACCATTAAACTCCGGCTCCTGGATAAAGTACGGATCAGGGAAGAAAAAAGATTCTGGCAACTGGTGAATCTTCTGGTACCGGCTTTTTGGATTTTAATTTTCGGGGTCGTTTATTTTATCGTGCGAAAAAGAAGGATTCGCCATTCCTGAGGGGCGTGAAAAAAGGGTGTTGTTTCCATAGGTAAATAAAGGTAAAGTTTGTATATTCGTGTGTTTGTATTTTGTAAACCAGGGTTGTCATGCAGAAAGATACAACATGCAGGTTGTTTCACACAACCAACCGATAGACCCAACGTTTTCTGAATCATAAAATTAACTATACGCCCATGAAATTTGTTGTTTCAAGTACCAAACTGCTCAATCATTTAACGGCTATCAGCAAAGTTGTAAGTAGCAAAAGTACCATGCCAATTCTGGATAATTTTCTCTTTCGCATTGAGAATGGGGAACTGGCCATTACTGCTTCCGATCTTGAATCGACGCTGATTACCCATATTGAGCTTGATAATATTGAGGGAGAAGGAGTTGTGGCTGTTCCGGCCCGGTTGCTCACCGATACCCTGAAGGAGTTTCCGGAGCAACCCCTGACTTTTCAGATCGATACCGAATCATCCGGCATCGAGATTTTCTCCGATAACGGAAAATTTACGATCACCGGCCAGAACGGAGAAGATTTTCCGGTATTGCCTCAATTGGAACAGGAGGCTGCTTCTTCCATTGAGGTGGGACATGATGTGCTCCTGAACGGAATTGAAAAATCACTTTTTGCAACGGCTGATGATGAATTGCGGCCTGTAATGAACGGTATTTTTGTTGAGTTGACCAATGATTACATCAGTTTTGTTGCTTCCGATGCCCATAAACTGGTTCGCTATCGAAGAATGGATGCCCAGGCAGAAATTGAATCCTCTTTTATTCTGCCTAAGAAACCGGCCAGCCTTCTCAAAGGGTTGTTGCCTAGAGAAGAAGCCGATGTCACATTGGAATTTGATGATAAAAATGCCTTTTTCACCCTGGATCATTACAAATTGATATGCCGCCTGGTAGAAGGAAATTATCCGAGTTACAATTCTGTAATTCCTACCAACAATACCAATGTGATGTCCATTGACCGGCTGGCATTCTACAACACCATACGGCGTGTTTCGGTATTCTCAAATCAAGCAAGCAACCTGATCAAACTCAACCTCGAGGGAAACAAAGTTGTGGTTTCCGCTCAGGATATCGATTTCTCCATTTCTGCGGTCGAACGGTTGAATTGCCATTACGAAGGAGAGGCTATGGAAATTGGTTTTAAAGCGACTTTTCTGCTGGAAATACTCTCCAATATCTCCTCTACGGATATTAAGGTTGAATTGAGTGATCCGACCCGGGCCGGACTGATCCTTCCGGAGGAGAATGAAAATGAGGAGGAGGACGTTTTGATGTTGTTAATGCCAATGATGATAAACGCTTAAGTTATTTTGTTGATACCGGATGAGATTAAATCTGAAAAATCCACTGGTTTTTCTGGATCTGGAAACTACCGGAATAAACATTGTTACCGACCGCATTGTTGAAATTGCTCTGTTAAAAATTCATGTTGATGGATCTGAAGAGGAGAAAGTGCTTCGGATCAATCCGGAAATACCCATCTCCGAAGAGGCTTCCCGCATCCATGGAATCACCAACGACGATGTCAAAGAGAAACCTACCTTTAACGAAGTGGCTAAATCAGTGGCTCAGTTTATGGAAGGCTGTGATCTGGCAGGATTTAATTCCTCACGGTTTGATATTCCTTTGTTGGCAGAAGAATTTGAAAGAGCCGGAGTGGATATTGACCTGAAGAAGAAAAAATGCATCGATGTGCAGGCGATTTTTCACAAAATGGAAAAAAGAACCCTGAAAGCAGCATTCCAATTTTACTGTAAGAAGGAATTGATCGATGCCCATAGCGCTATGGCTGACACACGGGCAACCTACGAAGTGATGCAGGCTCAACTCGACCGGTACAAAGATGCAGTCTACGAAGATACCCAAGGAAATGAATCAGTGCCCGTTGCCAATGATATGGATCAACTCAGTGAATTTTCATCCTATAACCGGAATGTGGATTTCGTGGGCAGAATCATCTACGATGAGAACGGCGTGGAGGTCTTTAATTTTGGAAAAAACAAAGGAGTTCCGGTAGAAAAAGTGCTGGAAGAACAACCGGGTTATTTCGGATGGATCATGAATGGAGAGTTTCCCCTATATACCAAAAAAGTGCTGACGCATATCAAATTACGAATGAAGGATAAGTAAGAAGGATTTTGCCGGGGGAAGCTGGGCTTTTGAAAACACACGTTTCTATGAAGATAATCTGCATTGGCCGGAATTATGTTGCGCATGCCCGTGAACTGAACAACGAAGTACCGGCAGAGCCGGTGATTTTCATGAAACCCGATTCGGCCCTGCTTCGCAACAACGAACCATTCTATATCCCTGAGTTTTCAAAAAATATACAGTACGAAATTGAACTGGTCGTTAAAATAAGCCGTGTAGGACGGCACATTGAAAAAAGATTTGCCTCCCGGTATTATCAGGAGTTTGGTCTGGGCATTGATTTCACAGCCCGCGATCTTCAGGATCAACTGAGAAAGAAAGGATTGCCCTGGGAAATCGCAAAAGGGTTTGATGCATCGGCTGTTCTGGCAAATACTTTTCTGCCCAAGGATCAATTGAGGGATCCAAACGGAATAACATTCCGATTGGATATCAACGGAAAAACAGTCCAGCAAGGAGATTCTTCCCGGATGATTTTTTCTGTGGATACCCTTATCTCGCATGTTTCGAAATATTTCATGGTAAAGATGGGGGATTTGCTCTATACGGGAACTCCGGCAGGCACCGGACCGGTAAACAGGAACGACCACCTGGAAGGGTATCTTGAGGGGCAGAAACTACTGGATTTTTATGTGAAATAATGCTTTACCGGTTGGCTTATTGAAGGAGAATCTTCACAAACACCGGCAAATGGTCTGACGGGTAGCGGTTCTCTTTTGAATCACTGAGCACGCCATATTTCAAAACATTCACATTCCGGGTTACAAAGATGTAATCGATTCTCCGGTCAAGGGGGCTGTTGTGATCAAATCCGTTGTAGGTGCCATAGGGTCCGTAGGGGGGGTCTACCGAGACATCCCGGCTGTCGTTGAATGTTTGTTTCAGGAGGAATATCGGCTCTTTTTCGGGAGTAAGGTTGAAATCACCGGTCAGCACTACCGGTAGGTTGTTGTTTTCTCTTTTTGCCTTCACAGAATCGCGGATCAGAACAGCAGATTTCTCCCTTGCTCTGTTTCCAACATGGTCGAAATGGGTATTGAAAACATAGCATTGTTTCCCGGTATTTTTCAGGAGGAATTTACCCCAGGTACACACACGGTTACAAGCAGCATCCCAGCCAGGACCTGGTTTTTCAGGTGTTTCCGAGAGCCAGAATTGTCCGTTTTCCAAAAGGGTGAGCTTGCTTTTGTCGTAGAAGATCGGGCAGAATTCCCCTTTCTTGTGGCCATCATCCCGGCCGGATCCTATCCATCCATACCCGGGAAACGCTTTATGGATATCTTCCAGTTGTTCATAAAGAACCTCCTGTAATCCGAAGAGATCTACTTCATGAAAACGCAACAGTCCGGTAACCTGATCCACCCGGTTAGGCCAGGCATTCACCCCGTCGGCCGGGGTGTTCAAACGGATGTTGAAGGTGGCAATGTGCAGATCCTGTGCGTACAGAGATAGACTGCCAAGCAAAAAAAGAAGAAGTCCCATTCGTTTCATGATTCCGTATATTTCACTTTATGTAATCTTCCTTCAAAAATACGAAAGGAGATGGAAAAACCCATCTCCTTTGATCCTGATTATTTACCGGATGTAAATAATCGGGAAACCATAGTTTAACACTGTGAACCTCTACGTTAGAGAATCATTGGTTGTAAGTCACTATATGAACAGCAAAAATTGTGCCTAAAAGAATACTTCTGTTGATCCGTTTTGTTTGGTCAGGATGACGGTTTTTGTATGATGGTTGCAGGTGATTTTATAGGTACCGTAAAAGGCCCGTATTTTGAGGGTTCCATCGGGACCGGTTTTTCTTTCTTCCTGTGTCCACCAGTCATTAAAGACCCGTTTTTGGTACGCATGGACCTGAGGACGGGGTGTCCAGTCTTCTTTCCACATGGCGCAATGGGGTTGCCAGTGCGAACCGGCCCAGAATCCCCACATGATAACGGCTTCTACAGCCGGATGGGCAAAGTAGAGAGGCAGCAATTTATTCAATTCGTCGACCTGGACCTGTTCCTCTTCATAGGCAAAAAGAACTTCGGTAATTTTTATGGGCAGTCCGAATTGAGCCAGGTTATCCAGGTTAGTTTGCACTTTCTCGGCCGGGGTAGTCATAGTAGTACGCATTGAGAGGTGGCCCTGGCATCCTATCCCGTCGATGGGAACTCCGTTATCCAGGAGGTTACGGATTTGTTTGATGTAGGGTCCGGCATTGAATCCCATATCGAGGATCCCGTAATCGTTCAGGAAAAGGCGGGCTTCGGGATTGGCCGCTTTGACGATCCAGGCCATTTCATTGATTACCCCGAACCCCAGGCGCCGACGGAAAAAATCGCCATGGAGCATTTCGTTGTTCAGGTCAAATTCATGGATTCTCCCTTTAAAATGGGAGGCTACGCTGATTCCCCGGTTGACAACAGCCTTGCGCAATTGGGCATTGTTTAACGGGAAAAGCCAGGGATTCAGAAATTCATCTTTTGCCCAGTAAATACAATGTCCCCGCATGGGAATTTCTCTTTCATGGCAAAGCTCCCAGATACGGTCGGCCAGGGTGTAATCCACTTGTCCCGGGGCCTTTTCATTTTCATACCACTTAAGGGCATTCTCATGAACGGCGTAATTGAAGTTTCTTTCCAGTATTTCCAGGTATTTCTCACGATCGGAAGCCGAAAAAGAATTCGGTGCCGACTCGGCCAGTTCGTTGGGAATCGCTGTGCCAAATAAAAATTCATGTTTGGTTTGCTCTATTTTTATATTGGCTCCCGGTTGGGCATGAACAACCAAATCACCCATGCGGATCGCTTCAATGCGTTTTTGAATCTGTTCGGGTGATACTTTTTCTGTCGCGGTTAATGCTTCGTTGATTTCCTGAGCCTGTGTCGACTGGAAGAACAGAAATGCCGTTAAAAAGCCGATAAATAAATTCTTTTGTCTCATTTTTTTTTCTCGTATCGATTATAGTCAATGTTCGGAGCTCCCGTATTTTTCGATAATTTGCGAATAAGAATCCATATCCAGGGCAGCTGGGGCGGGACGGTAAGCTTCTTTGTGATGCGTTCTTTTTCCGCATCTGTCAGAAGAGGGCAATTCATGACAAATTGGGTACTGAATTCCAGGATTCGGGTGGCATACTCAGGTCTCAATCGGCAACAACTGCCGACAATTCCTGTAAACATCCTGTCCAATTGATAAAACTCATCCGAAACGATGTTCATCATCCGGGCGGGGAGGATTCTTTTGATCCATTTGCCGAAGGGCGACATGGTGATGATCAAACGATTTACCTCACTCTGTTTCATCAGCATCGGTGGAAAGGTATCAAAAAAATAAAGCTTTGCGTTATGGTAGGCATAATTCCGGATGGTGGGATGAAATCCGATATCCCCCTTGTTTTCTTGCCCTTTCCAGAATGCAAGGATGTCATTGAACAAAAGAATACAGACTTTTTGTATTTCTGCAAGGGAGGAGGAAAGTATCATGTTTCTCAAAAGATATGGGTCCCTGAAAGGTTCCTGAATAATAACCAGTTGCTCCTTGTTTCGGATTTTTCTGGATATGATCCGTGTCTCGGGTATGTTGATCCCCAGGGATGTAAGAACCGATACATAGCGATCGTGATTTTGAATAATTGCGGATAGAGTGGAACCATCTTTTATGGGGAGATATTGTTTTACGATGAATTCTTTTCCTTCATATTCCAAACGGTAGGGTCGGGAAAAAAAACCAAAATCCGAACACAATTTCTTTGATTCCGATTCTTTTAAGATGGTTTCGATCTGGTTTTGCGTCAATGTATTCATGTTTCCCTGAGAAGAATCCAATAAGATGATAACCGGTCACGAATTTAGTAAAATGATCCCTAATTACAGCATTTTCTTTTCAGGTTCCTTTCGGGCGAAGGTAGGCGGTTTCCCGGATTTCTTTTGAACCACTTCTTCACACGGCGACGAATGGAGGGTTCAGCGCCTCCGGGAATGAAAAAAACCTGGCTCGTATCCGGAGCCAGGTTTTTGGTTTTTATGAATTTTAATACCTTTCCCGCTTGGTATATTTTGTATGCAGGAGGTGATGGGAGATTTCCCCGAGCGGTTCTTTCAGGAAGTCTTTATAGATTTTGATGATTTCCGGGTTTTTATGGGATTTCCGGATGGGCATATCGCCGTCTTCGGCATAGATTGCTTCGGCTCTTTTCTTCCGGATCTCCGGGTTTGTTGGGATGGGTTGTCCTCCTCCACCCAGGCATCCTCCGGGGCAGGCCATAATTTCGATAAAATGGTAATCGGCCTGGCCTGATTTGACAGCATCCATTACTTTCTTGGCATTGACCAGACCATGTGCTACGGCACATTTCAATTCGATGCCATCGAGGAAAGCCCATTCTTTGAGTGGTTTTTCTATTTTTATGGACGCTTCCCTTACTCCTTCCATTCCACGAACGGGTAGAATGTTGAGATCTTCAAAAGGTACATCCCGTCCTGTAACGATTTCATAGGCAGTACGGAGGGCTGCTTCCATCACCCCACCGGTCGCTCCGAAGATCACGCCTGCTCCTGAAGATTCTCCCATGAGGCGGTCGAATTTCACCGGTTTCAGTTTGTTAAAATCCAGTCCGGCCTGTTTGATTAAAATGGCCATCTCCCGGGTTGTTAATACGTAGTCAACATCGCGGTACCCGCTGTCGTACATCTCGCTGCGGTGGGCTTCATATTTTTTTGCGGTGCAAGGCATGATCGATACCGACACGATATTTCCCGGATCCAGATTTCGGGCTTTGGCATAATAGGTTTTCGCCAGGGCTCCAAACATTTGTTGCGGTGATTTACAGGTCGATACATTCTTCAGGTACTCCGGATACATGTGTTCGATGTATTTGACCCATCCCGGAGAACAGGATGTGGTCATGGGCAGATGCACATTCTCATCTTTATCGACCAGGGCTTTTTTCAGCCGGGTGAGCAGCTCGGTTCCTTCTTCCATGATGGTGAGGTCGGCGGTGAAATCGGTATCCAGCACAGAGTCAAAACCCAGGCGTTTCAGGGCGGCCACCATTTTCCCGGTCACTCTTGTGCCGGGTTCAAAGCCCAGTTCTTCTCCCAACCCGACCCTCACTGCCGGAGCGGTTTGCACAATGACATGTTTCTTGGGATCTGCTATGGCTTCCCACACTTCTTCAATGTAATTTTTTTCAACCAATGCTCCGGTTGGACAGTGGTTTACACACTGTCCACAGCTGGTACAAATCACATCATTCATATGCTTTTCAAAGAAGGTCGTGATTTTCATCTGATCTCCTTTGTGGGAAACGGTCAGGGCATTGACTCCCTGTAACTCCATGCAGGTGCGTACACAACGCTGACAGCGAATGCATTTGCTGTCGTCTTTGATGATCGACGGAGAAAAATTATCAATGGTGTAGTTTTTAAGCGGCACCAGTTCCAGGAAATCCTGGGTCATAATCTTGTATTCAGAGGCCAGATCCTGGAGTTCACAGTTCCCGTTGCGGTAACATTTCGTGCAGTCTGCATTGTGTTCCGAAAGCAGTAATTCAATGATGTGTTTTCGGGAATTTCGTACTTTCAGACTGTTGGTCAAAATTTCCATTCCCTCCTGGCAAGGAGTGGCACAAGCGGCAGACAGCCTTTTCTGGCCTACCACCTCAACCACACAGACCCGGCAGTTTCCGGCTACGCATAAGTCTTTATGGTAACAAAGCGTTGGGATCCGGATCCCCTCTAGTTCGGCAGCTTCCAGGATGGTGAGATTCTTGTCTATTTTAACCGGCAATCCGTTTATGGTAATGTTAATTTTATCTGACATTTTTTTTCTGTTAACAGGTTAATAAATTAATAGATCATTTCTTCACGGAAATTTTCGACGATCGAAGAGAACGAGTTGGCTACCGACTGTCCCAGTCCACATTTAGCCGTATATTGCATGGTTTCCGTCAGCCGGAGTAATTTATCGAGGTAGGTGGCGGGTTTTTCTCCGCGCTTCACTGCTTTGATTCCCAGCAACAGTTGCTGGCATCCTACCCGGCAGGGGGTGCATTGGCCGCAGGATTCTTCCCGGAAGAATTCCAGGTAATTATCCAGCACATTGAACATCGAACGGGAACTGTTAAAAAGCATCATGGAACCCCCGGTAGGCAGGGATATACCGATTAGTTTTCCCTGAAATCCAATGGCGGCATCCTTGAATTTTTTTCGCGGTACCAGAAATCCTGAAGCGCCTCCAACCTGAACTGCTTTGGTATCTCCGTCCCCAAATTCATAGACGAAATCCTGCAGGCTCATGCCCAGCTCCAGTTCATAGATGCCGGGTTTGGGCGTATCCCCTGATACAGAAAACAGCTTGGTTCCCCGTGAGTACTGCACTCCCAGATCATAGAACTTTTTTGCCCCTTCTTTGAAGATGGTATAGGCATGTGCCAGGGTTTCCACATTGTTGATGACCGTGGGCTTTCCTTTAAAACCTTGCTGCGTGGGAAATGGAGGTTTGTTCCTGGGTTCCCCGCGGTATCCTTCCATCGAATCCATAAGAGCCGTTTCTTCGCCGCAGATATAGGCTCCACTCCCCATGAAGATATCGATCTTGAAATCCAGCTTTATTTCTTTGCAATAGTATTCAAATTCATCAATCACCTTATTTAGTTCTTCTTCCAGGAATTTGTATTCCCCGCGGAGGTAAATATATCCTTGTTTGGCTCCGGTAATGTACCCACATATAGCCATGGCCGTAAGTACTTTATAAGGTACTTTGGAAAGAATTTCCCGGTCTTTGAATGTGCCGGGTTCGCCTTCATCTGCATTGCATATGATATATTTCACATCGGAAGAAGCTTCTGCTGTAAGCTTCCATTTCAGTCCGGTGGGAAAACCTGCTCCACCCCGGCCTTTTAATTCCGAACTGATTAATTCGTTAATCAGCACCTCGGGTTTCTTTTTGATCGAATTACTCAGAATTTGTTCCCAGTCGTTTTCGTTTCTGAAAATAAAATCAACCCTTTTTAATAAATATGAATCAGCCATTTTTCCCTCCTTTTAATTTTCACCGTTTTCGTTCATGTAGTTCGTAAGAATTTCCCTGATTTTTTCAGGGGTAAGCTCTGTATATACCTGATCGTTGATCAACATAGCCGGAGCTTTATGGCACCATCCGAGGCAGTTGGTTTCCAGTAAGGTGAATTTTCCATCCGGAGTGGTCTCCCCCAGTTTGAGCTTTAGCATGTTCTGTATCGCCAGTATAATCTGGTTTTTCCCTTTCATAGAGCAGGTTATGGTTTTGCATAAACGAATCACATATTTCCCCATTTTCTGGGTCTCCAGAAAGGAATAAAACGTGGCGGTTCCGAAAACCTCTGCGGCTGAAATATCAATTTCCCGTGCAATTTCAACCATCGCATACTCCGAAAGATATTTTTC
>CAYPAW010000119.1:0-41358 GCA_964408795.1 uncultured Mariniphaga sp.
TTCGGATTTGTAAAAACCTGTTGCTAAATACATTATAAAGAGTTGCCAAATAGATGGAGCTTTATTTATTTTACATTGTAATTTCGTTACTATGAAAGATGCTCCGGTAAACAATGAGGTAGTAGATGAAAAAATCAGGCAAATGAGAGTGTCTGATATTGGGAATGGAACGATTCGTGAAATTGTTGCATTGGTCAATAGGGTGGAAGAAGCAACAGGATTTAAATACATCCGGATGGAAATGGGTGTTCCGGGTCTTCCACCGGAAAAGATCGGTATTGAAGCAGAAATTGAAGCCCTGAACAGGGGGGTTGCCTCCATCTATCCCATGATCGAAGGAATTAAGCCTTTAAAGCAGGAGGCTTCGGACTTCATAAAAAATTTTATGAACGTAGAGGTAAATCCGGAAGGATGCATTCCTACGGTTGGTGTGATGCAGGCGACCTATGCTACCTTTATGGCCGTCAGTAATTTGTATAAAAACAAGGATACCATTCTTTTTATCGATCCTGGATTTCCCGTGCAGAAGCAACAACTCCAGGTTCTCGGGCAGAAATATGAAACCTTTGATGTTTTTAATTTCCGGGGCAAAAAACTAAGGGAAAAACTTGAATCCTATTTGGTGAAGGGGAACATTTGTTCCATTGTGTATTCCAATCCGAACAATCCTACATGGATCTGCCTGACGGAAGAAGAGTTACAGATCATTGGGGAACTGGCAAATCAATATGAAGTTCTTGTACTGGAAGACCTGGCTTATTTTGCTATGGATTTCAGGAAAGATCTTTCAAAGCCGGGAGAACCCCCTTACCAGCCGACAGTCGCTCATTATACCGACCGGTATATATTGTTTATTTCGGGCTCCAAGATTTTTTCCTATGCCGGGCAGCGCATTGGTCTTATGGCCATTTCCAATGCTTTGTTTGGGTATGAATCTTCCATTCTTCAGGACCGGTTTCAAAGTGCTACCTTTGGGAGTACGGTTGTATTGCGTCTTTTGTATGCTTTGTCATCGGGTACGTGTCATTCAGCTCAATGGGCCCTGGCAGCCATGTTAAAAGCAGCGAATGAAGGACGGTTCAATTTTGTGGAATCGGTTCAGGAATACGGCGAAAGAGCAAAGATCATCAAGCAGCTTTTTCTGAAAAATGGTTTTATCCTGGTATACGATATGGACCTGGATGAACCGATAGCTGACGGGTTTTATTTTTCCGTAGGCTACCCGGGTATGAAGGGCAATGAACTGGTCCGGAATCTTCTTTATTATGGGGTCAGTGCAATAGGATTAAGCCGATCAGGCAGCAAAGAGGAGGGAATCAGGGCCTGTGTATCCTTTGTGCAGCGTGATCAGTTTGAGGAATTGGACCGAAGATTGAGACTCTTTAACGAGCAATTCAGATAATCCGTTTGGATAAAACAGCAATGTAAAACACAAAAAAACCAAGAATATGGCAAAAGTTCAGGGAGCAGTGGTAATCGATAAAGAAAGGTGCAAGGGGTGTGGTATTTGTATCGAAGCATGCCCGTTGGATGTGTTGGCTCTTCACAAAGAAGTAAACAGCAAAGGGTATAATTATGCCTACATGAAAAATCCGGAATACTGCAATGGCTGTACCAACTGTGCCATTGTATGCCCCGATACATGCATTACCGTTTACCGGGTAAAAACAAGTTAACGTAAAATTAATAATTAAGCAGCGTGTGTATTGGAGGATGCAATAACCGCACGAAAATCAAAATTGAAAACTCAGAATTCAAAACAAAAAAATATGGGCGAACTAAGATTAATGAAGGGGAATGAAGTAATTGCTGAAGCTGCAATTCGTTGCGGATGTGACGGTTATTTCGGTTATCCCATAACCCCCCAGTCTGAGGTGATGGAAACCCTGATGCTAAGGGCTCCCTGGAAGGAAACGGGGATGGTCGTTTTACAGGCTGAGAGTGAGGTAGCAGCCATCAACATGTTGTATGGAGCTGCAGCTACCGGTAAAAAAGTTATGACAACATCATCAAGTCCGGGGATCAGCCTCATGATGGAAGGGATATCCTATATTGCAGGGGCTGAGTTGCCGTGTCTGATTGTAAATGTGCAACGCGGAGGACCCGGTCTGGGGACCATCCAGCCTTCCCAGGCCGATTATAATCAGGCCGTCAAGGGAGGAGGACATGGTGACTACAAACTGATTGTTCTGGCTCCTTCTTCGGTTCAGGAAATGAACGATTTTGTCGGACTCGCTTTTGAATTGGCCTTTGCCTATCGTAATCCGGCCATGATCCTGACCGATGGAGCCATTGGTCAGATGATGGAGAAGGTAGAACTCTCAGCATTTGAGCCCCGCTGGACCCATGAAGAGATAACCGCTCAATGGGGAGATTGGGCGACCACAGGAAAACCCCGGAACAGAGCAAAGAATATTGTTACTTCCCTGGAACTGGATCCCGACAAGATGGAACGGAATAACCTTCGTTTTCAGGAAAAATACAGAGAGATAGAAGCGAAGGAGCAACGGGCTGAAATCATTATGTGCGACGATGCCGAATATGTATATGTGGCTTTCGGCACTTCAGCAAGGGTATGCCAGAAAGCGGTAGAACTGGCCAGAGACCAGGGCCTGAAGGTTGGTCTTTTACGGCCTGTTACGCTTTTCCCTTATCCAAAAAATGCGGTAAGAGAATTGTGCGGACATGTCAAAGGATTTCTCAGTGTTGAAATGAATGCCGGACAGATGATCGAAGATGTGAAACTTGCGGTACATGAAACCGGAGTTTCCGTGCCGGTAGAATATTTTGGCCGCATGGGCGGCATCATTCCTTCTCCTACGGAAGTGTTGGATGCGATGATTAAAACGTTTATAAAAAAGTAAGCTATGGATAGCAAAGATATTATAAAACCGGAAAACCGGGTTTATGGAAAGACTCCGCTGCTGAACGATGTGGAGATGCATTATTGTCCCGGTTGTTCTCATGGAACTGCCCATAAGGTTCTTGCGGAAGTGATTGATGAAATGGGGATCCAGGAAAAAACCATTGGCATTGCTCCGGTTGGGTGTGCGGTATTTGCCTATAATTACATTGATATCGACTGGCAGGAGGCGGCCCATGGGCGTGCTCCGGCAGTAGCTACCGGAGTGTCCAGGCTGAATCCCGATAAGTTTGTGTTTACTTACCAGGGCGATGGCGACCTGGCATCCATCGGTACCAGTGAAATCATTCACGCCTGCAACCGCGGCGAAAACATGATGGTGATTTTTATCAATAATGGTATTTACGGGATGACCGGAGGACAAATGGCGCCTACAACCCTTACAGGAATGGTGACCTCAACCACTCCGGGGGGCCGGAACATCGACCTGAACGGATTCCCCCTCAGAATCACCGATATTGTGGCTCAACTGCCCGGGACATCCTACGTCACACGTCAGTCGGTGCATACACCCGGAGCTGTCAGAAAAATAAAACGCGCGATGAAAAAAGCCGTTCAGAATGTACTGGACAAAAAGGGCACAACCTTTATTGAGGTGGTTTCTTCCTGTAATTCAGGATGGAAAATGTCCCCGGTGGAAGCCAATGAATGGATGGAGAAAAACATGATTCCCTATTACCCCATTGGCGACCTGAAAGACAGTGAGAAAGGAGAACGTTAGCAAATCATTAAAAGCAAAGCAATGACTGAAGAAATTATCATAGCCGGATTTGGCGGGCAGGGTGTTCTCTCTATGGGGAAGATTATTGCCTATTCAGGGATCATGGAAAATAAGGAAGTTACCTGGTTTCCGTCTTACGGACCCGAAATGCGGGGTGGAACGGCAAACGTAACGGTAATTGTCAGCGATAACAGGATTAGTTCACCCGTGGTGCAGGAATTCGACACAGCCATCGTTCTGAACCAGCCTTCGCTGGATAAATTTGAGAACGCGGTGAAACCCGGTGGTACACTGGTGTATGATCCCAACGGAATTGTACACCCACCTACCCGTACCGATATTGCCATTTACAAGGTGGAAGCAACACACACCGCACTGGAAATGGGCAATCCGAAAGTTTTCAATATGATCGTTTTCGGAAGTTACCTGAAGGTCAAACCCATTCTCTCCCTGGATAATGTGGAAAAAGGACTTGAAAAATCCTTACCCGAACGATACCATAAGCTAATCCCACTCAATCTTCAAGCCATCAAAAAAGGACAGGAGATCGTGGAAGCCGTTGCCAAACCCTAATGTATTTATTGTAATGTATATCCCATGAAAACCCTTATTTATTGGATTCTTTTTCTGTTTCCATTCTTGCTGAATGCACAAACAGGAACAAAAAATTTTATTGATCTGCATTATATGGAGGTAACCGGACAGGCTGAAATGGAAGTAACGCCGGATGAAATTTATCTGAAGATCAGAATCGATGAAAAAGACAACAAAGGCAGGGAGAGTCTTGAATCGCAGGAAAAACAGATGATAGAAAAGCTGGGGGAAATAGGCATTGATGTTTCTAAGGATCTATCTATCAAGGATTTTGTAAGCAACTTTAAATATTATTGGTTGCGAGAGAATAAAATTTTTACCAGCAAGGAATACCAGTTGATCACCCACGATGGGGCGATCACAGGACGCGTTTTTCAGGAACTGGAGAAACTGGGAATTTCTCATATAACGATCGAAAAAGTGGATCACTCAAAAATGGAGGATCTCAAAAAGAAGGTAAAGGGGAAAGCCCTGATTGCAGCCAAAGAAAAGGCTGTTTCATTCGCTGAAGCGATTGGTCAGAAGGTTGGGAAAGCCATTTATATTCAGGAATTGAATGTTCCCGGTTATCCGGGAAGGATGGAAACGGTGTCGAATATTGTAATTCGGGGAACTTCAGCTCTTTCGAAAGACGAAACGCTTCCTGATATTGAATTTGAAAAGATTCATTTGGAGTATTCGATTCTGGCACGGTTTGCCCTGGAATAAAATTGCGCTGTTTTCCTTCTGAATTCTTTTTTGCTGGGAGATCCTTCTCAAGGTTACCCGGGTTGTTTTCATTTTTGCATACAATCAACACGATCATTCAGTGTTTCACCTGTTTGTAATTCCGGTACTCAAAAGGCCGGATTCCGGTTAGTTTTTCAAATTTATACAGAATTTGATCTTTAATTTTCATGTTGGTTTGTGCGGGATCGTAGGTAAATTCCCAGTCTTTTTTTTTCATTATTTCTTTCATGTATTGAGGGTGGGAACCTTCGAAGGGTTCCAATTTATCTACCTGGTTGTAGTCGAAAATCGTCTTTCCGGTATTTTTTTTCAACCAGGTATCGTCATGCCAGAAGCGATGAAAGTAATTTGCTTTTCTGGTCATTAGCTGAGGTGGTCTTACGTATGAATAGTGGTATATAGGCGTATCGATTTTCATGACCTTCAGTTTTTCTCCTTTGGGATTTTGTTCATAGTTACGGAATCCCTGGGAATCTTTGTACGCTCTGATATTTCCTGTGTTTCTAAATGCTCTGATCTCGAAACGGTGGGTTCTTCTTGTATTCCGGATGTGTTGGTAATCTCCCCAGAAGTGCAGGAAAGGGAAAAGCAGGCCGTCTACTTTTTTATTTGCATTCACCGTTTTTAGGGTATCTGCTATTCTTTGCTGATCGTTTTCATGCAAAACCTCATCTACCTGCAGATGAATCGCCCAGTCGCCGGAGATATTGTTCAGAGCCAGATCCGATTGTTCGGCAAATATTTTTCCATTTTCACGCAAGGATTCGTCCCAGACGGTATTGATTATTTTTATTTTCGGATTTTCCAGGGTTGAGATGGCTTCCCGGGTTCCATCTGTGGAATCTCCCACAGCCACCACCAGTTCATCCACCAGCGGGAGGAGAGAATGCAGGGAAGCCAGAAAAGGATATCCGAAAGCGAATCCGTTGCGTACGTATGTAAAACCACCGATTTGCATTTTTTTTGCATAATCTGTTGTAAAAATAGCATGCTCTTTTTAAAAATAAGAGCATTCCGACGGAAACTGCGCATTTTATTTTTCTGTTTGTTGTTTTGTATTAATTTCGTTCTGAATTAATTCAATTTGAATTCATCTAGACTAAAATCATTATGAAGAAAGAAAATCACCTGCGCAGTTCCGAATGGTTTGGTAAGAATGACAAAATGGGATTTGTACATCGGAGCTGGCTTCGTAACCAGGGACATCCTGACCAGATGTTTCGGGGGAAGCCTGTTATAGGTATATGCAATACATGGTCGGATTTGACACCGTGCAATGGTCATTTGCGTGAATTTGCTGAGATTGTAAAACGGGGTGTTTACGAAGCGGGCGGATTTCCCCTTGAATTTCCGGTGATGTCGCTGGGTGAAACGGTTATGAAACCGACCACCATGCTGTGGAGGAATCTGGTCAGTATCGATGTGGAAGAGTCGATCCGGGCAAATCCGCTGGATGGCATTGTACTGCTTAACGGGTGTGATAAAACGGTTCCTTCGACCCTTATGGGGGCAGCCAGCGTTAATTTGCCCACCCTTGTTGTTCCCGGCGGGCCTATGCTGAACGGGAAACTGAGAGGGAAAAATATTGGTTCCGGAACTTTTACGTGGCAACTTTCTGAAGGACTGAAATCCGGCACTTTGTCTACTGAAGACTTGATAGAAGCAGAGGTGTGTATGTCAAGAAGCGCTGGTCATTGCATGACCATGGGGACCGCTTCTTCATTGGCTACTATGATGGAAACCCTTGGATTAACCCTCCCGGGGGCTTCGGCTATCCCGGCGGTTGATTCACGAAAAAAAGTGATGGCTCACCTGGCAGGAAACAGGATTGTGGAAATGGTGAAGGAAAACCTAAAAATGTCGGACATCTTAACGAGAAAAGCCTTTGAAAATGCCATCAAAGTAAATTCAGCCGTTGGGGGTTCAACGAATATTGTGGTTCACATGATTGCTCTTGCCCGCCGTATGGGTGTTCCCCTTGATCTGGATGATTTCGACACCCTGGGAAGCGATATGCCGTTGCTCTTAAATTTGATGCCTTCAGGGGAGTACCTTATGGAAGATTACTTCTATGCCGGGGGGCTTCCAGTTCTTATTGACCAGATGAGAGACCTCCTTCATACAGATGCTTTAACGGTCAACGGGAAAAGTTTAGGAGAGAATTGCCAAGGAGCTTCCTGTTATGACCGCAAGGTGATTGCTCCAATGGATAAACCGTTCAAAGAGAAAGCGGGAATTATTGTCCTGAAAGGCAACCTCTGTGAAAAGGGGGCAGTGATAAAACCTTCCGCCGCATCAGGGAACCTTCTAAGGCACCGGGGCAGGGCTGTAGTCTTTGAAACCATTGAAGATTACCACGCACGGATTGATGATCCTGATCTTGCTATTGATGAAAACTCAGTTATGGTATTGAAAGGGGTGGGTCCGGTTGGTTATCCGGGAATGCCTGAAGTGGGAAATATGGAGCTTCCCGAGAAACTAATAAAAAAGGGAGTGAAGGATATGGTACGTATTTCTGACGGCCGGATGAGTGGTACGGCCTATGGGACTGTCGTATTGCATATATCTCCGGAATCAGCTGTAGGAGGTACGCTGGCCTTGGTGCAGAATGGGGACATGATCGAACTGGATGTTCCAAAACGCACCCTGACCCTATGCGTTGCCGATGAGGAATTGAAAAAACGCCGGAAAGCCTGGAGACCTCCAAAACAGGAAGCTGTAAGGGGCTATGTGAAGTTATTCGTAGAGCATGTGGAACAGGCGGATAAAGGATGTGATTTTGATTTCCTGACCGGGGGCTCCGGTTCCGAAGTGACCCGGGAACCGCATTAGCTAACCGATTATGCTGATCTTTCTGTTTTTTGTACTCACGATTTTGTTTATCGTTGTAACGTGTACCCGGTTTAAGGTGCACCCGTTTTTATCCTTGCTTGCAGGAGCTTTCCTGTTTGGTCTTTTTTCAGGAATGCCCCTCAATGAGATTCTGGAATCCGTAAACAGCGGTTTTGGCGGAACGATAGGCAGCATAGGGATTATCATCGTTGCGGGAATCATTATGGGTGCTTTTCTGGAGAATTCAGGAGGGGCCCGGGCTCTTGCCAACGGGGTATTAAAAGTAGTCGGGAAAAAACGGGTTCATACGGCTATGGGAATCATCGGGTACATTGTTTCCATACCGGTTTTTGCCGATAGCGGTTTTGTGATTCTTTCATCCCTGAACCGGGCTCTCACCAAAAAAGCCAAACTTTCGCTTGCAGGTACTGCTGTGGCGTTGTCTTTGGGATTAACAGCAACCCACACCATGGTGCCGCCAACCCCCGGGCCCATTGCTGCAGCAGGGATCCTTTCAGCCGATTTGGGACGGGTAATCCTTCTGGGCGTTGCTTCCAGCCTTTTCGGCTTACTGGTTGTCATTCCGTATGCAAAATATACAGGAAAAAAAATATGGGTTGATCCGGAAATTGCCTTTGCAGATAAAGAAAAGCCTCATACGGAAAATGATCAGCCTTCGCTTGTAAAATCATTATTGCCTATTCTCATTCCTATTATTCTGATCATTCTTCGTTCCATTGCTGATTACCCGACTCACCCATTTGGTGAGGGAAGGGCCAGTGAGATCCTCTCTTTTATTGGGAATCCGGTAACCGCTCTTTTTATTGGTGTTTTTATCTCTTTTCTATTGCCCCGGAAATTCAATAAAGAGATGCTGAGCACCTCAGGGTGGGTCGGTGATGCTTTGCGTTCAGCTGCGATCATCATTCTGATTACCGGTGCGGGAGGGGCTTTCGGGAAAGTGTTGCAACATTCAGACCTGGCATCCCTTATGGGACAGCACATCCGAGAAACCGGACTTGGCCTGTGGTTGCCCTTCCTGATCGCTTTTTCACTGAAAACAGCCCAGGGATCCTCAACCGTTGCCATTATTACTGCTGCATCGGTGGTGGCTCCCCTTTTGCCGGTCATGGGATTCGATACAGAAATGTCGAAAGCCATGGTCGTAATTGCAATCGGGGCAGGTGCAGCTTTTGTTTCACATGCAAACGACAGTTTTTTCTGGGTGGTTACTCAAATGAGCAGTATGAATGTGAAACAGGGTTACCGGACCCATAGTTTGGGTACCGTGATCCTGGGATTATCCGCTATGATATTCCTTAGTATTCTGAATCTTTTTGTATAAGATACAAACGGAAGAACCGGAAAACGGATCGTCCTTTTCCCGGAAGATTTTATATGTCTCCATGAAAGTGTATTTTTGTATCCCATGTGAATCAAAACTGAGGTCCGTTGATAAAGAGTTTAATTGCTAAAATACAGTTTATTCTACTGTCGCCCCGAAATTTCTGGGTGGAAGAAAAAGAAACCTGTTACAGGTCAGGGAAGCTTTTTGCCGGCTTTTATCTTCCTTTGGTGGGTGTTGCTTCCTTGGCTGTTTTTATCGGAGCCTGGTTCGGAAGCGAGCCTTCCTATATCGGATATGCCTTGTTGAAAGGGCTGAGGGAATTGGTTTTGTTTATTCTTCTGTACGGTTTATTCCTTTTCATGATTCACCGGCTTCTTCCGTTTTTTGATGGAGAGAAAAATCTCCCGGCAGTTCGTAAACTCGTAGTTTTTTCCTTAACCCCGTATTTGCTGATTTCGGGTATCACGGGATTGTTTCCGGCCTTGTATGTATTGGAAGTTCTGGGGCTTTACAGCGTATATCTTTTCTACACAGGAGTTCAGGAGCTGCTTTCTTTGCCGGCCAGAAAAAAAAGACAATTCATCGGGGTGTCGGTACTCCTTGGCTTATGTGTGGTTGTTTTTCTGAGTGTTTCCCTTTGGAAAATTTTTGTGGTGTATTATTAAAAATGAGAAATAAAAAAGCAAATATCAACATCAAAAACCGCAAAGCCACCTTTGAGTACGAACTGATTGATCGTTATGAAGCCGGGATGCAGTTGGTTGGCACGGAGATCAAATCCATCCGGAACGGCAAAGCGAATCTTTCTGATTCATATTGCCGGTTTTTCGGGGGCGAACTCTATGTGAAGAATTTGCATATTGCGGAATATGAGATGGGTACCCATTTCAACCATGAAGCCAAACGTGACCGTAAACTTTTGCTGACAAAAAAAGAACTTCGCAAGCTCGAGAGGAAGATTCAGGAATCAGGGCTCACGCTTATTCCGGTACGGTTGTATATCAATGAAAAAGGCCTGGCGAAACTGGAAATTGCCCTGGCCCGGGGGAAAAAGACCTATGACAAACGGGAAACCATAAAAAAGAAAGATACCCAACGTGATATGGAACGGCTGATGCGTTTTTAAACAAAATCAGCCCTGACCTCTTTGAAGAATTTATTTTCCAGCAAAGTAATCAGTCTTTTTACTACCACCTTACGTATTTCCAGCTCCACAGGTTGATCGGGATCCATATGGGCCCAGTTAATTCGTGTACCCACAATCACATAGATTACATCGTGGTTCAACAGGAGACGTACCAGTTCATCGGCCGGAGTATTTCCCAGGCTGGTTTCGGATGTGTAGTTTTCCAGTATTTCTTCGGCTTTGCTGATGGTCAGCAATCCTTCGGTTACGAGTTCGAATCCTTCCAGTTCGGCTTTGGGGGGCTGTGTGGCATCCCGGAAGCTATCGGTTGAGGTTAAGGTAAGTCCCAGTTCACGGGCAACAATTTCGGCTGTTGTGCCGCCGCAGATTGCTTTTTCCCCTTTGAAATCCTTGATCTGGTCAACAACACCCGGATCTTTCACTTTATAAAAGGGGGGTCCGGTGATCAGCAGAAAATTCCGGGGTTCCCGGAAGTAGATTACGCCGCAACTGGAATCGTCGATCAGACTGAATCGGTCGTTTTGGTAGGCCTGGTTGATGATCTTTCGGGCTAGTTTGGAAGCGGCTATTTCCGGTTGTCTTTTGATCTGACCGATTACAAATTCCGTTAAACGCGAATGCCCCCAGCCCATAGGGTAGCGGCTACTGCCTAATCCTGACTGGGTAATTCCATCGGTAAAGAAAATGATTCGATCTTCTTTCTGGGCTACAAATTCACGGCATCGTAATACTTTCCCGGTGTTTTCTTCTCCTCTGACTTCCAACAGATATTCCCGGGGTTTGTGAATCGTATCTTTGCGTAGAATAATCACGGGAGGATTGTCATAATTGATGATCCGTACCTGACCGTCGTTTTCAATCTCAATCAGTGTAAAGGTTGCATAGTTCTCTTTCCCATCGCTGCTTTTAGGGAGAGCACGCATAATAATCCGGGCTGCTATTTCGGGTTTGGTGTGGAAGGTGGAATAATTAAGAGCCATTGTCGTGGTTAACGTAGCCAGTACATTGGCTTTGATTCCATGGCCAATTCCATCACTGAGCACAAGAATCCTGCGTCCCTCTTTTTTTATGATCTGTGAGTTGAAAACATCACCACAGGCAATTTCATTCTCCGGACGTTTTTGCTGAAAATCAATTTCTACATGATATCCTTTAGCAGGATCACTCTTCATCACCATATTGATACGATTGAATAATGGAATTTAATAATTCTTCTACCTGGGATGCATTTTCACCCAGCAAATAGGCAATTTTTTGCACCGTGCTGATGTTTTGTCTATTGATCTTTTTAGCCCGTTTTATGATTTCATCACGAACCAGCATGGGAGCCGACATATCACGGATTACAGCCCCAACAACCTTCTGCTTGTAAAGGGTTACTACCGAAACATGCAACAGTTTATTCTGGTATTTCAGATCACGCTCCAGGCTTTTTTCTCCGGAATCGATCAAATTCGATAACATTTTAAAGATCACATCGGGAACAATACTCGGAGCATCGGCCCCCCTCAGTCCCGGAATCGTTTCAAATAAACTCAATGTTTCCTCTCCCATGAGGGCTGCAAAGCTTTCGTTTGATTCAATGATTTTAAAATCTTTGTTGACAATGACAATTCCTACCGAGATCTTCTGGAGCATCTGGGAGGATATTACCATGGCTTCTTTTGCTTGCTTTAACCTGTTTTCCGCTTTTTTCCGGTCCGTAATGTTAAAAACAGATCCAACGATCCCAATAATGTTCTCTTCGCTGTCGCGGATTACTGCTTTATTAAAAACCACTTCATGAGTCACTCCGTCGTTGGTCCGGAATTTGGATTCATAGATCTGGTTCGCAGGTTTCTCCATCAGTTCCTTATCCCGGGTGGAATAGATATCTGCCATCTCTTTGGAATGTACCTCATATACCGACTTTCCTATGATTTGATTTCTGTTTAACCCCACCAGCTTTTCATGGGCTGCATTGCACAACATGTACACTCCCTGCGTGTCGCGGTAAAAAATCGGGATTGGCAGTACATCAATGATCTTCTGATGTAACTCCAGGTCGACCGAATGACTGGAATGCAGAAAATTTGTATGACGTTTCATGGTTTCCATTGTTTAATAAAGAAATATTTCTTTAATATTAAATAATTCTGATCTTGAGATGTTAAACAGCACAAAATAGTTAATTGTGCTGAATAACTGGTATTTTTGTAGCGGATTAAAAATAGAAATTAAAATGCAGAAGATAAAATCAAAATCCGAGCTTTTGGCTATTAAGAAGGATGTTCAATCGCAGAGTGATCAATGGGGGGATCCGGGCAGTTCGTTACAGGCTGTTCAAATCAGGGTTGGCATGGCGACCTGCGGGATAGCTTCCGGGGCCGGAGAGATTCTGAATTTTCTCCGTGAGGAAACCGAACACCAGGCGATTGATGCGGTGGTGTCACAAACCGGTTGTTTGGGATATTGTTATGCAGAACCTACCGTAGAAGTGATTTTACCGGGGAAAGAGCCTGTGGTTTTCGGATATGTCACCAAGACGAAAGCTCAGGAGATCATCGATCAATATATTAAAAAAGGGGAATTGATCGGGCCGGTTATTCCGCTGAATTTCAAAACCATTGATGAATAAAACGTGTAACCCATGAGTGAAGATAAAAAGCAACTACGGATAGCATTGCGCAATTGTGGTTTTATTGATCCGGAGAAGATTGAAGAGTACATAGCCCGGGATGGTTATCAGGCGTTGGCGACCTGTTTGACTGAGCGGACGCCGGAAGAAGTGATTCAGGCCATTCAGGACTCGGGATTGCGTGGCCGGGGAGGAGGCGGCTTTCCCACGGGATTAAAATGGGAGCTAACCCGAAAATCAGAAGCCAACAAGAAGTATGTTGTTTGCAATGCCGATGAAGGAGATCCCGGAGCTTTCATGGATCGTTCCATTCTGGAAGGAGACCCCCATTCGGTGATTGAGGCGATGGCTATTTGTGGATATTGCATTGGTTCCGATGAAGGATTGGTATATATACGCGCTGAATATCCATTGGCTATAAAACGGTTAAAAAAAGCGATTGAACAGGCCCGGGAAGCCGGTCTTTTGGGGAAGGATCTTTTTGGAACCGATTTCCATTTTGACATCCATCTGCGTTACGGAGCCGGAGCGTTTGTGTGTGGTGAGGAAACAGCCCTGATACACTCCATGGAAGGCCTCAGAGGAGAACCTACTTTCAAACCTCCGTTTCCTTCGGTATCGGGTTATATGGGAAAACCCACCAATGTGAATAACGTGGAAACGCTGGCCAATGTTCCGGTAATCATAAACAAAGGTCCTGAATGGTTTAGCAAAATCGGAACCGAAAAATCAAAAGGCACCAAAGTATTTGCCCTGGCGGGGAAGATCAACAATGTGGGTCTTATTGAAGTTCCCATGGGCACAACCCTTCGCGAGGTGATCTACGAGATCGGAGGGGGCATAAAAGACAACAAAGCCTTCAAAGCCGTTCAGACCGGAGGCCCTTCAGGAGGATGCCTAACCAGGGATTTTTTAGATACACCCATCGATTACGAAAACCTCATTGCAGCCGGATCCATGATGGGATCAGGCGGAATGATCGTTATGGATGAGGACGATTGCATGGTTTCCATTGCCAAATTTTACCTTGAGTTTACCCTGGAGGAATCCTGTGGAAAGTGTACCCCTTGCCGGATAGGGAACAAAAGACTCCATGAAATTCTTGATAGGATTACCAAAGGAGAAGGGACTCTTGAGGATATTGAAAGACTCAGGGAATTAAGTGCAGTCATCAAGGATACTTCCTTGTGTGGTCTTGGCCAAAGCTCTCCGAATCCGGTACTTTCAACCATAGCCAACTTTGAAGAGGAATACCTGGCCCACGTGAAGGACAAGAAATGTCCGGCCGGTCAATGCAAGGATTTGCTGCAGTATGTGATCGAAGAAGAGAAGTGTACCGGTTGCACGTTGTGTTTCAGGAATTGCCCGGTAGGTGCTATTACCGGAGAAAAACGAATACCCCACTTCATTGATCAGGCTTTGTGCATCAAGTGTGGCGTATGTTATGAGAAGTGTAAATTCGATGCCATTAAACTGATTTAACCTCAGAAAAAAATTATACAAGTATGGATACTGTAAATCTTACCATAGATAAAAAACAGGTGGTTGTAAAAAAAGGAATTACCATTCTGGAGGCTGCAAAGGGCATGGGGATCAAGATTCCTACTCTTTGCCACATGAAACTGGATGATCTGAACATTGAAAACCGGCCGGGCGGATGTCGTGTGTGTGTGGTGGAAGTAGAGGGACGAAGAAACCTGGCGCCGGCATGCTGTACAGAAGTTCACGAGGGGATGGTCATCCATACCCATACCATGCGGGTTATCAATGCCCGGAGGACGGTGGTTGAACTCATGATTTCCGATCATCCCTACGACTGCCTGGTTTGTCCTAAATCAGGGGAATGTGAACTGCAGCATATGGCGCAGGAACTGGGGATCCGTGAGATCCGTTATCAGGGAGAGAAATCCACTTACCGGGAGGATACCTCACCGGCAATCATCCGGGAGGTGGATAAATGCATTATGTGCCGTCGTTGTGAAATGATGTGCAATGAGGTGCAGACGGTAGGGGTTCTTTCGGCCGTTAACAGGGGTTTTCAATCGGTGGTAGCACCGGCCTTTGAGATGAACCTTGACCATTCGGTATGTACCTACTGTGGACAGTGTGTAGCGGTATGTCCTACCGGAGCTTTAACAGAAGTAGATGAAACCGTAGATGTAATCCGTGCGCTGTCCGATCCCGAAAAAACGGTCCTTGTTCAGACAGCTCCGGCTGTGAGGGCTGCTCTGGGGGAAGCCTTTGGCCTGGAACCGGGAACCCTGGTAACCGGAAAACTGGTTTCGGCTTTGCGCCGGCTTAATTTTGATTATGTTTTTGATACCGATTTCGGTGCAGACCTGACCATTATGGAGGAAGGTACCGAATTACTCGGTCGGCTGAACCGGTATCTCCAGGGAGATAAAACCGTGAAATTACCCATTCTCACATCTTGTTGTCCCGCCTGGGTGAAGTTCTTCGAACACCAGTTTCCCGACATGAAAGATATTCCCTCCACGGCAAGATCTCCCCAACAAATGTTTGGATCCATAGCCAAATCGTGGTTTGCCGAAAAACTGGGCATCAAAAGGGGAAATATGGTAGTGGTATCGATCATGCCGTGTGTGGCAAAGAAATACGAACGTGGGCGCGAAGAATTCAAGGTGAATGGCAATCCGGATGTCGACCATGTGCTTACAACGCGTGAGCTGGCCAAACTGATCAAATTATCCAACATTCAGTTTACCAAGCTTCCGGATGAAGATTTTGACCAGCCCCTGGGTGAATCCACAGGTGCCGGTGTCATCTTCGGAACAACAGGAGGGGTGATTGAAGCAGCCGTGCGAACAGCCTATGAATTGCATACCGGAAAAGAACTTCCGCGCCTTGACTTTGATGAACTGCGGGGTATGGAAGGAATCCGGAAAGCAACCATTGATTTTAACGGTACTCCTATACATATTGGAATAGCACACGGCCTTGGAAATGCCCGGAAAATGCTGGATGAGATCCGGGCCGGAAAGAGTGCGTTTCATGCCATTGAGATCATGTCATGCCCCGGAGGATGCATCGGGGGCGGTGGACAACCGTACCACCACGGAAATGTGGAGATCTTGAAAAAACGACAGGAAGCAATCTACCGGGAAGACAAAAACAAAATCCTCCGGAAATCACATGAAAATCCCTATATCCTGCAGCTGTATGAAGAATTTTTGGGTGAGCCAATGAGCGAAAAAGCTCATCAGCTGCTTCATACCGAGTATTTTGACAGAACACAATAGGGAATAATCTGTGATTAGGTAACAAACGAAAAAATAGAATATCATGCCAAAAATAAAACTATCAGAAAAGACCCTTCAGATTATCAAGGATTCCTGCAGGCAATTTGATAACAAGGAGAGTGAACTGATCAATGTATTGCATACGGTTCAGGGGAAGCTTGGGTACCTTCCGGCAGAAGTTCAGGAGGTCATTGCTTCGGAATTAAGTATGTCTGTTGCCAAGGTGTACGGAGTCGTAACCTTTTATTCTTTTTTTACGATGATTCCACAGGGGCAACATCCCATATCGGTATGTATGGGAACCGCCTGTTATGTCCGGGGTGCTGAGCAGGTTTTAGCTGAACTGAAACGGCGGCTGAAAATTGAAGTGGGCCAAACCACGTCTGACGGTAAATTTTCGATTAGCTGTCTTCGTTGTGTAGGAGCCTGCGGACTGGCACCGGTGGTTATGGTGGGGGATAAAGTATATGGCCGGGTTTCTCCTCAACAGGTAAAAGAGATTATTGAGCAGTATCAGGAAGAAAAAGTATGTTAACCGGATGCTTTCATTCCAAAGAAGGGAGTCATGCAAAAAACCATTCTTGTCATCGATTGCGGAACCCAGAGTACCCGGGCTATGCTGTTCTCTTTGGAAGGTGAAGTGTTGGATAAGGAGCAGGTTTTTTATGATCCCTATTACAGTAGTCAGCCAGGATGGATGGAACAGGATCCTGAGGTGTACTGGCAAAGTCTTTGTCAAGGATGCCGGGCGATAAAAAACAGGAATGCCGGTTTGTTTACGAAGATTGCCGGAGTAGGGGTGACGGCTCTTCGTGACACGATGGTGAATGTAGACCGGGAAGGTCATCCTTTGCGGCCGGCGATTGTATGGCTCGACCAGCGAAAGGCGCATCCAGTGTATAAAGCCCGATTTCCGGTTAACCTGGTCCTTAAGGGGGTGGGCATGGAGGATACCCTGCGTAAAATGCAACGGGAAGGGAAAAGCAACTGGATCCGCCAGAACCAGCCGGAAGTATGGGATAGAACGGTTAAATACCTGCAGGTTTCCGGGTTTCTGAATTTCCGGTTAACCGGGGAATTTCGCGATTCGGTGGCATCGCAGATCGGACATATTCCCTTTGATTATAAAAAACGCAGATGGGGGAATCCTGAGGAACCCATGGCTTTTAGTTCCAAGATCTATCCGGTTGAAAAAGATAAGTTGCCTTTCCTCGTGGAGCCCGGAAAGGAGCTTGGAAAGATTTGCCGTACAGCCTCGGAACAAACAGGAGTGAAGCCCGGGGTTCCGGTTATTGCCTGTGGTTCGGACAAAGGATGTGAAACACTGGGAACCGGAGTCATCGATTCTTCCATGGCCAACCTCAGTTTCGGAACCACAGCAACGGTACAAACAACGGTTGGTAAATACATGGAGCCGATTCCTTTTATGCCATCCTATCCAGCGGTGGTATCCGGGAAATTCAATCCTGAAGTAGAAATATTCAGAGGGTACTGGATGATTACCTGGTTTAAAAATGAATTTGCAGCCAAGGAGGTTCAGGAAGCAGCGGAAAAAGGAATGGTTGCGGAACAGGTATTGAATCAACTGTTGGCTAAGGCTCCTCATGGAGCCATGGGACTGGTGGTTCAACCTTACTGGAGTCCGGGGCTTTCACAACCATTGGCAAAAGGAGCGATGATCGGCTTCGGCGATGTTCATAAAAAAGCCCATGTATACAGAGCGGTCATCGAAGGCCTTTCTTTCGGATTGCTGGAGGGAATGCAGCAAATAGAAAAACGGGGAAAGCTGAAATTCGAAAGAATAGCTGTCTCAGGAGGAGCTTCCCAAAGCGATGAGATCTGCCAGATCAGCGCCGATATATTCAATCGGCCCATTGTGCGGGGTGAAACCCACGAATCAGCCGGATTGGGGGCTGCCTTAATCACAGCGTATGGAACAGCCTGTTTCCCATCGGTAGAAGAGGCTGTCGAACAAATGGTTCGGTATCCTTGTGTTTTTGACCCCGATCCTAACCATACTCAAACGTACCAACGGTTGTACGCCCGGGTGTATAAAAAAATGTACAAAGCGTTGGAACCACTCTATAAAGAGATACAGTCTATTACAGGATATCCGGAGGAATAAGAAGCCGGATATTTTATTTTACAGGGGCTGAGCTGACTCTTTCAGACAAAAATTGTTTTTCTGTTCCAGCATGAATTTTCTTTCCCTGTTTTTTCTATTCATTGATTACAATAGCCCGTGATTCAACAGTTCAACCTGCCGGTCCAGGAAATTCCTGAATTCTTCTTCTGTTTTCACTTGCGAACGGTCGTGTTCCCAGGCGGCACCGAAGTAATAGGTCAGTTTGTTATCAGCAGGTTTTAACACCACTACATGGCTCAGTTCATCTTCCGTTGTTTCTATGAGGTCTGCTTTTTTGTAAAAAACAGCCATTCCAAGGTAGTCTTCCTGAAGGGTTTGAAGGCCGAAAGTTGCCAGGTAGTTCCATTGCCCATCATTCTTTTCAGGAGCAAGCAGAACGGCTTCGGGGTGTTTTACAATCCCGGTGCAGATATTTTCAAGGGGTTCCGACAATTCCAGTTCGGTTTTTGTCAGATAGCTTCCTGCCCGGATGGACAAACGGGCGGTCAGGTCTGTTTTGCCTTCAGCTGTTTCCCATCCGCTATAAATGGTGGTGATCTTCGATTCCAGGATGCCGCTGTAATCGATGCGTGAATAGAGCTTGTCGGTTTTCTCCACCCGGTTGGCGGTGCCGTTTGCCCAATGGCCAATGGAGCCAATTCCCAGGGCATCTCCAACTTTCAGTACATCCACGCCCCAATCCGACATTTCGTGGTAAGAATCAAAACCATCCAGTCCGACATGCTGTAAAACCAGGGTATCCACCTTTTTCCCGAATATATCCACTGCATTTCGCCAGTCGAGGTAAAAACGGTACCCGATTTTATCGGATTCCCATCCCGGACCTTCATACCGGATATCAAAAGAATGGTCGGTGTGTTGTTCCGGGACTGTATACTCCGAAACATTTTTCCATGTTCCTCCCTGGTATTCATATTGCTCGTTTCCGTTTTCCTTGGTTACCCAAACCCATTCACCTCCCTCTTTGACAGAAATTTCTGCCTGAGTCAGGGGTTGAAAATCCGGAGGGGTGTCCACTCCTTTTATGGTTATTTCTTTGGTTTCACCGGAGTTCAGAGAAGTTAAAACCAGAAGTTTATCCAAGTTCCCGTTATCCGTGATCCGCTGGAAAGGCAATTCTTTCCCGTCTGCCTGAACAGAAAATGCCGTCCCAAGGGATACTACTTGCTGTAAAATCTCAGCGTCATTGATCTCTACAACATTGTCCTGCAAACCGGTGCCTGAAGGATTGTGGATTTTTACCTTTACCTGGTTTCCCCCGTTTTGACAGGCTGCCAGGATACAAACCAGTACCAACAGCCCTATTACTTTTGGATTCATGCGTCTTAAGTTTAGTGAAAACTATGCTAAGATAACGATTTTAGATAAAACATAGAATCAAAGAAAAGGAGAATGCAAGGGTGCACAACCTATTCGCGTCAAGGCCATCGGGTAAGGAATAGCCTTGTATTTCAGCAGACTGTGGTTTTATTTTCCCGGGCGCAAATTACGGACTGCCTCTCCTGCCTGCCAGAGTTCAGATTCGCGCATTTCTTTGAGTTCTTTATCGAGGCTCTTTTTGTAATCGGGTTTACTCAGAGAGTCGATTACGCGTTTTGTTTCGGTTCCGTTTTTCACACTTTGGTAGAGGTTTTTAAAAACCGGGAGCGTTGCTTCGCGGAATTTATGTCTCCAGTCGAGGGCACCCCGTTGGGCTGTTGCACTGCAGTTGGCATACATCCAGTCCATTCCGTTTTGGTCAACCAGGCGTATAAGGCTTTGGGTAAGTTCCTCCACGGTTTCATTGAATGCTTCCGAGGGACTGTGTCCATTGTTGCGGAGCACCTGGTACTGGGCTTCAATGATTCCAGCCAGGGCTCCCATTAGTACGCCGCGTTCCCCTGTCAGGTCTGAATACACTTCGTTTTCAAAAGTGGTTGGAAAGAGGTATCCCGAGCCAATGGCAATCCCCAGGGCCAGGGTTCTTTCTTCGGCTCGTCCGGTATAATCCTGGAATACGGCATAGCTGGAGTTGATGCCGTTTCCGGCCAGGAAGTTTGTTCGCACACTGGCTCCGGAACCCTTGGGGGCCACCAGGATCACATCGATATCTCCGGGAGGGATCACTCCGGTTTGTTCCTTGTAGGTTATCGAAAAACCATGGGAAAAGTAGAGGGCGTTGCCTTCGTTCAGGCAAGGCTTTAAAGCAGGCCATAGTATCCGTTGAGCGGCATCCGAAACCAGGTACTGAATAATGGTTCCTTTTTTGGCTGCCTCCTCAACAGAAAAAAGGGTTTCCCCCGGAACAAATCCGTCACGTACGGCTTTGTCCCAGTCATTCTTAAATTCGGGAGCCTGCCCGATGATTACCTTAAACCCGTTGTCTTTCATATTCAGCGCCTGTGCAGGGCCCTGCACTCCGTAACCAATGATTGCTATGGTTTCGTTTTTTAATACTTCCCGGGCTTTTTCCATAGGAAATTCTTCGCGGAGCACCACATTTTCGTTTACTCCTCCAAAATTGATTTTTGCCATTTTTTACAGTCGGTTTTTATGCATTAATACTATTCTATTCTTCTGGTACAGCATCCCGTTCCTTCAGGAATTCTGAAAGCCTTTCAATGGGATCTCTTGTGAGAGCCACTCTCCCGGAACGGATAAATTGCATGACCTTATATTTATTCAATTGTTCAAAAAGTTCCTGGGTTTCTTCTTTGTGTCCGGTTTTTTCAATGACGGTATATTCTTTGGTGATTTCCAGGATCCTGGCTCCGGAATTGCGGACCGTTCGCTCAATCACATCGCTGTCGTACAGCAATTCTGTGCTTACTTTGTAGAGGGCAATCTCCTGATAAATCATCTCCTCGTTGGTGTGATAAAAAGCTTTTAACACATCCACCTGTTTTTCTATCTGGCTTACCACTTTCTGAATCAATTCAGGGGTGCATTTTACGACAATGGTAAACTTAAAGATTCCTGCGATAGCAGATTCCGATACGGTTAGGCTTTCGATATTGATTTTTCTTCGGGTAAACACAATGGTAATGCGTGCAAGCAGACCAATATGGTTTTCCGAATAAATGGTTATAATAAATTCTTTCTTCATTTTTCAGTTACGATTAAGGAATTGATTATCATGGTTCAAGAATAACATCCGATACAGAAGCTCCTGCGGGGACCATTGGGAATACATTATCTTCTTTTTCCACAACCACTTCCAGCAGGTAGGGTCCTTTATGGTCCAGCATTTTCTGGATGCCGGATTCGAGGTCTTCCCGTTTTTTCACGGTGTTTCCTTCCATACCATATCCTTTGGCGATGGCCACGAAATCGGGATTTTGCAATTCGGTAAAGGAGTACCTTTTTTCAAAAAACATTTCCTGCCATTGGCGAACCATACCGAGGAAATGGTTATTCAGAACGATGATTTTCACCGGGAGTTTATTTTGTACGATGGTTCCCAGTTCCTGGATGGTCATTTGGAATCCGCCATCGCCGATCATTGCCACGACAGTTCGGTCGGGACTTCCCAGCTGAGCGCCGATGCTGGCAGGCAATCCATACCCCATGGTCCCCAATCCACCCGAAGTAACACAACTCCTGGAATGTTTAAATTTGAAATACCGGGCAGCAATCATTTGATGCTGTCCCACATCGGTTACAAGGATGGCTTCATGATGGGTTTTTTCTGAAGAGATCCTTACGACCTCTCCTATGGTTAATCCCGGCTTGGTCGGATAAAGATCCTTGTGAATGACTTTGTCGTTTTCGATTGCATCGTATTTTCTGAATTCCCCAATCCAGTCTGCGTAGTTGTTTTCCTTTATTTGGGGGATCAGCATGGTAAGGGCTTTTTTGGCATCTCCGATTACGGCCACATCGGCTTTCACATTCTTATTGATTTCTGACGGGTCTATTTCAAAATGGATCACGTTGGCTTTTTTTGCATAGGAGTTTATATTTCCTGTCACCCGGTCGTCGAACCGCATACCGATGGCTATGATCAGGTCGGCTTCATTGGTAAGTATGTTGGGGCCGTAGTTTCCATGCATGCCGAGCATTCCGACATTCAGGGGGTGGCTGGTCGGGAAGGCGGACAATCCCAGAAGGGTCCAGGCTACCGGAATTCCTGCTTTTTCAGCCAATTGTTTTACTTCCTCTTCGGCTTGAGCGAAAATAACCCCATGGCCGCAGAAGATCATTGGTTTTTTTGCCCGATTGATGAATCTTGCTGCTTCGTTGATCTTTGCGGGATCTACGGGTATTTCCGGTATGTAACTTCTTAGTTTTCTGCATTTATGGTAGGAGAAGTCAACTTCTCCGAATTGGGCATCTTTGGTCAGATCCAGCAGAACGGGTCCCGGGCGTCCTGTTTGGGCAATGTAAAAAGCCTGAGCGATGGCTCCCGGGATTTCTTCGGCTGAGGTAATCTGGTAGTTCCATTTGGTGATGGGCAGAGATATTCCCACAATATCGGATTCCTGGAAGGCATCGGTGCCAAGCATCGGGGAGGTGACCTGGCCGGTTATGCAGACCAGGGGTATGGAATCAAGCATGGCATTGGCGATTCCGGTGATCAGGTTGGTAGCTCCCGGGCCGGAGGTGGCAAAACATACCCCTACCTTTCCTGTGACCCGTGCATATCCCTCCGCTGCATGCACTGCACCCTGTTCATGCCTTGTCAGAATGTGTTTCACATTTTTTGCATGATCATAGAGTGCATCATACGTAGGCATGATTGCCCCTCCGGGATAGCCGAATATCGTATCAACGCCCTCTTCCAGAATGGAGAGAATCACCGCCTTGGAACCGGTTACTCTTTGGGTTTCTTTCGTTGCCTTCTGACCCTGGACTACTGATTGAGAGCCGTTTGTGCCCTTTTGTTTTCTTTGTGCTTCGATGGTTGCATTTTGATTGTACATGTTGTCAATTATTATTGGATGATTGTTTTACGTTTCCTAATTTACTTCACGATTCGTATGCCTCCTTTATCGGCTGAGGAGACCATAGCGGCATAGGCTTTCAGTGCCTTGCTTAGAGTTCGTTTCCGGGGTCCGGGTTTAAAGGCCTGGTTTCCTTTGGTAATTTCCTCTTTTCTTCTGTTTTGAAGCTCTTCATCTGTTATATCCAGATGGATTTTCCGTCCGGGAATATCGATGGTTATTTTATCGCCATCCTTAATGAGTGCGAGATTTCCTCCGGCTGCAGCTTCCGGGGACACATGTCCTATGGATAATCCGGAGGTTCCCCCTGAAAAGCGGCCGTCAGTGATCAAAGCGCATTTTTTATCCAGTTTTACGGATTTAATATAGGAAGTAGGGTAGAGCATTTCCTGCATGCCAGGTCCACCTTTGGGGCCTTCATAGCGGATGATCACCACATCGCCTGCCCGGACGGTATGATTTAGAATGCCCTCACAGGCGTCATCCTGGGAGTCAAAAACCTTAGCTGTACCGGTGAATTTCAGTACCGACGGGTCAACGCCAGCTGTTTTTACGACGCAGCCATTTTCTGCAATATTCCCATACAGAATCGCCAGTCCTCCGTCTTTGTTGTATGCTCTTTCGATGCTTCGGATACACCCGGTATCCCTGTCTTTGTCCAGGTTTTTATACTGAGTATCCTGGGAAGCCAGAATCAGGTTTCTGCCTCCTCCGGGGGCTGCTTTGTATAGAGCGCTCACTTCGTCAGCCAGGGGTTCCTGCATGATGTCGTATTTTTCAAGGGTTTCCCGGAGGGATAAGCCATCGACACGGTACACCGAAGGATCCATCAATCCTCCTCTGTTCAGTTCGGCCATGATGCCCAGCACTCCTCCGGCGCGGTTCACATCCTGAACATGGTAATGGCTGCTGGGAGCAACTTTACAGAGGTTCGGGGTGCTTCGTGAAAGCCTGTCGATATCGGGTAGGGTAAAATCAACCTCCGCTTCATGAGCCACAGCCAACAGGTGCAGAACGGTATTGGTCGATCCTCCCATCGCAATATCGAGTTTCATCGCGTTTTCGAAGGCTGCCTTTGTAGCAATGCTTCGGGGCAGGACCCGGGTATTTCCGTTTTGGTAATAATCGAGGGTATTTTCCACGATCTGATCGGCTGCCTTTTCGAAGAGTTTTTTGCGGAAGGTATGGGTTGCTACCACGGTTCCGTTGCCCGGGAGAGCCAGTCCGATGGCTTCGGTCAGGCAATTCATGGAGTTGGCTGTGAACATTCCGGAACAGGATCCGCAGGTCGGACAGGCAATTGCTTCAATGAGAGAAAGTTGTTTGTCATCCACCGAATCATCAGCCGCCATCACCATAGCATCCACCAGATCGTAATAATTCCCTGATAATTCCCCGGCTTCCATGGGTCCTCCTGTCACAAAAACAGACGGAATATTCAGACGCATGGCTGCCATCAACATGCCCGGAGTGATTTTGTCACAGTTGGAAATACATATCATAGCATCCGCTCTGTGGGCATTGCACATATACTCCACACTATCAGCGATCAGATCCCGGGAAGGGAGCGAATACAACATCCCATCGTGCCCCATGGCAATTCCATCGTCGATGGCTATGGTATTCATCTCAGCAGCAAAGAATCCTTTTTCTTCAATCCGCTTTTTAATAAACTGTCCGATATCGTGCAGATGTACATGCCCTGGAACAAACTGGGTGAATGAATTGACAATGGCAATCACCGGTTTCCCGAATTGTTCTTTTTTCATTCCATTGGCCAGCCACAAGCTTCTGGCTCCGGCCATCCGTCTGCCCTGTGTGGTGGTATCGCTTCGTAAGGGTATTTGCATAACGGTTCTATTAATTAAACAACGAGCTCACTCCGAAAAGCCTTCATTGCCCCGATAACACATAAACGAAACGCTTAAAAATCGTGTGCTCCTGGATGACAGCGTTTTGTGAATCTTCGTGATTTCGTGATGTTTTGGCATTTTCTTCTTTTATATTTTCCAGAGTGAGTTTAATTATACGATAAAAAAAAACCTTTCTCTATTTGAGAAAGGCTTAAAATATCATAAATACCCATATCGTTAGCCTTTCTCAAATTTCTCAAGAAGGACCACTTCTACCAGTAAAATATGGATAGTGAACAGATTCATTTTTTTCTGTTTTGATGAGCAAATGTAGGAATTTAATTCAAAATCCAAAATAAAATGAAATTAAAAAAACAAAAATTACACTAAATTTAAAATAGAAGATTCCTTTTTCTTAATAAATAATACCTAAATGGATTAATCCCTTTTATATTCAAAGGGAAAGCAACAATTTTCAGGTTGGATTCATTTTCCAGCAGGTTACAGACCAAGGATTTGATTTATTTCTTTCATGGCATTCAGGGTGAGTTCAGCAAATTCGGGCAGGGGGATTCCAATTTTTTCACATTCCAGGATATTTTCTCTTTTCACAGAAGCTGCGAAGGCTTTTTGTTTCATTCGTTTGGTAATGGATTTTGGTTTTACGGATGCGATTTTTTTATCGGGGTAGACCAGTGCGGTAGCGGTGATCAGTCCGGTAATGGTTTCCCCTGCGGCCAGGGCATGCTGGAATTCTGAAGTACGTTCTTTTCCGGTGGCTACCTCGTTGTGCATGACAATGGCATCCAGTGCTTCATCGGAGATTTTTCCTTTCAGCAATTTTTCCGCATACGGGCCATGGGTATGGGGATCGGCATGGGTAATTTCCACATCAATATCGTGAAGCAATCCGGCCAGTCCCCATTCCTCTTCATCCCGGCCCAGCCTTCTGGCTATGGCCCGCATGACCGCTTCTGAGGCATAACAATGCTTTAGCATGTTTTCAGACGAAATGTTCTCTTCGAGTAGTTTGATGGCTTCTTTCCTGTTTATCATGATTCGCTTGTTTATAAATCATCAAAAATCATTACCTAAAAAATCTCTTATTTGCCGATCAGCTTCGTAAATTTGCTACGAAATGTAAAATAACGAATTTATTAAAGAACGTGAAAAGAATGGCAGAGGAAATTGAACGAAAATTCCTTCTGGATCGTACGAAATGGATTCCGGGAACACAGAAGAGTATAATCCGTCAGGGCTATTTGCAGGATGATCCCGAGCGATCCATTCGGATAAGGATCTCCGATGATTCGGCATGCATAACCATCAAGGGGAAAGTAAGGGGCATTACCAGAAAGGAGTTTACGTATCCTGTTCCGGTGGATGAGGCCCGGGAGCTGTTGAAACTCGCCAAAAATAAACCCATTGAGAAAATCCGATACGCAATGCATTTTGCCAACAAATGCTGGGAAGTCGATGAATTCTCCGGAACCAACAAGGGACTCTACCTTGCGGAAGTCGAACTGGACTCTCCCGATGAGATCATTGAACTGCCTCCCTGGGTGGGGAAAGAAGTATCGGGAGACCTCCGTTTTTACAATACTTACCTCTCTTCTCATCCATATACAAGCTGGGAAAAAGAGTACCAGACGCAATGAATCAAAGGGAAATCTTCCGGCTTCCCGGATACCATCCGGATAAAATTTTCGTTTGAATTTGAAGAAAAATCAACCATCAACTATGCGGGGAAACAAAGTACTCTTTTTTATTTTTTTGCTTTTTTTGTCCTATTCATCTTTCTGTCAGGAGGATTCTACACATTTACGGAAACCGGATGATTCGGTTGCTCATACGATCGATTTTCTCAGGAACTATTTTTTTAAAGACAGCTGTTGGCAGGTTGTTCATCCAGAAATACAGAATACGGTTGAGGGGTTGCTTCATTTCGTTTTGAAACGGCCGGTTGACTCGCTTGCATCAGCATTTCAGGCAGGTGAGTACAAAGGGCAGCGCATGATCATTCGTTTTCCTTCCGAGGTTTCTGACACATTGCATATTCAAGGGTATATGCCGGTTCAGGACCTAAAGACCCGGCAGGCAGAAATTCGCAGAAGGGTTATCGCCGAATTTATGACGAAAGATCCAGAGGTTCCGGATTCACTCCTGAAAAATATAGAAGAGAGGATGAACCGGATTCCCCCGGAGCAGGGGATGCGATTGATTACCGATTCGGTATACAGCCTTCCCGACAGCCTGCAATTTTTGGATGTCCTTCCCGATTCCATGGTTCAGACCACCGAAGATTTTCAGCGCATTGTAAAACTGGACAGCATACGGGATGCATTCATTGAAAAATACCGTCTTCATTATAACGACTCCCTGGTTTCTGCATACCGTGATTCTATGGTTGCATCGTACCGGAACCAGGCCCTGGAGAAGGAGATCAGGAACAGAATAAAGCAGTATTCCGATTCGGTGAAAAGAAACAACTACCGGGTAGTGGAAGCTTACAACGACCGCATTATTCAGATGGTAAATGATTCGGTTTATCATGCAATCAATGATCTGATCCGTTATGCAAACCGCATCGACACCGTTGATATCCATATCCTGAACCTGGCAGACCGGAAAAGCAGATTGACCCTTTCTGATCACCGGGAACACTATACCCGGGTATGGCTGAAAAACCGGCAGAACGATTCCTTGAGTGTGCTGGTGAGCAGTCCGGATAAACGAACGATCAGAATGGTGATTGATGACAATGTAACCTTCTCCAGAATGTCGCAAAAACAGGCGAAAGGTTTTCAGTTGGTCCCTGCACGTCCGTCAGATAACCTGAGGGATATTCAGGACCGGTTTAAGATCGAAACCCCCTGGAGCATTGGTGGGGATGGTACGGTTGGATTTACACAGGCTTACCTGAGCAACTGGAAAAAAGGAGGGAAAAGTGCTATTTCCATGTTGTTGGTACTTAAGGGGTTTGCCAATTATTCAACGTTTAATAATATAGTAAAATGGGAAAACAGCATGGAACTACGCAACGGCTGGATCAATCCCGGAGGGAGAGATAAAGAGGGAAACCGCTATGAACTGGAGAAGAATGACGATAAGTTTGAAGTAATTTCCCGCTTTGGCCTGAGTGCTTTTAAGAAATGGTATTACAGTGCGGAGGTGGATTTTCAAACCCAGTTGTTCAAAGGATTTCAGTATCCGACGAGTGTCAATCCACAACCGATCTCCGCCTTTCTCTCTCCGGCAAAAACCGTGGTTAAGATTGGATTCGATTATAAACCCAATGCGGATCTTTCGGTTTTTCTCTCCCCGTTTACGTCCAAAACGGTATCTATCCGTGATACAGTGCTGATCAATAAAAGCAATTATAACATCCCGGACGGCAGAAAAAAGCTTTGGGTTCCCGGATTAAATGCCGATATCCGGTTTAAAGCAAAGATACTCCCGGAAATAAGCTATGAAACCAAATATAAAATGTTTATCAATTATACCCGACCTTTTGAGAAATTTGATATCGACTGGGAGAATCTGGTGGTCATGAAAGTGAATGATTACATCAATATGCGCCTGATGTTGCATCTGATCTATGATGACGATATTCTTTTCCCGGTGTATGATCAGGAAGGGAAAGAATTGTATAAAAAAACCCGGTTACAGGTCAAGGAATTAATAACGGTAGGATTTTCGTACAATATCAACAAAAAAGTGTATAAGGCCCACCGGATTAATTGATCAGCAAATCAAGAATTACCAATGCCCCATACAGAATGCTGGCTATTCCGTTGGTGGTCGAAAAGGCCAGGTTTATTTTTTTCAGGTTTCCGGGTTTTACGAGGCTGTGTTGATACACCAGCAGCGTGATAAATATAGCGGCGCCGGTCCAGTGAATCCAGCCACCCTTAATGACGACTCCGAAGATGACCACAAAAAGGGCTGTTAGCACATGCAGGAATATAGAGAAGATCAGGGCTTTACGAATCCCCAGGTGAGAGGGAATGGATTGGATCCTGTTCTCTTTATCGAAGGATTCATCCTGCAGGGAATAGAGTATATCAAATCCACTGACCCAGAAGAATACAATGGCGCTGATCCATACAGGGGCCATAGCGGGTGTTCCGGTAACCGCCAGGTAGGCTCCTACGGGAGCGATTGCCAATCCCAGGCTGAGAACAAAATGACACCAGGCAGTAAACCGTTTGGTATAGCTGTAGAAAAGAACGATAAACAGCGCTACGGGAGAAAGATAAAAGCAGAGTGGATTGATAAACCAGGTCGTTGCAATGAAAAGCAACCCATTGGTCACCACGAAAAACAGCACATTCCGGGGGATGAGGATTCCGGCAGGGATCTCCCTTTTGTTGGTACGAGGGTTCCGTTTGTCTATTTCCCTGTCAAGATAGCGGTTAAATCCCATGGCGGCATTCCGGGCAAAGATCATACACAACAAGACCAGGAACAGAAGACTCCACCGGAACGGACTTCCGGAACGGGTTACTGCCAGAAAAAACCCGGTTAACGCAAAGGGTAGCGCAAAAACCGTGTGTTCAAATTTAACCAGCCTTGAATAGTTCTTTAGTGCCTGCATAAGTTTTCGTACGGGAAAGCAAAAGTAGAAACTTTCATGCATTTTTCGGGCTGAAAGCATGGATTAATTTACCCGATGGCAGCGTACGGGATGATAAATAACGATGGAGTCCTTGCTATTTTTTGATCATTAGTTTTTGGATCGCTTTTTTGTTATTTGCAAAACCAATTTCCAACAGGTAAACGCCTTTGTTTAAAAAACCAAGATTTAACCGGTTGTTTTTTATTTCATCTGCAATAAATACGGTTTGCCCTGATAGATTTATAATCCTGGCTGAAATAACGGGTTGATTCTGGTTAAAAAGGAAATGAACGATATCCCCTGCAGGATTGGGAAAAAGTTCAAACCCAGCTTCATTTACGGACTGTTCATGGAAGGAAGCATTAAGGGATATTGAATCCTGGAAGCTGGTGGCAAAATAAAGATCTCCATTGGGGCTACAATCTACAAAACCAATCGCATCTTTTGTATTCAGATGGAAGTCTCCTGAATTATATGATATTGCATATTCATAATCTCCATCTTTGCTTATTTTGGCTATAAAAGGTCCTGCATGTTGGGTTTGGATAGAAGGGGGAAAAGGGCATTTTTTTCAACATACCCCGACACATAAATACTGTTCATGTTGTCAAAACAGATGGACCAGCCTGCATTGTATTCATTCCATGCTATTCCAGAACTGGCACTATTTGCCCATATAAATTCACCTTCACTAGAAAACTTGGCAATAAATATATTGGCTCCTTCACGGGGAATGATTGTTTGATTTCCGATAAATACTGAATCTTTAAAAAAACCTGTTATGTAAATATTATTTTCATCATCATAAGTGATATCATAAGCAATATTTTCATTTGAAGCTCCCTTTAATTGTTTTTCCCATATTACATTGAATGCAGTGTCCGTTTTTAGGAGATAGATATCACTATATTTATCCTTATTTTTTATGCAACCTGCTAAAAAAACAGAAGAGTTATTGCTGGTAACTACATATCCGATATTTTTGTATTTTGTCGGCACCTCGGAAAATTCACCCCAAAGAGTATCTTTCATTAATATGCCATTCGTTAGGTTTAATTCCGCTAAAATAATTCTTGTATGGTTCCCATAAGGGAAATCATCATCCTCCCAACCTGTTAAATATATGTGATTGTATTTCTCGTTGATTGATATACTTTCTGTTATTAGCCTGTAATCACGGGTTAACGTACTTTTCATCCAAACTGTTTCGCCCTCTTTATTATATTTAATAATAAAGATTTCTGATTTATTTTTGACTATACAGCCTTATTGTATCTGAAATCACCAAACTGGAAAACCAGCCCATAACATAACAATTTCCTTTTGAATCTGTGGCAATGTCATTAGCCATGGTAGCACCATAAATAGGGTTAGCCCATCTTTGGCAAAATTTGGTTGAAGCGTTGGCTATGTATGTTTTGCCAATGTGCCTGTAAGCCTAGGGAAGATTTCTTTAAAACAAAATTCATTGAGTTAGTTATTGCGTAATTGTTTAGCTATTTAATATTACAGACTCATTAACTTTAAGCCAATATAAACTGTTCTCGGCTGTGAAGGGCCATAAATATAGTTGCTATCTCTATCCCGGTAATTGTCAAAATCGGATTGATAAACATTGGTTATATTTTTTATTCCACCGTAAATTTCCAGTCCGGAATCAATAGTTTTAAATGGGAAAGTATATCCCAATTTAGCGTTTAATTCAGTAAATGATGATGATGTCCTATACTCATTTGGATAAACCGATTCATCAGGTGAAAATTTAGCTTGTACCATTGAACCTGTATAAAGACTGCTTATTGAAGCATTTAATTCTTTCGTTGGATATAAGGTTACAATTACATACCCGTATTTATTTGGTGTTCTTAAAAACTCCCTTTTTGGTTCAAGGCCTTCTATATAGTCTACTGCTTCTTCATGTAAACTCGATTGTAAGGTAAAGCCAACCTCAATTTGTGTTGTTTTATTATAATTTGCTCTTAGCTCTAATGTTGCTCCCTGAACAATTGCTCCGGGACCATTACGCTTTTCAAATTGTTCGCCAAGTTCATCCTCCCCAATGGGTTGTAGATAAAAGGCATCGTTTAGTTTTGTATAAAATCCTTCCAATGTAAAGCCTAAAATGAATTTTGGTTTTGGGTAATCAAAATTTACAGAACCACTAAAACTATTGGAGCGTTCCTCTTTTAAATCATTAGTCAATGAAATACGGGAAACACCCCCTCCGGCAAATGCGATATGCATATCGGCATCAAAAGCCTGAGGAGCCCTGAATCCTGTTCCCCATGTAAGGCGGAATTGTGTGTAATCTTTTAAACGATACAATACTGAAAATCGAGGACTTAGAATTGCATGGTTTACCAGGCTGTGTTTGTCAGCTCTTAACCCTGCAAGAAAAGTGAAAGACGATGTAAGTTTCCAGTCACTTTGTAAAAATGCAGCAAAATTTTTCGTTTCCTGGTTTGTTCCATACTGATATTGAGGAATGGAATCTGTAATATCATCTACTTGGTATTCAATCCCACCTGTTAATACATTGCTTCCTATTATAAAGTTTTGAAGCCTGTGGTTAAACTGGATTCCTCCCTGTAAGGTAGTATTATCAGTTGTACCGTAGGGTGGATTCTTTAAATGATTTTGCTCTGCTATATAGAAAGCAGAATCCAAATTATATTCTTCCCTCACTGGATATAAACCTGTATAATGTTTTCTGTCTGTGTGTTGTCCGGAAAAGTATGCTATTAATGAACTATTTTCGTTATTGAAGTTTACCTGGTAATTTATTCCACCCATAAAGATATTATGTACCCTTTCCTCTGATTGCTGGGCTAAATGAGCTTCTTTATCAATCATTTCACCACCATAACGATACTCATACAAACTAGTAAAGTTTATCTCTAATTTTTGGTTTGGGGTTGGTCGATAGAAAATATTTCCTCCAAAAGAGTTATCCCTTAATTCGGGGAGTTCAGAATAATTGTCTTTTTCAATGGTCGTTGTTCCATCGGGATTTAGGGTAATCCCCTCATGGTCGTAGGCTTCACGGTATCTACGGTTTGCAAATAAAACTACACCTGTATTTCGTTTTTTTGATACCATTGTAACATTCGCATTTAAAACATTATCAAGTGAACTGTTATTTATTTGATGCGATGTTAAACTTACACTGTAATTGGTTTGATTTGGAATATGAGTTATCACATTCACCGTACCACCAATGGCACTTGAACCATACAATGCAGAACCACCGCCCCGAACTATTTCGATACGGTCGACCATATTTGCAGGAATTTGTTCCATGCCGTAAAGACCAATTAGCGGACTAAAAATAGGTCGCCCATTGAGTAAAATTTGAGAATATCCCCCACCCAATCCGTTCATTCGTAACTGGGTATAATTACATGTTTGGCAATCAGTCTCAATTCGTAAGCCTGGTTGAAATTTTAGACCTTCAGAAATGTTACATGCCTGAACTGCTTCTATACTCTTGCTATCAAGTACATTTACTATAACTGGTGTTTCAGTACTTCTTTTAAATGTTTTTGTTCCTGTAATTACAATTTCTTCAAGAGACATAACCTCTCGTTCAAGTACAAAATTTACTTCAAGCGTTTTATTGATCTCGATATTTACTTCCTGTTTAGAAGTTGAATATCCCATGAATTTTGCAACAATTATATGTTTACCTTCCGGTAAATTAATTAGCATATAATGTCCTGTTTCATCTGTAGTTGTCCCAATGGTTGTTCCTTCAATATATACACTGGCAAATGGTATATGTTTTCCTTCACATTGAACATCGCCAAAAATATTAGCATCGGTATGTTGTGCCTGAGTACTCATAAATAATAATGTTCCTATAAATATTAATAGTAATTTTCTCATATGATTAAAGTGTTAAATTTATAAGGTATTCCCGATCCCGATAGCTATCGGGATTGATTATAGCCTTGGGTGTAAATATTCACCATGCTCGTTTCATGTATTTTAAATTTAATTTTTTTACATAAATAATTCTGGTGTAATTTTCATTCAGAAAAATTTTATTTTGATTGACTGTTACCTCAGTCATTTTATTAGAACTGTATTGTTTCTCTACCCAAATATTTGAACCAATTGAGATAAGATTTGTAAAGCAAAAATCAAAAAAAGTCCTTTTCTGAGCTGAACAATCTTGCTATTACATACATATTCTCTTCTGCTGCTACTGAAAGTAAAATTTGAGTGTTATCGGATTTAATATTTCCATCGAACGAAGGAATTGGGTCTCCCTGTGGGTCAATAGAAGGACAGCCTAAATATTTCTCTATTTTATTAGCAAGAAAATCAGATGTATGGTGTTCAAGTTGTTCAACTTCCCTGTGAATTTCATGTAATGATAAATTCAATGTTTTATAGAGGAAAGATTCCAAAAGTCTGTGTTTACGAATTACGTTTAATGCCATTGTATGACTACAAGATGTAAGTGATAAAGGCTTGTATTTTGTATAATTCACAATATTTTTCTTTGCCAGTTTCCTTGCCATGTCAGTTGCTGCAGCATTTGTAATGTTTAATAATCCTGCAATAGTGCTCAATCTGGTATCTGCACCAGAAAGCTTGTTCTGTCTGTGTATTGCTTTAACAAAATTCTCTACTGAAGCAGTCATATATCGTAATTTTAATCCAATAATTAAGTTTACTTAAATATACAAAAAAGAATACTTTAAATATATTCAAATGGTTTTCGATTTTGCTCAAAGTATTACCTACAAGGTTGTTGTATAATTATTACTTATACTTTTACTATCTAAAAGTACATATATTCTCCTTATATTTGGGAAAAATCATTCGTTCTCCATAAAGAAAGATTTTCCTGAATTGAAAAACAGATCATCTGACGGATTCTTAAACTTGTCGAAATGGAATCCACTTTTGCCCCGTCCCGATAGCCATCGGGATCGAGGCTTTGGTGGAGGGAAAGGGATTGGTTTCACTCCCTGATCCTGTTTCTTTCTGCCTAATTCAGAATATGGCTCGTAAAACCCCAATTATCTGCCTTTGTGCCGGATATTCTTCTGCCCGTTATATGTTGATATCGTTTGTAGAAAAAAGGCTACTTTTAACAAAAATGCGTGTTATGAAGAACTTCAAAAAATATTTCGTCCTGGCAGGACCCCCGAATGATGTTTACAATGCCCTGACCAACAAGAACATGCTTGAAATATGGACCGGTGAAACGGCTGAAATGAGCGAAGAACCCGGTTCGGAATTTTCCTTATGGAACGGTAGCATTTCGGGGAAAAACCTGGAATTTGAAAAAAACAGGAAGATCGTTCAGCAATGGTATTTCGAAGGGCAGGAAGAAGAGTCCATTGTTACCATCCGGTTGTTTCCCCATAAAAAAGGTACCAGCCTCGAACTGGTACATACCAATATTCCGGATGATGCCTTTCAGAACATTACCGAAGGCTGGGAGGATGATTATTTCGGTGCATTGGCAGAACTATATAAATAAAAATCCCTCCGGAAGAAGCGGACATTTTTCCGGGAGAAAGGGTCTGTTACCAGAAATGTTGAAGCTATAAGGCATTAATCAAACATTTGCCATTCAACAACAAACGGATTCTTCATTTCGGTTCTTGATGGGAGAATCCGATGGTTGTCTTCCGGGCGGGTTAAAAGAACGGTTTTCTTTTTTTTCTTCCCTTTCAACAAATCCTTTTCTTTTTTATCCATGTTCATATCATTTACATTCTACGTTTTTCAACCGGAATGGTTTGTTTTATCCGGATCATTCTGAAGCGTTGGAAGACCATTCCGGAGAAAATGAATTCTCAACGTTCTTTTTTTGAAGGCTCTATAAATAAAACAGCCGGTTGCGGATTAACGATCATTTTGTTTATCTTTCCCTTGTTTTTCACTTGATCATGTTGCGACATATGAGGCGGTTGATATGGAGTTTTGTTTTTTGTGTTGTATGTTCCGGATTGTTAGCGCAAAGCAATTATCAGGTACGGTATGATTACGATGCATCGGGGAATGCGAATTTCATGGCGGATAATTATTCGGATGTTCCGGTGTATGTAGCGTTGAATTTCAGTTACCTGGATTACGCTTCGTTTATGGGGGAGTTGCCTTACATAGCGCGCATTGATCCGGGGACTCATTCATTGTTTACGATTTACCGTGAACCGGGTCAGCCTGGTCCGCAGTTTCATATTGAAGTACAATGGTACCCGTCGCATCCCTCTCCCGAAACGGATCCGGAGTTTCCCTATTTGCTGCCGGCCAAAGCTGGAACCATGGTTGCATGTTCTTCCGTTGTTGACTCCAGGAATGAAAGATCGGTGGGTTTTGAGATGGAAGGTTCCGGTGAAGTGTGTGCTTCCCGGAAAGGAGTTGTGATCCGGGTTGTGGAGCACAATGATCCTACCGGTCCCATGGAAAATCAACCGATGAATCGTCTGCAAGTGCTGCATGCGGATGGAACCGTGGGGGAATATGTTCATTTTGCTTTCCGGGGAATCACATGCCAGCCCGGGCAGACAGTGATTCCCGGAGAGATTATGGGAAGGGTGGCTCCTTTGCCGAACGGAAAATTCTTTGTAGAATTTTCGCTTTCCCACAGCCGATTGAATTCCGAAATTCCCAAATTCCTGATTCCTGAATTTTACCTCGGTGAATCAGGAGTTTCCCAGGTGGAATCAGGAAAAACATACCGGTCTGTTCACGATACGAAGATCATTAAAAAGGAGTTGACAGGAAAAGAACGAAGGGCATTGAAAGGAAAAAAATAGGGAGGAAGACCCGGTATTTGCTATGCCAACTGTTAACAGTAAGGGCAATGTTAAAAACAGATTCTTACCATGGATCTTTATGATGTTATATATGCAGTCGTTTGCACAGGATAATCCGAAAACAAAAAAGATCATTGAGCGGCATACAGAGCGATCGTTTGAGTTATGCAAATACCTTCATCAGCATCCGGAATTGTCGGAGAAAGAGTTTGAAACGGCCCGGCGGATGGCGGATGAACTGGAACAAGCCGGCATGGATGTATATCCCGGATTTGCCGGTAACAGTGTGGTAGGGATCCTGAAGAACGGGGACGGGCCGGTAGTGATGCTCCGGACCGATATGGATGCCCTGCCTGTTAAAGAGAGAACAGGTTTGGCTTTTGCCAGTACCCGTGTAGTGAACAATGAAATGGGAGAAGAAATTCCGGTCATGCATGCCTGCGGACACGACATCCATATGTCGGTGTGGGTAGGTACCCTCCATGCCCTCGTGGAGCTGAAAGATACCTGGAAGGGAACCCTTTTAGTGATCGCCCAACAGGCTGAAGAACGGGGCAACCGGGGAGCCGATTTAGCAATTGACAAGGGATTGTACAGAAAATTCCCGGTTCCGGATTATGCCCTGGCCTATCATATCAATCCGGAACTTGAGTCAGGAACAATCGGACTGGCTGAAGGTCCCGTATTTGCCGGTATACGTACCGTGAACACCACCGTGTACGGTGAAGGAGGCCATGGTGCATACCCGGAAAAATGCATTGATCCGATTGTAATTGCTTCACGGATTGTCCTGGATCTGCAGACCATTGTCAGTCGGGAAATCAGCACCTTTGATCCGGCTGTCATCACCGTGGGTGCCATTCACGGTGGATCCCGTGCCAACATTATCCCCGATGAGGTGACCATGAAACTGACGCTCCGCTATTACAGCCAGCCGGTAGCCGACAGAATGATCTGTGCCATTCAGCGCATTTGCAAAGGAGCTGCAGCTATGGCCGGATTGCCTGAAAATAAAATGCCCCGGGTGGAAGTCAGGGAGGAATCAACACTCCCCGTGATCAACGAATCCCTTCTTACCCGGAAAATCAAACAAATTGCGTCTGATATTCTTGGGGAAGAAAAGATCATTCAGACAGATCCGGTTATGGCCGGGGAAGATTTCGGAAAATATGGACGGACTCCTGAGAAGGTTCCGATATGCATGATCTGGCTGGGAAGCACCGCTCCGGAGGAAATGCAACGATTGAAAACCGAAGGAAAGAATCCTTATCCGTTGCATTCACCCTTTATGAAGCCGGATTACAAAAAGACCCTTCATACAGGCATCAAAGCCATGGTGGCCAGTGTCATTGGCTTAATGAATCATGCAGAAAACACTCCATCGAAAGAGGAATGATAACTGTGAAGAAACAGGGTGAAGTAGCTGGCTGGGGGATGTAGCCTGTTACTTAACGTAATCCTTCAGTGCCTGAAACCACAAGTTGTATCCCTTTTTGTTCATGTGCAGTCCATCGTCAAGAAATATATCCTGTTTGGGTACCCCTGAATGGGAAAGCATACCATTCCATATATTTACATAGGTAAGTCCCTGGTCCCGGCAGAAGATTTCCAGTTGGTTGTTCAATTCTTCGTAGGCATTTTTCAGGTTCCAGCGGGCTATACTGGGCTTGGCCGAGATGAATGCAATTTGTACTCCGGGCAATGCTTCTTTCAGCTTGTCTACGATGGTTTCGGCTGTTGCCAGGATCTCTTCCGGGTCTATGTTCGAAGCCACATCGTTGTCGCCTTCATAGATAAATACCTGTTCCGGATTGAAGCGGATTACCGCATCGTCAAGGTAGTAAAGGAGATCGCTCATGTGGGATCCGCCAAATCCGGTATTGATAACAGCCACTTCCGGGAAATATGACTGCACATTTTTCCACATGCGAATGCTGGAACTCCCGGTAAATACAACTACTTCCCGGTCTTCCTCGTATTCGGTGACGATTTGCCGGATGGCCTCCATTTCATTTTCAAAACGCAACGGATCCTGGGCATGGGTAGAAAAGACGATCCACACAAAGGGGATCAAAGCTATGGTTCGGATGCGGTTCCTGTTCATTTTTTCAGATAGTTAATTTAACCCGAATAATTCATGAATAGCTCAGGTTAAAGATATAAATTGACCAGCGTAATCCCAGCTCCTCCCTGGTCGACATGTTCATCTTTGAAGTTTTTCACCATGGGTTCGGAGCGGAGGTAATCCCGGATTGTTTCCTTCAGGATTCCCTGTCCTTTGCCATGAAGAATGCGCAGTTGGCTCACTTCCAGCATAATGGCTTCATCGATAAACATCTGGATATTTGAGAGTGCTTCCCCGGCACGTTGACCCCGGATGTCGATCTCCGGGCGAAAGGTCATTCTTCGTTGCGCCAGGTTATTTGCTATATTGGCTGTTGTTTTGTTTTCTTTCAGCCGCGATTTTTTTGCCTGGTGGTTGCTTACTTTTTCCACCTGTTCCCGGGAGACGGTGGTTAAGAGTTGCCCAAAGGCCACCACTACATTTTTTTCATTGAATTGAATAATCTCCCCAATAGTGTCCTGCCCGATCAGTTTCACCTGGTCGCCGTGTTTCAGGGGGATGATTTTTTCTTCAGGAGGAGTTTTCCTCCCGGATCCGGGTTTTGTATCTTCAGGTCGCCGTTCGTTGCGTTTTTTTTCGCGGGCTTTTAAGGCATTCATCTTACTGCGGATCTTTTCATGGTCCCTGACTTCCTCTTCGCCGACCTTTTTTTTGAGGGTTTCCATCTCTTCCCGCAGTTTTTTTGTTTTCTCTTTTTCAGCCTGGGCTTCCCTGATATCCTGGATGGTATTTTCAATTTTTTTGTTTACTCCAGCCAGTAACCGGTTTGCTTCCTCTTTGGCATTCTTCAGGATCTCTTTTCGCAGGCGCTCGGTTTCCTTTAGTTCCTGTTCATAGGTTGCTGCCAGGTTGTCAAGGATGGTGTTGACTTTTCGTATTTTGCTCCGTTTTCTTTCCCAATACTGTTTATCACGGATCACGATTTTGAGGTTTTTATCAAAATCGACCTGTTTCTTTCCGATTTTCCGGGTTGCGTCCTGGAGAATATCTTCCGGGAGTCCTATTTTGCGGGCTATTTCAAAAGCAAAGGAACTGCCGGGTTTTCCGATTTCGAGTTGAAAGAGGGGATTCATATGTTGGGTATCATACAACATGGCTCCATTGAGGATTCCTTCTTCCGAAACAGCATAATGTTTAAGGTTGGTATAGTGGGTTGTGAGAATGCCAAAGGTTCCGGATTCATTCAGTTTTCTGAGGATTGCTTCGGCTATGGCCCCTCCCAGCATGGGTTCGGTACCCGTTCCGAATTCATCAATGAGGATCAGCGTGTTTTCATTGCAGAATTTCAGAAACTGTTTCATGTTTATCAGATGAGAACTATAGGTACTCAGGTCATTCTCGATGGATTGTTCATCTCCGATATCGATCATGATGCGTTCGAAAATTCCGGTTTTGCTGTTTTCCCCTACCGGTATCAGCAATCCGCATTGGAGCATGTATTGAAGCAGTCCCACGGTTTTCAGGCATACTGATTTTCCGCCGGCATTGGGTCCTGAGATGAGCAACAGGTGATTTTTCTTTGTCAGGTGAATATCGAGGGGAACGATCTTGCGGTTCTCGCGTTGCAATGAAAGCATCAGTAAAGGGTGTACGGCTTTCTCCCAGAAGAATTCCCGGGTATTCATACATTGAGGTTTGATGGCATTAATCTGTATGGCCAGCAATGCTTTGGCCCTGATAAAGTCCATTTCCCCCAGAAAGTCAAAAGAATACAGAATATCGTGGATGTAAGGGCGCAGGTCATTGGCAAATGCTGTCAGTATGCGAATTATCTCCCGGCGTTCGGCGTACTCCAGTTCTCTGATTTCGTTGTTCATTTCCACAATCTCTCCGGGTTCGATATAGACTGTTTTTCCTGTGGCCGATTCGTCATAGATGATTCCTTTCAACTGCCTTTTTTTTGCCGAAGGAACGGGAATTACTGCGCGTCCTTCGCGGATGGCTATGGATGCATCTTCTTCGACGAGTCCCTCTTTGCGGGCTTTTTTAAGAATGGCGTGGAGTCGTTTGGACATGCCCGATTGTTTCTTCAGGATTTCCTGCCGGATTTTTGCCAGCTCTTCGGAAGCATGGTCTTTGAGTTTTCCGGATTTATTCAGGATCGAATCAAATCGGTCGTACAGGTAAGGGAACACTTTCACTACCCTGGCTTTTTCTGAGAGCAGGGGAAAGCGTTCTTTTTTTTCGTTGTTGAAAAAATGGGCAATTGCACGGATGGTTTCCAGGGATTTTTTCAGGTCAGCCATCTCGTCCAGTTCAAGGTAGCGTCCTTCGGTTTGTATTTTCTGTAACAACGGGCGGATATCGACAAAATGGCTTGCCGGGAACTGATCGAACTCCCTGAGGATCCGGGTAAATTCTTCTACCTCTCCGAGGAGCCGCATAAGATCTTCGTAGTTTGAAGTGAAATGTATGGCATCAATCTGTTCCTTTCCTAAAGAACTCAGGCATTTCAATTTCAGCATTTCCCTGATCGTATCGAACCCGGTTTTGGCTTCAAAATCTTTCGGATAGATTCCTTCCATGAACTATTTTTTGGCAAAATTACAGAAACACATTCAGAATGTTGCTATCCATATTTATGTTTTCCTGCTGTCCAGCCAAGTTGTTTCAGATACTTTTCACCTGATTTCACTGCTCCGGGTTCCAGTTCGGTGCCCATCGAATCGTTCCATCGGTTTAAAAAGCCGAACAGGGCCACTACACCATGGATCTCAACTATCTCAGCGTCGTTCCAGTGTTTT
>CAYPAW010000120.1:0-11443 GCA_964408795.1 uncultured Mariniphaga sp.
TGGTTCTTGGCTCTTTCCCTTTTCCACTTATTTTTCCCTGTTTGAAAAAATAATTCCCAGAATGGGACAAAACCCGTAGGAAAGGAATCGTGTAACTTATTGATTATCTGTGGAATTGACTATACTGGCATTGTTATTGTTTTGAAACAACCGGAAACAAAATGATTGACAATAAAAATAAATGGTTAACACAAAACGTTAAAGGTATGAAAAAATTAGTTTTCTTATTCGCAAGCATGTTTATGCTGGTACTGGCTGCTGAAAAGATCAGTGCACAAACCGGTGATGTTACGGCAGTCATCACAACAGACATTGGCATTTCACAGTCTCAAGCTCTCTCATTTGGTAGCATTGCTCCCGGAGATGCGGAATCAGTTATTAGAATTTCCACATCGGGGACTCTCCGCACCCTTATAAGCGGAAATGCAACATTAAACAGCACGAATGATGGACTTCGTGGATTATTTGATGTGTCCGGAACTCCTAACGCAGGTTATGACATTACCCTTCCTGGTTCACCAGTTACGTTGACTGCCACCACTGGAGAAGGAGCAGGTAGTGCCACTATGACTGTTGGTAACTTTGCATCCTCTCCTGCGACTTCTTCCACAATTGGTTCAACTGGTTCTTCATCGATCACCGTTGGTGCCGATTTAACTGTGGCAGCCAGTCAGGTTTCCGGTGATTATGCAGGAACTTACACTATAACCGTAGAATACCAATAAAATAGTAATTAACTTAAATATAGTACAATTATAAAAGTAAAATGATCATGAAAAGACTGATTTTTATAGCAGCCGGAATATTTCTTATGGTTTTTGCAGGGAAGAATGCAGTAGCGCAGGAAGGTGTATCAAATGACATAGCAGAAAGTGTACCTGCCGGAGCCACTATAATGCAGATCATAGCTATTGAACAAGTAAAAGACATGCACTTTGGGAGCATAGTTCCCGGGACAGAAGCTGGCACTGTTTTACTTGGTACGGATGGAACTAGAACTGAAACTAATGTTACATTATTTACAACAGCTCCAGGATCTAATGAACAAGCACATGCTGCTTCATTTACAGTAACGGGTGAAGGTAGTTATGCTTATACAGTATCTCTTCCAACATCGATAAATTTATCAGGAACTGGTACAGCTATGGTTGTTGATAACTTTACCCACAATGCAACTGGAACACTTTCCGAAAATTTGGGAACACAAGGTACTGAAACATTTGCTGTAGGAGCTACCTTAAACGTAAATGCAAATCAGGCAACAGGTGAGTATACAGGCACGTTTGATGTTACCGTTACCTACGACTAATCATTGATAACAGCAACAAATAAAGCATTCACTATGCGCGGACGCACACTACTGATATTGGTTTTATGGACATTCATGGCTTTCACCGTGAGGGGACAGGCAACCCTCACGGCGAGCGTCTATGCGGAACTGACCGAGATGCTGAAAGCCGATGAAACCGACCAGTTGAATTTTGGGCGTTTCACCTCCGAAGAGGAAGGCGGCCAGGTCATTGTCACCCCCGACGGGGTGCGCACAGCCCAGGGGAATGTATACCTGGTACACGGAGGCATTCACAGCCCCGGACGGTTTAAAATCGTGGGAATTCCCAATGCCGACATAACCATCAAACTGCCCGATGAAGTGCTGCTGTCAAACCAAAGCAGCGGTCAGTACATGCTGGTACACGACTGGATCACCGTGCCACCGGCCAACCAAAGCGCTACAATCAATGAAAACGGATCCCTGGAAATCAGCCTGGGTGCTACCCTTACCGTGGGTCCCATCGATAAAAACCCGGTGGGAGCCTATGCCGGTTCTTTTTCACTGACGTTTGCCTATAACTGATTTTTTCATATACAAATGAATAAAAGAGGCTCCTGCATTTTGAGGGTAGCCTTTTTTCATTTCTGGAGGAGATACACGGATGAATGAAGAATTTTCCTGATAAAATTTCTACTGAAACACTAAATAGTTGGCACATACATGTTTTGTTTTATTTTTTTTTGTAGATTTGACAAAAATCAGTATGGAATGAACATAAGATTGCATTTCACCCGTTACAAAAGAAGTGCATTCGCGTTTCCCATGGGGCAACGGATTCCATTGATTTGATACAACAAATGCCAAAACACTAACCCATAGAAAAATGAAAAATTCAGGATTTTCATATTGTTTTTTACGGAGGCTGATTATCGGGTTCTTATTTACGCTGATCTTCCTCCCGCCCCGGGCGATGGCCCAGGGAGATCTTATGATCACTCCCCGCAGGATTGTCTTTGAAGGCAATAAAAACCGCGAGGAGATCACTCTGGCCAACACCGGTCAGGACACGGCCACCTACACCATTTCTTTTGTTCAATATCAAATGACCGAGGAGGGTCGTTTTGAGGAGATCACCGAACCCCTTCCGGGGCAGATGTTTGCCGATCCGTATCTACGTTTTTTCCCGCGCACGGTAACTCTGATGCCCGAAGAATCGCAGGTTATCCGCATGCAACTGCGGCGTTCAGGCGATATGGCGGAAGGAGAATACCGATCCCACATCTATTTCCGGGCAACCCCTGAGGTCAGACCCCTCGGGGAAGAGGAACTCCTGGCCGACAGCACCGCCATAGGAATCCGCCTCACCCCGATCTTCGGAATCACCATCCCGGTGATCATCCGGGTGGGCAACACCTCCTGCCAGGTGTCCCTAAGCAACCTCTCCCTGGAAACGTTACAAGATACCACCCAGGTTTTGCATCTGACAATAAACAGGGAGGGAAATCAATCGGTATACGGAGATCTGTATGTAGACTATGTGGCCCCGGATCAGGAACCGGTTCAGATTGGCCTCGTTAGGGGAATCGCTGTGTATACACCCAACAACCTGCGCCGGTTTACCATGAACCTTTCCGTGCCGGAAGAAATGACCCTGGACCAGGGAAAACTAGTTGTCCGGTACACCAGTGCCGGCGATGTAAACACCGAAGAATATGCACATAGTGAATACATCCTACCGTAATTTTAATGAAACTCCACCCTACATAAGCAAAGAATCTGCTATTCTCAGCAGTAAGAAAATTTATTTGTCCGTTCTATTCACCGGATTGCTGTTTTTGCTCTCCGGGGCATTTTTCAAATCCCACGCTCAGACCATGCCGTTTCCTCCGCCCCGGGATATTATGGTTTATCAGGCCCAGGGGTTGAATTTTGGCGAGTTCTATCCTGCTTCGGGAGGAGAAATAGAAGTGAGCCCTTCGGGGAACTGCACAGCCTCCGGAGGTGTTGTTCATTCCGGGGGGAATTGCTATCCGGCCTGCCTGATTGTGGAGCTCCTGCCGGGACGACTGGTTCACATTAACTATTCATCAACGGCAACCCTGAGTCGCATAGGAGGAGGAGGATCCATGACCATGGAAATCGGACCTACCGACAAACCGGGAGATCAGTTTGTCACCAATGCCGGCCACCCATTCCACACCTGGGTCTATATCGGGGGAACCCTGCAGGTTGGACCCCCCTCAGCCAATCCCGCCGGTGATTATTCCGGGTCTTTTGAGGTAACTTTTATACAGGAATAAATGCATCGGACGCAAACTGTTGAGTATAGAATCCTTTTGAATCAGTTTTACGCATCCGGATGAAGCATACCCAGAAAAAAATAATCCTTTTTCTCCTGTTAGGGTCTTTCTTCTCTTTTTCGAAAGGCCAGGATCCCTCTTTTGAGGAAATCTTTGTCTATGTACGCGTCGAGGGCGTCGGGGGTTTTGATGTCGACGCACTCTATGAATACGAAACCAACCAGCTCTATCTTCCGGTACCCGATCTCTTCCGGTTTCTGCAGATCAAATACGAAATATCCCCACAGAATGATTCCCTATCCGGGTTTTTTGTCATGGAAGACCGATTCTATCTGATTGATTTCGTTCAAAAAGAGATTCACTATCAGGGAAAGATCATCCCGCTGCGGGATTCACAGATCACACGAAGCGATGTAAACCTGTATCTTTCCACCGGGGTCTTCGGAGATGTTTTCGGGCTGCACACCACGTTTCATTTCAACTCGCTTTCTGTGGAGGTCAAACCGGAAATTGAGCTTCCGGTGATCCGGGAAATGCGGCTGAAGCAGTTCCGCTCCCGTGTTGACCGGTTTGGTAGCGAAGGCGATGTGGAGGCAGATACAACGCTGGATCGCAGGTACCATTTTTTTCGTTTTGGCATGGTCGACTGGGCTGTCAATGCCACCCAATATTCCCGGAGTGCCAACGACCTGCGCGGATCTTTCGCTATCGGCGCTGAACTGCTGGGAGGTGAAACCAACCTGGTTCTCAACTATTCCACACGCGATGGCTTTAACACCCGAAACCAGCAATACCGTTGGCGGTGGGCCAACAACCAATCGCCCCTCTTCCGGCAGGTCCGACTGGGAAAGATCAATCCCCAGACAGTCGCTTCCATTTACGATCCCCTGAGCGGATTCCAGATTACCAATGCTCCGACCGCCTACCGCCGTTCCTTTGGATCCTACACCCTCAGCAACTATACCGAACCCGAATGGTCGGTCGAACTTTATGTAAACAATACCCTCGTGGATTACCAAACAGCCGATGCGTCTGGTTTTTACAGCTTCGAGATTCCCATGGTCTATGGAAGCTCTGAAATTCAACTGAAATTTTATGGCCCCTATGGGGAGGAACGGTCCGAAAAAGAAACCATCAATGTGCCCTTTAGTTTTCTGCCCAAAGGAGAACTGGAATATACCGTTTCAGGAGGTATCGTCAGCGACAACCTCCATTCCTACTTTGGACGGGCTGAGGTACTGTACGGAATCAACCGGTTTGCCACCCTCGGAGGAGGCATGGAATACCTCTCTTCCATAGAAGATGAAAAGGGCATTCCTTTTCTGTCGGCCCAGGTTACCCCCCTGACCAATATATTTCTTGAAGTCGAGTATGCCCACGGAGTGCGTACCAACGGAATTCTCACCTATCATCCCCTCTGGATGATGGCCGAAATCAATTATACACGGTATGTGCGGGGCCAGAAAGCCATTCGTTTCAACTACCTGGAAGAACGGGAGGCCTCCCTCTCGTTGCCGGTACAGTTTGCCTTTCTGCGAGGCAATACACGCCTTTCGTTTAAACAAAATGTATACGAGAAGCTGACCTACAACAAAACCGACATGACCTTTTCCACCTATGTGGGGAAAGTCAATGCCAACCTGACCTCTTATGCCAACTGGGTGAGCGGGGGAAAAGTGCTCATCTATGGAAACTACGGCATGGGCATACGGTTTGGTCACGGGATCACCCTCCGAAGTCAAAGCCAGTTCAACTTTTCCAATTTTGCCTTCATAGCGCTGAATGCCCACGTGGAAAAACGAATCGCCCGTTCGGGGCTTGTCTCGCTTTCCTACGATGAGAACCTGATGGCCTCATCCCGGAGCGTGAGTCTTTCGTTCCGTTGGGATCTCTCCTTTGCCCAGACCAACTTCTCAACCCGCATCGGTACAGACGAGATTTCAGCCAATCAGGGCCTGCGCGGGAGCCTGGCTTTCGGCACCGGGAAAGGCTATGTTCATGCCACCAACCGTTCGGCTATCGGCCGGGGCGGACTCACGATCATCCCGTTCATCGACCTGAACCATAATGCTATCAAAGAGAAAGAAGAACCCCTAACCCCCAACGTGAACACCCGAATCAGCGGAGGCCGGATGCTGGAACACACAGGGGATTCCCTGATACGGGTAACCGAACTGGAACCCTACAGGAGCTATGTCCTGACCCTCGATGAATCCAGCCTGGAACAAATCTCCTGGCAACTGAACGAAAAAAGCCTCCGGATCTTTATCGACCCCAACCAGTTCAAAAAAGTGTACATCCCGGTATTGCCTATGGGAGAAGTGAATGGAATGGTATTCCTGGAAGAGGAACGGGGAATCGCAGGCCAGGACCGCATCGTGGTGAATTTCTTCCACGAAGACGGTTCCCTGGTTCATTCCACCATGAGCGAAACCGGAGGCTATTTCACCTTCCTCGGATTGCCGCCCGGAAAATACCTTGCCGAAGTAGATAAAACCCAGCTGGAAAGACTCTTATTCACCGCTGAACCGGAAAAAATAACCTTCGAGATCAAACCATCCTACTACGGCGATATCGTGGATGACCTGGAATTTATCCTCCGAAAAACTACGGATACCGAAAGGAAAGAGTGAAAGGGAAAGAATCAAGAGCCAAGAACCAGGAGCCAGGAAAGGTGATAAGGTGAAAAAGTGGAAAGGTGGAAAAGGGAAAGAACCAAGAGCCAAGAGCCAGGAACCAGGAACGATTCCCGATAGGAAATCGGGACTCCGCTTCGCTTCGTGACGGTTGACAGTTCGTCTGAAAATCTGAGAATCTGAAAATCTGACCCGCGACTCGTAACGAACTTCAATTATACAGAAAGGTTACTTTGTATTCTCCCGCATACCGGGTTTCATCCGAATTGCATAATGCCTCATCCATAGCGCCTTGAATTTGGAACACATGGCTTCCCTGATCATCCAGGGAGACATCTTTTCTTTCATCGTAAAAATTGAGGCTGCTGGGAGCTGCATTGCCACGTTCATCGGTGAGAGAAGTAAAATCGCACATCACCGATACACAGGCATTGGCGCTGCCGTTCATCCGGTATTCCCCCATATCGAATGCTTTGTTTGCATCCTGTTTGTTGATGGAAACAAAGGCATCGGCATACGATTCAACTTCAGATCGTTCAACTATTTCAGCAAATACATGACCGGTAACGGTAACCTGACCGTTCAGCAACAACGCAAAAGCCAACAGCACGGCTGTTAACAATCCGATTTTGCTATTTGCTGAAATTTCTTTCATCTCTGTACTTATCCGGGTACATTGTATCATAAAAGTACAGAGCATTGGATCCCTGGAGTATAGGGCTGTTCCCCATTTCAGACTTCGGAATTGCTGATATCAACAAGGAGTTGTTGAAAACGTATCAGGGTCTGGAGGGGGCTAAAATCAGAACACCATCAGTTTTTTCCTGAAGACCCCCTGTGATCCGGTAAGGCGGACAATCAGGATTCCCCTGACCGAGGGAGTGGGAATCTGGTGTACAAAAGCGTTGACAAGGGATTGCTGCATCAGCTTTCTACCGTGGATATCAAATATTTCCAATGTACACTCTCCCTTCTCCACCAGTTGCAGGTCCACCACAATTCTTTGGGTATTCCAAAAAACATGAGCCGGTAAATCCTCAAACGGATCGCCATAGGCACCCTCCTTAAGCTGCAGCACAAACCGGGCGGGATGATCTTTCGGATCTCCGTAAAAGGTACATTGCGCATTGCGCTTAAAGTCATGTTCCAACCCGGTCTGCTTATCTTTCAGAATCAAATTCTCAAAATCACCGGGATTCCCTTCCACCGTCATGGAATAATACCCCTTGGCTCCGGCTTTAAAAGCCACGGGAAGAACCGGATATTTCTCCAGGGTGTCGAGCATACAAAGAGAATAGGCTTTCCCCTCATGGGGGATGTAGAGGCTGGGGGCTGTTGCTACGAGACTGAATTTCTTGAGGGTCCTGGAAGGCAGCTCGTTGTGTTCAAATTCGAGGGCTATTTCATCTTTTCCGTATCCTTCTTCAGAAGTAACGGCCAGGCGAACCAGTGGCTGCTCTATGGTGGCCTTCTTAATCCAGTCATCGGACTGGTGAACCCGTATGGCATCGCTCATGGATACTGTTCCGTTGGCCGAAGCCTGCACAAAGAACCCCTGTGTAGGGGCTATGTATCGCGACACACCGTTGGTACCGTAATTCGAGGAGGATGCTGAGTTATAAACTCCGTAGTTGTTGTTTGTTTCGCTCCATATCCATACATCGTATCCGGCGCCATTCTTTACCAGCATAGTTCGACCCCAGCCCGTTGCTTTCCAGTCAACCGACGAAGGGTATGGATTTCCAAGAAGATTAACCCCGGCAAGATCCGTTCCTACAGCCAGGGTTTTGGTCACATTGGCTGTTATATTTCCATAGTTCATACTGCCGGTGAACTGTTTTTCTACCCCGGTATTTTCATAGAGCGCCAGGTAGCCCTTCCCCGTAACAAAATAGTTGCCTCCGTTAGCAGCATTCCATGCGCTGGTATGATTGAAGTAAACCCAGCTTGAATCCGGCTCATGCCAGCAAAAAAAGACATTTTTCGTTTCCGTACCGGCAGCCACCGTAGGAGTAAACTCAGGAGAAATGGCCTGGGAAGCAACCGGAGAGGAGATCATATGCCATCGCTCCGCACCGCCGTACATTCTGCGGTTTAACGTGCCAGATACAGCCCCGGGAAAATTCAGGGATCCGGATTCATCCTCATCGGAATCAATGACAAAACCGGAACTGCCGGAATCGTTTTTGAGTTTCACCGTGACGGTAAGCCCCCCTGATGGCCCGATGGTCACCAGACTGTTTTCGAAAATATACAAATTGCAAATCGTTATGTTCGATGTGAGGAACGGCTGATTGACCACATCGGGGATATAGGCTTTTCCGTTCCCGTCAGGAACGACTCCGTTTTGCCAGTTTCCCGCCTTGTTCCAGTCGCTATCGATCACCCCACTCCACAGGTAGGCTCCGTAAGCGGTCATGTTGCTGGAAAAGAAAGGATACCCGTCGTTCACATCCTCCAGGATGATCCAGGTATCCGAGAAATCCCAATCGTTGTTCACATAGGTTGAATCTTCATTCATCGGATCTGTTCCCATGGGAATTCCCCCGGCGCTCTCCTCCACGCCGGAGGCTTCCACATCCCAGTAGGAATTGGTAAAGGTGTTCTCTCCTGAAGAGGATCCCACGAGACCTCCCACATCTTCATCTCCATTCACCGTTGCAGAAGAGTAGCTGTTGATGATCGAACCTCCCCACAGCACTTCCCCCACCAGGCCGCCAACATCCTCTTCGCCGTTGACATCTCCCATGGCATAGGTGTCGGTAATGGTAGCCGACTGAGCAATGCCTACGAGACCTCCGGTTCCGGAGCCTCCTCCGTACACATCTGCTGTTGAAAAACACATCGATATGATGGCAGTCTGATAGCCTATAAAGCCAATCAATCCACCGGCACTTGATTCGGCATACACCACACCGGAAGAAGAGCAACCCGTAACGGATCCCCCGTTTTTCCATCCGATCAGTCCGCCTACCTGATTTTCCCCGGTAACTACCGACGAGGAACTGCTGTTGCTGATATCAGAGGATGAATTATCCCCTCCGATCAATCCCCCTACATAATTGACTCCTGTGACATCCCCCGTGGCGTAGGTATCATCTACGGTTCCTCCGTTGTTGAGTCCGATGAGTCCACCCACACTATTGCCCGTACCTGTAACATCTGCTTCCGAATAACTGCTCTCGATGGTTCCCTCGTTTTTCCCTACCAGGCCTCCCACCTCGTTCACCCCGGACACAGATCCCAGGGAAAAACAATTGGTTACCAGACCGCCATTGTTGTACCCCAGCAGGCCTCCTACGGTCGAACCCGTAGACGCAACGGTAATGTTGGCACTGCAGTTGCTGAGGGTTCCTGAATTGGACTGGCCCACCAATCCGCCGGCATATCCTGTTCCGTTAATGGTTCCTGATACCGTAACATTTTGCACGGTGCCGGCCAGCGTAACCACCAGAGCCGCAACCCCGGTTTTCCCGGTAATCGATACATTGACGAGGTCCAAATCCTTGATAAGGGCGGAAGAGCCTGTGCTGGTGAAAAGGGCCATATTGCTCTTGTTGGATTGATTGATGACCAGCCCGCTGATGGAATGCCCATCTCCATCGAGGCTCCCGTTAAACCAACTCAACGGGCTAAACCCTTTGCCTCCATTCCACCCGGCCGTAGCAGATGCATCAATATCGGTTGTTAGCTTATAATACGCGCTATTGTTGTTGATCGACTGCAACTGATCAATCGTGGAAATTAAATAGGGATCTCCCTGGGTCCCGGAACCTCCGTCAAAGTCGATCGCAGCTTCTTCAAGAAGAATCTCCGGAAGTTGGATTGCCCTATTCCCATGGCTGTCAGGAACCCCCCAGACGGATGAAAGTCCAAAAACAAAGAATATACCGGTGATCAGAATAGTCAAAGCTATACCATACTCCTTTTTTGCCCCTCTTCTTAGATTCATTCCCATATCTTCGCTATCCCGGTGTTATACACGCCTTATTTCTTTTTGCTGGTTCAATAGAATATCCCGGCTTGAATATCCCTCATAAAAATACGTAAAACTTCTTACAAAAACAGTACCCAGGATCCAAGCCTGTCTACCGAAACGCAAACAGAAAATAGAACAGGGTACGAAAAATACAAAACATGAAGTATATCATGCTGAATTACAACATCAAAGGAAAATCTTGAGTCGACATTCGGCTGCTGTAAAACAAAAACAGCTGCAACGATATGATCGGTCAGTGATCGAACACCTCATCGAATTATTCCCATTTTGGGACACATCTTTCCACTGCCAGTAGGATATAACCAGAAAGGGCTTTATCCCTGGAAAAAGTCATTCGTTTTGATTTCCCTTTGAGAGAGGAAACACTCTCTGAAATTCAATTTTTCTGACGGGTATGCACAAGGGCAGTGGGTTAAAAACCCCCGGTCAGTTACTGGTTCCCGCTTACATCCGGATCTTTCTCCATTCCTCCTTCATGCGTTCGAGGTCGGTTAGCCAGGCTTCAATATCGTCTTCATGTTCCAGTTCATCGTTCAGGATCTGAACGGCCATTTGATGGGTTGAATGGTCTTTGCCGGCGGTAAAATCAGCGATCTCCTGGTATCTTTTAATGGCACAACGTTCGCCGGTAAGATTCTGCTCCAGGATGGTTTCTATATACGAATCGGTGGGATCCTCATAAGCACAACGCGCCACTTTGGTCCAGTCAACAGGATTGGTAACCGGGGTTCCGCCCAGTTGAATAATCCGTTCCACCACCATGACCGCATGCCCTAACTCTTCATCGGCATGCACCAGCAGTTCCGGTTCCACTTCACTGCGCATCGGCCCTTCCATAAGCCTCGCTCCAATCCAGTACTGGTAATACGCAAGCCACTCTTCAGCAAGAGCTGCATTGAGCATTTCCAACAATTTTTCTTTATCTACCGAGGATACATTTGCTGCTTCTTTTCCCATTTTTACATCTTTTTTATGTGAATACTATTTTTGCTCTAAAATAACGAAATATTCCTTTTTCTCAAAATAGTAATTCTGGGTGTCGCTAACATTTTTCATTTTCTTCCCTTTTCCACTTTTCCTAGCTCCTGGTTCCTGGTTCCTGGCTCTTTCCCTTTTCCACCTTTCCACTATTCCCCATTTTTCATTTTTCACTTTTCCCCGCTTCATTACATTCAGCGGGATTAGTTCCACTTTCGACATTCAGTTCTCCGGCAAATGCCGGATCCTGAATGTC
>CAYPAW010000121.1:0-3275 GCA_964408795.1 uncultured Mariniphaga sp.
ATTGCCCTGGAAGAGTTGCTGGAGTTGTCTCTGCAACGGTTTGAACAATCATTTATCCAGCGGATATATACCCAAATAACGGTCGGATGCGATTACCTGGTGATGACACAGGCGAAAGCCCGGGAACTAGGCTTTGAACCGGGGGCCATGTCGCATGATTTATTGGGACATGAAAAAGATATTCTTCCTCAGGATGTGATGAAAGCGGTTATAGCATTGGCAAAAGCTATGCAATTACTGCCAGACTCATTCGGAGAGAAAAAACAAAAATATGGACAGGCAGCGAAGCTATCTTTTCAATGGTTGTTGGATAAGGCAAAACCGATGGGTGATTATGGTTATGCCAGGATTCAGCGTGGATTGCCCGATGATGCCAAAATCCCCAACGATGAATACCCTACCCGTGATTTATTGCTGATGTGCAGGGCAGCCCTCGAGATGAGAAAGCTCGAATTTTTCAATGCTGAAAAGCTTGCTTTTAGCTATGCGAAACAGGTTATGGACAGGCAGCGTTCCAAAGAAAATTCAGAGAATGGTTTTTACGGGCATTTTTATGAATTTACGAGCATGCAGCATAGCGAACCCTCCTGGACGCATGGGATAGTCGGCAGAGAATTCGGAACAGACATGGGTGGGATTTATCCCAATTATCTTTTGCCGTTAATCGAATTATTAAAAGAGTACCCCAATCATAACGATGCAAAGGGATGGGAAAAAACACTTCACAATTTTACTTATGGCTACCTTATTCCGGCATGCAAACAAAACCCGTTTTACCTGGTGCCGCAGGGAATATTCGGAGACCAGGGCCCAATCTGGTTCTGCGGAACATTTCACGGGACCAACGCTATTTACGGTTACACAACAGCCCTTGCTTTGGAATTAAATAAACTCTTTGAAGAACCGGAATTGAAAACGATAGCCTATGCCAATTTACAATGGTTAGCCGGCTTAAATGCTGGAATAACTGCCAGAAATCTTAAACAGGGATGTACCGTTTTCAGTACGGATATACCTGAAGGAATCGCGTTGCCAGCCAGTATGATTTGTGGAATTGGAACCCGTTGGGCAGGGACATGGTTCCAGACCCGGGGAGTAATTTGCAATGGCTTTTCAACCGGAGAACAGTTTCAATACGATGTGAAACCGGAAAAGAAAAACGATGGTCCTTTTTCGTTAACCGATGAAGACTGGATTCCCCACAGTGCCGGCTGGCTGACCGGTTTAATGAGATTATGATGGTTTGTTTACAATAAAAATTCAATAATTTTCAATGATGAAAAGAAAAATTATCTTTCTTGTTATTCTTACAATAGGTTTTATAAACCTGGAAGCCCAGACAAAATCAACAAAAAAGACTCCTGCTTTGGAGGAAGCGCAGCCTGAGCGTGTCGGAATCTCTTCTGAGCGGTTAGCACGTATCGATAAAATGTGCAAACAGGCGGTTGAGAAGGGTGAAGTTCCTGGGATTGTGACGCTGGTAGCCCGCAATGGCAAAATTGTCCAATGGAAAGCCTTTGGAATGGCTGACAATAGGGCAGGCAGGAAATTAAAAAGAGACGATATTTTCCGGATCGCATCCCAGTCAAAGGCAATCACCTCAACTGCAGTTATGATGCTTTGGGAAGAGGGAAAATTCCAACTGGATGATCCCATTTCTAAATACATCCCGGAGTTTAAAAATCCACAGGTACTGAAATCATTTCAATACAGTGATACTACCTGGACCACACGCCCGGCCAAATCCGAAATTACGATCCGGCATTTACTGACCCATACATCCGGAATTGGTTATGGAAGAATTGATAGCGATGAACGGATGAAAATGATGTATCAAAAAGCAGGTGTTACCGATCTGTTTACGACCAAAAACATCTCCATTGCAGAGAGTGTAAAAAAGCTTGCGAAGTTGCCTTTACACCACGATCCCGGTGAAAATTTTGTATACAGTGAAGGATTGGATGTACTTGGGTATTTTATTGAAATTGTATCCGGAATGCCCTTTGATGAATTTCTGAAAACCCACATTTTTGACTCACTGGGAATGAATGATACCAGATTTTACCTTCCTTCAGAAAAAGCAGGCCGGTTGGTAACAGTTCAACATAAGGTTGACGGGGAATGGAAGAAATACCCGGTTACATTCTATGACACGGATTACCCGGTTAAAGGAGCAAAAACATTCTTTTCGGGGGGCGCCGGACTTTCAAGTACAGCAAAAGACTATGCTATATTTCTGCAGATGTACCTTAATAAAGGAGAATACAACGGTGTAAGAATATTGAGTCGGAAAACAGTAGATGTTATCCTCAGTAACCAAATCGGGGACATCTGGGGTGAGAATCCTGGTTCATTGTTTGGACTGGCATTTGGTATTTTAACAAAAGCAGGACAAAATAATGGAGGAAAAGGCAGTAAGGGAACTTTTGAGTGGGGTGGTTATTTCAATACACAATACTTTGCCGATCCTGAAGAAAATATGATTGGCATCATTATGAAACAGACACAGAATGCAAAAGAGGATGAAACAGAATGGAAATTCCGCCAACTGGTATTCCAGTGTTTAGATGACTAATGGTAAATTGATAGAAGTTCAAAAAATAAAAAAAAATAAAAATGGGGAAAGTAGAAGAACTCGCAAAAATGATTGACCACTCCATTCTTCATCCTACCATGACGGATGAAGATCTGAAAAGAGAGTGTGAAGTAGCACGAGAATACCATGTTGCCTCGGTTTGTGTAAAACCGTATATGGTTCCCTTAGCTGTCACCCTTTTAAAAGACACCGATGTTTTGGTTGATTGTGTAATAGGTTTTCCTGCGGGAAATTCAACAACCGAAGTAAAAGTTTTTGAGACAGAAAAAGCCTGCAAAGATGGTGCAGTCGAAATCGATATGGTGATCAATATCGGCAAAGCTTTGCAAGGAGACTGGAACTATATCGAAAATGAAATCAGGGCTGTTAGCGACACCTGCCACAAGTACGATGCAATTGTAAAAGTAATTTTTGAAACGGATTACGTAACCCGGGAAGCAGACCTTATCAGACTATGTGAAATTTGTACAAAAGCAGGAGCTGATTATGTGAAAACCTCAACCGGTTTTGGATTTGTAAAAGGTGACGACGGGAAATATTCTTATAAAGGTGCGACCATACCGAACCTTGAATTGATGAAAAGAAGTGTTGGGCCTCATGTAAAAGTTAAAGCAGCCGGAGGTGTTCGAACGCTCGATGGATTACTGGCTGTTCAAAAGGCAGGATGCACCCGTTGCGG
>CAYPAW010000122.1:0-15467 GCA_964408795.1 uncultured Mariniphaga sp.
AATTTGAGAACGTATGGAACCGCTTCGCTCTCACATGAACTTCTTTTAATCATTGCCTTTGGCGAACTTTTGATTAAAAAAGTTCATGTTCGTTTCATAAACCTGTTAAAACGAATGCTGCTATTTCAAGCCATCGTCGTTTGTTGATTCCATCTGATTCATCCTTTCTCTTATTTTGAGTTCTTCAATTCGTTCAGCAGCTCTCTCAGATCTACGGTTGCATAAGTTGAAGCATAATCCGACATTGCATAGGGAATTATCAAATCATCATTATGGATCATTGAACCACAGGAATAAACCACATTGGGGACATAACCTTCTCTTTCTTCGGTATTTGGAATTAATAGAGGGTACTTCAACCTGCCAATCTCTTTTTCGGGATTTTGAAGGTCAAACAACGATGCCCCTAAAACATATTCACGCATTGACCCTACCCCGTGGGTAATTACCAGCCAGCCTTCGGGTGTTTCGATGGGAGATCCACAATTCCCCATTTGAATATATTCCCATGGAAATTGGGGACTTTGAAGCAATGTTGCTTTGTGCCAAACCGTAATATTATCGGAAAAAGCTATGTAATTTCTGTATCCGTCTAACCTACAAAGCATTGCATATTTCCTTTTGACTTTACGCGGGAAAAGCGCCATTCCTTTGTTTTGTGCGATTTCGCCATGAAGAGGCAATATCCTGAAATGGTAAAAATCGCGGGTATCCAGCATTTTTGGCAATACGGTAGTCCCGTCATACGCGGTGTAAGTTGCATAGTAGACGGATTTATTATTACTGTCAGTAAATTTTACAAAACGGGCGTCTTCAATCCCGTTTTTTTCATTTACTGATACAGGAAAAATAACCCGTTCAGAAATATTGGTATCCAGTGAAAATTCAAGTTCATAATGAGAAGAGGCAAGCCATGTAATCTGATTAATCAAACCTTCTTTCTCTTCTGTCAGATGCAATGACTTTCTGGCTTCTGTTATACAATTCTGAAGTTCGTCATAGGTAAATGTTTCCTTCAACTTATCCAGGATTAAACCAGAAGGGATAATTGCATGAATATCCTTCATTTGATTTAATTTCCTTATAAAGGATGATTTATCATATACCTGACGTCGGATATGTTCTGCTTCTTCCAGCATTTTTCCAACAGGTTCTAGGGAAAGATTGTTGTTTTTATCCAATACTCCCGTTCTGAAAACGATGGAAGAAATATGTCCTTCACCGGTTGCTCTGAAACTTAATATAACTCGTTTCTCATTAGCGCCGGTCTCCGACTGGTCGGGGTGTTCAACAATCGAGGGATTAAAAAAGGCAGCCGATTCTATTGAATACTCCATCGTGAAATAGGAGCCAATAAGAATTTTTTTGGATTTGTCAAGCAAATCAGGTGTAATATTTAACTGTTTTAGCAGATAAACAATCTTGTTAAAGTGCTTTTCAAAAATCCTGGAAATATTTCTGTGTCGAAGCGAGTAGTCCCTCAGCACGGGACTTAATGTTTGTGAAACCGAATCTTCGGACATGTTAATTACGGAGCGGATCGTATTCAGTGCCTTTTCGTCGCCGGAGTAAAAAAACCGCGCAATTATCCTGGAGGCATCAGGACGAAATTTGATACCCTTCCTGTTTACTGCAACTTGCATTTATTCATTGTATTTAAACATTTCTAAAGGTAATGGTTAAATTGAAATAATTGCTTCAATAATTTATTTAGCGAGAAATGAATTTATTGGGTCGCTTAAATTCATGAAAAATGAAGTTACAATGAATTTGCAAAAAACAGAAAGAATTGAATTATTCACCATGGCCGTGGGAACAAACACTTATCGATACACTCAACGGGTATAAAGAAAATGGATTTCTTTACGAATAAGATGCCATAGAAAGTTTTAAGAAATCGATGGTTGGGCTGGACAATGATAACACTGGTTTTGTTGCCTCCATTATTTTCACAGGGTTGTTCGTATCAGAACAAAGGGGAAGAGAATGCTCCTGATTATCCCCCTGTCCGGGATCTTTTTCAACCTGGCAAATGGTTTTTTGAATGGCTATTGGCTAGCAATATTTGTCCCTGAAAATGAGGCCGGAAGTTGGTTTTATTTTCGCTTGGTTTTTGGATCAGTACTATTTTTTGCAGGTTTTGCTGGTAACAAGTATTCTAACGGGGTACATAGAAAACTCAGGAACAGTGGTAAAAATGGATATAAGATTCCGTTGGGCGGATGGTTTACGTACATTTCATACCCGTTTTTTTAGGTGAAATAATTGCCTGAGCAGGATTTTTTATTCTGCCTTTCATCCTGCCGGCATTCTCCTTATTTATCCGATCAATTGTAAATCTGGCACCCCGTGCGCTTGACCATCATAACGGGTATTTTAAGGTATTTGAAAATTATCCGGCAAACAGGAAAGAAATAATCCCAGGATTTTTATAGATTAGTAGAGCAGAGTACAGAGCAGATTGCTTTGTACTCTACGCCAATCGGATACCTTAAAAAATTAACAATTATAATCACATGAAAATTGTATCGCTGGATCAGGTTGAAAAGAAAAAGGTTGATATGGAAGGGGCCTCCGGGGCCTGGAAACAAGTTCCGCTGGGGAGCAAAGAGGGTGCTCCTGTGTATGCTTACAGGGTGTTCACCGTTGAACCGGGCGGACATACTCCCTTTCATTCCCATCCCTATGAACACATGAATTACATCATGCAGGGAAAGGGAGTTCTGGTTAACGAAAAAGGCGAAGAAACGCCGCTCAAAGCAGGCGATTTTGCCCTTGTTGAACCGGATGAAAAACACCAGTACCGGAATCCGGGAAACAGACCCTTTGTATTACTGTGCGGCGTTCCAAAGGAATTTGAATGAATCAACAGGTGTTTTAAAACCGGTTGTCCCAACACAAAATACAGAAGGTCTATACAGTAGATAGGCTTTGATGAGGAATACCGTGCAAACGATTTCCTGAATTGTAAAGCATATTTGCGAAAATTGTTTTTTCTTTTTTTGTTTTCTTTAACATGTAATAAAAGGTATTCGCTACGGTCTCGCTTAATTCATTTTCCGATGCCAAAATGTTATACAGTTTAATAAGACAATCGTCAAAATGCATTGCTAATTTTATTAAATCTTCCCACGTCAAATCAGACGATGTATTGAGATTTTTAAAACAATCAGATATCTGCGTTGATAACTTCTCACATGGAAAATCTAACCAACATTTCATTGCTTCTGCAATTCTTTTGTGTTTTTCGAGGTATTTATCACGAGATTTTTCATGCTCGTATAAATCATATACCAACAATCTCATTTCTTTGTCATCGATTTTCTTATAAAGTTCATAGTATAATTTGGCTACTTGTTTATGGTACGATTGAATCTTTCCAATGATATCACATTTCTGCTTATACATTTCTCATCCCTTTCTTTTATTAAATGAACATTGAAAAACCGGTTTATTGCCTTGGTATAAAATTATTCTCTTTTTGTCATTTGAAGAAGTGAATCAGCGCCTGTATTGTCATTACTAAACTTGAGATTTATCAAATCTTTTCTTGAGATAATGGGAATAAAAGTTTGTTTATTTTACATCAATGCCGGTTGGTATTTGAAATGAATCATTCACGGGTAGGAAACTCCAAAGCAAGCTTTGGAAACTCATTCCGCAGTAGAACTGCCCGCCGGACGATTGCCGGATAGGCATGCGGGGTAATCGGAATGCCTAAAGGTGGTTTATATAGTTAATAACAGAATCATGTGCTTCGAATGTACAAGACAAGATCTGTTAGCGCTTCCGGAAAATATTTTTTCCTGTAGAGGATATCCGGCTAAGCCTTTTGTTGGAATGATACGTTTTAAAATTCTGTTGATTTATTGAGCGTGCCTGGAAGTATGAAATACCCGTTACCCCTTTTTGTTTATCTCCATCAACCGTTTAAGATTGATTATCTCAATTTTTTTTCCTTTCATTTCAATGATTCTTTCATTTCTGAATTCCGATAAAATCCTAACGACACTTTCCATGGACATTCCGCACAATTCGGCTAAATCCTTTCGGGTAATATAGGAAAACACATCCACTTTTTTAAACTCTTCTTTATTTAAATATAACAAGATATTTGCCAGCTTTCCATTCAATTGCCGGAGGCCTAAATTTAGACATTTGGTTAGCATGATGTTGTAATTTTCACAATACCAGCTAGACAATTCCCGGGTAAACTCACAGCATTGGGCAATTAGGTTTTTAATAGCATCACGATCAATGGAACAAACCCGGGTTTCTTTTAATGCAGCAGCCGAGAAGTAATAGGTGTCGTCACCAAACAGGGAAGTTAATCCGATAAAATCATTGCTTTTCAGTAGTTTTATAATGATATTTTTTTCCGGGCCTTCAATATATTCTTTAATTAAACCATCTACTACATACAATATATCTGTCACACGAGATCCCTCTTTGACAATTATTTCCCCTTTGTTATAACTAATTTGGTTCTTTTGTAAGTTATAAAACTCTTCTGCGTTTTTTGTTTTTTGAATAAAACATTTCGATCTTGCAGAACATTCTTTGCAATTTGTTTTTACCAAATATCGATCCATTTCAGGAGTAAGGTTAAAAAATCAATCCGAATCTTCTCAATCATTCAGGGGTTAAAGTTAACATATTATTACCATAATAAAGGGAATTTCTCCATTATATCCTTGCGGTTTATCGCGAAGGGATCATTTTTTATGCGAATGATTTGGTCAGTATTGTTTCTTTGTAAGGATGAGGAAATCAATCCTGTACACCAGCTTGTTTTATTGCCAGCAAAGATTTAATCTTCTGAAAATACATGGCGAACGAACGGAACAAAAAATGGGTCCATTTACCAAAAGGAACGATAATCAGTGCCCACTGAACCAAAATGATCAAGTGAACCAGGTATAACCAGATATTTTCCCCGAGCAGTTCCCAATCGATGAACAGGCGCACCATGAAGGCTGTTACTCCCATCAGGGAGAGCCAGATAACAAAGAACCAGTCGCTTGAATGGGTATGTTTGCTAACTTCTTTGCTTTTATTTATCCGGCCTAAAATAAAAATAAATGTAACCACAAAAATGACGGCGCTTTCAACATATCCGAGAACGATTACAAAAAGACTTTGGGTTGAAAACCAATCGAGAAAAACGGTCGTAAACAACAAAGCCAGGTAACCGATAACCAGAATAAAATGTGCGAGCCAGCGGGTTGTGCTGTCATCGCATCCCAGCGTCCGCTTTTGCGTGAACATATGAACCATCAGATCGCCAAACGCTTTGAGATATAAGGAAACCGGTGCTTTTACTTTGGGTTGATACATGGTTTTCCACCACATTCGTATGATATCAGGAATGAGAATTACGATAAAAACGGTAGCTATTGCGATCATTTCAAAGCGGTGCCCCAGATGAAGCAGTTTTTCCATTTCAAAATGTTGAAATGAGGCAAACCAGATTACTCCGGCAGCAAGCAGAATGAATGCGGCCAGAGAAACAGGAAATGATTTATAAAGCAGTCCGGAAAGTCCGGTCCAGTCGTATTTTGATGTAAGCCAGCGGCGTAGTGACATCATTAATTCTCCCGGTTCAGCCTGACGGGGGCAGGTGGTGCTGCATTCACCACAATAGTAACAAAGCCAGGGATCCAGGGAGGATTGTATTTCATCTTCCAACCCTAAAACACTGTACCTAACCATTCCTCTCGGAAACGAATTTTCCTCGTCGGATAACGAGCAGACTGCCGTGCAATTGCCGCAATTGTAACAGGCATTTATATCGAAAGCTCCAAAGCTTTTCAGTTTTTTGGTAAATTTAGGATTAATCCTGGCCATTGTCTTTTCTTTTATACTGAAAATACTCATCCATATCATCAATTTCTCCGGTCTCAACAAAACCATATTTCAACAGGCTCATCAAATGATACATGATTTGATCCGTTGGCAGGTTCAATTCCTGAGCGAGTTCCGGAATTGTTTTTCCTCCCTCTTTCAGCGCACCGAGAATCAACTTTTTTGTTTTGGTGAAATCTTTTAAACGCTCGGTTACCTCTTTGGGTACGGAGCGTTTTTCTTTCAGGTATTTTGCCGTTTTTCCTTTTTCAATTTCCATGGTCAGACGATTTATTCGACGGTTATCAAAGCATCCATCATTTTTTCAACTTCCCGGTCGGAAAATCCTGTTAAATTGATCGCATTCGACGGGCAAACGGGCAGGCACATGCCACACCCTTTGCACACCGATTTATTGACCTGCGCAACCATCTTACCCTTCGTTTCCACGGGTGAAATTGCCCCGTAAGGACATGCCTTTTCACATGCATCACACCAATCGCATGCATCCTCATCTACCGTTGCGATGATTGGTTCCAGTGCCAGTTCTCCGGAAGCAACCAGGGAAAAAGACTTAGTTGCTGCAGATAGTGCTGAGTTTATCGATTCTGTTATATTTTTTGGCCCCTGACAGGCGCCTGCAATGGTTATGCCGTCAATCACCGTTTCCACCGGGCGTAATTTCATATGAATTTCATTATAGAATTTATCCCTGCCCTTCGGAACTTTCAGCAGCGTCCCAATGGAATGGTCTTTCCTGGGAACCATTCCTGTAACCAGTACCACCAGATCAGCTTCAACTTCCAGTTTTTTGTCTGTAGTCAGCACGTCGTTAATCGATACAAGGGTTTTATTTCCTTTTCTTTCAACCACCGGAGGATTATTTTCAAAAGACTGGAGGTAAATATCACCCAAACGCGAAGATTCGTCATACAAAACTTCCTGTTTCCCGTAAGTCCGTATTCCCCGGTTAAAATGATAATTATAGATTTCCTTGAATTTCTTTTTTACCTTGATGGCAGTATAAATATTGATCGAACAACAATAACGTGAGCAATATTTATTTTCACCATGAACCTGGCGAATCCCCACACAATAAATATAAGCAATGTGTTGTATCTCTTTTCCTTTGTACATTAGTTTATCGCCTGAATAATGTATTATGCGCTTAAATTGTGGGAGGGTTACCACGTTTTCGATTTCGCCATATCCGAATTCGCCTTGTTCGGGTTCATACGGGTCGTATCCTGTAGCTAAAAGAATGGAGCCTACGGTTAGATTTACATATTCCGTTTTTTGATTAAAATCAACATTCGGACATACTTTTTCGCACTCTCCGCAACGGGTACAATGCTCCATATCAATTACAGGAACCTGGGGATATTCACTGGGGTAGTTATGATAGATTGCTTTTCGGGTAGTAATGTTAAAATTAAAACTATCGGGAATTTCCACCGGGCAACGTTCAATGGCTTCTTGCAGAAGTCCTTTGTCACAGGGAGTATTAAAGTAACGCGGGGTAATTTTAATTTTTAATGAAAAGTTCCCGACGCTTCCACTGTTTTCAATTATTTCGGCTCCGGTGAAAAGGGTTATTTGTTTATGTTGCATTACCCTGTTGTATAGGCGGGTAACCAGTTCTTTCCCGGTTCCAGTGGAATCAGAAAGATCATCCCATTGTGCAACCCTGCCGCCCACAAAAAATTCTTTTTCAATTAAATAAACGTTGGTTCCGGCTCCTGCTAGTTTAATGGCTGCCCGCATTCCTGCCACTCCGGCTCCTATAACCGCAACCGACTGGGCAGCCTGTATTTTAATCGGGTACAAAGCATTTGACTGATTTGCTTTGGCAATTGCAGCTTTTAGAATTTGTATGGCTTTTTTTGTTGCCCCGTTTTTATTGTCGGAATGCGCCCACGAAACCTGTTCGCGAATATTGGCATGTACATAGTTATATTTATTTAATCCTGCCCGTTCCACAACAGCCCGAAAAGTTATCAAGTGTAATTTCGGCGAACAGGAAGCGACCACAACGCTATCTAGATTAAGGGATTTGATGTCGTCAATCATTTCTTTCTGATTCGAATCAGCACAGGCAAACATGGTAGTCTTTGCCAGTACAACACCGGCTTCGTTCTCAATAGCTGCCCGTACTTTTTCAACATCAACATAGTCGGAAATATTTCCTCCGCAATGACAAACATAAACGCCTGTTTTTCTTTCTTTTGAACTCATTTTTCGACCCTTTTTAAATAACTTACGGTTTCAGCAGATGCAGCTCCTCCCGATAATATGGAATCAGGAATATCCATCGGTCCGGTAGCCGTTCCTGCCACAAAAACACCTTCAATACTGGTTTTTGAAGGACTTGCAAAAATATCGGGCTGATGGATATAGCGGAAAGGATCGAGTTCCAGCGAATCATCGCTGAAAATCCCGGAGACTCCATTATTTGGCAGAATTCCAACAGATAATACCACCATATCGTGTTCGGCTTCTTTTACTTTTCCGTCCTCGATATCTTCGTACCTTACCATCAATGATCCTCCCTCCTTTTCGGTAATCTTTCCCACTTTTCCTTTCACGAATTCAACGCCCATCTCTTGTGCCTGGGCATAAAACTCATTAAATCCTTTTCCAAAAGCCCTGATGTGTAAGTAATAAATGGTTATGTCGGCCATGGGTAAAGCACCCATCAGCAACTGAGCTTGTTTAATGGAATACATGCAGCAAACCTGCGAGCAGATTGGATTTCCGACTGTTTTGTCGCGGGAGCCAGTGCATAATACGTAAGCGATGTTATCGGGCATTTTTCCGTCTCCCGGCCGTAAAACAGTGTTATACGGACGGGTAGGAGCCAGTTGGCGCTCCATTTGCATGGAAGTCACAACGTTTTTGAATTTACCGAATCCATACCTGGGAATTTTAAGGGGGTCGAAAAGTTCAAATCCAGTGGCAATAACCACCGATTTTACTTTTATATGGCATTCCTCTTCTTTCTGGGTAAAATCAATGCATTTTGCAGGGCAAACCTTTTCGCAAGCCCCACACAAAGTGCAATTTTCGATATCTATGGCGGCAGCCCGCGGACTGGCGATGCTGAAAGGAATGTACGCAGCTTTTCTTCCAACCATCCCGTACTGGTACTGATCCGGGACATTTACCGGGCAGGCCTGTTCACATAACTGGCATCCTGTACAATCTTCAATAATTACATAACGTGGTTTTCTGACCACAACGGCTTCAAATTGAAAGTCGCCTTTTTTACGAATGTTGTTTACTTCGGAATAAGTAAAAATGGAGATATTTGGATGTCTGGCGATTTCCGATAATTTAGGGGTGGTGATGCAGGCAGAACAATCCAGCGTTGGAAATACTTTGCTCAGCAAAATCATTTTGCCACCTATCGACAAATCTTTTTCCACCAGTAAAACTTTATAATCGAGATTGGCAAGGTTTAAGGCGGCTTCCCCACCGGAAATCCCGCCTCCAATCACCATCACGTCGTATCCCGGAAGGTTGTTTTTTCGGGGCATAATTTTAGCTTGAAATATTCATTAAGAAATCGGCAAAACCTTTTACATGTTTAACAAAAGCTTCGCTGCAGACAGAGCAAATGGCTGCCATTTTCAGTCTGGCTGGTTCTATGCCTTGTTCTTTCATCATCTGTTGGGTCGTACTTACAATCTGTGCTGTTTTTTCCGGGCAGGTCTCCCCGTAGGTACAGTCCGTACCGTCGGCGGCAATAAACACCCCGTCGAATCCTTTCTGAAGTGCATATAAAATCCATCGGGGTTTCACTGAACTTGAGCAGGGAACCGGAATGGTAACTACCGATGATGGATAATGCAATTTAAGCAACCCTGCCATGTCAATGGCAGGATCGGAAATTTTTTCGGTGGAAAATACAAGTATCCTTGCGCCATTTTCCCCGTAGCCACTATTCATTTTATTTCCTTAGAAAGATTTTGAAATATCCTGATTCTTCAAGTGTTCCGAGGTACTCAAATCCTTTCTTACTACACCATTTTGGAATATCTCTCCGGGTACCTTCATCGGCAGAAAGCACTTCCATCACCTCTCCTTTTTCAATTTGTCCTATGGCTTTTTTTGCTGCCAGAAGGGGCCCGGGGCACGAAGTCCCACGTGCATCAACCGATTTGTTAACGGTTAATGTTGCTAATTCTTCCTGTGTCATTTTGTGTTGTTTTTATGTTTAAATAAAAAGATTTATATCCGCATCTTCAGCCGATGCCATATATTCACCTATTCCACAGATATCATCTGCCAGGTCGATGAAATCATCCAGTTTTTCCCCGTGCCATACTTTTCCGGCAAAACCGCAAATGTGTATTTTAACATGGGTCATTTCCTTGGCGGTTTGGAAAGCCTGTGTCCAGTGAGGTGCCCCCAGCCTGTCGAGTGAAGCCAGAAATTCATCCTTTTTATCCGTAATTTCAGCTACACGGGTGTTGACATTGGCATTTTCCTTCTTAAAAGCAAAGGCTGCCTGCAGTAAAACAAACACTTCCACATCCATGTCTTCTGCTGCTGCTCCGCCCAAAATCACGCCGGCAGCAGTCAGTTTGTCAACACTACCTGAAAAAAGTGCTAATGTTAATTTTTTTGCCATTTTAATTTCCTCCCTTTTTGAGTTGAATATGAATCATTTCCTTCCTTTTAAAAATGTTGGAATTTTATCTGAAATTCAAACAAAATGAAGTGACTGTCATCAAAGTAAAATGTGATGTATATCATCTTAGAATTAAAAAAGTTTCCTTACCTTCGGATATGCTCCAAATCTTTACAATCTGACAAAACGAGCATGGCAATAATTATCACACAAGCATATGATTATAATCCAGGCAAGTTACATGAGAGCCCTTATAAAACAATGATTGTAAACGAATGAAGAAAGAAATTAACCTGGATATTTGCAAAATGTGCAAAACAAGGTCGGCTGCAGCTAAATACCTGGGTGACGATGAATTGGAGAGTATGGGGCTCAGTTGTGTAGAGGCTACTTTTCAAAAAGGTGATATTATTTTTAAACAGAATGCTCTTTCTTCCAACATTATTTACATCCGAAGCGGACTGGTAAAAGTACATATAACAGGCCCTGAAAGAGAACAGATCATGAAGATAGCCAAAGGCCCTACTTATCTTGGAATACCCACTACCGTTGGAGATAAAGTGAACAATTATTCAGCCACAGCCTTAACCGAAACAACCGTTTGTTTTATCGATATCAATGTATTTAAAAAGTTGCTCGAAACCAATAGTAATTTCTCTTATGCGATTATTATTGATTTGTGTAAAAACGAACTCCGGAACTACCATCGTTGTGTGAATCAACTTCAAAAACATAGTTTGGGAAGAGTAGCCGAAGCTCTGTTATTTTTTGCAGATGAAATTTTTCAAAGCAACACATTTATTCTACCCCTTTCACGTATCGAATTTGGTGATTTAACAGGGAACTCACGTGAAAATATTTCACGAATCCTATCAAACTTTAGCAAGGATCAAATAATTCGTATTTCCGGAAAAGAAATTGAAATATTGAATCCTGAATTCTTAGAGCAAATAAGTTCCAAGGGATAACATGATACCAATGGATGTTGGAATCGGGTTGTAGTTTCCAACGACCGGGGGATTTCATCAGGACGGGAGGTTCGTTGATCACATTCAATCACGTTCCTGGAAATCTGGTTTCTATTGTGGATGTATTTATTGCATAACCCTCTGCCATTTAGCTCCTTCTCGTGACACGAGAAAAAGCACAATGAAACGAGCATGTAAAACATTCACACCCAGAATGATGAATACCCCCAATCCCGATGGCTGTCGAAAAGGGGCGAAAGAGGATTGAAGGTGTAATACCAAAATTTGAAACGATCAGAAAAAATTCGTAAATTGTAAGGATGTTTGCATGATTAATAAATCACCTAAAACGTAAAATTATGGAAATAGTTGTCACTATTTTAATCGGTGCAGCAGCCGGATGGTTGGGCAGTATAATTTACAAAGGCAGTGGTCTTGGTATCATTGGTAACATCGTGGTGGGAATTGTTGGCAGTTTTGTCGGGTATTGGCTTTTGGGATTAATTGGAATCAATCTGGGTAGCGGATGGATTGGTGCTATTTTAACAGGTGCCATTGGAGCAATCATTATTCTGTTTCTGTTAAATCTGATTATCAGAAAAAAATAAACAATTTTAATCAGATGAAAATTGTATCGCTGGATCAGGTTGAGAAGAAAAAGGTAGACATGGAAGGAGCCTCCGGGGCATGGAAACAATTGCCGCTCGGTAGCAAAGAAGGTGCCCCTGTATATGCTTACAGGGTTTTCACCGTTGAACCGGGAGGTTATACTCCCTTTCATAGCCATCCGTATGAACACATGAATTATGTGATTGAAGGAGAAGGAGCACTTGTCAATGAGAATGGAGAGGAGAGATCCATTAAAGCAGGCGATTTTGCCCTTGTTGAGCCCGATGAAAAACACCAGTACCGGAATACAGGAAATAAACCCTTTACATTATTGTGCGGCGTTCCAAAGGAATTTGAATAAACAGACAAAGGTTTTTAAAACCGGTTGTCCAAAAAAAATTGAACTAACCTCCGGCGATTAGCCCCTTGTAGCGTTATGTGTTAAAGCATAAGGAATAACTTATTTTTTTTACTGCGGGTTATTATTATTTTTAGTGCTTCACAAAAATCCTTTTCATGGACGCTACAGACATAAGCATGAACCCCAATGAACTGATTCAGTTCCTGAAGAAACCTCCTGAAGAGTTCACCGGCAATGATATAATGAAGTTTTGCAAAGAAAAAGGAATCCGTGCCGTCAATTTCCGGTATGTTGCAGAAGACGGAAGGCTCAAAACCCTTAATTTCATTCTTCTTTCGGAGGAGTATTTAAGAACCATCTTAACGTATGGTGAACGGGTAGATGGAAGCAGTTTGTTTTCCTTTATCGAATCGGGAAGCAGCGATTTGTATGTTATTCCCCGGTTTCGCACTGCTACTATACATCCCTTTTCTGACCTTCCGACGCTTGATTTTTTCTGTTCTTTCTACAACAACGAAGGAAACCCTTTGGAGAGTGATCCCGGGTACATTTTGCGCAAAGCCGATGCCATGTTTATCCGGGAAACCGGCTTCATCCTTAAAGCACTTGGAGAACTCGAATACTATGTCATTGCTCCCCGTGAAGAAGCCTATCCGGGCTTCGATCAAAGAGGATATCACGAATGCGAGCCTTTTGCTAAATATGAATTCATCCGTACGGAGGCGCTGCATTTACTGGCTCAGGCAGGGTGCAGCATCAAATACGGACATGCTGAGGTAGGAAGTTTTGCGGCCGGCGAGAAATACTATGAGCAACATGAAATTGAATTCCTGCCCACCCAGGTTGAACGAACAGCAGAACAAATGATCTTAGCCAAATGGATCCTCCGCATGTTGGGCTACAAATACGGTGTGGATATTAGTTTTGCTCCGAAAATTACAGCCGGAAAAGCCGGAAACGGAATGCATTTTCATAAGCTCATTGAAAAAGAGGGAGTGAATTACACATCAGTCGACGGACAGCTAAGCGAAATTTCACGAAAAATAATTGCCGGCATTCTGGAATCTGCCGATGCAATAACAGCTTTTGGGAATACCATTCCTCTTTCGTATCTCAGGCTTGTTCCCCATCAGGAAGCTCCCACCACCATTTGCTGGGGCGAACGGAACCGTTCTGTGGTGATCCGCGTTCCCCTGGGGTGGGATACGACCGGGAACATGATTCCGGACGCTAATCCAAAGGAAACTACACCCCCCTTAAAGGAAATATCAAAACAAACCTTCGAATTCAGGGTGGCCGACGGATCAGCTGATATTTATTTGACACTGGCTGCCCTGATGGTTGCGGCACTGAACGGAATCAAAGATAGCCATGCCCTGAAAAAAGCCGAAGATCTGTATGTTGACGGAAATATTTTCCATCCTCAAAACAGGAAAAAACATGCCGGATTGAAACAACTGCCCCGGTCATGCTGGGAATCAGCCGAAGCACTGCAAAAAAAACGGTCGGTATTCGAAGCCCATACCCTATTCCCCAAAGGACTGATCGAATACCATATCAGAAAACTGAAATCATTCAACGACAAAAACCTGAGTGAAAAACTCGTGGGTAAAACAGAGGAAATCACAAAATGGGTTGAAAAATATATCCATGTAGGGTAATCGTCCGGAATGAAAAATTTTTTATTACTACCGTGTGCACTATTCCTCCTGATCGTTTCCTGTTCAAAAGATTTCGAGGACCTGGATGAATTGTCGGAAACCCTGGAGAGCAAGAATTTTATTTATCACTATTCTCCTCTGGATACAACACCAATTGATACGGTATTTCAGGAACAGTACATTGCCTGGTTGTTGAAAAAACTGGATTGTTCGAATCACCATAAAATCAATTTTTACAAATACCTCAACCGGAAACACTTACAAAGGATCACCAGCCGGGATGTCAACGCATTCGCAGAATCAAACAAGCACCGCCTTCATACCATCTGGCCTATCGATAACCATGAATGTGTACATATTTTGATTAACAACACCTTCGGATTTCCTCCCTCGCTTTTCGATGAAGGGATTGCGGTGGCTCATCAGGCTACCCTGGAAAACGGAATGTTTGTTCCGGGATGGAATGGCCGGGACTTTCATCTTATCTGCCAAGAATTGTTACAGGAATACAAATTGCCTGAACTGGATCAAATCCTGGAAAACAAAGGTTTCCGGAGTATTCAAACAGCGGTCTCGTACCCATTAAGCGGTTCATTCTGTACCTTCCTGATAGAAAACCACGGATGGCAAAGATTTTCAACATTCATTTCAACGATCCATTACAAAGACGACAAAGAACGAATAAAAAAAGACTATTCAAAAACCCTTCATACAACGATCGAAGCCGATTGGAAAAAATGGAAAAAAATGATTTTTCATCATGAGTACATATTTTCAGGCGTTGGTTTAAAAAAAATACTTATCTTTGTTCGTAATTTTACGAATAGAGCGGTTTTGGAAAAAGCAATTACCGATAAACAAAAAAGAACAGCCCGATATGCCAAAGCCATGGGTCATCCGGTCCGTATGCATGTTTTGGAGTTGCTCTCAAATCAGAGCTGTTGCTATAGTGGCGATTTAAGTGATGAACTTCCCATTGCCAAATCAACCCTCTCTCAACACTTGAAAGAATTGAAAGAGGCGGGACTAATTCAGGGTGAAATTGAGGCCCCACGCATTAAATATTGCATAAACAAAGAAAACTGGAAAGAAGCACAAATACTTTTTAAACAATTTTTGGGAATATAAATTTTTTATACTTTTTGTTCGTTGTTTTGCGAATCACGAACAATTTAAATAAATATAGCCATGGAAATAAAAATTTTAGGAACAGGCTGTCCCAAATGCAAGGCATTGGAGAAAGCAGCCATCGATGCAGTAGCTGCTGCCGGTATAGACGCTACTGTGTCGAAAGTGGAAGACATCATGCAAATTATGCAATATGGTGTAATGATTACCCCTGCGTTGGTAGTTGACGGGAAAGTTTTGATAAAAGGGCGTGTACCCGGCGT
>CAYPAW010000123.1:0-7410 GCA_964408795.1 uncultured Mariniphaga sp.
GGGTTTTTTTTTTTATTTTACAACAAAAAAAAAACTAAAACGGGGTTCTAATTTATATTTTCCTCCCCCCCCCCCCCCGGTGAATATCAAAGCAGTAAATGAAGTTTTACAGAGACATTGTGGGGAACCCGTCTCCTTCAATAAAGTTACAACAATGTATGTTATAATATTTTGAAAAATGCTTATGTCCGGAGTTAATCTCATTGGTGTTGTTTACAAGGATTAAACACAAGATATAAAAATACAAAAATCGGGATTAAATAGAAAATCTCTAAGTTGTGTTATAGAACATTATGTTTTACATGGGAAAGGAAAGCATGGTATCCATAAAAATCCGCCGGTTAACGAGGGGGGTGTTAAAATAGGATAAAAGAAATACATTCACACAATGTATACTACCGATGGCAAAAGATAAACGGAAGATCCGGGATTTTTTATTCAATAATCGTAATTTTTTTGATTCGGATATCTTCCAGCGGGCGCCAGTTCCTGTCCACCTCAACTTTTGACAGATGGTCTACAATGGCCATTCCCGAGGTGACTTCGCCAAACAGGGTATAGCTGCCATCGAGGTGGGGGGCTCCGCCGATGGTTTTATACACCCGGCGTTGTTCAGCGGAGAAGGTATACCTGTTTTCGGTTTCGAGGTCATTCAGTTCTGAGTCGGTATAACGTCTACCCGAAACAATATAAAATTGCGATCCGTCGGACCGGTGTTTGGAATTTCGGGTATCTGGTTTCCGGGGTGAACCGATCATTCCTCTTTTATGGAAATAGGAGGGGACAATGTGTGCCGGGATGGTATAGCCGGGCCCTTTCCAGCCCACTACGTCGTCCCGGGTGGCATACCGGGTGTCGGCAGCGCCACTCTGAATTCCGAAACCTTTGATTACCCGGTGGATCAGCAGACTGTCGTAATACCCTTCGCGGGTTAGCCGGATAAAATTATCGCGGTAAGCCGGGGTTTCATTGAAAAGCCGGATGGTGATGTTTCCCCTATCGGTCTCAATCAGCAATCCTTTGATCCGGCTGTTGGCTTCTGAAACAGCATTGTTTCCTGAGATCTTCAGGTTATCCAGCAGTTTTGGGGATTCCTTTTTTTCGAGCATTTCGGAGATATACCGGGCCGGGATCACCAGACTCTGGCGTTCATAGTCCACGGTTTCAGCATAGCCGATCCCGATTGCTTTTTTATTGGATACAAACAGGGGGGTGCCGTAAAGGGATGAACGCAGGGAGTTGGTTACCTTGTACAGCATGTTTCCCTTTACATTGGAATAGTTCAATACTTTACCGGTGTGTAGGGGTATGGTATTCCCGGTTGGCCGCGTGATATAGAAGGTTTTTGCCGACATGGGCACTTGGCCCTGAAACAGGGGAACAGGCTTTTTAGACACGCTTTCCACCTTCAGGATAATCAGTTCATTGATCCGGTTGAAAGCAACATAGCGGATTGCCTTGTAGCTTTTGTTTTCATCCAAAGGGGTGATCTGGACGTTGTCTGCGTTTTCAATGAGTGAATATTTGGTTACCAGTAAATCTTCCGCAACAAAAAACCCACGACCTGATTCAAGGATTCGTTCCCCATCGTATGAAACAACCTTTGCAATAGATGAAGCTACCTCGATCCATTCCCGGGAATCACCAGCCGGTTGCTGTTCTTGTGGGGCTGCATGGGAGGTTCCCTCTTTTTGTTTGGTGTGACTTACACACGAGACAAACAAAAAAAAAATGGAATGATCAGATTTCGGAACTTCATTTTTTATTCTATCACCTTTATTTTCATAACCACATCTTCTACCGGCCGGTCGTAACGGTCGGTTTTGACCGCTGCGATCTTTTCAATTACCTCCAGGCCTTCCACCACCTGTCCGAAAACCGTATAGGAACCATCCAGAGATGGATATCCTCCCAGTGTGGTATACTCCTTCCTTCTGTTTTCAGGGATAGTCCATTTTCCGGATGCCCGGAGAGTGGAATCAGCCAGGGTACGCAACGCTTCTACACGTTTCATAAAACCCTGTTCATCATTGGCATCTCTGAATTTCTGCAATTCATCCTGAGCCTGATTAAAATAAGAACGGGTGATTGTTTGCAGCAAAGCCGTATTTGTTTTCATTTCCATGGTATCGATTTGTCCCGGTCTATAGACCGTGCCATGGATGATATAGAACTGGGAGCCGCTGGATTTCTTCTCCGGATTTGTCTGATCACCCTGCCGGGCTGCTGCCAGGGCTCCCTTTTTATGATACAGTTCCGGATGGATTTCGGCTGGTATCTGGTATCCGGGACCACCCCCTCCCAGTCTTTGACCGCGGGCTGCCCCCCGGGAATCGGGATCTCCCCCCTGGATCATGAAATGATTGATGACCCGGTGAAACAACAGTCCGTCGTAAAAACCTTCTTTCGCTAACCGGAGGAAATTGTCCCGGTGAAGAGGCGTTTCATTGTACAACTCAACCGTCATATCTCCATAGGGCGTTGTGATTAGAACCCGGGTCCTTTCTTGTCCGGAGGCAGCTGAAAAAAAAACAGCCATTACCGAAATCCAAAGAATTGAAAGCAATGTTTTCACGTAGGTATGGTTTTTTTATGAAACCCAAATATATTTAATAAATTACACCGCACAAGACGTTTAAATTATATATTTATCGATTCATTACGCTACAACTATGGAATACCTGCCTATTGACGATACCATTCAACTGGAATCCATTCAATTAATTTATGCCGATACGATTTTTTCAGCCATTGACCAAAACCGTTCTTTCTTGCGGAAGTGGCTTCCTTTTGTGGATCAGACAAGCAACGTATCCGATACCCGGGCTTTCATCCAATCGGTTATTAAAAAACCTTCCGGTGAACGGGATGAAGTGTACCTGATATGGTTCAAAGGTGAATTTGCAGGGCTTATCGGTTTTAAGGATACCGATTGCATCAATACAAAAACAGAACTGGGTTACTGGTTAATCGAAAAATTCCAGGGCAGGGGAATCATGATTCGATCGGTTAAAAAACTGATGGATTTTGCTTTCCGTAACCTAAGCATGAACCGCATTCAGATTAAAGTGGCAATAGGGAACTCCGCCAGTTCAGCAATCCCTAAAAAACTGAACTTTTGTTTCGAGGGAATCGAAAGAGAAGGGGAAAAACACAAGAACAAATACCTGAACCTTGAAGTGTACAGCTGCTTAAAAAAGGAGTGGGCTGAAGCCATTCGTAAAGACAGATAAAAGGTAATTACCCCAATCAACATTGATAACTCATAGATTTTGAGGGGTTAATAAGTGTTAAATATAGAGACTTATGTTGGAATTTTATTATATTTGAATAAAATAATCGTTTATTCGATTGTTAAATTGTGTATTTTTGCAGCCGCTTGACAAAAGATCGATACAGACGTAGTAGAGAAACAGGTGGAATACGTTTCAATCCCGATGGATTGAGACGGTACAAGTGACACTGGATGCTGTATTGAAAGAACAATTTGAATAAGAGAAAATGGAAAACAAAACGATCCGGAGGAATCTATACCGGGTTCTGAGGAAGACAGGAGTGCAAAAGCAGGATATTGATCCGGATGCTTCTTACAGCAAGGATCTGGCATTCGATCATACCGATTGGTTGGTTTTTACCTATTACCTGGAACACATCTTTAAAATTCACTTGGATGATAATGAGTTGAATAGGATGGAGCGTATCAATGATACCTTAACGATCCTGAAATATTCAGCCTGATAAAAAAGGATTTCGGAGGAAATCCTTTTTTTATTGTTGTTTCTTTTGTATTTTGAAAAAGAATCAACAATAAAATACTATGGAAAATGTATCACTATTAATGGAGAAGTTATATGAATTTATAACGTCTTACGGGCCAAGACTTGTTGGGGCCCTGATTACGCTGCTTGTCGGTTTATGGATCATTGGTCTTATCAAGAGGGGTATTCGAAAGAAACTTGAGAAGAGCCACATGGAACCTTCGCTGCGAGGTTTCACCAACAGTCTGGTGGGTATTACCCTAAAGCTGTTGTTGTTTATTAGCGTTATTGGGATGGTTGGGGTGGAGATGACCTCGTTCATTGCCATTCTTGGTGCGGTTGGTCTGGCTATTGGTCTGGCCTTGTCGGGGACCTTACAGAATTTTGCCGGGGGGGTGATGATTTTGCTCTTTAAGCCCTTCAAGGCAGGGGATTATATTGATGCCCAGGGATATTCCGGAAGTGTTAGTGAGATCCAGATTTTCAACACCATACTGAAAACTCCGGACAATAAAACCATTATCATTCCCAACGGAGGATTGGCTACCGGCTCCATGGTCAATTATTCCACAGAACCACAGCGAAGAGTAGATTTTTCGTTTGGGATAGGCTACGGCGACGATGTGGATAAGGCGAAAGAAGTTCTTATGCATTTGATTGATGCCGATGAACGGATTTTGAAAAATCCGGCTCCTTTTGTTGCTGTTGCAGAGCTGGCCGACAGTTCGGTGAACCTGGTTGTCAGAGTCTGGGCCAATGCTTCGGATTACTGGGGAATCCATTTCGATTTGATCGAGCAGGTTTACAAAACCTTTGAAAAAGAAGGCCTGAACATTCCCTTTCCGCAAATGGATGTACACGTGCACAACTAATTTTTACAGGACACGATGTTTAGAAATAGGTTTCTCCGTAAGGGGGAACCTATTTCTTTATGATCTTTAAGGCCATTCTGTGGCCTGTTTCCATTTCTGCTGTTATGAAGTATATTCCCGGCGCAAGATTGGCTCCATTCATGGCTACTTGATTCAGTCCGGGCAGGTACTTCCTCCGGGGTATGGCATGGATTACTGCACCGGTTGCATCAAGCAGCCGGAAGGTTATTTCATGGTCATTGGTTAACCGGATCCGAAGGGTGAGTTTTTGGGTAAAAGGATTGGGAAATACCGACAGTTCAACAGATCCACCCGGATTCACGGGATCGTCTCCGGTTGCAGTATAGACAACAGAGGACAGCTCCGGACCGGCTTTTTTGATTTCGCCTGTTTCACCGGCAAGGTAAATATTGGTCCATTCGGGCCTTTCAGGTAATTTTTTTTGCCACACCCTGTCGGTCCATTCCTGGTCGGTTAACCGTTTGAAGTTATTGGTAATATCCTGATAATACGATAGTACCGGCCCGACATAAGCCATGGGTTTCTGATTTTCGGGATTCTCCGCTATGAATACACCCAGGTTGACCCTGCCGGTACCGGCGTGCAAAACTTTTCCCACCACATTTCCCGGTTGATCGGTAGGCTGGGTATGAATATCAACTACCGTATAATCATTTTCCGAAGCATGCCAGGTATTGAAAAACAGGTCGGAATACCAGCCTGTAAAGGGAGGTTTTCCGCTTTCCCCATCCGGGAACAACATGGTTTGAAGCCATTTTGCTTCTTCGTTTGAAAAGGGTTCCCCGGATATTTCTTTCCGGGCCAGTACTTCCAGTTTACCGGTCACTTCCGCAAATCTTTCAAAGAAGGAGACGACACCGGAGAGGCGGGTATCATAGAGGGGAAGCTGCCCGAAAAAGTCTTTTGCCTGCAGAGCAAATTTCTGAATGCTGCCGTAAAAATCGGGGAAAGGTTCCACATAGGAATAGGGAAAAGAACAAGCGGTTCCGCCGGTATAGGATTGCTTGGCATACAACAGATTGTCGTGTCTCAACTGGGACCATCCGGCCAGTTGAGTGTTCATTTTTTCCTGGTGCCAGGCGGCACTCTTCATGAACAGGGGCATTCCATCAACATACCGGGAAGGATTCAGTTCCCGGATGGATTGCAACCAGACATTATAAAGGCTTCCTTCCCAAAATGCATCTTCCTTTGAATCAACTAGATATCGTAAATTGGCCAATTGACCGGCATAGGGGCAGGCCTGGAATTCTTCTTCAAGCAAAGGCAAAACGTCATTGTTTCCCAACGCAAAAAGGGCATCAAAAGGATGCGGCATCGGACGCCACACTTTCTCTCCTTTGTAGATAATCCGGTCGTAAACCACATTTCCCAGGATGTATGAATCGATGATGAAACGTTGCCCGGACAAACGATATGAAATGGGTAACTCATCGGGTGTGTCGGCATAAGGGTCCATGAAAAAGAAAGTACTCAGTATTTTTTGCTTGTATGCGGGATTCCCGGAAAGCGCCGACCGATAGCTGGCATAGGTTGATTCATCCAGCAACTGTATGGCGGAATGAATGGAAAGGGAATTGAGCACTTCCTGATACGCTGAAGGTTGAATATTGTCGCTCTCGCCAACCAGGTAATCGATGATCTGTTCGTTTTGAAGGAATTTATCCAACTCTGCAGATTCCATGAAAAGTTCGTTGATCATAAAGGCCGTGAGATTCATGCGAAGGATATCCTCTTCACTCCATGGTTCTTCCCAGGGGTTTAGCGGGGGAGGGGTCAGGAAAAAATCAATGCGTCCCAGCCACATCATGGCTCTGAAGTAAGGTTCCAGCGATGGGTAGCCCCGCCAGATATCGTCCTGGGTATGTACATAATGGCCTCTGACCGTAAACTGGCTGAAATCCAGCTTTCGCGTATGTTGAGCAAATAAGGCCATTTCCGTCATTTTTTCACTTTGTACAGCCTCCCATACTTCCTGTAACAGATTTCCGCATCCTGCCAAACCGGGTTGTAGCTCTCCTTTCATCAATGAATAGGCCATGCTTATATAGAGACCTGCATCCTGCAACGGCTGAAAGAGTTCATCTTCGTGGCTATACCGCTCTTCCAGTTTGGAAAAGGATGCATATAGGTTCCCGAGGAAAATTTCCAGATTGACCCGCATCACTTCCTGCTCCATGGTTTTTAATATTTCATCATACGACCGGTGAAGGGCATGGAGTATTGCATCGGTGGAAATAAAAACCGGCAGATCGTGTGCGTAAACCGTATGAAATGCGTGCCCGAAACTATTATACGAAAGCCTTTCGGTAACGAAGAAACGGTTTTGTTCCAGGAGGTGAAGTTCCCCTTCCGTAAGGTTTAGTTTTAGAATAACCGAATCGAGATATCCGGTTGGTTCTGTTCCGGAAAAGATCTCAAATCCTTTGTAATAAGGGCTGTTAGCAAGAGAATACTTCTCCTGCAGCTGCGTATACGATAAATCAGAAACAGAAGTACGGAAGGATTCATAGGCTTCCACACTGAACAGGTTTTGAGCCTGTGAGCAGAAAACCGGAAGAAACGCCCCGATAAGGATGGTTATTAAACGACGGATCATGGGTGTAATTTTTAAGGTTAATGGATTGGAAACAAGTAAAATTACAATATTTTATTCTAATCCGAATAATTCATGAATTATTCCTGTCTCCGACAGCGACGAAGATTCAGTAAAACTTTCTTCAAAAGTTTAACCTCATCTAAGTCGGGGTTAACCTGAG